>NZ_FOTS01000010.1 GCF_900114615.1 Pelosinus propionicus DSM 13327 | reverse complement strand
ATTTAGAAGATTCTTGCTGCGTGGCAAGCAAAGCGTTAGGACTGAATTCTTGTTCTTGGCGATGGGCTATAACTTAAATAAACTACATAACAAAATACAGCAACAACGGTGCGGAAAAATGCTACACGAAAAAAAGACCGCCTAAAAGGTTGCAGGCACAGCAATTTATGAGGGGCATAATGCTCCTCTAGCTTTGCTATGCCTACTTTACTCCACTTAATTCGCAAAAAAGAGAAAATACCCTATTCGGTTAGGGATACAAAGAAAGAGCTATCTCAAATAGGTTTTAAAAACCTATTTTGAGACAGCTCCTTTTTTCCATTTTGTGTGAATAGTTGCAAGTGCATCATAAAAAGAATAATATAGTAAATAAGAAGTAGCTTGGTCATTAAGTTAAATGAGTTTTGGAGAAGAAGCTAATGAAAATGAAAGTTCAAATGGAGTTGATCGCCAACTCAGGTGTATTTATTAAAGTTGGAGAGAGTACCATTCTGGTTGACGGTATCTTTGGGGAAAGTCCATTTTTTAGTCAACCGGTAAGTGAAATTCAAAAAGCTGTTTTTGGCACGACAAGTAAATATAAAAATATTAATTATCTAATTTTTACCCATAGGCATATCGACCATTTTTCTTCCGTGTACTTAGATAAATATATATCGAATAATGAAATAAAAAAAGTCTATATGCCGAAATTGAGTCAAGAGACAAATTCATTCGAGGATAAAGGCCCTTTATTAAACCTGGTTTCAACAAATAAAATTCAAGAATTTTATGCTCCTTTTGGGGAATTGTATAAAGAAGAACTCATCCAAGATTGTACTCTTACTTGTTTTAGGAGCGTACATATGGGGGGGAGAGAATATCAAGATACTAGACATTATACAATCATGCTTACAATTGAAGAAGAAAACTATATATTTGCTGCTGATGCCGATTATATGATGAATAATTTTGAAGCTATTATGGATAAAATTAACGTAACAGCTGTTTTTATTAATCCATTATTCCTCAGCAATAGTAGAGGGCAGAACATCTTAGATCGTCTGAAGCCGGAACGAGTCGTTATTTATCATATTCCTTTTGAGAATGAGGATAAAATGGGCCTTAGAAAACTGGTTGCAAGGGAGATTTTGAAATATAAGAATAAGCCATATAAGATAATTGCATTAACAGAGAAAGATCAAAGGTTAGAATAACAAACGTAGCAATGAGTGTGTATGAATCTTCTTCCAGGATTCTGGATGGATTGTTGCTGTATCAATTCGAAAGAATCCGTCAGAATGGTCGATCCGTGCAGGCTTGAATCAATAAGATTGCTGGAGTCATCTTCTTTATATTGGGATTTTTATGTTTTATACATGAGGTGTAAGACATAAAAATCTTGACCTTTTATGTTACATTTTGTTATACTTAAAAGCAAGCCTCCCATGCGGAGGCTTGTTTATTGAGTTTTTATTTGCAGTTTTTAAATTTAATACTTGGTATATGAGAATATTCCCAGGTGGATAGAAGGGAGTTGCGCACTATGGCAGGACTGGAAAAACGATTAGCTGAACAAAGGCGTGGTAAGGGAAGATCCGTTATTGCTGTCTTAGGGATTTTGTTAGCAGTATTAGCAGTAGCTGGTGCGTCCTATGTTTGGTTTAGCGGAGGAATTGAACAAAGTAAAGAAAAGGGGAGTATTGTAACTCCTCAGAATAAGATTAACATCATGGTTATGGGGGTTGATGAACGCAGCGATGATACGGGACGCTCTGATACTCTATTTGTTGTTACCATCGACACAAATACGAAAGATGTTGCAATGCTCTCCATTCCCAGAGATACGAGGGTGAAAATTCCAGGACATGGCTGGGATAAGATTAACCATGCTTTTGCCTATGGCGGTCACAAATTAACACAGCAGGCTGTTGAAGGTTTGTTAGGAATTAAAATAGATCATTATGTTACAATTAATATTGCAGGGTTTAAGAAGATTATTGATGCGGTTGGTGGCGTTACCATTGATGTAGAAAAGCGCATGTATTATTCTGACCCTTATGATGACAATGGAGATGATCACGGCCCCTTCGTAATTGATTTACGACCAGGCGTACAGCACATGGATGGTCGGATGGCGATTCAATATGTACGTTATCGTGATGAAGAAGGGGATATTGGTCGGGTTGAACGTCAGCAAAAATTTTTAAAAGCATTGATGAAGGAAGTCGCTAGCCCGTCTGTTATTACTAAGATACCTGCGATTGTTCGTGAGGTAAATAGTGTAGTAAATAGCGATATGTCTACCACGGAAATGCTCAATCTTGCTAAAACGTTGAATGATGCATCGAAAAATGGTTTGAGAACAGACATGGTGCCAGGAAAGCCAGCATTTATTGATGATATAAGTTATTGGCTCCCTGATGTAATGGCTCTTCGAAAACATGTAGCTCAAACCCTTGGTGTGACTATGGAAGATAAATATGTTGCTACAACTCAAAAAGAGGCAAGTGAATATGAAACTTCTATTCCAAAAGAAATGAAAGTAGTTGAAACGCCAAAGGTCACTAAAAATATAACTACTGAAAAAGCGACGACCCCAGATAAGTCCAAAAAAGGTGATAAATCTGATAAAAATGATAAAACAGATACTGCGGCAGATACAGGCAAATCTGGTAGCAAGAAAGCAAATTCTGACAAAGTAAGCGTGGAAGTGGTCAATGCCAGCGGTGTAGCTGAGGCAGGCGATAGAATTGCTGAGATCCTTCGTAACAGGGGTTTTGAAGTAGCAGGTGTGTCGAATACATCAAATGCGTATAAAAATACGGTGGTTATTTCTAACACTATGGATAGTACAGTTGTTAACAAATTGAGCTCGCTGCCTTTTAAATATTCATTGCAGATTACAAAAGATGAAGGTAAGGCGATTGATGCAGTTGTTGTGGTTGGCAAAGATTATACAGGTAAGTGATTGCTGATAAAATAGCCCATTAGGGCTATTTTTTTTGTTTTGCGGGATACTATGTAATGGTCCAATTAATTGTTCAAAAAGGAGTTACTCTATGTGGATTACAGAAAAGTCTCGCAGAATGAATACACTACTATGGATCATTGTGGCAGTGGTTGGTCTTCTAATATTGCGTTTAGCCTGGATGCAGTTAGTACGTGGTCCACAATATAAGAAAGTAGCAGAAGAAAATCGCGTACATCAAATTACGGAACAAGCTCCGCGAGGAAACATGTATGATCGTAATGGGGCTTTACTGGTTACAAATCGTCCTAGTTTTGCTGTTTCTATTATTCCTGCAGAATACAGTTATGATCCCGGTAAGACAGCCATATTAGCAGATATGATTGGTATTTCATCAGAAATCATTGAAAAAATGCTGAAGGATGGAAACGATTCACCGTATATACCGATTATAGTGAAGCGTGATATTGACCCGATATTGCAAGCTAGGATTTTAGAAAGAAAAGATAATCTGCCTGGAGTTGCCATTAGTGCCGTTCCTGTTAGACAATACATATACAAAGATTTAGCAGCTCATGTATTGGGATATCTAGGCAGTATTAATGAGGATGAATATGCCAGGCGTAAAGTTCAGGGATACAAACCTACGGATTTCATAGGAAAGGATGGGCTTGAGCTGGAATGGGAAGATGTACTGCGGGGGGTTGACGGTGGTTTACAAGTAGAAGTGAATGCATTTGGAGAAGAAGTACAAAGAATTGGTGAAAAAAAAGCGATATCGGGTAAAGGGCTCATTTTAACTCTTGATGGAAATTTACAAAAAGCTGCACAAGAGGCTCTGATGCAGCAAATTGAAATAAGCCGTAATACGGGGCAGCCTGCCAAAGGAGGGTGCGCCATTGTTATGAATGTCCATACAGGAGGTATTTTAGCAATGGTTAGCTCTCCAAGTTTTGATCCTAATCTATTTGCAAGTGGAATTAGCACTAAAAACTGGGGTGATTTGATAAATCATCCTGATCATCCCCTTACAAATAAAGCAATACAAAGTGCCTACCCTCCAGGTTCTGTTTTTAAAATTATTACAACAGCTGCTGCTTTGGATATGGGCTATGTAACGAAAGAGGAAGTATTTGAGGATAAAGGGTACTATATTTTAGGGGGATGGAAATTTTATGGCTGGAAGACGGAAGGATTAGGCAAGCTTACAATTGTTGATGCCTTAGCATGGTCAAGTGATCCTGTATTTTATGAATTAGGCCGCCGCATGGGAATTGATAATTTAGCTAGTTATGCATTGACTTTTGGCTTAGGTAAAAAAAGTGGTATATTGCTGCAAGGGGAAGAAGACGGATTAGTACCTACAGAAGGTTGGAAACAAAAAACTTATGAACAGCCGTGGTATCCCGGGGAGACGATTATCGCTGCGATTGGGCAAGGTTACTATTTAACAACGCCTCTGCAGCAGGCACTGCTGCTAATGGCAGTTGCCAATCATGGGAAGATATACCGACCGATGTTAGTCGATAAAGTTATAGATGATAATGGAGCGGTGGTCAGAAGCTACCAGCCAGAAGCCGTCCATACAATTTATTTAAAAGCGGAAACGTGGGATATCATTAAGAGTGGACTAGTCGCTGTTACAACAAAGGGGACCGGAGCAGGAGTCTTTCAAGGGGTTACTCCCACCGTGGCTGGAAAAAGCGGATCAGCAGAGACCGGTACTGGTACGGTTCATTCTTGGTTTGCATGTTATGCACCGGCACAAAATCCTGAAATTGCAATTGCGGTGCTAGTAGAGGAGGGGGGCGAAGGCTCTACTGCTGCAGCACCTGTTGTACGAAAAATAGTAGAGGCATATTTTGGTGCAAAAGAAAAACTGGATTCCTAAAATTAAAAGTGAATCTTTGTACTTTCTAATAGAGGAATATTACATTTTTAGTGCGAAATATGCTAAAATATGAAGGATGTGAAAAATGTGCCCTGTTATCCGATAAACTTACAAATTAGTGGTCGCCCCTGTATGGTTGTTGGCGGCGGTAGTGTTGCTCAGCGTAAGGTTGGAGCGCTTTTGGCTGCTGGTGGAATGGTTACGGTAGTAAGCCCTGCCCTAACGAAGCAGCTAGCTTCGTTAGTAGAGGACAAGAGTATTATTCATATTCCTCGATCTTATCGGCAGGGTGATGTTAATGGTTTTTTTATTTTAATTTGCGCTACGGATAATAACGCAGTAAATAAATGGGTCGCTGAGGAAGGTATGAGTACTGGTGCTCTTGTAAATGTGACGGATGCACCGGAGCTTGGCAATTTTAGTGTGCCATCCCAAATTTCTCATGGAGATTTGCTGCTTACGATCTCTACTGGTGGTAAAAGCCCAGCGTTAGCAAAAAAATTACGTGAGGACTTAGAAAAGCGTTATGGGCCGGAATATGGAATCTATCTTGAATTGGTGGCGAAAGCACGAGAACAGGTGAGAAAGCAGCTAACGACAGCAAAAGAAAGAGAATCCTTTTGGCGAAGTACCTTGGACCAGGAAGTAATTATCTTGCTTAAAGAAGGCAAGATAAAAGAGGCGGAGGCTAAGATCAAAAATGCAATTGGTTGTACTAGGACTCAATCATAAGACGGCATCGGTGGATGTGCGGGAATGTTTCACTTTTTCTGAGGATAAAATTAAAACAGCATTGAATCATCTTCATGAATATGAAGAAATTAGCGAATGTGTATTACTGTCTACCTGTAATCGTACAGAAATGTATGCTGTTGTAGATGATGCGGAAGATGGATTTCCGGTAATGCAGCAGTTTTTGCAACGAATATCCGAAAGTACTCTTGATATGGAAGACTTCTTTTTTTATGTCGAAGAAGACTGTATTGAACATTTATTTCGTGTATCGGCAAGTCTTGATTCCCTTATTATAGGAGAAGGGCAAATTTTAAGTCAGGTGAAAAAGGCTTATTCAGTAGCTAGGGATGTTGGAACTACGAGTACAGTACTCAATACGTTATTTAACAGAGCGATTGCAGTGGGGAAAAAGGTTCGCAGTGAAACTCGAATTGCTCATAGTGCAGTGTCTGTCAGTTATGCTGCGGTAGAGCTAGCTAAAAACGTATTTGGTAATTTATCTGCTTCCAATGTGTTATTGCTGGGGGCAGGGCAAATGGGTGAACTTACAGCAAAGCATTTAGTAGGAAACGGTGTTAAAACGGTGATCGTTTCCAATCGCAAATATGAAAGAGCGGTAGAGCTCGCAGAGCAATTTCGCGGAGTGGCTGTACCCTTTGAAAGTTTTATGAAAAGTGCTGTGGACGCAGATATTATTATTACTTCTACTGGTGCTCCTCATTATGTGATACGAGCTTGGGATGTGGCTCATTTAATGCCTAAACGCCAAGGGCGTCCTATTATTATTATTGACATTGCTGTACCCCGGGATGTAGAACCTGAGGTAGCTGCTATTGCGGGAGTACGTTTATATAACATTGATGATTTAGAAGCCGTTGTGGAGTCCAATGTTCGTTTAAGAGAACAGGAAGCTGAGTTGGCGGAAGAAATTATTAAAAAAGAATTAGAGGAATTGATGATTAAATTCCGTTATTTATCACTTCGCCCTGTTATGGCACGTCTGACCGATAAGGCAGAAAAAATTCGCCAGCGGGAGTTGAAGCGAGCGCTGACGAAATTACCTGATATTACAGCAGATGAACGTAAGGCCGTTGAAAATATGTCGAAGATGATTATACGTAAAATGTTAAGAGACCCTATGGTTTGCATTAATGAAGGAGCCTGTACACATAAAGAACAGTTCTATTTAGATGCAATACTGGATTTGTTTAAACTTGATACAATAGGAGAGGGCAGACATCGTGAAAAGAAAAAAAATTACTATCGGTACGCGGGGCAGTAAGTTAGCTCTATGGCAGGCAAATCATATTGCTGACTGTATAAGAGCTCAGTATCCTGATATGGATGTAGAGCTGCTTCATATTGTAACTACAGGTGATAAAATATTAGATGTACCTTTAGCTAAAATTGGCGGTAAGGGGCTATTCACCAAAGAATTAGAAACGGCAATGTTAGGCGGAGAAATCGATTTGGCCGTGCACAGTCTAAAGGATATGCCAACCGAGCTGCCAGAGGGATTGCTGCTGGCTGCTATTACTGAACGTGTCGATGCTGGGGATGCTTTTATCAGCCCTAACTATGGCACAGTTGATAATTTACCACAAGGAGCCAGGATCGGTACTTCAAGTTTAAGGCGAAAGGCACAGCTGCTAAAATATCGGCCAGATCTTAAGATTGGTGACCTTCGGGGAAATCTGGATACCAGGCTAAATAAATTAGAAAATGGCGAGTTCGACGGAATTATCTTAGCTGTTGCTGGTTTAAAACGTTTAGGCTGGCAAGATAAAATTACCCAAGTATTGCCCCAGGATATTTGTTTGCCAGCAGTGGGACAAGGAGCCCTGGCTATTGAGGCGCGCAGTAATGACATAGAAGTATTAGAGATGCTTGCTTTTTTAAATCACCAGGAAACTCGCTGGGCTGTTGAAGCCGAACGGGCGTATTTGGCTGAAGTAGAAGGTGGTTGCCAGATTCCCATTGGTGTGTCCGGGAAGATAGAACAAGAAGTATTAACGCTAGAGGCAGCGATCTTGTCAGTGGATGGAGCACGGCAGATTCGACAAATTATTAGCGGGAGTCCGCAGGAGGGCAAAAAGCTTGGCCATTACTTAGCACAACAGATGCTTGACCAGGGGGGACGAGAAATTCTGCAAGAACTAGAAGTAAATCATTAATGGTTGAAAAGAACACAATATGTTCTCTGCGGCATTGTAGAATATAAATTACGTTCTAACGAGAGGAGAAAATAATGAGGCAAGGAATTGTTTATTTAGTAGGAGCGGGGCCTGGTGACTATAAGCTTATCAGTGTAAAAGCCCTTGAATATATACAGCAGGCAGACACGATCGTATATGACCGATTAGCAGATGATCGGTTGTTGTCAACAGCTAGAGAAGATGCAGAGCTTATTTACGTAGGTAAGGCATCCAGTGATCATACAATGCGTCAGGAAGATATTAATCAGCTGCTGGTGGATAAAGCAAAAGAAGGTAAAACTGTAGTGCGTTTAAAAGGCGGCGATCCATTCGTCTTTGGACGGGGCGGTGAAGAAGCGCTAACCTTAGTAGAAAATCATATTTCATTTGAAATTGTACCTGGTATAACCTCAGCTATTTCAGTACCTGCTTATGCTGGTATTCCTGTGACCCATCGAGGGATTGCGACTTCATTTGCGGTAATCACTGGCCATGAAGATCCTACTAAGCCGGAATCAACAATTAAGTGGTCAAATATATCTACAGGGGTAGATACCTTAGTCTTTTTAATGGGAGTAGAAAATCTTCCTCATATTACATCCAAACTGATTGAGCATGGCCGTTCGTCAGAAACACCTGCTGCAGTCATTCGCTGGGGAACGAAACCTGAACAGCGAGTTTTAGTCACAACGGTAGGGAACGCTGCTGAGGATGTGGCAAAAGCAGGGATCAAGCCGCCAGCTATCTTTATTGTCGGTGAAGTTGTAAAATTGCGTGAACAGTTGGGTTGGTTTGATCAGCGCTTGCTGTTCGGGAAAACGGCATTAGTCACTCGTGCAAGAGAGCAGGCTAGTGTTTTAACAGGTCAACTAGAAGCTTTGGGAGCTCAATGTATAGAAGCCCCAGCCATCAAACTAGTTCCGCCAGAGAGTTATACTGAACTAGATGAAGCGATTGATAAATTAACGACATACGATTGGCTGATTTTTACCAGCGTTAATGGTGTTGAATATTTCTTTAAGCGTTTACATAGCATGAGGAAAGATAGTCGGGCTTTGGGCAGTATTCGGGTTGCTGCCATTGGCGCACAAACTGCAGCAAGACTAAAAGAGTATGGCATTTTAGCAGATATTGTTCCATTGGAATTTAGAGCTGAAGGTATTGTTGCTGCAATGACTGGCAGGATTCAGCCTGGGATGTCAGTGCTCATTCCAAGAGCGTTGGTAGCAAGAGATCTTTTACCGGAGAAATTAGGGGAAATGGGAGCAAGGGTAAACGTCGTTCCTGTTTACCGTACCCTTACTGGGGATACGGATGGTAAGATTTTAGCAGAAAAGCTAAAATCTGGCGAAATCGATCTTGTTACATTCACCAGCTCCTCTACAGTAACTAACTTATTGAATTTATTAGGGGACCAAGGAGCGGAACTCTTAAAAAATGCAAAGATTGCGTGCATTGGTCCGATCACTGCCGGCACGTGTTTGGAACATGGCATTACTCCAGATGTGATTGGTGAGGAATACACGATTCATGGTATGATAGAAGTCATTAAAACGCTATATGAGGAGGCTTAAAAATGAGTTTTTTGCTTCGACCGCGACGTCTTAGAGTTTCTGCCGGAATACGACAGTTAGTTCGGGAAACAACTATTGAGGTTGGTAATCTAGTATATCCTTTGTTTGTGGTTCCAGGAAATCAAATACGCAAGGAAATTTCTTCTATGCCAGGTGTTTTTCATTTGTCTCCCGATATGGCAGTCAAGGAAGCCGCTGAGGCATTTTCATTAGGTATACCGGCAGTTATCATTTTCGGTCTTCCTGAATATAAAGATGCAGAAGGATCAAGTGCCTGGGATATGAATAGTCCTGTGCAAAAAGCAATGAGTCTGATTAAGGCGGCGTTACCTGAAATCGTAGTGATCGGTGATGTATGTCTGTGTGAGTATACCAGTCATGGTCATTGCGGCTTGCTGAAAGGTCAAGAGGTTGATAATGACAGTACATTGGAATTACTGGCAAAAACCGCTGTTAGCCAGGCTCAGGCAGGGGCTGATATCATAGCGCCCTCTGATATGATGGATGGACGTATATTAGCTATTCGTAATGCGTTAAATGAAAGTGGCTATAGCAATGTATCCATTATGTCCTATGCCGTAAAATATGCATCTGCTTATTATGGACCATTCCGTGACGCTGCTGATTCAGCACCGCAATTTGGTGATCGCAAAAGCTACCAAATGGACCCGGCTAATAGCCGGGAAGCCATGCGCGAGGTTGAGTTAGATATTGCAGAAGGTGCAGATATTATTATGGTGAAACCAGCCTTGGTTTATTTGGACATTGTTCGTCAAGTTAGGGATCGTTTTGATTATCCTTTGGCGGTTTATAACGTAAGTGGTGAATATTCCATGGTTAAAGCTGCAGCAGCCAAAGGATGGATTGATGAAAAGCGTACAGTGATGGAAACATTAGTTAGCATGAAACGGGCCGGGGCGGATATTATTATTACCTATCATGCGATGGATGTTGCCCGCTGGTTAAAAGAGGAATAAGATAGAGACAATAAACCACCAATCCACGATGCCGCTAGCACGGTACGCAAAGGAGAGCATGAAGGAGACATTCCCTTTGTGAGAATCTTTGTGTTTGTTGTGTCTTGGTGGTTCCATTATTATTTTAGGAGGTCTACTCATGGCATTTCATTTAAATAAATCGACTGAAGCATTTAATGAAGCAAAGCAGTATATACCAGGGGGCGTTAATAGTCCTGTACGTTCCTTTCGAGGTGTTGGCGGAACGCCGCCTTTTATTGCGAGGGCTGCAGGCAGCCGCTTATATGATATTGATTCAAATCAATACATTGACTATGTTGGATCATGGGGTCCAATGATTTTAGGCCACGCTCACCCTGCAGTAGTTGAAGCCCTAGTTCAAGCTGTATCGAATGGAACAAGTTATGGAGCACCTACTCTTTTAGAGACTACTTTAGCTAAGTTAGTGCAGCAGGCTGTTCCTTCTATGGAATTGATACGCATGGTGAACTCAGGAACAGAGGCTACCATGAGCGTATTGCGTTTAGCAAGAGCATATACTAAACGCAGTAAAATTATTAAATTTATTGGCTGTTATCATGGACATCATGATAGTCTGCTGGTAAAGGCAGGCTCAGGGGCGGCAACCTTAGGTGTACCTGACAGTCCAGGTGTATCTGCTGCTGTTGCCGGCGGAACGATTTCTGTAAATTACAATGATTTAGCAGGTCTTAATGAAGTCTTTACTCAATATGGCGAAGAAATTGCTGCTGTTATTATCGAACCTGTTGCCGGCAACATGGGAATGGTACTTCCGCAAGAAGGATACCTGGCAGCCGTACGTGAAATTACGCAGCGATATGGTTCTTTGCTGATATTTGATGAGGTTATGACTGGTTTTCGTGTGGCTTACAGCGGAGCACAGTCAGTGTTTGGTATAAAACCTGATTTGACTTGCTTAGGAAAGATTATTGGTGGCGGTTTGCCCGTAGGTGCCTATGGCGGCAGGCAGGATATTATGGAGCTCATTTCTCCTGCTGGCCCTGTATATCAGGCAGGTACACTAAGCGGTAATCCGTTGGCAATGACAGCAGGGATTACCACTCTTACCCTCTTATCGCAAACACCTGGACTGTATGAGAAGTTAGCTGAGAAAACCAAAACTTTATGTGCCGGAATTCGCGCTCAAGGCGAGAAGTATGGTTTTACATTGCAGTACCACCAGCTTGGTGCCATGTTTGGCATGTTCTTCACAGACCAACCTGTATATGATTATGAGAGTGCGAAACAATCGGATATTGGTGCATTCAATACCTTCTTTCATGAGATGTTAAAACAAGGCGTATATATGGCACCGTCTCAATTTGAAGCAGGATTTATGTCTGCTGCTCATTCGGAAGAAGATATTGCTGCTACGATTGCAGCAAGCGGTTATGCTTTTGCTAAAGTGGCAGAGTACCATAAAAACAATAAATAAAGTTGAGCTTACAGAATAAAAGCTTTGATAACCGAGGGGGTTAGTAGATGAGCAAAGTTCGTAGTGATGGAGAACCTGTTGAAAGAATGGCTAAGCTAATGGCAGAGTTATACTATTTTATGGCACAAGAAATGGTTCAAAGAATGGGACCAGAGTTAGGAAAGCAATCGATAAGGGCTGCCATACGTAATTTTGGTGAAGCTAGACTTGCTTCAATGAAAAACGAAGCGGAAGAAAGAGGATTGGAAATAAGTCCAGAGACTTATACTAAAGTCAGGGATATGCCAGGGATTTCTTGGGAAAGAGACCCCGATCATCCAGAGGATATTACCTATTGTCCAATGCAAGATATGTGGGCGCAGCTAGGAGATCAAGAATTGGGTACCATTTACTGTGAGATTGATGACGTATTATACAACGGATTTAATGCCCGATTAAATAGGCCTCTTTGCAAAACGAGCGGAGATAAAGTGTGTCGTTTTATTATTACGGAAGTATGATGGTATTCTAGAAACCATACTGAGACAAGAGAATCATTTTTCGTAAAAGAGCATTTGCGGTTAAGAACTTCAATAGTTTTAATAAGCTTCTTTGATTTCAATTTTATAAGGTTTTGTTGCCACTAGTTCCATTGCATGTTCTCTTTCCTAGTGTCTCAATTGATGTCTTATATGTTCATTCGGAATAGAAGAAAAAGACAAAGATGCTGAAAAAACTTACTTATTTACTATTGAATTATTTGATGTGTTGTTTTATAATAATACTTACAGAAAGTGTACTTGCTACAACTACATATGTCCGGATGAAGTTTGCGGGAGAGTGGCTTAATAGCCCGCCGAAGGAGTAAAACTCTCAGGCACTTGGAGTACCGAGTAGAACCGTAAATGGACGGGACTCTGGAGAGACTCTTATACAGGGCGCCGAAGGTGAAACACAGCAATCATATTGCTGGCAAATCTCTCAGGCAAAAGGACAGAGACAAATTCGTAATATACAGGGATCATTTAGATCTCTTTATATTGTGATGCTGAAAACGCTTTTAGCGTATTCAATTGTTTATCCAGAGTCAAATCACTAAGTGATTTGACTCTTTGTTTTTAATGTGTATTTTTCATTGAAAGCAAAAAAGCATTGAAAAATTACTGTCTTCTGATTTGATTTGTACTTTAGAGGTAGTTAAGAGTATTTAGAAAGTATGTTTCGCAGTACATGATTAACAAAGGAGAGACGATAATATGACAAAATCGGGATTTAAACTTTTGATGGTGGCTCTAATTGTTTTAATATCAGCTGGAGTCTTGGCAGGATGCGGTGACTCTGCTTCTAAGGATATTAAGATTGGTGTTTTGAATGAAATGACTGGTGGTAATGCAACTATGGGCACCTCATCTGCTAATGGTGCTAAGATGGCCATAAAAGAGGCCAATGCAAAAGGCGGTATTCTTGGAAAGCAGATTCAGGCTGTGATTGCTGATAATAAAAGCGAACCTTCCGAGTCAGCCAATGCAATGACCAAACTTGCATCTCAGGATAAAGTCGTGGCAGTTACCGGTATTTTTGCAAGTTCAAATGCAATTGCCACTTCCAGTGTGGCAGAAGCGACTAAAATTCCTTTCGTTGCCGTAGGTGCGACAAACCCTAAGGTAACAGTGGATGAAGCAAGCGGTAAAGTTAAGAATTATACTTTCCGTGTGTGTTTTATCGATCCTTTTCAAGGTACAGTGGGGGCAAACTTTGTTTTGAACACACTGCATTTGAATAAGGCTGTCATACTAGTAGATAATAGTAGTGATTACAGCAAAGGATTATCTACCTTTTTCAAAGAGGCCTATACCAAAGGTGGCGGGAGCATCTTAGCAGAAGAGGCATATTTGCAAAAAGATCAGGATTTTAAGACCATATTAACTAAAATAAAAGCACTAAATGCTGAAATTATTTATATACCAGGCTATTATGAAGAAGTTGGGAAAATTGTGAAACAAGCTAGAGAAATCGGCATTACTGTGCCAATTTTAGGTGGAGACGGATGGGATTCACCGAAACTGGTGGAAGTTGGAACTAGTGCAGCACTAAATAATACTTATTTTACTAATCATTATTCAGTAGATGATACTAGTGCTACTTCTCAAGCTTTTGTAGAGGCATATAAAAAAGAATATGGCCAAGTGCCGGATGCGATGGCTGTACTTGGCTATGATGCAGCTAATATTGTCATTGATGCCATCAAACGGGCTAATAGCCTTGAACCTGAAAAAATTCGTGAAGCATTGGCAGGGACGAAAGATTATTCAGCAATAACAGGTAACACCACTTTAAATGCTACTCATGATGCTGTAAAAAGTGTTGTGATTATTGAAATGAAAGATGGTAAGCAAGTATTTAAGACTACTGTTAAGCCATAATAATAAAGCATGAGAAGGGGGCCATGTATGAATGACATGGCCCCCTTTAACTATAAAAATTTATTGCATTTAGTTTGCATCTTTCACATTTTATTTATTTGAGGCATAGCATATATAAAAGGTCTAGAGTAAAAAGTTTAATTTGTTAAACTTTAAATACTATTTTCATTTAAGGAGGGGATAGTGTGGAAGACGATAGAAAAGGAAAGTCGCTGCTTGATTGTTGTTGTGACCTAATCTTTGAAAATATGCCCGCTAATCGGCCGCCATGGGTTGCATTGCCTGCTTGGCTGCAGGCGACAGCTACAGGTGAAATTTGCGGCAAGGGAAATGAAGGACATATTGAAGTATCGGCGCAAGGCTTAATTCCTCTTGGAGTGTATACCTTGTTTTTTGTAACAGAAAGAGGTGTCTGGCCTGCAGCTCCTTTAGGAGTGACTTATACTGCAGATGGCTTTGATCCCAATCGTTTAGTTGTGAATCATGATGGTACATTGAATTATTATGTTGCTCCACTGGATTATAATCCATTTCGAGGAATACCTACGCCGAGCGGCAATGTGAAAATTACGAGTGTTATTATTTCCCTGCATACCAATCGTCTAACTAATGGAATCAATCTAGGGCAACCCAATGTTAATGTATTTTCTCAGTTAACTGCTCCCATGTGTTCTCTTCGCATAGATTAAGAGTGCTGCATGAGATAGTTATTCATAATAGAATGTCAAGGCACTATAGTGTCTAGCTAGATAGTGCCTTGGCAGAATCTATTTTGATTACTACTTGCTTTTTACAAATAGAAAAGCATAAAATAAAGAGATAAGAGCTTGGGATGTAGGATTCACTACGCTGATGTTGGACAAGCTGCAAGTGATTGGCTTTTCTCTTAGTAAAAAGGATAAGGGTGGTAAAAGAGAGTATGTCAGACAAACAAAAAAAGGTATATGCTGTTAGGAAGGGACGTAAAAATGGTTTGTTTTATACTTGGCCCCAATGCCAGGAGCAAATTAAAGGTTTTTCGGGAGCCGAGTATAAGAGCTTCAAAACAGAAGAAGAAGCAAATGCGTATCTAACAGGGAGTTCTTGCAATGTAATATTGCCTTCACTTCCTATAGAGCAGCTTTCTGATGATATGATGCTTGCTTATGTTGACGGCAGTTATAACATTGTAACCAAGGAGTATTCTGCTGGAGTTGTAATATTATGGAAAGGGGCAGAGCTTACTTTTAGCCAGAAGGGCAATGACCCGGAGCTTAGTGGTATGCGCAATGTTGCGGGAGAGACCATGGGTGCAAAAATTGCTATGAACTATGCATTAGAGCAGGGGGTGCGCACCATTGTTATTTATTACGACTACGAGGGGATCGAAAAATGGTGTACCAATGCATGGGAGGCTAAGCAGGAGGGGACTAAAAAGTATAAACAATATTATGATCAGGTAGTGAAACAATTAGAGGTCATTTTTGTAAAAGTAAAAGCTCATTCCGGAGATAAATATAATGAGCAAGCTGATCAATTAGCGAAAGCAGCACTACAATTAATATGATGGAGGAGTGGGAGCATGAAAGAAAATGGTATTGATATGAATCCAGGAAGAGATTTAGATATTGAAGTAGCAGTTAAGGTGATGGGGTTTATCTGGTTAAAGCACCTGCTGCAATTTAGTGCAGAACTTGCCGTTAAATGGCTAGGAACAGCAGATGAAGTGGAGCAATCAGGCGGTGTATACGTTCCAGTCGTGAAAGAAAGTGATATGGTGAGTTTGAAATTGCGAGAGAATTTTGATGAGAATGTTCCAAACTATTCTACGGAAATGGGTGCTGCTCAGCAGATAGTTGAGCATATGAAGAATTTGGGGTATACATACAATTCTGAAGAGAAATTGGAACAAGAGCAGAAGCAATATTACGGTAATTTTGTAAAAAAAGGTAGAGATGCTGCTGCCCCAATCGGCCATTCTTCAGAAGCAGAGGCCATAGTAAAAGCGGCTTTAGCAGCTTTAGTATAAGGTACTTAAGCCTAGAAAGATAGGCTTCTTAAAAAGAACGTTAAGCGCAGAGGACACAGATCACAGAGATCGCCGCGGTTTTCTTACTAGTGTATTTCAAGGATGATTAGGAGTTTTCGTTAATGATTATTTTTCACACAATTGAAAGTGTTTTTAGTATTGTTTTAATGATTATAACAGGATATATTCTTACAGGTAAAGGATGGTTTAATGAAGGCGCTTCTCAATTATTTTCCCGTATAATTACAAATGTCGCTTTACCTACTTATATGATATGGAATTTGATGAGTACTTTTAATAAAGACGGGCTGCTGCATTTGGCGACGGGACTAGTTGTACCCTATTCTTCTATGTTTGTCTGTTATGCAGTTGGATATGCAGCTTCTAAGCTTTTGAGAGTAAAATCTAACCGGCAGGGAACATTTAGATCTATGTTTTTTGTTTCAAATACTATTTTTATTGGCCTGCCAGTGAATTTAGCATTGTTTGGCGAACAAAGTGTTCCTTATGTTCTGCTATATTATATTGCCAATACTTCTTTATTTTGGACCATTGGAGCAAGCGGCATTCGTAACGATGGCGCTTCAGGCAAAGATAACGTGTCTGCAGTTGAGGTGATAAAAAAAGTATTTTCTCCTCCTCTGCTAGGCTTTCTGCTGGCTATGATACTTATCTTATGTAATATCAGTTTGCCGCAATTTATTCTCGATACCTGTAAGTATCTTGGGAACATGACAACACCGTTATCTATGCTGTTTATTGGTATAGCGATATATGGTGTAAAACTGAGTAATATAAAGGTCAGCAAGGATATGATAGCCATCCTTCTGGGGAGGTTTGTGATTTCACCATTGATTGTCATGGCAATCACTTATGCAATGCCGCTGCCTGTTTTAATGAAGAAAGTCTTTATCATTCAAGCTATGCTTCCGGTCATGACTCAGACCTCTATTTTGGCTAAAGCCTATCAGGCAGATGCAGAATATGCTGCGATCATGACGACGATAACCACAATTGCATCGATTGCTGTAATCCCAGTATATATGTTGATTTTTCAGTATTATCTTTAAGCGAGTATAGTGGGTACGGAAGGTTTAATTTTAATATTTCGACTATTTTAAAAGGGTATTGCACCTCTAAAAAATATGTGCTATACTCAGCTCAAGTTCATAGGCAGGAAGCAATGAAGCTTACGAGTGGTTTTTAAACCCTTGTGAGCTTCTTTGCCTTTTTGCAAAAAAAATAAGTACATGAGCAATGGAGCTTATAAACGCATTTTCGTTTATAAGCTCCATCTGTGTTTTTCTTATTATATAAGGAGGTGGTTTTATAGTATATGTGTACAGCTTTCCTGAAAGGAAAAAATGCTTTATGGATATTTGCGGTATCCATAAAGCGTGGCAATCTTTACATTCCCCAGCAGACACCAGGGCTTATTCGATGTACCTAATCTTTATTATAATTCAAAAAAATATACTTTTCAACTATAAAGATTAGGGAATACAGATTAAGGATTAAATCCTTAGTAAATGTGTAATAGAGAAAATTGTTTACAAATATAAGGAGGTTTTTGTTATGAGACAGATTGCAATATATGGTAAAGGCGGCATTGGTAAATCTACCACAACTCAAAATACAGTAGGTGCTTTAGCAGAGGCAGGTAAGCATATTATGGTAGTAGGCTGTGATCCAAAAGCGGACTCCACTCGCTTATTACTTCATGGATTATGTCAAAAAACAGTGTTGGATACCTTACGTGATGAAGGTGACGATATTGATTTAGAAGATATCTTAAAACCGGGTTTTGGCGGTACTTTGTGTGTAGAATCAGGCGGCCCAGAACCAGGCGTAGGATGTGCAGGCCGAGGGATCATCACCTCAATTAATATGCTTGAGTCATTAGGCGCTTATACGCCAGATCTTGATTATGTATTTTATGATGTACTAGGGGACGTTGTATGCGGTGGTTTTGCAATGCCGATTCGTGAAGGTAAAGCAGAAGAAATTTATATTGTTGCTTCTGGTGAATTGATGGCTCTTTATGCAGCGAATAACATTGCCAAAGGTATTCAGAAATATGCGGTAAACGGTAAAGTAAGACTTGGCGGCATTATTTGCAACAGCCGTAAAGTTGATAAAGAGTATGAGCTGTTAAAGGCTTTTGCTGAAGAAATTGGCTCCCAATTGATCTATTTTGTTCCTCGTGACAATTTGGTTCAACGTGCTGAAATTAACAAAAAGACAGTTGTTGACTTTGATCCAGAATCAGGACAGGCCAATGAATATCGTGCGCTGGCTAAAGCCATCGATGGTAATAAGATGTTTGTTATTCCTAAACCAATGACGCAAGACAGACTAGAAGAAATCATGATGCAATATGGCTTTATGGATCTGTAATTCTAACCTGAGATAGAAACGAAAATATTGGAGGGAAAACAATATGTTATTAGTTAGAGCCATAATCAGACCGGAAAAAAAAGATGAAGTATTGGCAGAGTTATCAAGAGCTGGTTTCCATGCAGCAACCGTTGTGGATGTAGTTGGTCGCGGTAAGCAAAAAGGTATTAAAATATCAGGAATCATCTATGATGAAATTCCTAAAGCATTATTGATGATGGCAATCCGTGATGAGGATAAAGAGGATATGGTTCGTTTGATTCTAAAATATGCAAAAACAAGCGAGCAAGGTGCTTATGGTGACGGTAAAATTTTCATAAGCTCCATTGAAGAAGCGTATACCATTTCTAGTGGAATCCCAAGTCTATAAGAAGGAGGGATAAGGATGAAAGAAATTATCGCTATAGTGCGTATGAACAAAACGGGCGCTACCAAAAAAGCCTTAGTGGAAGCTGGCGTAGCTGGTTTTACGGCTTTTAAAGTAGAAGGTCGCGGTAAAATAGTAACCAATCCTACATTAATTTTGGAAAGAAAGAAAGAACTCCTTCTTATGGCTGGAGAGGATCAAACAGGGGAAGCAGAAAAACTAATAACTGATTTTTTAGTTGGTACCAGCTTGTTTCCGCGAAGGTTGTTTACCATCCTTGCTCATGATGATGAAGTGAGCAAGATTGTAGATGCTATTATTCAAGCAAATAAAACTTGTAATAATGTTGGTGACGGTAAGATTTTTGTTTTACCAGTTATGGATGCAATACGTGTCCGTACTGGGGAAACAGGCGAAAGTGCAGTTTAAAGGGAGGTAAGGGAACATGGGAATGAATGAAGCTAAACTTCAGGAAATACTAGATCAATATCCACCTAAGGTACAAAAAAATCGTAAGAAACATATATTCATTAAACGATCTGATGTGGAAAGTCAGCAGATCGAAGCCAACACCCGGACCATTCCTGGTATTATTACCAACAGAGGCTGTGCGTATGCCGGTTGTAAGGGCGTTGTGTTAGGTCCGATTAAAGATATGGTGCATATTGTTCACGGACCAATCGGTTGTGGCTATTATGCGTGGAATACGAGACGAAATAAAGCAAAATCTGACGATCCAAAACAGAATTTTATTAATTACTGCATATCTACAGATATGCAGGAAAGTGATATCGTTTTTGGCGGAGAAAAGAAACTGGCTAAGGTAATTGATGAAGTTATGGAAATCTTCAATCCTAAGGCTATTACTCTTTCTGCTACTTGCCCTGTAGGATTAATTGGCGATGATATGGGGGCTGTTGCTAAAGCGGCAGAAGCAAAGCATGGCGTGCAAGTACTGTCTTTTAGTTGTGAAGGCTATAAAGGGGTTAGTCAATCCGCAGGTCATCATATTGCCAATAACATTTTAATGGAAAAAGTCATTGGTACCGGGGAACAAGAAGAAGCTCCTGCTAAGTTCCCAATTAATCTTCTTGGAGAATACAACATTGGCGGAGATGGCTGGGAAGTAGAACGTATCCTCAAAGAAATCGGCTACCATGTAGTATCGGTTATGACAGGGGATGGCTCTTATGAAGCAATTAAAAATGCGCATACTGCAGAACTGAATTTGGTGCAATGCCACCGCTCCATTAACTATATTGCTGAGATGCTAGAAACCAAATATGGTACACCTTGGCTTAAAGTTAACTTTATTGGAATTGAAGGGACAATTGAATCCTTGCGTAATATGGCCCTATATTTTGATGACAAAGAACTGACTCTTAAGACAGAAGCAGTAATTGCCAGTGAATTGGCGAGAATTGAACCTATCTTTGACCAATATAAGAAGATTTGTGAAGGTAAAACAGCTTTTTGTTTTGTTGGCGGATCTCGTGGTCATCATTTCCAAAACTTATTTAGTGAACTTGGCATTGAAACTTTATTAGCAGGTTATGAATTTGCTCATCGGGATGATTATGAAGGACGTGAAGTCATTCCTACCATTAAAACAGATGCAGATAGTAAGAATATTCCTCACTATACAGCAGAAGTTGATGAAAAACGCTTCCGCTTGAAAGTTTCACCTGAAAAGCTGGAAGAGCTAAAAGCAAAAATACCTCTAGGTCAATATAATGGCATGCGCTTTGATATGAAAGATGGCAGCATCATTGTTGATGACTTAAATCATTTTGAAACAGAAGAATTTATAAAAGTATTGAAGCCAGACATCTTCACTTCCGGGATCAAGGATAAATATGTCATTCAAAAAATGGGTATTAACTCGAAACAATTACATTCCTATGATTACAGCGGACCTTATGCTGGTTTCAATGGTGCTGTTAAATTTGCTGAGGATATCAGCATGGGATTCGCCTCACCAACTTGGAACTTTATAACCCCACCATGGAAAAATCAACCTTTACTAGAAGGGTCAGTAACTGAGGAAGGAGTGGCATAGTATGTTAGATTGTACACCAAAGGATATAACAGAACGTAAAAGCGGCGGTATTATTAACCCTGCCAAGACTTGTCAGCCAATTGGCGCTATGTATGCTGCTCTCGGGATTCACAAATGTCTGCCTCATAGTCATGGATCACAAGGGTGCTGCTCTTACCACCGTATGCACTTAACCCGTCATTTCCGTGATCCGGTTATGGCTTCCACTAGCTGTTTCACAGAAGGATCATCCGTATTTGGCGGTGGTGCTAATTTAAAAGCATCGATACAAAATGTTTTTCACATCTATAAACCAGATGTTATGGCCATACACACGACTTGTTTAACGGAAACCATCGGCGATGATGTTTCCAGTATTATTAAAACAGCAGAAATTGCGGAGGGGAAGCTAGTCATTCATGCGAACACTCCAAGTTATGTTGGGTCTCATATCACAGGGTTCTCCAATATGACAAAAGCGATGGTGAGCTATTTAGCAAAGAGTACGTCACCAGAGAAAAAAGAACAAGCCAATATTATTCCTGGCTTTGTCAATCCTGGAGATATGCGGGAAATAAAACGCTTGGTAGAAAGTATGGGTATTGAATATATTATGTTCCCTGATACATCAGGGGTTGTCGACTCACCAATGACGGGAGAATTTGAAATGTATCCTGAAGGTGGCACAACTGTGGAACAGTTACAGGATACAGGAAACTCTCAGATCACATTGGCTCTTGGTCGCTTTGCCTCTAGTGACCCCGCTGATCTTTTAAACAAAGATTATAAAGTTCCTGTAGCTACTCTTAAAACACCCATTGGAATTAAAGCTACAGATGCGTTATTAATGACCTTGCGTAATAGTTTTGCCCGTGAAATTCCTAAAGAATTAGAAATAGAACGAGGTCAGTTGGTTGACATTATGACCGACACTCATTTCCATTTTCATGGGAAAACCGTAGCAATATTTGGCGATCCTGATATTGTAACCGGCATAACTGAGTTTGTATTAAGCTTAGGAATGGTTCCTCTTCATGTGCTTACGGGCACACCGGGCGGATCATCCAGTTCTGCAGCAGGAAGCTTTGAAGATGACATTAACGGTATGCTGAAAGGCGCTGGAATTGAGGCTAATGTAAAAAGTGCAGGAGATTTATTTACTTTGCATCAGTGGATTAAGAATCAGCCTGTAGATCTATTGATTGGCAATACCTATGGAAAATATATTGCCCGTGCGGAAGATGTTCCTTTTATGCGAGTCGGGTTCCCGATTTTAGATAGAAGTGTTCATTCCTACTTGCCGATTGTTGGTTATCGAGGCGGCATGAGGCTAATTGAGATGATCAGCAATGCGCTATTAGACAGAGCCGACCGTGATGCCAAAGATGAAGACTTTGAATTGGTAATGTAAATAGAGACTCTCTGAAATCTCTTGAATGATTGAACCACAGAGGTATGGAGAACACAGAGAAGTATTTTCTAGCCTCATAGTTAGCTTTTCTCTGTATCCTCTGTGCTTCTGTGGCTTTTCAAAATGAGTTTTTATTTTCTTTACAAATTGTTTTTTCGCACAGTTTTTAGGAGAGGAGTGAGATTACTATGGCTGCAGATCTTGCAGAAAGCATTATAGAACGAGACGAGTTTATTGTTACGAAAGGTAAGAATAAGAAACAGCTTAAATGTGATGCGGACAGTTCTGCCGGCTGTGTAAGCCAAAGAGCTTGTGTGTATTGTGGAGCCAGAGTTGTGCTCAATCCAATTACAGATGCCATACATTTGGTACATGGACCAATTGGCTGTGCCACCTATACTTGGGACATTCGCGGCAGCTTGAGCAGTGGTGCTGAATTATATCGGAATAGCTTTTCTACCGATTTAAAAGAACAAGATATTATTTTTGGCGGCGCAAAAAAATTAGCAGCAGCCATAGATGGACTGGTGGAAAAATATCAGGCAAAACTAGTATTTGTATATTCAACCTGTATTGTCGGCGTAATTGGTGATGACTTGGAAGCCATTTGCAGCGCCGCCTCTCGAAGACATAATATTGAAGTGATACCAGTAGAGTCTAGCGGATTTATTGGTAATAAGTCCGCAGGCTACAGAGCTGCAGGAGATGCATTGCTTCGTTTGATAAAACCCTTTGAGTCTACAGTAGTCGAAAAGAACAATAGTATTAATTATTTAGGGGATTTTAATCTGGCTGGTGAAGCTTGGATCATTCAAAATTATTTACGGCAGATGGGGGTAGAATTAAACGTTACATTTACAGGGGATTCCCATTATACAGCCTTGAAATCAGCCCCTAACGCTAGGTTAAACATCATACAGTGTGCTGGATCGATGATTTATCTTGCAGGAAAAATGGAAGAACTCTATCAGATTCCTTATATTCAAATATCCTTTTTAGGTATTGAGGATACGGCTGCCTCATTGCGTAATATTGCGGCTGCTTTAGGAGAAGAGTCTATGATTGTTAAGGCTGAAGAGTTGATTGCTAAAGAGACGGCTAGAGTAGAAAACATTATCAAAGGATATAGGGCTAAGCTCGAAGGTAAAAAGGCTGCTATTTTTGTTGGTGGAGGATTTAAGGCCATTTCTCTAATTAAGCAATTTCGGGAAATTGGTATTGATGTAGTGATGATTGGTACGCAAACCGGCAGAAAAGAGGAATATGAAATCATGAATGAGCTAGTGGATGACGGTACGGTGATTCTAGATGATGCGAATCCTGCTGAACTGGAAAAATTCATGATGGAAAAAGGTGCCAATTTACTAGTAGGCGGAGTTAAAGAAAGGCCTTTGGCTTATAAATTGGGTATTGCCTTTATTGATCATAATCATGATCGCAAACATCCGTTAAGTGGTTTTGAGGGTGCCGTTAATTTTGCTGAAGAAGTATATTCTACCGTCTGTTCTCCTGTATGGAAGAGCCTTACCTCATTGGGAATGGGAAGCGGGGTGGAAAATCATGGCTGAAAAAAACAAAGAGAATGTCTATTTTCGGAATGTGAATGAGAATCCCTGTAATATGTGCATGCCAATGGGCGGCATATTAGCATTAAAGGGAATCGAACAGTCTATGGTTATTGTTCATGGGTCCCAAGGTTGTAGTACCTACATGCGCAGGCATATTGCCGAACATTTTAATGAACCTGTTGATGTAGGATCTTCTTCATTAAATGAAAAAGGCACCATATACGGAGGGGAAAAGAATCTTAGACAAGCTTTGGACAATATTAGAAAGGTATATCATCCCAATTTGATTGGTATTGTAACGACTTGCTTAGCAGAAACCATTGGTGAAGATATTGAGAGAATTACGGGGCAATATCTCATTGATAAAGAGATGGAAGAGTTTCCGATTGTTACGGCTTCCACGCCTGGCTATGGCGGAAGTCACTTTGAAGGTTATTTTTTTACTCTAAAAAGAATATTGATGCAGCTAACAGAAGCTGCAGAAAAGAATAATAAAATAAATATTATTATTCCGAATATCAGTCCTGCTGATATTCGTGAAATAAAGCGTATGTTAGCTCTCATGCAAATTGAATATGTCTTATATCCTGATTTTTCCGATACTCTGGATCGCCCTTTTGCAAAGCCTTATACCAAGATGAGCAATGGTGGGACCAAAATTACGGAAATACGATCTATGGGTGGTGCTGTAGCGACCATCCAAATGGGAATCACCATAGAGGATGGGATTTCTCCAGGAAAATATTTAGAAGAACAATTTGGTATTCCTCTATATAATATAGCCATACCTATGGGTGTGGAAAGTACAGATGCATTTATCAATACCTTAGTAGAAATTACTGGTAAGAAGGTTCCGGAAAGTATGAAACAAGAGCGTGGACGTTTGTTAGATGGGATGATTGACTCTCATAAATATAATTTTCAAGGAAGAAGTGTTATTTTTGGTGAGCCGGAAATGGCTTATGCGGTAACCAAAATTTGTGTAGAAAATGGCGTTTTTCCAGCAGTCGTGGCTACCGGCAGTCAAATTGGGAAGTTCAATCAATTAGTAACAGCAGCAGTAGCTGATTGTCCAGAACAAAGTAAGATATTAATTGAAACAGATTTTTCTCATATCTTAGCTGCCAGTAAGGAAGGAAAAGTCAATATTGGAATTGGTCCTTCCGATGGTCGATATCTTACAGAAAAAGGTGGTATTCCTCTCGTAAGGCTGGGTTTTCCCATTCATGATCGGGTAGGAGGACAGAGACTTTTATCTGTAGGCTATACGGGTACAATGATGTTGTTGGATCGCATCACTAATACCTTGCTGGAAAGCAAATATAAATCATATCGAAGCTCTATGTATGAAAAATTCTATCAGCAAGGATAGCTGGCTGTAGTAAAGTGAAAAATTACCCTGCAATGCTAGGGGAAATTGAGGTGAAGGGTATGGAAGAGAGCAAACATCCTTGTTATAATGCGGATGCTCATCATAAATATGCGCGAATGCATTTGCCAGTGGCACCCCAGTGTAATATTAGCTGTAATTATTGCAATCGTAAATTTGACTGTGTAAATGAAAGCCGGCCAGGAGTAACGAGTGAAGTGCTGACACCAGAGCTTGCCAGCCAAAAATTTTCCTGGGTCAAAGAAAATATTGAAAATTTAAGTGTAGTAGGGATCGCCGGTCCTGGAGATGCTTTGGCAAATTGGGATGTTACCAAAAAATCCATTGAATTAATTCAGGCTAAAGGTGAGGATATTATCTTTTGCTTGTCAACGAATGGCTTAATGTTGCCTCACTATGCAGCAGAGCTTGTAGAACTGGGTATAAAGCATATTACCGTTACGGTGAATTGCCTTGATCCTAACATTGGGGCGCGGCTTTATAAAGTCGTGAATTATGAAGGCAAAAGCTATACCGGAGTAGCTGGGGCTGAATTGATGATTCAAAATCAATTGCAAGGCATTGCCTATTTGGTGGAGCATGGAGTGCTGGTTAAAATCAACATTGTCATGGTAAAAGGAATCAATGATCAGCATATTCCGGAAGTCGTAAAGAAAATGAAAGAATTAGGGGTCTTTATCACGAACATTATGCCGCTGATTCCGGCTCCCGGAAGTGCGTTTGAAAAATTTCCGCAAACCAGCATGAAAGAAATTAATGAAATGAGAGATCTCTGTCAGCTTGAAATGCAGCAGATGAGACACTGTAAGCAGTGCCGGGCTGATGCAGTTGGACTCTTAGGCAATGACAGGTCTAATGAGTTTCGTATGACTAAGCCAGAACCAGAAAAATCCGTGTTGCCAACTAAGCAGATTGGTAAAGAGTATAGGATTGCAGTTACCTCCAAACATGGAAAATTAGTTGATCAACATTTTGGGCATACGACAGAATTTTTAATTTACCAGGTAAATGATGAATCCTTTACCCTTATGGAAAGACGCAAAGTGGAACAGTATTGCTCTGGTGCTTCAGAATGTGATGATTCAGATTCTAAGGAGGGACAAAAGAACGCAGCAATTCAAGCGATTGAGGATTGTGATGCCGTTTTGACCATGCGTATTGGTTATCATGGACAACAAAGGCTATTAGAGCATGGCATTGTGAGTGTGGAATATTGTTATACCGTGGAAGAGGGCTTGTCTTATGTAGTAGAACAGTTAACGATGAAAAAAGCGATTTGAAAGGAAGGGTCTAATCATGATGAATAAACCAAAGTTTCATATTTTCGTATGTACCAGCTCGAGAGCAAATGGTCAACAGAAAGGTTACTGCCATACGAAGGGCGGCGTGGAATTGGTGGCAAAATTCATGGAGGAAATTGAGGATCGGGATTTAGGCGGTGAAGTATTTGTGAATAATACAGGCTGTTTTGGCATCTGCGAACAAGGGCCTGTGGTTGTTGTATATCCCGGTGGTACATGGTATAAGGGGGTCACTCCTGATGATGTAGAAGCCATTATGGAGGAGCATATTGAAGGTGGTAATATAGTAGAACGTTTAGCACTTTAATAGAAAGTAGGATCTTAGTTGTGAAAGAAAGGGGGAGGAGCTGCAATGTATCCAGAAGTCGCAGTCTGTATAAATGATGATGGCGTAACCAGTTCTTTCGATGAGGCAAAAGCTATAGTCATTTATCAAAAAGTACAGGGGTCGTGGAAGATTATCAGAGAACAAAAATTTTCATTAGACAAAGAAGCTGGATTGGTTGGTTTGCGTCGGCAGATGGCTGAAATCATTTTGTTTTTAGACCAATGTAAGATTTTTGTAGGCTGTGCTGTTGTTGGTGTACCTTACTTTGAATTAGAAAAAATTCAGTGCAGTATTTGGGAATTTGAAGGAAAGCAAAAGCCGTTATCATTTCTAGATTATGTGGCAATGCAAGAAGAAAACAAGGAAGAGGAGGAGCAATTCCAAGGCAATAATGTAATTCCTTTGCCCATAGAAAGAGGGAAGGGCGAATATTATATATCCATCAAAGAGATTCAGGAGAATTCTGGTGGGATGAGTTCTAAACAAGTGCTGCTGCCGTTCTTGCGGCAAGGGAAATTCTATCGTCTAGAGGTCCTTTGCAATCACATTCCTCCTTGGCTGGAAACAGAATTGACAGGTGGTAATTTAGTTGGTGAAATAGAAAAAACAGCACCTGCCGAAACTCACGTTTATATTAGTAAAAGAGTTTGTGAAAAATGATTTGGGCTGATCAAACGATACAAGAAGGTCTGCGAAGAGGAATGGACAATGGACAGATAAATCTCTTGCTTGAGCTTTTGCAAAAGCTTCCAGTGGATGTTGTTGATTGTAAAGTAGCTGACTGGGAGAAACATAGTTTGCCGAAGTTGGATATGTCTCAGCAAAAATATATACGCGGGAAAATTAATGGCACGTTAGCGGAAGTCACATTGGCTGACAAGTTAGGGTTTAAAAACGTTATTATTACTTGTACTCCACATTTGGGGCAAGGTCTCACAAGTACTGTTTGTACAGCCCTTTTTACTGCGCAGCGGTTAGGTATGAATATTGGATTTTGCATAGACAATGCTTCCCAATTTTCAATAGAAGAACTTTGCTTTCTCTGGAGAGATATTCCCATTGATGGAATCGATACGTTTATATATGGGGATAAAGAGAGTCTTTTGGATCCGGTAGCAGCTTCGAGAATTCTAACTGCTTTATTGATTAAGATACCTGCTTGTTTAGAATTTCATGGGCATAATGCCTATGGCCTGGCTACCGGTAATGCACTAGCTGCCTTACAAGTTGGTGTAAAACGAATTGCAGTAGCAGTAGCTGGTATCGGTCTGCAGGGGCATGCTGCTGTGGAAGAAGTTATCATGGCGCAAAAACGATTGCTAGGAGATGCAAGTAAGGAAACAAGGCATTTAGCGTTGATTTGTTCTCAAATCTTGTCTGCTATGGGGCTAATCCTGCCGAAGACAAAAGCGATCATTGGGCAGGATATTTTTGCTCATGAGTCAGGAATTCATGTAGATGGAGTAATTAAAAATCCTCAGATGTATGAAGCTTTTTCTCCAGAAGAGGTTGGGTTGACCAGACAACTAGTAATTGGCAAGCATTCAGGAAATGCATCTATCCAAGCTAAGTTTCGGCAGTGGAATGTTAGCATGTCTGATAATCACGCTCAAATTTTATTAAAACAGGTTCGAAGAATGGCAGTGAGGCAAAAGAAGCAAATAGATGATCCCGTATTATGGGAGTTGTATCAAGCAATACAGGCAAAGCAGGAAGGATAGATGATTATGAAGGATGCAAGAACAATTGAGATTGTGGATACAACTCTTCGAGATGGAGAACAGTCTCCAAGCATTGTTTTTTCTGCTCAGGATAAATTAAATATTGCTAAGGCTCTAGATAAGGCGGGAGTCACCTGGATTGAGGCAGGGGTACCTGTTATGGGAGAAGAAGAGCAAGAAGCGATGAAGATGATTTTGTCTGCTGGACTGAAAGCGAATGTAATTGCTTGGAATCGTGCCCTTAAAAATGATATTTTGTCTTCAGTTTCTTGTGGTTTTTCCCAATTGCATATTTCTGTCCCTGTTTCTGATTTGCATATTGAACAAAAATTAAAAAAAAGCAGAGAATGGGTACTGGAGAATTTAAAACAATCCATATTGTTGGCACAAAGCTTTGGCTGCATGGTTTCTGTGGGAGCGGAAGATGCTTCACGAGGGGATCGGGAGTATTTCCTGCAAGTTGCAAATATAGCGGCAGAATTAGGAGCAGTTCGTATACGTTATGCGGACACGGTAGGTTGTCTAAATCCATTAGCGGTGCATTCTATTTTTCAGGAATTGATTCCTCGCTGCCCATTGCCGGTAGAAGTTCATATGCACAATGATTTTGGTTTAGCCAATGCCAATACCTTAGTAGCACTTGCTGCCGGCGCTGAACTGGCAAGTACAACGATCGGGGGGATTGGCGAACGGGCGGGAAATGCGGCATTAGAGGAAGTGGTCACTGCATGGCAAGTGGTATATGGCATGAAATGTCATGTTAATAGAACTGATTTACCCCACTTAGGGCATTTGGTGATGCAGGCTGGCAGCAAGGATGTATTTGACTATAAGCCAATCATTGGCAATGCTTTTACTGACGCTCATGCTAATAAAATAGCTTAGTAGTCTAGTGTTTAGAAAAACTCCAAGATGACTTGCGATATGCAAGGAGTCTTGGAGTTTTTCTAATCGTCTGGAAAGTATAAGTTTGTAAGTAGAGAAATATAAGATTTATAAACCATAAAGGCGCAAGACTGTTTCCTTTGCGTCTTTGTGGTTCAAAATGGCTATGTTTTAAAGAATGCATAGCTTTTGGTTGTGCAGGAATTTGTGAATTTGGTATGGAAGTAGGGAAGGGCGATTTTGTAGAATAGGATGAAAAAGAAGCAATGGGAGTAATTATATGAAAAAAAATGATGTGTTATGTACTTCTCATAAAATACAACGGTGTGGTTGGGTAACGTCTGATGCTTTATATCAGAAATATCATGACACCGAATGGGGAGTGCCTCAATATGATGATGATAAATTGTTTGAATTTCTGCTGCTAGAAGGCTTACAGGCAGGGTTAAGCTGGATTACTATATTAAAGAGGCGTGAAGTTTATCGTGAAGTGCTGGATGGATTTTTGGCAGCCAAAATTGCTGTTTATGATGAGGAAAAAATGTTACAATTGATGTCTGACCCAAGATTGATTCGTAATTCACTAAAGATGACAGCGATTGTTAAAAATGCTAAAGCTTTTTTGCAAGTACAACAAGAAACAGGCAGTTTTTCAACGTATATTTGGCAGTTTATTGGTGGTATGCCTAAAATAAACAGATGGTCTTCTCTGGAAGAGGTTCCCACGGAGACGTTAGAATCAAAGGAAATGAGCAGGGCTTTGAAGAAAAGGGGCTTTTCTTTTGTTGGACCGACGATTTGTTATGCCTATATGCAGGCAATTGGAATGGTGAATGACCATATAATCCATTGTTATCGTCACAAAGAATTGCTGAAAGAGTAATAGAGCAAGGAGTAAATCGAATGGACGTATTAAATATTTTTGAAGTGATTGGAACCGTTGCCTTTGCTGCGGCAGGAGCTTTGACGGGGATACACAAACATTTAGATCTATTTGGCGTGTTTATGTTAGCGCTAACTACAGCAGTTGGCGGAGGTATTGTACGGGATGTTTTAATTGGGATTAATCCTCCTACGGCCTTTGTCTATCCCTTTTTTACTATTATCAGTTTGGTTACAGCTATTATTGTAAGTATCAATTATCAGTGGATTAATAAATTCAACAATGTGATTTTAATCTGTGATGCAGTAGGGCTGGGTGCCTTTACGGCAGCCGGTGCTAATATGTCATTTTTATATGAGTATCATCGGTTGTTTATCACCGTCATGATGGCCGTACTAAGCGGTGTAGGCGGTGGTGTGATTCGAGATGTATTTGTGCGGGATATTCCGTTTATTTTTCAAAAAGAAGTATATGCAGTAGCCTCTATGGTAGGCGCGATTTGTTTTTTTTATTCAAAGCCGTTCTTATTAGGAAATGGTGCGATGTATTTATGTTTTTTTGTTACAGTAAGCATTCGGATGGTTTGCATGAAATATGATATTAATTTTCCGGTACCTGCTGCAAAAGGACGAGAGAAATTTGAAAGTAAGGGAGAGTAAGGATGGAAACTAAAAAAATTAGAGATTTTCAGCCTGGTGATCTAATTCAGAGTTTTTTTCTTGTGAAGGCTGCTGAATACAAAACAACCAGTACTAATAAAAGCTATCTTGATCTAACATTAGTGGATTCTACTGGTGAAATTAATGCTAAGATCTGGGATCACAGCACAGAGACGGAACCGAAATGCAATGTAAATATGTTAGTCAGAATACGGGGAAGTGTTTCTGAATGGCAGAGCCGGCTGCAGCTTAAAATTGACAAAATCAGGGTCGCTACACAAGAAGATGCATTAAATATTGGTGATTTTGTGCCTGTTGCTCCCTATAGTCCAGAAGCGATGTATGGGGAGATTGAAAAATATATAAGCATGATTGAGAATGCTGATATTGGCAAAATTGTCAGTACTTTAGTTGCTGCTAATAAAGAGAAGCTGCTATTATATCCGGCAGCAAAGCAAAATCACCATGCTGTTCGTTCCGGCCTTTTATATCATATAACCACTATGTTGAAAATGGGTGAAAAGGTAAGCGAAGTGTATGTAAGTCTGAATCGGGACTTACTATTTGCAGGCATCATTCTTCATGATATTGCAAAAATAGCAGAAATGAATGCTAGTGAATTAGGGATTGTCTCTGAATACACGGTAGAGGGAGAGCTCTTAGGGCATATCATCCAAGGAATAAAAATGATTGATCAGACTGCTGTAGCGGTGGGAGCCGATCCGGAAGCCTCCCTGCTTTTGCAGCATATGGTCTTGTCCCATCATTATGAGCCAGAGTTTGGCAGTCCTAAAAGGCCAATGATACCTGAAGCTGAGATACTGCATTATCTGGATATTATGGATGCAAGAATGTATGATATGGGGCGAACTTTAGAAAAGATAGAAGATGGACATTTCTCTGACAAAGTTTGGCTGCTGAATAATCGTAAACTGTATAAATCTTCAGTTAAAAGCAGTAGAGTAGAGAAAGAACCAAATACTCTCTTCTAACCCAGTTAGCCATGAGCCAATCTTTTATAACAATTGTAAAAAAAGTGAAGGAACGTAATGATATGAATGCAGAGCTGTGTTTCACTCAGGGAGCTGAGCTGGCACATAAAGGAGATGCATTGCAGGCATTAGAGCTTTTTCATCAAGCAATCTCTTTAAAACCAGATTATGCTGAAGCTTACAATGGTATAGGTGCACTATTAATAAACATAAATAATCTAAATGAAGCAGAATTCTATCTTCAGCGTGCCTTAGAATTAAAAGTAGATTATCCAGAAGCTTTATTTAATTTAGGAACGCTATTTTCTAGAACAAGTCTTCTGGAAGAGGCCGAAGTTTGTCTTCGCGAGACGATAAGTTTGCAACCAGATTTTCCAGAAGCGCATTTTCGTCTTGGCATGGTGCTAAAGCAGATGGAACGCTTAGACGAGGCTGAAAAGCATCTTGTATTGTCTATCAGACTACGAACTGACTTTAAAGAAGCGGAATTTGCATTAGGCGTTTTATATTTACTTCAGGGACAGTATGAAAAAGGCTGGAAAGGGTATGAACTGCGCCGCAGAATTTTTAATACCTGTGATTCTAGATGCAATTGGAAGGTGGAAGATCTAACTGGGCAAAAAATAGTATTGTTTCATGAGCAAGGGTTTGGGGATGCAATTCATTTTGTAAGATATGTTAAAGAAATTGAAAAAGTGGCTTCCGAAGTGGTTTTGTTCATTCCAGAGCAGCTAAAACGATTAATATCTGCATCTTTTAAGAGTATTACCATTGAAACAGACGAAAAGATGGTCGGAGACTATAACTTTTCCTGTCCATTACCAAGTTTGCCATATATGTTTCGTACTACATTAGATACGATTCCTAGCCCTATTTCCTATCTAAAAGCAGATTCTAACCTGATAAGCAAATGGAGTGAGATTGTAAAAAAAGAAATAAAAGATCATTCTTTTACCATTGGAGTCGCTTGGGCTGGTAATCCAAATCATAAAAATGATAAAAATCGGTCGATTCCTTTTCATGTGTTCAAGCAGCTTTTTTCTCTTCAGACGGTAAATTGGATAAGCTTACAAATGGATGAAAAAGCTGCGGATCTACAAACGGTTTCGCATCAAGTACTTGATTTTCATGAGAATATCAGTGATTTTGCTGAGACAGCAGGGTTGATTGAGAATCTGGATTTGGTTATAACAGTAGATACGGCAGTTGCACATTTAGCAGGAGCTCTGGGGAAAGACACATGGCTGCTTTTGCCTATTGACCCTGATTGGCGCTGGCAGGTAAAAGGACAAGAGAGTCTTTGGTATCCAACGATACGAATTTTTCGTCAAATTCATAGAGGTGACTGGCAAGGCGTTTTAGCAGAGGTAATAACAAATTTGGAAGCTAAACTAAAAAGAAATAACCAATTTAACAAAATCAAAGGCAATTAAAAGAATTCAAAGAAATTTCAAAGAAAAATCTCCGATATATAAAGCAGATCGATGTATATAAAGGGGGAAAAGTTATATGTCTATTTCGTCTATTAGTTCCAGTGAAGCACTCTATTGGGCATCACTAGCCAAAGGTGCGAATACCACTGCGGCCACAACAACCACGGATGATAGTACGTCTCTGAAAAAAACGAGCAGTATTAACAGCAGTAGTACGCAAGACAATTTTGCTGAATTGATGTCTATGTTATCAGCAATATCAGCGATTTATGCTGGAAATGCACAAAGCAATGCCAGTGAAGACAATTCTGATTCGGATCTTAGAAGTTTTCTGGATAAGGTGAAAAATGGGACAGTTACAGCAGAGGATCTGACAAATATGCAGGCTCTTCTTACTGATGTTGATCTCACATCCTCCAACCAGAATACTAGTACAGGTAACGACTTTGATTCCAGCCTTACTGCTTTCTTGAACAAGGTGAAAAATGGGACGGTTACAACAGAGGATCTGACAAGTCTGCAGGCTCTCCTTGCTAATGGTCCCGCGTCATCTAACCAAACTAGTACAAGCAATGATTTTGATTTCAGCCTTACTGCCTTTTTGGATAAGGTGAAAAATGGGGTGGTTACAACGGAAGATCTGACAAGTCTGCAGGCTCTTCTTGCTAATAGTCCTACATCATCCAGCCAAAGTACTAGTACAAGTAATGACTTTGATTCCAGCCTTACCTCTTTCTTGAACAAAGTGAAAAGTGGGACGGTTACAACAGAGGATTTGACAAGTCTGCAAGTTCTTCTTTCCAATGCTGATAAAATACAACCCAATCAAAATAATCAACAACCGTATTCGCAATTGTTAGCGACTGCTGCAGATGCTTATGAAACTGATTACCAATCAAGTGATCTTATTTCCTCTGCTTGGAAGGTTTAAGTGATATAAAGGAGGTAGACGTTATGTCTATGACGATTAGTGGAAATAACCAAAGCAGTCAATCTAGTACGCAAAGTAGTGTAAGCGATTTACAAAAGCAAATACAAAGCCTTACAAGGCAAATTCAAGAATTGCAAGAGGACAATGCAGCTGAAAATGCAAAGCAGATTCAGCTGCTTCAACAACAAATGCAACAAATCCAACTGCAGATTCAGCAAGTGCAGCAAAGAGCCCAATCGAAAAGTTCAAATAATGAGCAAACTGCTTCGAGCAATGTAACTGTTGGTCCTGCATACAACCTGAGCCTTACACAGGAAAGTAAGGAAGCGAATCTTAGTTCCTCAAATGTAACAGCGGAAAAGGATACCGATGATACGATTGAGTTATAACTTCGTTTGAGTAGCTATTTTAATATTTCAATTTATAAAAAAATCAGGAAGCGGCGTAAGCAGCCGTTTCCTGATTTTTTATAAATTGTACAATGTGAAACAACAATGAATCGCAAAGGTCACAAAGGGAGTATTATAAATATTCCAAGATCGCGTAATTTTGTCATTGCGAGCATAGATCCCTCTGTGGTCTTTGCGTATTCACGGTTCAAACATTTTTATTTTTAATGACGCATTAGCGTTTTACTTATAAGCTTAATTTGTTTTTAATTCTTTCAATTGCTTCAATAGTAGCCTCTTTATTGCCAAAGGCAGTCAATCTGAAGTAACCTTCTCCAGATGGACCAAAGCCAGTACCAGGAGTACCTACAATATGTACTTCATGGAGCAGCTTGTCGAAGAAAGACCAAGAATCCAGTCCTTTTGGTACTTTCAGCCAAATGTAAGGTGCATTTACACCACCAAAGGTTTGTATGCCAATACTTTCTAGGCCTTCCTTAATGATTCTTGCATTATCCATGTAATATTTAACGACACTCTTGATTTCGGCTTGACCTTCAGGAGTATAAGTCGCTTCCGCACCTTTTTGGATAATATAAGGGGTGCCATTGAATTTTGTCGTTTGTCTGCGGTTCCATAATTTATTTAAGGGGTGTTTCTCGCCATTGGCAGTTAGGGCCAGGACGGTTTTAGGTACAACGGTATAAGCGCATCTAGTACCAGTAAATCCAGCTGTTTTGGAGAAAGATCGAAACTCAATAGCGACTTCTTTGGCACCTTCAATTTCATAAATGCTGTGAGGAAGCTCTGGATCTTGGATATATGCTTCATAAGCAGAATCAAATAAAATAATGGAGTTGTTTGTTCTTGCGTAATCAACCCATTTTTTTAATTCTTCTTTAGAAAGTGTGGTGCCTGTAGGATTGTTAGGAACACATAAGTAAATAAGGTCTACTTTTTCTGTAGGTAACTCTGGAACAAAATTATTTTCTGCATTGCAGATTAAATAGGTGACATTTTCAAAGATACCATTGGAAAAATCACCTGTTCTACCTGCCATTACATTGGTATCCAGATATACAGGATATACAGGATCAGTAATTGCAACTTTGTTATGTACACCAAAAATTTCTTGAATGTTACCTACATCGCTTTTGGAACCGTCACTGACGAAGACTTCATCTTCTTCAATTTCGACACCTCTAGAGCGATAATCAGTTTCAATGATCTTTTTGATGAGGAAGTTATAACCTTGTTCTGGGCCATAGCCTCTAAATGTTTCAGCATGTGCCATTTCATCTACAGCTTTGTGTAAACCTTCAACGACAGCAGGGGTTAAGGGCTGCGTGACATCACCAATTCCCAATCGAATGACGTTTGCTTCTGGAAACTCTGCTTTAAAAGCTGTAACTCGCTTTGCGATTTCTGCAAATAAATAACTGCCAGGGAGTTTCAAATAGTTTTCGTTAATTAAAGCCATTAATGTAAGCTCCTTCCATAATATGATACATTTTAACTAAAGAATTGTTAGTTTGATATCGTATTTACATACTTATTAATTCTATTGATTCAATAGTTACATATCGTATAGCTTTATTATACTATATATGGCTATTTTCCTGCTTATAATATGGAATGATATTTAAAAAATATCATTCCATATTATAAGCAGGAGTTTCGATTACACCATGATATATTCTATTTTCTCCAAAATGCCAGTTTTCATTACGTGAATTTTTTGACCGTGCTTTATATTATAATAGGGACTAGCATAGGTGCTACGATGATTGTAATTATACCAGCGACAATCATTGTCAAACTAGCGATTGCACCTTCAATAGAACCTATTTCATATGCTTGTGCGGTTCCTGCTCCATGTGCCCCCATTCCTAGAAGCATGCCCTTACTAACTTGATGATGAATGGGAAACCATTTTAGAATAAAAGGACCTGCAATAATTCCTACAATACCTGTTACGATTACAAAACTAGCTGTCATGGCAGGCAAACCGCCAATGGTTTGAGAAATATTCATTGCGAGGGGAGTGGTAATGGAACGTGGCGCCAAACTATCAAGCAGTTGCGGCGTTAAATGAAACAATTTGCCATACATAACGGAAGATACGATTGCAACAATCGAACCTCCGAAGACTCCAAGTGCAATCTCTACTGCATATTTCTTTAATAATGCTCGGTATTTATACAAAGGAACTGCAAAAGCGACGATTGCTGGCTGCAGCATATTTGTGATCCATTGTGTGCCTGCAGAATAGGTTTCTAAAGACACCTGAAATGATAATAGCAAACTGATTAATATAAAGGGGCAGATGACTAATGGTGATAAAAAAACAGATTGTTTTTTTCTATATAAAAGCTTTGCTCCTACATAACTAAGAATTGTAATGATAAAGCTAAATCCTGCTAACATATTATCGTCCCTTTCCAATTTTATTCAGAAATTCTGCAAGTAATCCTGTAGAAACCATTACTGTTATGGTACTAAGAAAAATAACAAATCCAAAGCTTGCTCCATTGGTTAGGATTAACTGTTTGTACTGAAGGACTCCAACGGCTGATGGAATAAAAAATAAAATTAATTCTGCAATTAAAAGATTAGCGCCTGTTTCCACCCATTTTAACGAAATGATTTTGGTTTCTAGCAAGAGAAAAATAAATAAGATTCCTAAGATACTGCCTGGAAAATGCAAATCAAATACCTGTGTTAGTTTATTGCCTAATAAGGCGATTCCTAATAAACCACCGATTTGTGCAATACATTTTAAAAGATACATTTTTTCGCCTCCATACTATATAAGCAGTATATATCATTATGAACCATGCGTAAAATTCATAATAACAATTATAATTATTGGCTGTGGCTATAAATAGTAGTGAAGAAGATTTCAAGAAATCTTATAAAAAGCATAAGAAACCGTTGAGTGTGCAGTTGCAATAGAAAAAGAGGCATCCTCCTAAAATCAGTTTTTAAAACCTATTTTAGGGAATACCTCTTTTAGTTTAAAAAATTATCTTCGACTGGCTTGTTCTCTGAGTCGTGCTACACGTTGCGCAGTAGCTGGATGAGTGCTGAATAGATTCGTCATCCATTCACCTGTTCCGCTCAAAGGGTTAATAATAAATAAGTGGGAGGTTGATGGTGTGGAAGCAGGCAGTACTTTATGTTTGGCATAATAGTCAATTTTTTCTAAAGCACTTGCTAATGCTAACGGATTATTTGAGATGGAACCACCAATTTCGTCGGCCATATATTCTCTGGAACGGGAGATTCCTAACTGGATAAGGGTTGCAGCAATTGGAGCTAATACGATGGTAAATAGCATACCTACAATACCGCCTCCATTATCCTCTTCATTGCTTCGTCCCATACCGAAGATGGCTGACCATTGAGCCATGTGGGCAATCCAAGTAATAACGCCTGCGATGGAGGCAACAACAGTACTGATAAGTGTGTCACGATTTTTAATATGAGCTAACTCATGAGCGATAACACCTGATAATTCGTCATAGGATAGAGTTTTCATAATCCCAGTGGTGACTGCAACAACACCATACTGAGGACTGCGTCCTGTAGCAAAAGCATTAGGGACATCGGAATCAATTACATAAACTCTGGGCATCGGCAAGTTTGCTCGATGAGCAAGATTGGCCACCATTTTGAACAAGTCTGGCCCTTGCTCAGATGTAATCTCTCGGGCACTGTACATACGTAGAACCAGTTTATCACTAAACCAATAACTTCCTAAATTCATAGCCAAGGAGACTATCAGCATGAAACCTACTCCGGATCTGCCGCCAAATAGACCACCAATTGCCATTAATAGACCTGTTAGGGCTGCTAACAATAAGGTTGTTTTTAGATTGTTCATTATAAAAAAGCCTCCTTTTAATTTTGCTTTACAGTAAAAATCAAGATATGGTAAACAGACCTTGCCCACATACTGTTAGATATGAGGCAAGGTCTTGCTTGCAATTATATTGCCAGTATAGCCGGGATGAATCCGTGTTGACGGCAGATACTGTACAGCTACTCCCCTTGCAGGGTATTTATATCTTTGTTTGCCTATATAATAGCATGAGATTATATAATTGTCAATAATTATTCCTTATAGAGAAAGGAACGCTTGTATACGTTCAATAGCTGCAATTTAAGTAATGAGTAATGCACAGGAAAATCTGGAGGAAAAAATCATTTTGCAAAGTGAATCGTTACGTTAATGATTTCTGGGGAGTTGCCAATACGGACGGGGGGACCCCACGTGCCGAAGCCGCAAGAAACGATCACCTGTAAGCTTTCTTTCTGCAGATATCCCCAATCGAGTTCGTAGAGTTGTCTAGTAATTAAGCTATTGGGAAATAACTGACCCAAATGAGTATGACCTGATAGCTGCAAATCAACTCCTTGATCGACTGCGTCTTGTAAATTTTTAGGTTGATGGTCAAGGAGAATAATCGGCAGACTATGATCAATGCCTTCCATGATCGTTTTTAGATCTTGCCGAGAGGAGCTTGTATAACGCATTTTCGCAAGATCATCTCGGCCTACTACATAAAAACTATTATCAACTAAGGTCCATTGATCTCGGAGTATGTGTATATTGCCCTGCTCTAGGTATTGAATAGCAAGATCTGTCTGCTGATCGAAATATTCGTGATTTCCTAATACCGCATAAGTACCTAATTTAGGTCGAAGTTTACGAAATGTCTCGATCATATTCTGATTTGGCAGAACATCGATCTCATTATCAATAATATCCCCAGGAATCAGTACAATATCAGGCTCTAGTTGATTAATTCGATTGACTAATCGTTTTAAACGACGATTATCAATAATCTCTCCCAGATGAATATCAGAAACCATGACGACTTGTAAGGTTTCTAAAGAACTTGTTCCTGCTGTTTTGGGGATTGTGATCTCATAGTTGATGGTTACAGGATGACGAGCGTTCCACGTACCATAAGCAATCAGGCAAGTTGTCACCATAAAAATAGCAGCAGCCACTAGTAAAGGGCGTTGTTTTAACTTTAGTGGTAAAAAAGGTTTGTATGTATCAATGAAACGCAGAATATCAATGCTGAGAGTAAATAAAAATAGATAATAGATCATCCCGAGCCAAAAGGAACCTGTCCAAAGAAGGGTATTCCCAAGAACTGAAGGGAAATATTTCTGGATGGAGCTTCCTAAAGGGTAACTTAATGAAAAAAGACTAAAAATAAAGAGATAACTTAAAGAAAAAGTAAGAGATGATTTCCCGCGTAAGGATTGCCATCCGCGTAGTCCAATATAAAAAATAATGACACTATAGAGTAGTAAGAAAATGATGATCATGGTAATGTCTGCGCTCCTTCATATAGTCTGCGATGCTATTTATATTAATTGAATGTGATGCATGACAGGCGTTAAATAGTAGATATGTATAAGTATTTCTTTTCGTGGTGGGTTGAGGATTTCCTGCCATAGAAAAGGATTAAGCATATTTTAACCGATGCTTAGGTATAGTTTGATAGTCGAATTTATTTTAATACGTCCTAGCACCTCGATTAGGTTTTTAGATGATACTTCTTATTATGCAGGATTTAGTGAGTATGGAATCGAATTTTATAAATTTATACTATTGTCATACTCTAACAAGATACTTAAAGTTGGGTTGACAATAAGGAGGGGGAGAATGAATCTTCAACAAATTTGCGGACCACTTGGGGCAGTTGATGAAGAATTGATTATTAAGACATGTCAGGAGTTAGTGCAGATTCCTAGTTATACAGGGCAAGAACAAGAAATTGCGGATTGGTTAGTCGAGAAGATGCTTGCTTTGGGGTATGACTCGGCTTGGATTGATGGCGTAGGCAATGTTATCGGTGAGATTCGTGGAAAACATCCAGGTCCAAAAGTATTATTTGATAGTCATATTGATACGATACCTGTAAGTGGTACTGAACTATGGATTCATGATCCTTTTGAAGGTTTGGTTGAGGATGGGCGTATTTATGGTCGCGGGGTTGTGAGCATGAAGGGCGCTTTGTCTGCAATGATATGCGGCTTATCGCCTTTTGCTCAATATAAGGAAAGATTGGCTGGATCTGTTTTTGTATCTGGTACTGTTGGTAAGGAGCAGTTTGAAGGATTGGCATTTCGCCAGGTCATTCAGGTAATAAAGCCAAATTATGTGATTACTGGGGAAGCTACTGATTTGAGGGTTTGCTATGGGCAGCGAGGGCGTTCTCAGGTAATTGTAATGACAAAAGGAAAAGCTGCTCATTCTGCTGTTCCCTTAGCAGGGAAAAATGCCGGTGATATGATGTTAAAATTGATAGAAGAAATTAAGAAGCAAATCACCTTTTCAGTTAGTTCTTTAGGATCTGGCAGTTTAGAACTGGTAAGTATAGCTTCGGCCCCCTCTCCTGGAAGTTCTACGATACCGCATACATGTTGGACTACTTTTGATCGGTATATGATTGAGGAAGAAGCAGAAGAAGATATCTTGCAGCCGATTTATGACGCGATTTCTATATTGCAGCACCAGGATGCTGAATTTATTGCAGAGGTAGGGATCGCTGAGTCTGGTTTCGAGTGTTATACAGGACAATATTTGTCGGGAAAACGATTTTTTCCTGGATGGATATTATCCCTTGAACATGAACTGGTAAGTGGCTCTCAAGAAGCCTTAGGTAAAGCTGGATTTGCGCCTGCGCTTTCCACCTATACTATTTCCACAAATGCTTGTTACTCTGCTGGGACAGCCAACATTCCTACCATCGGCTTTGGTCCTGGTTGTGAAGAAGAGATGCATACTGCAGATGAGAGTTTGGAAATCAGTCAATTAACGGCAGCAGCAGCAGGATACCAGGCGATTGCCTGTCAATTTTTGCTTATGAAAGAACAAGAAAGTAGTGAGGGGGAGCGATGAGTATTGTGGAAAGTGATAAAGAGGGATGGGAATATCTAAGAGAGATACCTGTTTTTTCGAAACTTCCGGAAAATCAACTGGAGATTATTCATAATCATACCATTGAGCGGCGCTTCCGCAAAGGCATGATTGTTTTCCATGAAGGTGATGCAGGAGAAGGCTTTCATTATGTAAAAAGCGGAAAGGTAAAAGTTCTTAGAACTTCAGATGATGGGCGGGAACATATTATTAAGATTTTAGGGGCAGGAGAGATCTTTGCTGAGGTGCTGATGTTTAATAATCAGCCTTACCCGGCAACAGCCGTGGCTGTTGAGCCTTCCTGTATTGGTATAATACGTAATGTAGACTTAGAACAGCTGGTACTTACGAATAATGAACTGGCGTTACAGCTGATTAAAGCGCTAAGTCAGCGATTAATCTATGCCCAGCAGAAAATTAAAAACTTAGCTTTGAATGATGTAATGTCACGTACCATAGAAGTATTATTGCGTTTAAGCCAGGAGCAAGGTGATATCAAAGATAATGGTATAATTGAACTTGCTCTTGATTTATCGAGGCAAGACTTAGCAAATCTGGTGGGGACAACAAGAGAAACGGTAACTAGGACGCTGAGTTCCTTAAAGAAAGATAAATACATCGATTTTGATGGTCAGAAAATAAAAATTCTGGACGTGGGTTATTTGCGGAGAGTCATTTCATAGCGTAACTAAATAAAAAATCCTGGATGAATTTCATCCAGGATTTTTTATTTAGCCAAGAATAGCTTTTAAATCTTCATCAGGAGTGGTAATCAATTGTAACCCGAAGGATTCATTTAATACTTTGAAGACATTTGGTGAAATGAAAGCCGGTGGCGTAGGGCCTATGCGAATATTTTTAACTCCTAAGTGCAGCAAAGTTAAGAGAATTGCTACTGCCTTTTGCTCATACCAAGATAAAACAAAGGAAAGTGGCAGGTCATTTACGCCGCAATTAAATGCTTTGGCTAATGCTACGGCTACTTGAATGCCTGAGAATGCATTGTTGCATTGCCCTAAATCCAAGAGGCGAGGAATACCGTCGATATCACCGAAATCCAAATTGTTAAAGCGATATTTACCACAAGCTACAGTTAAGATTACACAATCTTTAGGAACTTTTTGTGCAATTTCAGTATAATAGTTACGTCCGGTTTTTGCACCGTCACAACCACCAATTAAGAAGAAACGTTTGATTTTACCGGCTTTAACCGCTTCTACCACTTTGTCAGCTAAGCTAAGGATAACACTATGATGGAAACCGGTAGCAATTGTATAGTTACCAGCTGTTTCAGGCAAAGCTGGTAAGGATTTGGCGTGGGCAATAATTTCGGAGAAATCACGGTCAAGGATTTGTTTTCCCCCTTGCAGACCTGTAATATTACGCATATAAATGCGATCTCCATAGGTACATTTGTCAGTGAGCGGCATTACGCAATTTGTTGTAACCAAAATAGCACCAGAGAAATTTTCGAACTCGGTGCGCTGATTTTGCCATGCGGTGCCGAAATTTCCAATTAAGTGTTTGTATTTTCTAAGTTCAGGATAGGAATGCGCAGGCAACATTTCTCCATGCGTATAAACGTTGACCCCTGTACCTTCTGTTTGTTTTAATAATTCTTCAAGATCTAAAAGATCATGTCCTGTAATTACAATTCCAGGGCCAGCTTTAGTGCCTGTAAATACCTGTGCAGGGGCTGGTGATCCAAAACGAGTAACATGGGCATTATCTAATACTTCCATGATTCTAAGGTTCATTTCGCCGCATTTTAAAACCATCTCAATATGGCGCTCTAAGCTAAAGTTAACGTTTGTGAGAGTAAAGAATAAAGCATCATGCATAAAAGCGTCGACTTGTTCATCTCTAGCACCAAGTTCTCTAGCGTGGTGGGCATATGCAGAAATTCCTTTTAGTCCAAAAACAAGTGTATCTTGCAGACTGGCAATATCCTCATTTTTACCGCAAACACCCACCTTGGTACAGCCTGTACCTCCAGCGGTTTGCTCGCATTGATGACAAAACATGCTCATGAATCATATCCCCCTTACCATTTTTTATTACATAATTAGTATAATGGTATTGAGAAAGAATAAATGTGATGTATGTCACATTTTGCAAATATTTGCTAAAAAATCAATATAGTTATAGGTAATCAGCTTACTACAAGCGTAATCTCATCACCGTTTTTAACAAGAGACGTATATTCTGTTGGTTGATTATTTAAAAGGACTTTTACAATACTGCCGGAAGGAATGGTTTTGGGATTGAAATTGGCAGCCAGCAGTACATCGCTAATCATGGGATGCTCTTGCTCGGTAGAAGAAAAATGAATGATGCTTTCATTGAGAGCAATATCTGTGATTTGAGCAACTTTATCGTTCATGATGATCGTATAGCGGCGAAGGGGGATACTACATTTAACTTTATTGAATAATACGGTAATGAAATGTTCCTCATCGTTATTCAGCCCTAAGAGTTCACCCAAAGTGGGCTCACAAAGAGGTGAAATCATGATCTGGTCGTTAACGCTTACGGGGCTTGTTGCTGTCGCGGTATTTCCGTTAATGGTGTATTTACGCCAAACACTATATTCTCGGTCACTGCCATTGATAATATAGTGGTAAGGCGGGACCTCCATAGTATTTCCAGTTGCGCCCAGAACTTCTTCTAGGGTACTGGGTATACGATAAAGTACTTGATCTCTATCGGCCAGTACTGCATCTGGTTTGGCCAATTCATCATTAATCGTAATAATTGGAGATATTTCGTAGGGCTTTTCATTTATAGAGATAAGATAAGAAGGAAGAATATCAAAGATATCAGAAAGACAAAGAGAAGGCATAGTACCGCTCGTGCCTTTGGTTACCTTAATGATATCATCTTCCTGCAGCAGTTCAGAAAGAGCAGCTTTCTGACCATTTAGTTCAATAAGACTAGGAGTGCCATGGGTTCCAGGAAAGAAGTTGGTTTGGGAGTTAATATTAATGGTGATGCCAAGACCTGGTTTGCCGTGAAGGCTCCGCGTGTCAATACCTGCAGCTAACAGTGCATCTGCAACGGTTAAGTGACCCAAATTAAAGAGATGCAAGGGCTGCTCGTTTAAGGTAACATTCATAAAATTAAGTGTACGGCTGGCCGAAAGTTTCAAAATGCCAAGAGGAGTAACCGCATCAGGGGTACAAAGGTCAGCAGGAATTTGGCTAATTCCTTCAATTATATCAGGGCGGCGAACTGCTACTCGCGGCGCTGGCATGTCAAGGCATTGGGCTAATGCTTCAGAAATCATCGGGGTGAGGGAACCACCGCCAACTAAGAGAGCAGCCTGAGGGGCCGTAACATTAAGAGATACGATTTGTTCTGCAATTAACTGAGCCAATTCAGCTACATGGGGTTGAATGTTTTTAATAATTTCACTTACGGCTATTTCTTGGGGAAGACCTAATACATCGGTAAGAGTAATCGTAGAGAGTTCATTACCTGTAAGCTGGCGTTTGACCTTTTCTGCCACATTGAAATCCAAAAGATATTGCTGGGAAATAGCTTCGGTAATTTTATCACCAGCACAGGGAACCATGCCATAAGCAATAATGGAACCATCCTTTGTAATGGCTACATCCGATGTCCCTGCGCCAATGTCAACTAGGACTAGATTCAAATGTCGCATAGTTTGTGGAATTAATACATTAATTGCTGCGATAGGTTCTAAGGTGAGAGTGGCTATTTCTAAATTAACAGAAGTGATAGCTGACTGCAAAGAATCGATAACTTGCCTTGGAAGAAAAGTTGCAATTAGATCAACGGTAGCTTTTCTGCCTCGTTGTCCGACTAACGTTTTTAATGGTGTTTTATCCAGGATGAAGCTAACAACACTATAACCTACACAATAATAAGAAGCGGGATCGGATATTGTATTGGATGTAGCTAATTTATGCTGGGCCGATTGGATCGCTGCTAGTTCTAATGCATGCTCATCACTCGCGGTTAGTACACCACGATCCGACATTTCAATCTCGGCCTTAGATTGAATGGTGCATAAAGCGCGGCCAGCTGCAGCTACTGAGACTTTTTTCAAGGGACCATAAGAAGTCTCTAATGCATTTTTTACTTCAGCAATGATCGCTGCCACTTGTGGAACATCATGAATTTGGCCATCCATCATCGCACGAGTACGATGCTCCTGGCGATGAGAGGCAATGATCTGAATGCTATTATCTACTTTTTCCCCTACTAAGCCGACTACACTGCGTGTTCCAATATCTAATGCAAAGAGTAGATTTTTTTCCATTAATGTGCTCCTTTTATGTATGGTTTATTTGTACCAGAATATGAATTTCTGGAGTGCGTAAAATAGGAAGGAGTAAGCGTTTTTTTCTTACTTGATTGGGAAAGAATCTCTATAAATAGTATTACTTTCGCGTTATTCTGCTAATTTCCTTTTTGCAAAAAATAATTGCTCTGTCAACTGCTAAGATAAGTATAATCCTGTCTGGGTTAATACTTTACCTGCCATATAGTAAGAAAAAAAGTATGTATTTATAATGCATTTTTTGATAAAATGTAACATAAATATAAATATTTATATGGTAGGGCAATAGCCTGCTTAGATTGAGAGGAGTTTATCTGTGTCTCAAATACACATTGTAGTCGATAGCATTGGGCAAGTGCCTGATGAAATGCTTGCTAGGCATCTTAATTTGCATGTCGTAGCCCTTAAGGTACGGGTTGGTGATCAGGAGTGGCGAGAAAATGAGATTTCGACAAAAGAGTTGTTTCGCGTTTCTCAAGAGACGAAACAACATCCTAAAACATCACAGCCGGCACCAGGTGATTTTATAGAAATTTGTAAGCCTCTTATTGAAGCAGGTAAAGAAGTCATTATTATCAGTGTATCAGGAGGATTAAGCGGTACTGCAGAAGGTGCCAGATCCGTAGCGAATATGATCGACAGAAAGAAAATTCATGTTGTTGATTCCGGTACTGCGTCAGTTGGCATGGTGCAGATGGCTAAGGCTGCATTAGAGATGGCTTCGACCAGCTGCTCTGCTAAGGAGATTGTCGTCAGATTAGAAGCCATGGTAAAGGCGACGCATACGTTTTTAATCCCAGATACCTTAGAGTATTTATATAAAGGGGGACGGATTGGCGGCGCGTCTGCTTTATTTGGCAGTATACTGCAAATAAGACCCCTGCTATATTTAGTTGATGGTAGAGTTGATGTTATGGATAAGGTTCGTACCAAGCAGCGAGTCGTAAATCGAATGTTAGATGAGCTGCAAAAGTATCAGAATTTAGAATATATTGGCATCGGGCACATTGATGTACCGGATGAAGGAGAAGCATTGAGGGTACGAATACAGGAGCTGTATCCAGAAACTCTAATATTACCTGCAAACATTGGGTCAGTATTAGGTGCCCATTTAGGACCAGGCTTGTTAGGCTTAGTTTTCCAGGAAAAAATCTAATTCGCAATATTTTTATAGTAGGAGGATTTATGATGCAGGGGAAGACTGAATGGCTTACAGGTAATGATTTTCGTCGAATGATACTTGGGGCGTACCAGACATTTATGCGAGAGCACGAACATATTAACAGTTTAAATGTTTTTCCAGTGCCTGATGGTGATACTGGCACAAATATGTTATTAACATTAAAGGCAGTAGCCCAGGCTGTAAAAGAGGCCCCAGAGACTGGCATCGGTCCCTTGAGTAAGCGGGCAACAGATAGTGCGATTATGGGGGCACGAGGAAATTCCGGAGTCATCTTATCTCAAATTTTTCGCGGTATTGCCCGAGGATTGGCTGCAAAAGAGCAAGCTACATCTTCAGAAGTCGGCAAAGCCTTTCAATATGGTGTGCTATATGCATATCGTGCCGTATCAAAACCTGTGGAGGGTACCATTCTAACTGTGGCTAAAGGAATTGCTAAAGGTGCTCATCGGGCAGTGAGAGACGGCTTAGATTTTATGGATGTTTTAGCAGAAGCTATTAAAGCTGGTGAAGTAGAATTGGAGAAAACTCCAGATTTATTACCAATACTAAAATCTGCTGGAGTGGTTGATGCGGGAGGCAAAGGGCTTATCGTATTTTTATCGGGCTGTTTAGAAGGGTTGAGTGGTCAGTCTTCAGGACCTGAAGCTAATTTTGACAGCAATCTGCGAGTTGCGTCTCTTGAATATGCAGAAGTTGATATTACGCATCCCTATTGTACAGAATTCTTGGTAAAACATTGTAATCTCAATACCAATGAGGTAAGAGAACATCTGCTTCCGATGGGGGATTCTTTGGTCGTAGCGGCAGGTAGTGATGTTATGAAAGTGCATATTCACACCGCTCGTCCAGGAGTGGTGCTAGAGTCTGCACTGTCTTGGGGAACGCTGCATGATATAAAGATTGATAATATGGCGGATCAGCATCAGCAGCGTCATGAATTTCTAGATGTAGTACCAGGTCATAATCAAGTGGCGATCATCAGTGTAGCTGCGGGTCAAGGTTTGGCTGATATTATGAAGCAAATGGGAGCAGCAACTGTTATTATGGGTGGGCAGACTATGAATCCGCCTGTGGAGGATTTTATTGATGCAGTGCATCGGGGGAATAGTGAAAAATATATTATTCTGCCTAACAATAAAAATATTCTGTTGGCAGTGGCTCAAGCCCAAAAGTTATTAGGTGATCGAGTAGAAATTGTAGCAACTACGAATGTGCCGCAAGGTTTGGCCGCCCTAATGGCTTTTGATGCCGATCTTTCTATACAGGATAATGTCGTTCGTATGACAGATCGGAGTAAAGAAGTAAAAGGTGCAGCGGTTACAATGGCTGTACGTGATAGCGTTGTAAATGGCCGTACGGTAACGGCCGGCAAATATATTGGTGTACAGGATAGTAAAGTAATTGTTGATGCGGATAATGTAGGTACGGCACTGCGCAGCATGGTAGAGTTTTTATTGGATGATGAGGATGAAGTTGTTAGCTTGTATTATGGTGCTAACCTGAAAAAAGAGGAGGCACAGGTAATAGCTGATGATTTGTCATTCCATTTGCCTGCTGTCGAAATTGAATTATATTTAGGTGCCCAACCGCATTATGATTTCATTATTAGCATTGAATAAGGAATTTAAGTTGGCAAACCTTCTTAGAGATGTTCTAGGAAGGTTTGTTTTGAAAGGTATATGCGCCAGAGGAGGCTATACAAAGTGGATGTTTTTGTAGCGAGGCAGCCTATTTTCACAAAAAGTCAAAAGCTTTTTGCCTATGAACTGTTATTTCGAGACAGCTATGAAAACACATGCACTTGCGATGATGGTGATCAAGCGACATCTGAGGTAATCTGCAACAGCTTTTTTGCAATTGGTATGGATGTTCTTACTGGTGGTAAACGTGCATTTGTTAACTTTACAGAGAATCTCATAAAAAAAGAAATACCGCTGTTATTACCTAAAGAAGTAGTTGTAATTGAAATATTAGAGACGGTCGAGCCAACTGCAGAATTGATCAAGGCTTGTGAAAAATTAAAACAAGCAGGATATATAGTAGCATTAGATGATTTTGTCTTTCACCCTAAATTTATGCCTCTGCTGGATATTGCTGATATTATAAAAGTTGATTTTTTAACCACCATTGGGCATGATAGAAAAAAGATTATGGGCAGTGTTGGTGGACGCAGCATTAAATTTTTAGCAGAAAAAGTAGAATCGCGAGCTGATTTTGAGCAAGCTGTAAAACTAGGGTATTCATATTTTCAAGGATATTTCTTCAGTAAGCCTCTGGTTTTGAAGGGGAAATCGGTCCCAAGTAGTAAGATCAATCAATTACGAGTTCTTAGAGTGCTGCAAGAGCTGGATAAAGAAAACTTTAACTTTAACGCTATTGAAAAATTCATTATGTATGATTTAGCTCTGTCGTATCAATTGTTGCGATTTATTAACTCTGCTGCTTTTTGCCTAACAAATGAAATTTCCTCTGTGAAACATGCTTTAGTGTTAATGGGGAAAAATGAGATTGTTAAATGGGTATCTTTAATTGTTATGCGGACAGTGGGTGATAATAAAACAGATGGTATACTTGTTACTTCGTTGGTACGGGCAAAATTTTCTGAATTACTTGCTGAGCGGGTAGGATTTAAAGGGCGTGAGTCAGAATTATTTATGATGGGGATGTTTTCCTTAATTGACGTTTTTATTGGCAGACCTCTGAAAGATATTATGGCTGAGCTGCCCATTAGCGAGGAAATAAAAAGTGCTTTATTAGGAGAATATAATGATTTTGGTAAAATCTATCATTTGGTGTTATCCTATGAAAGAGCGCAGTGGGAAACTTTTATAACTTGTGCTGCTGATCTAGGTATTGAGGAGAAAACGATTCCAGATGATTATCAAAAAGCAGTAGCATGGGCTGATGAGGTTTGTGCATTATAGTAAGGTAAAGGGGGATCATTATGTCTGAAAGAATAAGTTTACAAGATGTACTGCGCGAATATGGCGTGCCATTAGTAACACTAGATATTACTGCTTCTGAAGCGGAGTGCCATAAGCTGCGGGAACACTTAAAAACCCTCACCAAAACTAAAGAACAGGGATATCTAGAAGTAAATTGTTCCTTCTTTGTCGATATTCATGATATTGATCGTTATTTAAGTGGAGAGCTGCCTAATTTGTCGGCTATATATGCTTTTCCAGGAGATGTGAAAGTTCATAAGGAGGAGTAAAAATTTCAGTGAGAAAGATTATAGCATTTACATTATTGTTTGTTTTTCTTAGTACAGTATGTTTTGCTGCAGTAAGCAGCTCAGGGTCAAAGTCGTCTTCAGGTTCTAAATCGTTTTCAGCGCCGTCTTCCAGCAGTTCGCCTAGTAAATCGGCAGCGCCGGGAAATACGGGAAGCAATTATAAACCGTCGGCACCTGCCAACAGTTTTAGTGATAAGGCACCTGCAAAACAGACAACACCTGATGTACAGCAAAGCAATCCATCCCAATCCACTGGCGGCTTCTGGCGAAATGCCAGTATGATCGGAGGCGGATTTTTAGCAGGAAGCTTATTTGGCAGTCTGTTTGGTGGACATATGGGAGGTATGTCGGGCATCTTCAGTATGTTACTCAATTTATTGGTCATTGGTGGAGTGGTTATACTGGTTCGTAATGTATGGGATAAATATAAGAACAAAGGAAAAGATAAGGATCGATACAGCTAATAAAAGCCGATTGCAAATGCAATCGGCTTTTATCTGTATAGCGTTCTATTTCTTATCTCCTGTTGCTGCCACTTGTTTTAGACTTAGGCCAATGCGATTTCGATTTTCGTCTACGTTCAAAATCATAACATCGACGATATCGCCCACTGAAATAACATCTAGTGGATGTCGAAAGGGTTTGTAACTGAGCTCTGAGCGATGGATAAGGCCATTGGTTTTAATACCAATATCTACAAAAACACCAAAGTCAGTTACATTATGTACAGTCCCTTTTACAATCGTTCCAGCTGTCAGTTCTGATAATTTAACAATATTTTTACGAGTCATAGGAGCTGGCATATCTTCTCTAGGATCACGACCGGGTTTGGCTAGTGCTGACAAGATATCACGAACAGTAGGTTCGCCTGCTTCCAGCTCGGCTGACAAAGCAGCAGCGTTTGCTTTTTGTGCTTCTTCTTGAATGGTTTGCAGCGTGGATTTATCTTTTAAATCTTTTGGCGAGAATCCCAGTTTGGATAAAATAGCAGCTGCTAACTTATAGGATTCTGGATGAACAGGAGTATTATCTAGTGGTGTCTCTCCATCTTGAATACGCAGGAAACCAGCGCATTGGATAAAGGTGGATTGTCCTAAACGAGCAACTTTAAGCAGCTGAGATCGACTTTTAAAAGTTCCATTTTCTTCTCGGTAAGCGACGATATTCTTGGCTACTGTGGCATTAATTCCTGATACATGTTTCAATAGTTCAACTGAGGCAGTATTTAACTCGACACCAACATGATTTACAGCAGATTCGATTACATTAGCAAGAGTGGTACCCAGTTCTTTCTGGTTTACGTCATGTTGATATTGACCAACGCCAATAGATTTCGGATCAATTTTTACTAATTCAGCTAAAGGATCTTGCACTCTTCTTGCAATCGATACGGCACCTCGCAAAGTGACATCCAAATCAGGCAACTCATCTTTTGCCAGCTTAGAAGCAGAATAGATAGAAGCACCGGCTTCATTGGTAATTAAATAATTTACTGGCAGTTGGTGGGCATTAATCAGCCCGGCTGTAAATTCTTCTGTTTCATAGGATGCTGTACCGTTGCCAATTGCAATGAGGGTTACACCAAATTGCTTTATGGCTTCTAAAGCAATTTGGGCTGATTTTTCTTTTTGTCCCTCTCCCATAGTCACATACAGTACATTTGTCGTGAGGACAGAGCCTGTAGGACTAACGACGGTCATTTTACAGCCTGTGCGATAACCTGGATCAAGTCCCATGACGGTATGTCCAGCAAAAGGGGGTTGGAGAAGTAATTGTCGCAGGTTAAGGCTAAAGACACGGATTGCCTGCTTTTCCGCATTATCTGTTAGAAGAGAGCGAATTTCCCGATCAAGAGCAGGAAATAATAGACGCTTATATCCATCAGTGATTGCTAATAAGATGCATTCGCTGAAAATAGAAGTATTGTTATTGATTTGACGATTGATTAGTTCTATATTGGTATCGTGTGGGGCTTCTAAGGTTACTTTAAGTAGTTTCTTATCTTCCCCCCGATTGACTGCTAAAATGCGGTGAGAGGGAATGCGGTTAACTGGTTCTTTATATTCTTTATAAGTAAGAACTTCTTTACCTAGTTCTTCTGCTACTGCCAGCTCTGTACGAATTTCGGCTGTTCTCCATAGCTGCTTTCTCATGTTGGCTCTGATATCGGCTGTTTCACTAATTGTTTCAGCAATAATATCAAGAGCTCCTGTTAAGGCATCTTCAGCAGTATCCACTTTATTTTCATGGGATACAAAATCTGCTGCAACTGTAAGAGGTGTACCTATCGTCAGTTGTTGAGACAGGATAATCTCGGCTAAAGGTTCGAGTCCTTTTTCCCGGGCAACTTGGGCACGAGTACGTTTCTTTTGTTTAAAAGGAAGATATAAGTCTTCTAACTCTTGCAGTTTAGTAGCGGCAATAATGGCCGCACTTAATTCGGGGGTCAATTTGCCTTGTTCTTCAATCGTAGCAAGGATGTCTTCTTGCCGTTTCACCAGATTACGCAAATATTGCAGACGTTCTTCTGTAGTGCGAAGTTGTTCTTCATCCAGTTCTCCAGTGGCTTCTTTACGATAGCGAGCAATAAAAGGAACCGTATTGCCTTCGTCTAATAGATTAATAGCAGCAATTACCTGAGGAACTTTGATAGCAAGTTCCTTGGCGATTACGATAGGAATATCAGTATATAACATATTGCACCAACTTTATGATTTTTAGATGGTTTTTATTATACCATAAAAAATTATAAATAGAATAATATATAGGGGAAGAATATGGGAAAAAATGAGATTTTTAGTATTCAATTACTTTACTGATTGCTAGATTTGGCTCTTGTCGCAAATTGACAATCACTTTACCTAGTTTAGTATTGAGTTTGATTTCAGGACGCAGCAGATGACTTTTATGATTTTTGGTTACATGAGCCACTTGCTTTGTATTTAAGAGGACTAAGCTGCCTACAGGATAAATGGGTATAGTATGAATGAATATAGTGAGAAGATGTACATCAAAAATGGTATTGCTTTTTGCTAACATCCCTTCAATGACTTCTAACTGAGAGGTGTTTTCAATAACGGCTTTTGTGATGGCTTTATCAAAATAATTAGCAATCGCTACAATTTTTGAAAATAAATGAATTTTATTGTTAGTGAGACCTAATGGCAGTCCTGATCCGTCTAACGCTTCATGATGTTCCGACACAATTCGTGCAACTGTCGGTGATAATTTATTGCGCAGCAGTAAATTGCGTCCATATAATGTATGTAATTTGGCACTATCAAATAATAAACCATTGATGCGAGGAAGAGTGGCCTTTCCAATGTCATGTAATAGGGCTCCTAAAGCCAGTTCATAAAGATCATCCTTGCACATCTTCAACTGAAAACCTGTTAGTAATGAAAGTAAACAAACATTGATGGAATGAACGAGTTCTTGCTGATTAGGATAATAAATTTGTGTATTAATCATTGTGGTTGCTTGTTGTGAGGCTTGGTCAATAATATTGTTAATTAAACTACCGATTTGTTCCAAGTATAAAAAAGTAAGTTTTTCATTTGCCAGAAAACTAGTTTGTAGTGAAGATAAAGCCTGAAAGCAAAGAGACAACTCAGTACGCAATTCGGACGGAATTACTTGCTGCTGCTTTAATAGAGTTGCCTCTTGGTCAAAAATGCGAATGGTATGAATACCAAATTTTTTTAAGCGCTTAATATAGCTTTCTGTTAAAGTAATTCCTTTTTCAAGTAAAAGTTTTCCATACTCGTCTATAACGTCCTGCCCTAATATCATTCCAGGTTCAGCATAGTCAATGATCATTAAAACAACTCCCAGTACAAAAACGTTTCTGTAATATTTTGTAGTATTGTATGTATTATTGTAATGGATTTTTCAGGAAGGAATAAGGTACTATAGTCCTATTAATCTAGGGAATTAGACCCTGTTACGATGTTGATCTAGGAAAAGAGTATTGGTAAATCAATAATTCTACTATGGACAATCGGTCTACGTTGTAGTTGCTTGCTAAATTTAAACGTGTTATTCTTTAATGAGAATAGGATCGGGCCTTATGTACGTTGAAGAAATATGAAAATTGGCATCATTATGAGGTGAGGGCTTTGACTGATTTTTTATTATGGGAAATGATCGAGCGAATGAGTGTGGCTGCTACGCTTGCGTTTCTATTGTCTCAATTTTCAGTGTTTCGAAGGATGATTTACCGACAAGGCAATTTTAGTGAAAAAGCCGCGATCACTATTGTTTTTGGTATTATCGGCATTTTAGGAACCTATGCTGGTATTCCTGTTAGCGATGCATTGGCGAATTCTAGGGTTATTGGTGTAATGGCTGCTGGGCTTATTGGCGGCCCTATTATGGGGACAGCCGCTGGAATTATTGCTGGCGGCCATCGTTATTTATTAGGTGGCTTTACAGCATTTTCTTGTGGAATTTCTAGTATTTGTGAGGGATTGCTAGCAGGGTTAATTCACCGCTATTATCATGAGAAACTCATTCCTTGGTGGATCGCTCTTGTTGCAGGCGTCGTAGGGGAAGTCATGCAGATGATTATTATTTTACTTACTGCTCATCCCTATGATATGGCTAGGAATTTGGTAGATGCCATTGGAATGCCAATGATTCTAGCCAATTCTTTAGGTGTTGCTATTTTCATGCTGATTATAAAGACTGCGATATATACCCAAGAGCAGGTTGGCGCTGAGCAATCTCATAAAGCTCTTGATATTGCAACCAAGACTTTGCCCTATCTGCGGCATGGCTTAGATCGCAGCTCTGCTCAGGCAACAGCTCAAATTATTTTTAACGCAGGAAGTTATGATGCAGTTGCCATAACGGACACGGAGCAGGTGCTGGCATTTGTCGGGGTGGAGTCAACGCATCATTCTGCCGATACGTTAGGGCTAACTCTTGCCACCAGTCAAGTGCTCTCTAGGGGAGAGATGCACATTGCGCAAAATGCTTTTGAAATTGGCTGTTCTTGTAAGAATTGCAAATTGGCTAGTGCTATTATTGTGCCATTAAAACGTGCAAATCGTGTTATAGGTACTTTGAAGTTATATTATACAAGAGCAAATGCTGTAGGACATGGGGACAGAGTTTTTGCCTCTGGTATCGCCCATTTATTTTCCACCCAATTGGAATTAACAGAAATTGATCGTCAGGCTAAATTAGTTGCTAGGGCAGAACTTAAAGCACTTTATGCACAAATAAATCCCCATTTTTTATTTAATACTCTTAATACGATTACTTCTTTAGTGAGAACAAAGCCAGATTTAGCAAGAGAGCTTTTGCTAAAGTTGGGAGCTATGTTTCGGCATACGCTGCATAAAACAGGACGTAATATAACTCTTAAAGAGGAACTATCCCAGGTACGTGCGTATTTAGCCATTGAGCAAGCCAGACATGGTGAAAAATTGGTTATTCAAGAGATGATATCCCAAGATGTAGAAAAATATTTGATTCCTACATTAACGATACAGCCTTTAGTAGAAAATGCGATAAAACATGGATTGCAGCCCAAGGAAAATGGTGGTTGTATTATAATCAGTGCCAAGGAAGAGGGTCCCGATATTGTGATTACAATTTGTGATGACGGTGTTGGCATGGATGTTGAAGGACGGTGTCCTTTGACGGTACCTGCTCCAGAATGCATTGGCCTATCCAATGTTCATGAACGTTTGCGAGGACAATATGGCACAGGATATGGTTTATCTCTCATGAGTGCCCCAGGAAGTGGAACAACAGTAACTTTGCGAATTCCAAAGCGTATGCATGATGAGGGGGAAGAGTGTGCTTAGCATTTTAATTGTAGATGATGAGAGGCCAGCTCGTGATGAATTAAAGTATTTATTATCATTAGAAAATGATGTGGAAATTGTGGGCGAAGCAGATAGTGGGGCTGCTGCGATCGGTTTAGCAGCTCAATTAAAGGCAAATGTTATATTTATGGATGTGCAAATGCGGGGTATGGATGGTTTGGAAACTGCAGCTATACTACGTACGATCGTTCCGGAAACAATGTTGGTATTTGCTACTGCTTATGACGAGTACGCTGTTCGCGCTTTTACAGTTGGAGCAGTCGATTATCTTTTAAAGCCTTTCGAAAGAGAACGTGTACAGATGGCAATCGAGCGGCTAAAGAATTATCATGGCGATGAATGGCGGGCTGCCATTGGTCGTGTGGATACGGCATTAAATAAATCTAAGATTGTTGTGCAAAAACTTCCAGTGGAAAAGAACGGGAAGATTATTATGGTGCATTACAATGATTTGATTTATGTGTATACTCAAAAAGGTACTGTTACAGTCGTTACGATTTATGGTGAATTTAGCTATGCAAGTACTTTAACAGAATTAGAGGAGCGTTTAGCTCAAACTAATTTGGTGCGTGTGCACAAGAGTTATATTGTCAACATGGATAAGGTAAAAGAGGTAGTACCTTGGTTTAAGGGAACGTATTGGCTAAAAGTTGAAGGAGATGTGGAAATACCAATTAGCAAAAGCCGAGTTAGAGAGATCAAAAATATCTTAGGATTAAAATAAGAAAATATCACTACGGTCTGATAGAAAGAGTTGCTGCAGCTTTTTTATCAGGCTATTTTTTGTATAGTTGGTATTTTTATGGTGCATGCTATAGTCAGCGAGTGTGAGATGCATGCATTTCGCCGAAAGCTAACTTACATAGGAGAAAGGAGGGATGGTCATGCTAACATCCAAAGAAGTAATGCAATTGGAAGATTTTCTGGGAATGGAGCAGAATTCAGTGCAATGCCTGAATCACTTTGCTAGCACCATTCAGTGCAAACAAACCAAACAACTTTTTCAACAAATGGCACAAAAAAATCAGCAACATTTTCAAACTCTTAGTAAGCATTTGAGTATGAGTCAAACATTACAATAAAGAATAGGGGTGATATTGTGGCACAAGCAGGTCAACAAAACCAACAACAAAATCAACAGCAGCAGCAAGGCCAAATGAATGGACAAGGCAGCCAGTTTGCGGATCAGGACATACTGCAATTGGCTTTAAATGAAAGCAAACATATTGCAGAATCGATTAATTCATACATTCTGGAAGCTGCCAATGAACAGCTTCGCAAGGATTACATGAATGTTCTTGGGGATGTATATAGTCAGCAAAAACAAATCTTTGATGTCATGCAGCAAAAAGGCTTCTACAATGTTGAAAATGCAACTGCTCAGCAGATCAATAAAGCCCAAAGTAAGTTCAGCAGTTAAAATAAGCGGTCTTTGCGTAATGGAAGAGTCTATGCGATACTTCGCATAGACTCTTCCATTTTACGTTAAATTAAGATGGAGATTTTTCTTGACAATAGTTTTTAATATATATTAAAATAAAGATAAAATTACTCGATAATTGTTTTCTATAAAAAATAAATTGGAATTGGTGGTGAATATATGGAAGTCTGTATCACTTCTTTGCTCAGAGATAAAGGATTTAAGGTTACCCCTCAACGGTTGGCTATTTATAATATGTTATCTTCTACAAGGTCTCACCCAAATGCAGAAATGATTTTTAATGAATTGCAGGCAATGTATCCTACGATGAGTTTAGCGACTGTTTATAAAACCATGGAAATCCTTAAAGAAATTGGTCTAGTGCAAGTACTAAATGCTGGTGAAGATAGTTTTCGCTATGATGCTGTTATGACGAATCATCCGCATGTGAGATGTACGGAATGCGGTAAAGTTGAAGATGTTTATGATGTTAATATTGATGCATTTGTCAATGAAGTCTCCCAAGGTACTAAATATCAGATTATGGGACAACAGTTCTATTTTCATGGAATCTGCCCGAATTGTCAACGTAAAAATAGCAATTAAATCATAATTTTGAAAAATTAGTAAAGACTTGGCGAAAGCTAAGTCTTTTTATATTACGCTGAAATATCTTTAGTTTAAAGGTATTTAGTGATATAGTGCGAAATATGTATCAATTAGGAACGGAATTATACTTCACAAGTAAAGGAGAATTAAAATTGAATACCTATATTGATCATACACTTTTAAAACCAGATGCAACGCCTCATGACATTCGTTGCTTATGTAGAGAAGCAGCAGAATATAAATTTGCTGCTGTGTGTATTAACCCATGCTATGTAGATTTGGCAGTCAGTTTATTGGTCGGAACGGGTGTCAAGGTGGCTACGGTGATTGGCTTTCCCTTAGGAGCAAATTTGTCGATTGTCAAGGCCTTTGAAGCGAAGCAAGCTGTTTTGCATGGTGCAGATGAATTAGATATGGTGATTAATATTGGTGCCGCCAAATTAGGTCTCTGGGAGGCTGTATTATATGATATACAGCAAGTACTTGCAGAAGGGCAAGGTAGGATTGTTAAGGTGATTGTAGAAACTGGTTTGTTAACAGAGGAAGAAAAAGAACGGGTTTGCCATATTGTTTTAGAAAGTGGCGCACAGTTTATCAAAACATCTACAGGATTTGCAAAAGGCGGTGCCACTCTTGCAGATATTAGGTTATTTAAGTCCATTATCGGAGAGCGAATCGGGATTAAAGCATCAGGTGGAATTCGTACATCGGAAGAAGCCGCAGCTATGATTGCTGCTGGAGCTACGCGAATTGGAACCAGTAACGGAATTGCAATTGTAAGTTAGTTTACATAAAATACCGATAGAAAGTATGTTAAGCCTATGCTATAATTAGCACCTGTAACTCTTAGAAGGGGAGGAGGGTGCCTTATGCGTAAAGTACTAATAGGCGAAGCGAATACCATTATAATGATTGCTGGATTATTCTTTATTTTAATGCTGGTTTTTGCGATGCCTACTAAACCTCGTATGTGGCTTTATCCTCTGGTGCGCCAAGCAGTACAGATAAAGGTTAATTACGAAACAAGGAATATGGCAACTTACGAAACTGCCCATTTTAGAATTAAATACGCTCCAGTAGATGCTGATACGGTAAGTATGATTGGACAGGCTGCTGAAGCAGCATATGATCCTGTAGTTGAAACGCTGCAGTATGCGCCTGCTGGTAAAACCTTAATTCTTATTCATTCAAATAAAAGCCAGCTGCGTAAGGCTTTTGGCTGGTCTGGGAATGAAAGTGCAATGGGAGTATACTGGGGTGGAACGATTCAGCTCTTATCACCTCATGTATGGTTAAATGATGGAGAGTCTGTAGAGGAATTTATTCATTCAGGTCCGATGGTGCATGAATACACTCATTTGGTATTTGATCATATAACCAATGGGAACTATCCTCGCTGGTTTACAGAAGGTTTGGCTCAATATGTGGAGTATCGTGCAAATCGTTATGAATGGATTACTGCTGATAATGTATTAGATGATAAGATGTACAGTATGAGAGAGTTGGAAGACAGCTTTGATGAGCTGCCTAATCAGTCATTAGCATATCGCCAATCACTAGCTGCGGTACGTTATATTGCCGAAGTCTATGGGGATGATACGCTGCAAGAAATTGTTAAGAGTTTGAAAACTGGTAAAAGCTTAGAGAAAGCGATTGGTACAAATGTAGGCATGGATTATGCCACTTTTGAAAATTCGTGGAAGCAGTGGGCTGTAGTGCATATGAATACAAATATAAAAAAATAGCAAGCGATAGAAATTCAATATCGCTTGCTATTTTTTATATTTACAAGATTTGTTTTCTATTCTTCCTCATCTTCCTCTTCCGATTCCGCTCTGGAAATACGAATTTGTTCTAATAATTCGATGACCTGCTTGTTTTGAATAATAAGGATTTCCTGATTTTTTACGATAGCAGCTAATGGTATTGTAATTTGATGAATTTCCTCAAGCAGCATTTTAATCATTTTTTCAGGACTAGCCAATCTGATTCCCCCTACTGTTTTAGTTAAATCTTTTGTATATCCTATGTTAAAAGATAGAAAGAGTGACAGTAGATTGTACTTACTTGTCCTTAAATGCTACAATAGCCATAATAATGTTCTGAAGGGAGAATACTTGATCTATGAAAATTTTCCATGCATGTGACATTCGGGGGATTGCAGGTACTGAATTGACAGAGGAGATTGCCTATAAGATCGGTTTGGCAGTGGGCGTTAAATTAACTGGCAAAAAAGTAGTAGTAGGCGGTGATGTTCGTTTATCCACGCCAACTTTAAAAAATATTCTTATCAAAGCACTGGTGGGATCAGGTTGTGACGTCATTGATATTGGGACGGTGGCCACCCCTGTTTTTTATTATGCGCAAAAAGTGATGCAGGCGATGGGAGGAGTCATGGTTACTGCTTCCCATAATCCTGCTCCTTATAATGGTTTTAAACTAGTATTTGGTGATCAACCTGTAACAGAAGACGACATTCTAGAAATAAAACAAATGGTGGAAGATAATGTGAGTGTCACAGGTAAAGGCACAGTGACACTCACATTATCCATTGTGGATGAGTACATAGCGTCTACTGCACTTTTAGCTCAGAAAAGTAAATTGCGAGTGGTCGTTGATGCTGGTAATGGAGCTACCTCTCAGATTGCACCACAATTATTTAAGCAATTAGGTTATGATGTAATCGAATTATATTGTCAGCCCGATGGCAATTTTCCAAATCGTTCTCCTAATCCAGCCTTGGCTGAAAATTTGCAGGGACTTGGAGAAAAGGTTCGAGAAAGCCGTGCAAACCTAGGTGTAGCCTTTGATGGTGATGGAGATCGAGTCGCTTTTGTTGATGAAGACGGACGTGCCGTTGATAATGATGATATCATTGTCCTGATCGCTCAATATTATCTTGAGAAACAGCCAGGAACGATTATTTATGATGCAAAATGTTCGATGGTTGCACCAGAAGAAATTAGCAAGCTTGGTGGCAGACCTGTCATGGCAAGAGCCGGACATACCTTTAGTAAAGCTGCTTTTATACAAGAGAAGGCGTTATTTGCCGGGGAAATCAGTGGACACTTCTTCTTCCGTGAACTGGGCTATGATGATGGTATGTTTGCTGGATTAAAGGTATGTGAATTTGTTTCTGCTCATGGTTCCCTGGCGAAACTTGTGGATGAAATTCCTAATTATATTCTTACCCCTGATATTCGGATTACGTATAAGGGAATGGATAAAGAAGCAGTTTTAGATGCTGTAGCCGAAAAATTAGCGGCGTATAAACCGAATCGTATTGATGGTGTACGAATTGAATTTCAAGATGGTTGGGGGATGATTCGCGCCTCTGTTACAGAGCCGTTATTTACGTTGCGTTTCGAATCAAAGTCAGCAAAGCGTCTGAGGGAGATTATTGACACATTAGTATGCGCCCTGCCAGAAACTATAAAAACGGCAGTAATGAATGCATTACCACCGCAATATAAAGAAGACTTGATTCAGGCGGAGTTATAAACTCCATCTGAATCTTAGTCGCACGTATCCAGGGAATTAGCTACTTTGGAGCTTCCACTTATATAAGTGATCCTTGGGTCCGAAGACCCTTAGAGCGAACTTAGTTCGAGTTCTACAGACTGTTATCCTGACCAGAGGGAAAGGTATTACAGGCTGTTAACGAGATAGAAGATGGGAGTCTTAGAGTAACTTGATCATCGGATAATTACTGATTAAATTTAATAAAAAAAGTAGTTCCCTGAGAGCAAGTATCAATTTCAATGGTTGCTTTGTGTCTGGCCACAATACGGTAGCAAACTGCTAATCCCAGACCAGTCCCTTTTTCCTTAGTCGTTAAGAAGGGCGTTCCTAGCTTTCCGATCAATTCTGGTGGTATGCCCGTACCTTCATCCTGAACCGCTAATATGACCTGACCTTTTTCTATGAAGGATTTTATAGTGATATTTCGATTTGGCGGCATAGCGTCTAACGCATTATACACTAGATTTAAGAGCAATTGACGGATTTCCTTGGAATCAAGGGGTAGATCCGGTATGGGATTTAGGTCTAAATGAAGAGACTTATTGGAGATCATCGCATTGGATTGCAGTAAAGGAGCAATGGTCTTAATAATTTTATTCAGATTTTGAATTTCTAACTTGACCTGCTTATTCTTAGCCAAGGATAAAAAATCACTAATAATAGAATTGGCACGGTCTAATTCTTCCATCATAAGTTGAAAATAATTTTTAAAGCTTTGACATTCTTCCTTATAACTCAAAAATTGTAAAAAGCCTCGAACACTTGTCATTGGGTTTCGTACTTCATGACCAATTGTAGCTGCCATCTCTCCTACTAAGTTGAGCTGATCAAGGCGGGTAAGTTCTTGACGGAGATGTTTCAATTCTGTAATATCTCTGACAATGACCAAGACACTGTTTTTGTCATAGGCCATGATACGTGCCTCCAGTGAACAGATTGTATCATTGATAGGCAATTGGTACTCAATACTCTTCATTTTTCCGCTTTTGATGGCACGTTTTATTTCAGACATGAATTGCTGAGCCTGCTTAGCAGGGAGTACTTCTGTTAAGTGCTTACCGATGCGGCTATTATGAGGCTTATATAATAAGTGGGGATTGGTCACATGATAATCTAAATAAACCCCTTCATTTGTGAGATAAAATAAGAAATCGGGTAAAGATGATAAAAGCTTGTGATTGCGAGATTCACTAGCTCGTAATTCTAATTCCGTTTTCTTTAATTCATCAATATTACGTAAGGTGCACAAAACGGATACAACAGAACCGTCTGCAGAAAATTCAGGAACAAGACGTGCGTGATAGTAAAAGAGAAGTTCCTTGCTATTCGTAAAATCCGCTTCAAATTTTACTTGCTGTCTGGTTTCAAATATGGTTTCAATCTGGGTCTTCCACAGCTTATAATATTTCTTATGTAATTTTAATTGATTGACGGTTTTTCCTAGACAAGTTTCTTGTGATATTCTCATTGCTTTTAGGGCAGCCTTGTTTGCATATAAAAATCGCAAATCTTTGTCAAAGCGAATAATTGCATCAGGAGAGCTTTCTACTAAGGATTTAAATTCCCCTTCCCATAAGCAAGTATGCGTTTTTTGAGGAAAGGTTACTGTATGGTGTGACTCATTTGTACTAGGATAAGGGCAGGAGGGAGTTGGTGCAGCGCCGCTCCATTTTGCAAGCTGCTGACGTAATGAAATCAATTCCTCTATCAGCTGTTTTTTAGCTTTATGTTGATCATTCATTATATAAAATCCCTCTTTATATAGAATTGCAGGTTAAATCATAAGAACTTTTCTGATATAATACTATATAGTTTTTAATGTAATTTTACAAGTAGTGTCATGGAAATACTCAAATAATATGTAAAGTAGAATTAAAGGAGAATGTATGCAAGTTCATGTTTTGGCAAGTGGCAGCACAGGAAACGCCATTTTTTTAGATTTTAAACATACTAAAATATTAGTGGATGCGGGGATCAGCACAAGGCGCATTAAACAAAGTTTAGCGGCATTAGGTACCGATATCGAAGAGCTGGATGGGGTATTTATTACTCATGAGCATAGAGATCATATTAGTGGCTTGCCGACTATGACTAAAAAGTACAATTTGCCTGTATATGCCAGTCCCTATACCTGGCGGGCTATGTACTGTCGTGCTGTTATACCTGATATTTGCTGCCAGAATTTATCTGAGAAAGTTACTATTGGACAAGTCAGAGTAGAGCCATTTAGTATTTCTCACGATGCAGCAGATCCAGTTGGTTTTCGCTTTTATCATGGAAGTAGTAAATGCAGTGTTGTTACTGATATTGGTTTTGTTACTGATGCAGTAAAAGACGCGATTTCTTTGAGCGATGTATTAGTTTTAGAATGCAATCATGATTTAGATATGCTGGAAAATGGTGCATATCCTTGGCATTTAAAACGGCGTATTAAGAGCAATCGCGGACATTTGTCGAATGTAGATGCTGCGTGGACGCTGGCTCGGCTAAAAAGAAAACCGACAATGCAAGTATTCTTGGCTCACATGAGCAAAGAAAATAATAATCCAGAATTGGCAAAAAACACGGTAAGTGCTATATTAGAAGAACAGGGTTTAAATCTTGGCTCAGAAATTGAATTGCATATTACCTATCCTGATCGTACAGTGAGTAGTAACGTCTAAGGGGGCAGGATGATGAATAGAAAAATTGGACAAGTATTCTTAATCGCTGTGATTGGAGCGCTGATTGGCGGCGGCCTAGTATTAGGCTATGGCGGCAGATTTATATCGAAATCCACACCGCAAAATAGGACGCCGATTCAAAGTTTACTACAGGAACCTGCAGCGCAAGCACAAGTATCTGAAGCACGTAATACGCCTTTGGTAAGAGCCGCACAAACTGTTGGTCCAGCAGTAGTGGGGATTACGAATAAAGCTTATGCTCGAAACTCTTTTAACCGTAAAGAACTTGTAGAGCAAGGTGTAGGTTCAGGAGTAATTTTTGATGCCAATGGATATATTGCCACCAATAATCATGTTGTAGAAAATGCTCAGGAAATTACAGTGTCCCTAGCGGATGGTCGGGTGCTTGCTGGACGAGTATTGGGAGCTGATCCTGCTACTGATCTAGCAGTCGTAAAAGTAGATACTACGGGTTTACCCGCAGCTGTCTTGGGGGATTCAGATAGTCTATTAGTTGGTGAACCAGCGCTTGCCATTGGTAACCCTCTTGGCTTGGAATTCAAGGGGAGTGTGACTGCTGGTGTTATCAGTGCGCTGAATCGCTCTATTGAGATTGGCGAACGAAAATTTAAACTGATTCAAACAGATGCGGCTATTAATCCTGGAAATTCGGGTGGAGCATTGGTAAATGCTGATGGTCTAGTCGTTGGAATTAACAGTGCAAAAATATCAGTTGCAGGTGTGGAAGGTATTGGTTTTTCCATTCCGGTTAATACTGCCAGACCTATCTTGCAATCTCTTATTGAAAAAGGACGTGTGGTAAGAGCTTATCTTGGGGTAGGTATACTTGATCGCAATACAGCTGCTGCTTATGGATATGAGCTCGCCATTGATAAAGGCGTCTATTTACTGCAGATTGCAAAAGGAGGACCAGCAGCTAAGGCTGGTCTTAGGGAAGGTGATGTTATATTGAAGATAGGAGACACTGAAGTGAATAGCGTGGCTGATCTAAGAGGAGCAGTGGATGGCCAGGCAATTGGCAATACGATTAGTGTGACAATTCTTCGTAAAGGCAATCAACAGACTGTAAATGTACTTTTAGAAGAAATGCCGACTCAGCAGTGATGAAAATTACAATTATTGCTGTTGGCAAAATCAAAGAAAAGTATCTGACCATGGGTATTGCTGAATTCGTCAAGCGTCTTACACCCTATTGTCGTTTGTCGATTATAGAAGTTGATGAAGAACGTATGCCTGAACATCCTTCTGATGCTGAGAAAACAAAAGTACTGCTCAAGGAAGGAGAGCGCATGCTAAGATACGTGAAAGAAAGCAGCCACCTCATCGTTCTTGACGTCATTGGCAAGCAAGCGTCTTCAGAAGAGCTTGCAGAAAGAATAAGTGCTTTAGGCGTCTCTGGGAAAAGTGATATTACCTTCATCATCGGAGGTGCCTTTGGTCTTTCTCCCGACTTATTAAAAGCTGCAAAAGAAAGATTATCTTTCTCTAAAATGACATTCACTCACCAAATGATACGGTTGCTGTTAGTAGAACAGATCTATCGGGCATTTAAGATTAATCGGGGAGAACCGTATCATTGGTAATGGCAGCAATGGCCTGGATATTTATGAATGAAGATCAGGTTATTTTTAAGAGAGAAATAAGGAAGCAGGGTATTAGTGAAAAATGGCAGGAAGGCAGTAAAGATTGTGGAATATAGAACATGTAATCAATAGAATCGTCACCTTGGGACGGTGTGAGTGTTGGTGCGGAGGGGGATTTTTTTGGCAGAGGATAAGAAAAAGCAAGAATTTCTTGTGACAAAAGATAGCTTGATTGTAGGTGGTAAGAAGTATCCAAAAGAACAGCCACCACCAGAAGTTGTGCAAGACTTGGCGAAAGCGATTCAGGCAATGCTGAAAAAAGATTTACATTAAATAATGGGAAAAGGGATGTCTTTTCACATTGATATTTCTAAATACGAATTTACCGTTACCAGTGATATGCAGAACCATATCACTGGTAACGGTAAAAAGGCTTCAATTCAACTATGGATTGAAGCCTTTTATAATTTTTTTGCATAATTATTAGAGTGAAGAAATGATATTGATATAATTGGCCTAAGGCTGGGTACTACTAATAATATAATGAAGAAAAAAGACTAGATTGATTAGGGAAGATCCTTGAGAAAACACATTCCGAAGATGAAGTTGTCGGGAGAATCAGGAAACGGTATATAGATTATTTATTACGCCATAACTGATCAGCAAAACCAGACAGAGAAGCTTTTGTATCTTCAGTCAGCGCAGTCAGTGGTGCTTTGCAGTTCTCTTGCATACCCAAACCTAACTCTGCCATAGCCCATTTCATTACAGGATTGAATGGTGTATAGACTTCGTAAAAACGCATTTTTTCATCGATCGATCGTTGAGACTTTACAATTTGATTCAAATCTTCCTTGCGAAGAGATTCTACGACTTCAGCACATAGAGATGGATATACATTCGATAACGCACCGATGCAACCGTCGCCGCCAGAAATAACCGATGGAATGCAATTATTATCGTATCCAGTATAAACAATGAAATCTGGATACTTAGATTTTACAAGCTGAATATATTTCTGTGTATGCCGAAGCATGGCATGCGTATCTTTCATGCCTTCTAGATGCTTATGCTTAGCTAGTAGGCGCAAAAAGGTGTCGACGGTAACATCATAACCAGTACGGTCTTCATAATTGTAGATATAAAGTGGCCCGTTTACATCGGTTAATAGATTGTCATAATAGTTAAAAACATCTTCCTGGTTGCAGGCACTATAATATGGACCTACTACGAGTACTGACGTTGCACCGGCTGCTAAAGCCAAATTTGATAAATCCACCGTTTCCTTGTATGCCATACGTCCTGTACCTGCCATTACAATTGCTCGATTGCCAATATATGAAATCGCATCTAAGATAAATTCTTTAATCTCTTCATACGTAAAAGCATAGAACTCGCCCGAACTCCCTCCGACCAAAATTCCATCAATTCCTGCATTAATCAACGTGTCGTACAGCTTATGCATCGTCTCATAATCTACCGTTCCATCTGCATTGATGGATGTTAAAATTGGACTAATGTAATTACACTTCATTTCAAATTCCTCCTATATTATATAAATAATAACGGTTAAATTTGTCTCCGGGTTGTTATCGATTTCGCTGTTTACTTTTTTGATCTGCTAAAACCTTCTTTCCAGCTTCAATAACTTCGATGATTTTATCCACATCATAGACACACCCTCTCCATATTCCGCCACTAATAGACTGAAGTTCTGCCCACAATTTAGTATCATCAGGTAAGGCCGGATTTGGCTGTAATCCTAAATGGATCTCGCGCTTTTTTAATACTTCAGCAGCCTCATCATAGGAAAGTCGATTTTCTTCCGTTCCAATGAAGTTAAGTGAGCCTTCAAACTGATTTCCATCAACAATAATCTCTATTAAATCCCCATCTCGCAATTTTCCCAGTGGTCCGCCAGCCAATGCTTCAGGTCCTACGTGTCCAAAACACGCTCCTGTAGAAACACCAGAAAAACGAGCATCTGTAATCAAAGAAACGTGTTTGCCAAAAGATAGTTTTTTCAATGCTGAAGTCAATTGGTAGGTTTCCTCCATGCCGGTTCCTTTAGGACCTCCACCCATAACAATCATAATATCGCCTGATTGTATTTTTTTATTTTTTATTGCTGCAATTGCTGACGTTTCGGATATAAACACTTTAGCCTTTCCAGTGTGTCTAAAAACGCCATCTTCATCAATAACCGTTGGATCAATGGCTGTAGATTTGACAACCGATCCCTCTGGAGCAATGTTTCCAACAGGAAATGTAACCGTAGATGTTAACCCTCTCTCCTTAGCTTTGGTAGGAGTCATAATTACATCGTCAGGATTTATCCCATCTAATGATTCTAATCGCTCCCTGCATTTTTGACGTCTCGCCGATTTTTCCCACCAATCTAAGTTAGCTCCTAATGTATCACCCGTAACTGTCATAACATCTTCATGCAGCAAACCTAGTTCTCTTAAACGAAGCATCACTTCTGGAACTCCACCAGCTAAAAAAACACTTACTGTTGGATAGTTAACCGGGCCAATTGGCATGACACTGACTAAACGAGGAACTTTTTTATTAACGGCAGCCCAGTCATCTACTGTAGGCACCCTACAATTTGCTGAAAAAGCAATAGCTGGCAAATGAAGAAGTAAATTTGTCGAGCCGCCAAATGCCGCATGTAGAACCATTGCATTTTCAATTGCCTTATCAGTAATAATATCCTTTGTTGTAATACCCTTTTCTTTTAATTCCATTACAGCTCTAGCAGACTGTCTTGCAATTTCTTCCCAAATTGGCTGACCCGAAGGCGCTAAAGCGGAATGTGTAATTGCGAGCCCCAATGATTCCGCTATGACCTGGGAAGTCCCTGCCGTTCCGAAAAATTGACATCCGCCGCCAGCAGATGCACAAGCACTGCAACCTACTCTTGCCGCTTCATCAAAAGAAATTTCATTACTGGCAAACCGAACCCCGATTGTCTGAACCGTTCCAGCATCTTCACCTTTTACAGGTTGAAGCGTTGCACCTCCTGGGACAAGAACAGTCGGAAAATCATGCATTGATGACAATGCCATCATCATTGCTGGCAATCCCTTATCGCAAGTAGCAATACCCATTACTACTTTTCTTGTTGGAAGAGACCGTGCCAATCGTCTCAGCACGATTGCAGCATCATTGCGATAAGGCAATGAGTCAAACATGCCCGTTGTTCCTTGGCTTCTCCCGTCACAAGGATCGGTAACACATGCTGCATATGGTATGGCACCATGGCGTGCTAGTTCATCAGCGGCTGCACGCATCTGCAAACCTAATTCAAAGTGGCCTGTATGTAGCCCCACAGCTATGGTGCTGCCGTCTTCACCACGGATTCCTCCTTGAGTGCTTAAAATAAGTACGTCATCATCATTAAGCCTTTCCGGATTCCAGCCCATACCAGCATTTAGAGTCATTCCAAAAATATGTCCACTTGGTGATTTTCTTAAGAACTCTTCCGTAAAAGGCAGCTTTCCTTTCGGTCCCTCAGCATGAGTGAAAATGTCATATAAAGATACATCTTTTACATCATAAATTGAGTTCATTGACATAAACAGTTCCTCCTTAGAATTTCATTGCATTGAAAAATGACAAAAATCTAAAGGATGAGATTTATTTTTCTGCGAAACACCCCTCATTGTATCAATTTCAATAAAATCACCGTAATTATGCGCATATTTTATTCTTATATACGAACTTAATTCTATTATCGGAATTATTAATTTGATAATAACACAGTTATGCAATTATTCGCAATCATTTTTCATTCGTCCAATTAGGTTAAGCAAGTAATTTGCAATTCATATTTCAGTAGACAATCTTTTTTAAAATCAATAAAATAGTAATGATATAAATTTTATTACTATAAGGAGTATTTATGTCTCATAAACCTACAGAACGAGTATTAAATATATTAAATCTTTTATCTATAAATGTAGAAGGATTAACTCTTACCGAAATATCCAAGGCTATCTCGGTTCCCAAGAGTACACTGTATCCTATTTTACAAACGATGACTAATATGAATTATATCCAACTGGATACGGGGTCTCTTCGTTATAAATTAGGAATCTCTACTTTCTGCATTGGATCTTCTTATTCTCAAGATGAATACATGCTTGAATTTACCAAGTCGATCATGAAAAATATCGTTGCTGAAATTAAAGAAATCTGTCAAATGGGAGTTTTGGAAGGAAACAATGTTCTATACGTCTTAAAAGAGGAACCTGAAGTAGGCTTGGATATTCGCATCATCTCTCGTGTCGGAAAGCGAATTCCTGCATATTGCACCGCATTAGGAAAAGCTTTGTTAAGCAACTATGACATTGAAGAAGTTAAAAAATTATATCCAAAAGGCTTGATTCCTTATACGGAAAATACAATCACAGATTTCGATATTTTAAATAATGAATTATTAACCATTCGAAAAGAGCATATTGCTAAGGAACACGAAGAAATTACCAAAGGGTTATGGTGCTATGCAGTGCCTTTAGAGTCCAACGGCACTATTATTGCTGCCCTCAGCGTTAGTATTCCAAATTTTCGAGCGACAAAAGAAAAGTTGAATTTAATAACCGAATTGTTATTAGATGCCCGCAGACAGTTCGGTAATGTTAATTTCAAGTAAAAGAGAAACTGTGTTGAATCATGAGAAGGTCTTTACTTGAATACGATTAGAATAATTCGCCGTCTGTGTAATGTGTAGAACCGTACCACTTATAATGTTGAGAAATGGCTATTAATAAACCTTGCTAATATAGCAGATTTACAATAAAATATATCACAATAACAAAAAGAAAATGATATGTAAATTAATAGGAGGATGTACATAGTGAAGGTATCTTCGAAAAATTATTATCTAATACTAGTTCTTATTTTGATGACAGGTTTACTTTCTGGTTGCACAGATAGTGCAAGCAAAGATATTAAAATCGGCATGGTATATGAGTTAACAGGAAACACTGCGTCTTATGGTACTTCAGCCGCAGATGGTGCAAAATTAGCCTTTAAAGAAATAAATGCGAATGGTGGAGTTTTAGGAAAACAAATTAAAATAGTTACAGCAGATAATAAAGGTGAGCCTTCTGAATCTGCTAATGCTATGACGAAACTTATTACCCAGGACAGAGTGATCGCTGTGACTGGTTTTACCGTTAGTTCCTGTGGAATTGCTGGTTCAGCTGTTGCTGAAGATAATAAGATTCCCCTTGTAGCTGCAGCTACTGTCAACCCAAGAGTAACAGTTGACGAAAAAACTGGTAAGGTGAAGGATTACACATTTCGGGCCTGTTTTATTGACTCTTTCCAAGGTACAGTAAGTGCCAATTTTGCTTTAAACAGCCTGAAAAAATCAAATAGCGCTATTATGATTGATAATTCCAGCGACTATAGTAAAGGGCTAGCGCAGATCTTTAAAGATGTATTTACAAAAGGAGGGGGCCGAGTCGTTGCAGAAGAGGCATACCTCCAAAAAGACCAGGATTTTAAAGCTATCTTGACTAAGATCAAGGCGCAAAACCCAGAACTAATATATCTTCCTGGTTATTATGATGATGTAGGTAAGATTATCAAACAGGCTCGTGAACTAGGTATTACGGCACCGATTCTTGGTGGTGATGCTTGGGATTCACCTAGATTAGTTGAACTCGGCGGAGCACAAGCTTTGAATGATACGTATTTTACTAATTTTTATTCCGTACAAGATACCAATCCGGCATCTCAAGCATTTGTTGAAGCATACAAGAAAGAGTATGGCCAACCGCCCGATTCTATGGCTGCTATGGGATATGACGCTGTTTATTTGCTGGTTGATGCAATCAAGCGGGCTAATAGTGAAGAGTCTGCTAAAATACGTGAGGCACTGGCTGCAACGAAAGATTTTAAAAGTGTAAGCGGAAATATGAATCTGAGCTCTACTCATGATGCCATAAGAGGTGTAGTCATTATCGAAATGAAAGATGGCAAGCAAGTTTATAAAGAAACGATAAAGCCATAGACTATGTAGTGTAAAAAAGCAAATATAAATATTAGAAAAGAATTAAGCTAGTGAAAGTCAGCAATGAGCAGATTGTGTTCTTTTTGGAAATTTCATAAGAAATAGCCTAATAAATCTTCCAGGGGCAATACAGTGAACATATATTGTATAAACCAACGTGGCACAACACATATCAAGCTTTATATGAAATGTACCTAATGTCCAGCGCCTTTTAAATTAAGTAATACTACACCAATAATGATGAATACCATACCAGCAAAAGTATAAATATTCATTGATTCCTTCCAAACAAATAAAGCTACTAGGGATGTCAATGCTGTTCCTAGTCCTGACCAAATGGCATAAGCGATGCTTAGTGGGATTTGAATCAATGCTTGTGAGAGTGCATAGAATGAAGCTCCCATGACTACGACAAATAAAATACTAGGTATGATCTTTGTGAAGCCTGCAGAGGCCTTCATCATTGAGGTTGCAAAAATTTCACAAATGATAGCTGCTGCTAATAATACGTATCCATTCATTTTGTATCCTCCAATGTAAATAATAAAGCGGTCATTATGCTTTAGTATAGCTTTAACTATGCTATTTGATGCGTTACTTACAATATAAACGATACAGCAGCTGAATAGTCAAGAAGAATGGAACTGACATTAGGAGTGTGCGTCTAAAAATTACAGCCCAAGGAAGAGGGGCTAATCCACGATCTTCCACTTATCCAGGTAAAAACGCCTTTTGTCAAAAAATCAATATAACCAGTGAATTTTTTTAAAAAAATTTCACTGGTTATATTGAGAAAAATTAAGAATTGCGTCATTTCAATAAAATTGAAATTTTAGCTTCACAATAGTAAGAGTCTTCAACTGCTGCCGTGTCATCCAGGATATTTTCCAGATAGGCGCTTCCGGTGAATACGAGTCCGTGACTATTTGCATAGTCTGTGAGTTGTTGAAGGGTTGGGTCCATATCCGTCCAAGATCCTCTGTAATAGCCAACAAGGTAACGGCCTGCAGGCTTATACGTCCAATTCACATCTTCGCTGTTAGTTTCATCGATATGATAAAAGCAATTGGTCAACTGACTGAAATCTCCCTGCTGCATTTTTTCGGCATCCATCATATAGCCAAGGGGGTATCCATTGTAGGTTCGTGTATGATAGCAGTCACGCATAAATTTCAGCGTAACTTTCATTACTTGCTCCATTGATATTTCGGAAGTTGGTTCACTGGTTACGATTGCTTGGGCTTTGGATTCAATCATTTCAATTTTAGAGTAATCCATTTCCAGTTTTGCTTCCATCCTGCTGATCTTATTCTGTACAACCCTTTGCAGCCACATAAGCTCGGCAATTTCTTGCTCGAGCATTTGACTTTGATTATACAGCAGTGTACTAGTCTTTTGTGGAGTACAATGTGCCAAATGCTTTTTGATTTCTTCCAATGGAAGCCGGAGTTTGCGCAATAACTGAATCACATCAAAAATAACGCTTTGTCCATATGTATAATAGCGATAGCCGTTTTTTTTCACAATAGCCGGCTTAAATAAATCAATGCTGTCATAATACATTAAGGTACGTTTGTTAACACCGTACAGAGCAGCAAATTGGCCAGTTGTAAATTCTTTCTGAAAAAAATCATTCATGATGTAACTTCCTTTTTTTCTTGACTATACAGTTACTGTATAGTTTATTATAAATCAATAGCTCTAAAACAGTCAATTTTACGTAATTAAGATGGGATCATAGGACGCGGTGGCGCAGCGAACAATGCTGTAATACCGTTATACATGAGGGGGGAGAATTGTGCTTTCAGCAAAAGGCAGAAAGAGCTGCTGCGTAGGATTAGGCGCTATAATGATTGGTTTGATCATTACGGGATGTGGCAGTACGAAGACGATGGTACAGGAAAAAGCAGTGCCGGTTAAAGCAATAAAGGTTATCCAGCAGGATGTAACGAGATCGAATGAATATGCAGGACAGGTACAAGGGAAAAATGAAGTGAAGATACAGGCGCGTGTATCAGGCAATATTGTGGAGAAAATGGTATCCGGCGGTGACGTGGTTAAAAAGGGGCAGCCCTTGTTTCGCATCGACAGTATTCAATATGAAAGTGCATTGCTTTCTGCCCAAGCGCAGCTGGTACAAGCTGAGGCCAATTGGGAAAATTCACGGATTGATACGGAAAGGTATCAAAATCTGCTGAATGCGGCAGCTATTTCGGAACAGAGGCTGACTACTCAGAAAGCGACTGAGAGGCAGAATGAAGCTGTTGCGGCATCTTACCGTGCATTAGTAAAAAAAGCCCAGGATGATGTAAACAGTACTTTAGTTGTTTCGCCAGTTGATGGCCGTATTGATGTAAATGATGTCAGTGTGGGAACCTATGTGCAGGCAGGCAGTACTACATTAGTGACAATGGGTGCTTTAGACTCGGTATTTGTGCAATTTAACATGAGCGAAAATGAATACCTTAGCTTGCGGCAGGTTTCGCAGAATCATATTGCCAACAGCGGCTGGGGTGATGATGTTATGATTACATTAAGTAATGGTGCAGTATATCCGATAAAGGGGAAAGTAACACAGGCAGATCGAGGCTTGTCTAACAATAGCGGAACGCTGACGTTAAAAGCTTCCTTCGCGAATCCTGATGGGATATTAATCCCAGGGATGTTTGCTAGAATTAAAATCCCTGGCATACCAGAGAAAAATGCAATACTGGTTCCTCAAAGGGCTGTGCAGCAGATTTTGGATAAATCCCTCGTCACGATCGTCAATGCCGAAAATATAGCAGAGCCGCGGTCGGTGATTCTGGGAGAAAAAGTGGGCAGTTATTACCTTGTAAAAGAAGGGTTAACCGCAAATGACACAGTTGTTGTCGAAGGACTGACAAAGGTTCAGGAGGGAATGGCACTTGACGTGACTATTGTCACTCCCGATGAATTGGAGCTATCAATTAACTCCTAGGAGGTGTACATAATCGTGGCAAGATTTTTTATTGAGCGTCCAATTTTTGCAATTGTTCTTTCCATTATGATTGTGGTAGCAGGAATGATTGCCGGGCTGAATCTTCCCATCGCTCAGTACCCGCAAATTCAGCCGCCGACAGTATCCGTGTCGGCAGCCTATATTGGTGCAAACGCTGAGGTCGTGAATCAGACGGTAGCCCAAGTGCTGGAAGAGCAGGTGAATGGTGTTCAGGGCATGAACTACATGAGCTCAAATTCCGATGATTCGGGTGCCTATAGTCTGGAAGTTGTATTTGATCTAGGTATCGATGGAGACATCGCTGCCGTAAAGGTACAGAACAGTGTCGCCCAGGCCAATGCCAATTTGCCGGCAGAAGTAACCGCGGCTGGCATTACCACCAGAAAAGCATCTTCTGACATGGCTATGATGCTGAGTTTTTATTCTCCCAAGGGAACCTATGACAGTGTATTTTTAACTAATTATTTTAATGTCTACTTAAAAGATGCTGTTAAACGGGTCAATGGTGTAGGCGATGTGATGATTCTAGGAGCAGATTTTTCCCGGCGTATCTGGATTAACCCGGATCGCATGGCGGAACTGGAGTTAACAGTCTCTGATGTGATTGAGGCTATCAAGGAACAGAATGTCCAGGCGCCAGCCGGTACAATTGGTGCCATGCCTGTACCGAAAAAGCAGGAATTTCAATATACAGCGAAAGTGCAAGGGCGCTTGGCAAGTATTGCTGATTTTGAAAATATTATCGTGAAGGCTCAGCCGAATGGCTCCTTTGTGTATCTGAAGGATATTGCACGAGTCGAGAATGCCGGAAAAGAATTGAATTACTCCTCAAAACAGGATGGGACCAATGCGGTTGCCGTGGGCATTCAGCTTACCAGCGATGCGAATGCAATGAATACCATTGCAGGAGTAAAAAAAGCTGTGGCAGCAGCAGCAGAAAGTTTTCCGCCGGATATGAAATATAAACCTGTCTTTGATAATACGAATTTTATCTCTGAATCTATGCACGAAGTAGTTAAAACCTTCTTGGAAGCGATGACTCTCGTAATGATTATAGTATTTCTTTTTCTGCAAAGCTGGCGGGCAACGCTCATTCCTATGCTGGCAGTTCCTGTATCTTTGATTGGTACATTTGGTGCCTTTGTGCTCCTTGGATTTTCGATTAATACCTTGACGCTGTTTGCTATGGTATTAGCGATAGGACTGGTTGTCGACGATGCTATTGTCGTTATTGAAGCCGTGGAGCATCACATCCGCTATAATAGGCTGACACCAGTGGAGGCCACAAAACGAGCAATGGACGAAGTGTCCGGACCCGTTATTGCCATTGCGTTTGTATTGGCGGCCGTATTTGTTCCGGTTGCCTTCATCGGCGGCATGGTGGGGATTCTCTATCGCCAGTTTGCCTTGACGATCGCGGTGTCGATGGCTTTGTCTGCTCTAGTCGCTTTATCCTTGACCCCGGCACTGTGTGCGCTTTTATTAAAACCTTACAAAGAACAGGCAAAGGATAATGCTCTCGGCAAATTTTTTGGAAAATTTAACGACTGGTTTGACCGAACCACCAGTGCGTATAGTGAGACGGTGAAATCATTAATTTCCAAGGCGAAATATTGTTGTATCTTCTTGTTAATCATTGTAGTGGGGACGGTATACCTATATAAAATTGTCCCGACGACGTTTGTACCGGATGAAGATCAAGGTTTTTTTGCGGTATCAGTCAATTTGCCGGAAGGTGCGAGTATGAATAGGACACAGGTCATAACCGATCAGGTGGCTAAAGAAATTAGAGAACAAGCAGGTGTAGAACAGGTCATTGCGATTGTGGGTTTTGATCTTTTGTCAAATGCTGCTAAATCAAATACGGCAGTCCTATTTGTTGGGCTCGAACCGTGGAGTAGCCGAAAAAGCCCTGAAACCCAGATTGATTCTATCATTGGTCAGGTTCAGAGCAAAGCGGACCTGTTCCCGGAAGCTTCAATTATGGCCTTTAATATGCCTTCCTTGCCAGGGCTGGGTATGGTCGGCGGTTTCACTATGGTATTGCAGGATATGACTGGTCACAGCAAAGAAGAATTGGATGGGATTACGAAAGAATTTGTGCTTGCAGCCAATCAAATTCCGGAAGTGAGTGCAGTATACTCTACTTATAAAAGCGATTCTCCCGGATATGAATTTGAAGTTGACCGTGAAAAGATTAAAACTCTAGGAATTGCATTAAATGAGGTATTTACGGCGCTGCAGGTTAATTTTGGCGGTACCCAGGTGAATGATTTCAACCAATTTAACCGTACCTATAAAGTGGTTATGCAGGCCGATACAATGTTCCGCAATGAAGCGGACATGACGCGCTTTATTTATGTCCGATCTTCGAATGGCTCTATGATTCCGTTAAATACCTTGATAAAGCCGAAGCTAACTACCGGACCATCCATTATTTCCCGTTTCAATGCTGCCCGCAGCATTCAGATTAATGGCTCGGTAGGAGAAAACTATAGTTCAGGGCAAGCCCTTGCTGTCATGGAGAAACTGGCCAAAGAAAAACTGCCTTCCGGTTTTAGCGTGGAATGGTCAGGGCAAAGCCGGGAAGAAAAGAAAGCCGGCAGCACAACGATGCAGATTCTGGCATTGGCTTTAGTATTTGTCTTTTTATGCCTGGCAGCGCTGTATGAGAGCTGGAGCATTCCGTATGCTGTCATGCTTTCTGTGCCAACCGGAATTTTTGGGGCATTATTATCTCAATATGCTATGAATCTGCAAAACAGCGTGTATATGCAGATCGGAGTGATTATGCTAATTGGTTTAGCCGCTAAGAATGCGATTTTGATCGTTGAATTTGCGAAAGTCAGGGTAGATAAGGGGATGGACCCAGTGCAAGCTGCTATTGAAGCTGCGGCATTACGTCTCCGCCCGATCCTCATGACGTCTTTTGCCTTTATTATCGGGTGCCTGCCGCTGGCGGTGGCAAGTGGTGCCGGTGCCGGCGCGAGAAAGGCGATGGGAACTGCAGTTGTTGGCGGTATGACCGTTGCCACGGCTCTTGGTATTTTCCTTATTCCAGTCTTGTTTGTTGCTGTGGAATGGATTGTGGCTAAACTCCATGGGAAGAAAAAGCAAGTCTGTTAAGACATATATACTGTTTAAAGAGCAATGTCCTTGATCCTTCTTGTGAGGTATCAAGGACATTGCTTTGTATACAGTTCCAATACGTAGACACGGAAAAAATATGTTTTACCTAAAGGCACTGCATCACTGGTAGCTTTTATGCATCGCTTTGTGCCATGTTATAGCAAAATATATCAATTAGCAATGCAAATGTTACTAATAACTGATATATCTTATGTCTCTTTTCATTTTGTCGGCAAAACTGTTAGCTTCAACGTAGCAAAATCAAGAGATTGAAAAAAATTAAATAAAAGCCTAATCTTGGCATAAGATATGCATGTTTAATTGATATACACAACTTGTTGTGCTATAGAGGGACTTTTGCTAGAAAGGATGATGATTGCCAATGAGCTTGAGCACGACAAACAAAGCACCTATAGTAAATGACAGCGAAACAACCATCAAAAGCCTGTTATCTGGAGCTATCGAATTTCATGTTCATCCTGGTCCAGATGGAAAAACACTAAGAAAAATGGATATGTTTGAAGTGGTGCGAGCAGCAAGAATGGTAGGAATGCGCGCTGTAGTACTAAAAGATAAAAGCTGTGGTACAGGTGCGATTGCTCAATTAGTCAACAAATATGCAGGAGGTTGCTTGGCGATTGGCGCGATCACTTTGGATGTAAGTATAGGAGGGATAAATCCGGCGGCAGTAGAAATAGAGGCAGCGTTGGGATCTAAAGTTGTTTGGATGCCCACCTATTCTGCGAGAAACGATCCAAGTAAGAAGAAAACAGACAAAGATAGAAGACAGAATGATTTAGTAATTTTAAGGGATAATGGAGAATTACTACCTGAAGTAATTGAAATTATTGAAATCATAAAGCAGCATGAAATGGTTTTGGCAACGGGACATCTTTCTAGACAAGAGATTTTTACCTTAATTGGAATGGCGGCAGAAAAAGGTGTTAAGAAGATGGTAATAACACATCCTCTTAGTGAAAATGTAGGTACACGACTTAGTGTAAAAGACCAAATACAGTTAGCACAAATGGGGGCATATATAGAACATACATGGGTTGCTTCTTTACCTCGGCACGCAAATATTCCTATTAGTGATTTTGTAGAAGCGATACGAGCAGTTGGTGTTAAAAAATGCATTATGGCAACTGACTTTGGTCAGATGCACAATCCTGCTCCGATTGAAGGGTTTCGTATGATGCTAAAGGCATTATTAGCAGAAGGCTTTTCAGAAGAAGAGCTTGCCTATATGGTAAGAAAAAATCAAGTAGAGTTATTAGGTTTGGCATTATAAATTTAAATACATGGAGGAAATTGTCATGAAAAAAATTGCACTGATTGGACCCTATGATCCACAAATTAAAGAGTTACTATATAAAGGAATTCCAAATGATTTTACGATCAAGGAGATTACTGCAGAGAGCGAATACTCTGCACTACACGATGTCAATTATATTATTTTAAGAACCCTTACAATGAAAGACGCGATCATTAATTCGATCCCCAATTTAAAATTAATCCAACGCTGGGGCGTTGGATTTGATACCGTAGATATTGAAGCAGCAGCAAAAAGAAAGATTCCGGTAGCCATTACCTCGGGTATGAATGCCCCGTCCGTGTCGGAAATGGCTGTGTTGCTTATGCTGGCTGTTTATCGTAAACTACCACGCTTGCATAATAATGTTCTTGCGGGGAAGTGGCGGGGAGAAGCAGGGATTGCGAGTACATCGTATGTTATTGATGGCAAAACGGTTGGACTTATTGGCTTTGGTAGTATAGGCAAGCTGGTAGCTAAGAAAGTACAAGCTTTTGGGGCTAACGTACAGTATTATGATGCGTTTAGGCAACCTCTTGAAGAAGAAGAAAAATGGGGAGTAAACTATGTTGAATTGGAAGAATTATTAAAGACATCCGATATAATAAGTTTACATGTGCCTTTGATGGAAAATACCCGACATTTGATTTGTAAAGACACCATTGAGTTAATGAAACCAAATGCTATTATTATTAACACCGCGAGAGGTGCGATCATTAAAGAAGAGGATCTTGTAGAAGCACTGCAAAATAAGCAGATTTTAGGTGCTGGACTGGATGTGGTTGAGCATGAGCCACCTGATGCAAACGGTCCTTTGCTTGCACTCGATAATATTGTGCTAACTCCTCATATGGGAGGTAGTACGATGGATGTAAATTTCAGCATGGCTAAGCGTTGTATCGAAAATATCATAAAGATCAGTAAGGAAGAACCTCTTCTAAAAACAGATTTTGTTAACGCTAAGTATTTTTAAAAAAGGATAATATGGTGTTTGCTGCAATGCACAAAGGATCTAAAGCCTTGAGGGGCTTTAGATCCTTTGTGCATTCGCAACGTAAAGGATATTAGCGAATTGTAGCTATTTGCATCATCCTATAACAAAAAGATGTAGCAATTCAAAGTCGTTTTGCTTAAGTATTTTTTTTCTAATGAATGTATCTATGCTTAAAGTCAATGAATTTGCGCAATTCTACCGTTTTACATTTTTCTTGCAACAAGCTTCAGGGTTGGCATAGTTCGTGCAATATATGAAGGAATCACAATAATAGTGAGTAGGAAATATAAAAATAGGAGGAAGAAATATGTCAATCAAAGCAGATGCTCCGACAACAAATGATTGGGGAGCACGGATTGAAGAATTACGTTTAACTTGGGGAGTGCCATTAGCGATTGTTTGCATGATAGTAGTCTGGCTCGCACCCAATCCGGTTGCTCTTTCACTTGTTGGAAAAAAGGCGCTCATATTATTTTCTGGAATATTTGCTTTGTATTTAACGGAGGCTATGCCGCTGGCAATTACTAGTCTGGCAGTTGTACCTTTAGCAGTATTGTTAGGAGTAGTCAATTTAAAAGGTGCACTTGAGGGTTTTGCTTCTTCATCGGTCTATTTACTTGTAGGGGCTTTTATATTAGCGACAGCTATGGTTAAGACCAAATTGGCAGAGCGGATTACCTACGTTATTCTTTCGAAAATTGGCAGCAGTACTCGTAATATTACATTGGGAATTGTGTTAGTCAATATTTGCCTTGCTTTCTTAGTCCCATCAGCTACTGCGCGAACAGCTATTATGCTTCCCGTATGTTTAGGAATTATTGATTTGTTTCAGGTTCAGGGACGCTCTAATTTTGGTGTAGCACTGCTCTTAACATTAGCCTTTACCAATGCTACCATTAGTGCGGGAATTCTTACATCCACAGTTCCTAATCCTGTAACTGTAGATTTCATTATCAAGTCAGGCGGTCCTGCAATATCCTATACAAAATGGTTAATATATGGTCTGCCGCCAGCCTTTTTGATGACACTCTTCACTTGGTGGTACGTTTTTAGAACCTATAAGCCAGAACATCCTGAAATTCCTGGAGGTACGGAGTATATCCAGAAACGATTGCAAGAAGCTGGTCCAATGAGCGCAGAAGAGAAGCGTACTTTGGCTGTTTTTATTGGTGTTATCGTTTTTTGGATGACTGGAGAGTGGACAAAGATCGACGTTCTTGTGACCTGTTTAGTTGGGGTTGTTATGCTATTTTTACCGAGGTTTGGTGTTCTAAAATGGTCGGATGCACAAAAAGGAGTATCTTGGCAAATTGTTCTGGTTGCAGGCGGCGGCATAGCCATGGGAGATATTCTAATGAAGACTGGTGCTGCGAAGTGGTTGGCCGTAACCATATTTAGTGCATTAGGTCTGCATTCATTTTCTGTACTATTATTGTTAATTGTTGTTATGTTCGTCGTGCAATATTTGCATATTTTCTTTGTCGGCACTACAGCGATGGCTACGGCTCTTCTGCCTATCGTTTTAGCTTTAGCGGTCGAGGCAAATATTCCGCCAGTTGTTCTGGCATTGCCAGCGGGTATGATTATTGGCGGCTATCCAGTGCTGATGTTTTATAGCACGTTACCTAATATTTTGGTATATGGAACAGGTAAGCTGCGTATGGAAGATTACCCAAGGGTCGGTATTGTTATTTCAGCCATGGCTTGCCTCGTTTATGCTCTATGCGCAGCAACGTATTGGCGTTGGCTGGGACTATTTTGATTATTTGATTTTTTACACATAAGGAGGATTTTATGCAAGAAAAACAACAAGACTTACTGACCATTTGGGGCGATACGGTAGCGTTTAAAGACCTTTTAGTTGGTTTGTTGTTAGGCGGGGTACTAGGCTTTATAAGTTTAAAAGGTGGTTTATGGTATCTCCAGACTTTTCATGGGAGTCTAGAAAAGGGATTAGTGATGGGGTATGGATTAATTTTTGGTATTGCAGGGTGTATTGCTGCTGGAGCTATCGTTGCCAAAAGGAGTAAAGCAAAGCGCATTTTAATGGAAGAAGAGGGCGGTATTGATTTAGATTCTGTATTGGAAAGCTTTCAGATCAATCTTCAGAAAGAGGCAGAATATTTAAAAGAAGTGCCGTCCGATGTAATTGCGGAAATGCATCAGTTGAAACTATATGAATTATTTGCTGGTAATTTGCAGCACTCAAAAAAAGGAGGGGAGTAAATGGAAGCTGATATTTTATTTCAAATTGCATGGGGACTGGGTGGTGCCCTTTTGGGTGCCATAATATTTGTTGGGGTTGGTCTGATTGCTGGTACAACAGAGACTGCTACAATTGCACCAGCTACCTTGCTCCTTGTTTTTATCGGAGTTCCTCCAGTGGCTGTATTTACCTTTTGTATGGCAGCTGTGGTAGCCAAGCATTTGATTCACACGATACCGACGGCATTGTTAGGTGTCCCCGGTGATACACTGGCTGTGCCTATGATTGAGCCATGTTCTATATTACGGCGCTTAGGACTTCCCCACATTGCGCTGCAAAAAATGATTTCAGCTGGTGTGCTGGGAGCATTCATCTCGGTGCCCATTTCCATTGGGTTTGCCTTGGTTCTGGCACCCTTTGGAGATGTTGTCAAGGTATGGGCTGGTGCAATTTTCACGATAGTCGCTGTTGGTGTGGGATATACTTCCCCTGGCAAATGGGCTAGTATTGCTTTAATCATACCATTTACATTTTTTGTTCAAGGTTTAAATAAAATGGCGATTGCTGCCACGGGGGGAAGTGTTGTCATCTGCGTTTTCCTGGGTATTGCTATGGGACCATTATTTGCAGACTTGTTGGCAGCATTATCTCCTATTTCTCGCTCTCGGGTAGCAGTGGACTCACCTAAGACATTTTGGCTGGCACCTGACTTGAAAACGTGGTCTGGTTATTTTCCTAACCCTTTGAAAATATTATCAAGAAAACAAAAGTTATATACCTTTTATGCTGCGATTTTTTCAGCGATAACATTTACGGCCAGTGCCGTTGGCATGACGATTATTGTAGGAGAAGTTGTGCGTTCCAAGATAAAGAGCTTCTACGAAAAAGTGATAACAAGTGTTTCAGTCATGAATAGTGCTACAGAAAGTACTTATATGGCAGAAATTTTAATTCCTCTCGTTGCTTTTGGCCTGCCATTGAGCTCGGTGGCTATGGGAGCCGCATTTCCTTTATTCAATGCACCGCCAATGATGACCCCTCAACACAATTTGCATCACATGATGACAACAGCACAGTTCTTTTGGTATGCATTACTTGCCGTTGCCATTGCTTCTATCATTGCTTATCCTCTTGCAATGAATTATGCACGTCCTGCCAGTGTATGGGTCATGCGCAATATCAGCCAGGAAGCAGTTTTAACAATGTTTGCAGGGCTTACCGTTGTTTTATCTTATTTTGAAGCGCAAGGAGCAGGAATTGTAATTACTATTTTAATGGGAATTTTCAGTGGTGTACTCAATAAATATTTCGGATTTAATGTGGGTGTGCAATTTATGTCTTATTTTGCTGCTCCTTGGATCATCATGCAAGTATTTGCTTTTAAATAAATCTGGAAAAAGTAAGGGAACTGGATAGTAAAAAGAGTTGCAGGTTTAAAGGGCATTAATGAATAGCATGGAGGAGCTAACGTGGATGCTGAAAGAATAGTAAGAAAGGATTGCTTGCCTGTGAATACCTGTGTAACAGCACAATCGTCAGACGTTTTTAATGCGCCTAACTTTGCCTATGTGGGATGCTATACTTCTAGTGATCGTGACGGTCGCGGGGAAGGAATTGGCGTTTATCAAATTGAAGAATCGGGAGTTTGGCATCAGGTTCAACTTTATAAAAGTATAAATCCTTCCTGGCTGCTATTAGACCGTTATCAGCAATTTCTTTATGCTGCCCATGGCGATGGTGAGTTAATATCTTCTTTTGCCCTAGATAAAACCTCTGGGAAACTTACTTTGCTCAATGAACAGCCAACACACGGGAAAAATGGGGTTGCAAGCACGGTAGATCCAGATAACCGTTACATTATTGTGGCAAATTATTCTTCGGGTAATTTAGCCGTGCTTCCCAGGCAGGAGGATGGGTCGCTGGGGTCAGTGTGTACTTTAGTTCAATTGCCGGATGGACGAGGACCACATCCTATTCAGCAGACCTCTTCGCATCCTCATCATGTTCATTTTGATAGTACGGGAGAATTTATTATCGTGCCGGATAAAGGTCTAGACCGAATATTTGTTTATCGATTTGACAAAGAAAACGGCAGATTAATCGAAAATCATCCTTTTTTTGTAGCAGCACATCCAGGAGCAGGTCCGCGTCATTTGGCTTTTTATCCTTATAGACCGTATGTATATGTTGCTAATGAACTTGATTCTACTGTCTCTACGTATCAGTTTGATGCAGCAAGCGGTGAATTAAAGCCGATTCAGATCATAACTACATTGCCAGTAAATTTGAAAGATGCTAATGTTAGTGCTGAAATTGTGGTAGTCCCTTCTGGCAACTATGTATATGTTTCCAATCGCGGTCACGATAGTATTAGTATGTTCCATGTGAATCAAGACACTGGTATGTTAACTGCAATTGGCTGGCAGTCTACTCATGGGAAAACACCGAGATTTTTTACCATTGATCCTTTCTGTAATATGCTTTATGTAGCCAATCAAGATAGTGATTCCATTGTGGTATTTCATATTAAAAAGGATGGCATGCTTGAACCAACAGGGCAAGTAATAAAAAGTGCAAGCCCATCGAATATTGTATTTACTAGGGGGCGCTAAATGATATAATACCTACGGTCATTAAAAAATGTAGCAAGATATAGCTATTTGCGACTATAAGTTACATTGACTGCAACAACAGCGGAGAACTGAGTAGTGGTCTCGGTCTTTGACTGTATCATTGTGGTGTATAAAGTCAGTAAATTTGCGGAATTACAGCCTGTTATATATTTTTGTATAGTTTATATAAAAGTTGGCATGATTTGTGCAACACATAATAAAAGTTGATCTAATAATGATCAGTGCAACAACGATTCATGGTAGTAAACTAAAACCAATAAATAAGGAGTGAATGATTATGTCAAATGCAGGATTTCGAATTTATACCAAAGTAAATCGTCCAAGTAAGGAAGTAGTAGAGTTATTCAGAGGGCTTCCAGCTGCAAATATTGCTGATGTGATGAATCGGTTCTTTTGCGTAGATGCACGTATTAAGCCTTTAAATGATACACCACTATTAGGCACAGCCTTTACGGTGAGAGCGCGAATTGGTGATAATAGAATGTTTCATAAGGCAATTGATTTAGCACAGCCAGGAGATGTCATTGTTGTGGATGTGCAAGGAGATATAACAAATTCGGTAACAGGCGAAATTATGATGAGACAGGTCTTGAAAAAAGGACTTGCTGGCGTAGTCATTGATGGAGCAGTACGGGATGCTGATGCATTGAAGAAAATGGACTTGGCGATTTATGCAGCAGGGATTACACCGAAGGGACCTTATAAAGATGGTCCAGGGGAAATCAATGTTCCAGTAAGCTGTGGAGGAATGGTTGTAAACCCTGGTGATATTCTGGTCGGTGATGGAGACGGTATTGTTGTTATTTCTCCTAGAGATGCAGAGGTAATTGCGGCAAAGGCAAAAGCTAAGTCTGATGCAGAGCATAAAACATTTAAGGCTATTGAGGCAGGTACATTAGATCGGTCGGCTTATTCCGATGAAGCCTTTACAAAAAGCGGATGCGAAATTATTGATGATTGTTATTAATACAAAGAGTTAGTATAATTTAATAATAGCTATAATAAAGAAATGAGCCTTACTCTAAAGAGTAGGTCTCATTCTTTGTTATAGTAGCAATTGAAGGATATCAGTTTTGAGGTCATAGTCATATCGTTTAGTGGATTACATTGTAATTCAAAAAGAAGATACTATGAATTTAATATATTTAATTTACTGACTTTATGAATCTGAAGAATTATTTTTGGGGAAAACTAGATCAAGAAAATTCAAGCTGCTATAATTAGTGTGCTATTATGATATAAGTTGCTACAAAATTATGCGGAGTGATTTATTGTGTCTAAAATACTATTTCTAGTTTCGGATGAAGCCATGATTGCCCAAGCCAGAGATGTTTTGGGAGAAAGTCATATTGATATTGAGTTAAGTACAGCATTTTCCAATCAAGCTGTGAAAGTAGTTCAGGATTATATTGCCCAGGGTGTGGATGTGGTAGCTGCGCGGGCAGGAACAGCACTAACGATTAAGCAGGCAGAAGTAAATATTACGGTTGTAGAGATCCCAATTACAAGTATTGATATTATTCGTGCCATATGTGAAGAAGATCTTCGTGGCCAAACAATCGCTTTTATTACCTACTCAACAACCGTGTTTGGTTTAGATACGTTGGCCGATGTTTTAGGTGTAACCCTTTTTCAGCATGTCGTGCATTATGGAGATAACATAGAACAAGCTGTGAAAGAGGCAGCTTCTCGTGGTGCTAATGTGATGTTGGGGGGAGCTAGGGTTGTAGCAGCAGCTAAACATCATGGCATTCCTTATATTTTATTAAAACTCGGAAGGGAAAGTTTGCTGCAAGCTGCACGTGAAGCGGTACAAATTCAAAAAGCGTTAGAAATTGAAGCCGCTAAAAGTGGATTTTTTAGTACGATTATTGATTATGCTTATGATGGAATTGTCACGATTGATCAAGAACATAACATTACTGCGCTTAATCCTAAAGCGCAGCAGCTTGTAAGAATTGACAAGGTAAGTGCCTTTGGGCAAAATGCTGCTTCTGTTTTACCGCAATTTCACTTGAGTGAAACGGTGGATAGTGGTATAGAAAGCTTACATAATATTATTGATGTGAATGGTACAAAAGTTATCTGCAATAAAATACCGATTACTGTAAACGGCAGGCCTTATGGTGCTGTAGCAACTTTTCAAGATATCAGCAAAATTCAGCAGATGGAAGAAGTAATCCGTCGGAAAATATATGCGCGTGGACATGTGGCGAAAATTGGATTTTCAGATATTGTTGGGAAGAGTCCTATTATGATTGAGGCCATTGAAATGGCAAAAGATTTTGCAGTGACTAATTCTAATATATTAGTTCTAGGTGAGACTGGAACAGGCAAAGAGTATTTTGCTCAGAGTATTCACAATGCTAGTAAGCGGGCTGATGGTCCTTTTATTGCCATAAATTGCGCAGCATTGCCTGCACAGATCCTTGAAAGTGAACTATTTGGCTATGTAGGCGGCGCCTTCACAGGAGCTAACAAAGAAGGCAAACAAGGCCTATTTGAAGTAGCCCATGGAGGAACAATTTTTCTTGATGAAATTGCTGAAACAGATTATGTTAATCAAGGACGTCTATTGCGAGTACTTCAAGAAAAAACTGTAGTGCGTCTAGGAAGCCATAAGGTCATTCCCGTTGATGTACGTGTCATTGCAGCAACGAATAAGAATTTAGAAGAGTTGATTGATGAAAATAAATTCCGTGATGATTTGTATTATCGTTTAAATGTATTAACTTTAGAATTACCGCCGTTAAAGGAACGTAAAGCTGATATTCATTTATATGCGGAAACTTTTTTACGTGAACTTTCTGCAGATATGGGTAGAAGATTCCGATTAACAAAAGATGCTCTACAGTTGTTGGAAGATCATGCTTGGTTAGGTAATATTCGGGAACTTAAGAATGTCATGGAAAGAGTTGTGGCAACTTGTAAAAGTGATGTTATAAATAGTAAAGTATTATCAATGAATCTAAGAAAAAGAAGAATCAGCATCAATGCTCCTTCTTCCAAAGAAGATCGTGTAACACGCGAAATTATGTCTGCTCTTAAAGACGCTAAGGGTAATTATACAGCGGCTGCTCAAATACTAGGGATTCATCGTATGACATTGCGAAGAAGAATGCAAAAGTTGAATATAGAGTATTAAATTATTCGGTATTACATTCACATTAAGGTGGTTAATTTGGGGGGCTCTTATGATCAAAAAGAGGGGCTGTATTGAAGCGATTATTTCAATACAGCCTCTCTTTTTGATCATAGTCATATATCTATCTTTACAATGGATAAGCTTATTAATATTCTATTTTAAACTTTTGCATTCGCCGCCAGAGAGTTGTGCGGTTAATTCCCAGCAACTTGGAAGCAGCAGTCGTGTTTCCATTTGTATTTTGTAATGCCTGCTGAATTTCTTGAATAAGCCGTTTTTCTTTTTGGGATAAAGCAGAAAGACTTGATTTTTTTTTGTGAAAAATGCTTTCAAGAAACGTACTGCTAATAATTGATGTTTTTGCCGTTGCAACGATTCTCTCTACGATGTTTTTAAGTTCTCGTATGTTTCCAGGCCAGGGGTATTCTTCAAGAATACGTATTGTATCTGGGGTGAATTTTGGAATAACGCCTGAATTTGCAACAATTTCCTGGGCAAAATTTTCGACGTAAAATCGAATGTCGGATTTTCTAGTTCTTAGTGATGGTAGTTCTAAGTTTAGTACATTTAAACGATAATATAAGTCATTTCGAAATTTATTTTCTTGAATCAACACCTCTAAGTCTTTATTTGTAGCTGAAATAACACGTACATCGACAGGAATGACTTTATGGCTGCCTAATCTTACGATTGTTTTCTCCTGAAGTACGCGAAGGAGTCTGCCTTGGTTTACATAGTCCATTTCAGCGATTTCATCCAATAAAATAGTGCCACCATGAGCAACTTCAAACAAGCCAGGATTTCCTTCTTTGTTAGCTCCTGTAAAGGCTCCGCCAACATAGCCGAAAAGTTCACTTTCAAGAATCTGTGCAGGCAATGCGGCACAATTTATGGCAACAAAAGGACCTTTAGCTCGTTTGCTTGCATTATGAATGCTTTGTGCAAAAACTTCTTTTCCCGTACCGGTTTCACCTAAAATTAAAATGCTAGAATTAGTAGCTGCAAAGTTTTTTGCAATCTCGACTGTGCTTAAAATACTTGAGCTTTTCCCAAGAATATCTTCGAAATGGAATTTGGCAAGATGTCCGCGCGCATAGATTTGCTGACGGATTTTGCTTTCCATTTCTTGTATTTTTCCAATCTCTTGAAAGGTAGCAACAGCGCCATACAATTTCTTATTAACAGTTATTGGCACTTTGTTGCACATGATTTTTACCTTTCCGACTTCAACAATGCTATGCAAGTCTTCTTTGCCGAGATCAGCAACTTTCTCCAAATTAAATTGTGGTAAGATCGTTTCAATTGGCTGCCCTAGAGCTGCCAATTTACTGATGCGGGTAAATTTTTGGGCAAGTGGATTAAATGCTGTAATGCGATGGCTTTTATCAATTGTAATGATACCTTCATCAGAATAATCCAAAATAGTGCCGAAAACCCCTCGCTTAGCCGCTTCGTTGTCTAATGCTTCTTGAATATGTATGGCTTCATGAGCCGCTTGCAATAAGCTTTCTTTACCGAGACGAATTAGGGCACAAGGGATCTTATGGTGTTGGGCAGTCTTTACAACGGTGAAGCCGCCCAGGATTACTTCAGCACCATCCGCACAGGCTGCCAATATCTCTTTTTCATAATCTTTCTTATAGCTAACAGTATATTGACGAATCATGACTCCCAATGCATCGGAGAAGAAGTCAATCCCCCATATTTTTTCGGAGTAAGAAATGAAGGCCAATTTTTTCCCATGCAGATTAGCTTCATCAATTGTCCTGATAATGTCAAAACTGGTTCGAGGAATTTCTACCACTGCCACATTAAGGTCTGCCCGGCGAATAGCGGCAGCGGTTACCGCGCGGGCTGCTACCACTTCTAAACCAGAGGCTAGTTTTTCCTTGACAATGTCAACTCCCTGATCGGCAATTGCTGCTACTACTTCAATATCAGGGTAGATCGTAGTCAAAGTTTCTTTGGCAAAGGGCAGTAAGTCTTTATCGGGCAAGATTAATAGTATCTTAGACAAAATTCATCACCTCGCAACGGAATGCAACAATAGTTGTACTAATTATATCAAAACTAATAAATTGGCTCAACTGATCTTCTCTTCGCATCGTATTAAAAGAACCTACAAAGCCTATAAATAAAGGATTTTCTTATGTGAAATAAAATTTTTCTGATTTTTAAAAAATCTGGCATGGTTCATGCAATTAACTATGATGTGCGGTATTGATAACGGTAATAAGAGATATAGACTGTGGGATTCAAAAAGACAGTATTTTCATGTAAAACTAGTGAAATCTTGTACGATCATTATGTGGAGGGATTATGATGTAGCTTTGCTAGGCAAAAAAAAATCAAAGGAGTTATAGTTATGTTTAAGATTGGTTTTATTGGATTTGGAGAAGCTTCTTTTAATATTGCAGCTGGTTTAGCTGGAGAAGGAATTATACACATTCATGCTTATGATAAATTTTGGAATATCGAACCACAGTCGAAGATCGTCACTCAAAGGGCAAAAGATGCTGGTGTGAATCTTGTAAAAAGCATTTCAGAATTAATTGAAATATCGGATATTGTAATTTCTTCTGTCAGCGCGAATCTTGCCGTTGCACTAGCTGAAGAAAGTGCAATATATCTTAAATCAGGGCAACTATATGTGGACATTAATTCTGCAGGTCCTGATACTAAAGTTGCTGCAAATGAAATTGTATCAAAAACAAAAGCTCTGTTTGTAGATGTTGCAGTAATGGGGACTGTTCCAGGAAATGGACATAAAGTACCAATGCTGGCATCAGGAGCTGGAGCTAAAGAGTTCGCGGAAACGATGAACCGTTATGGAATGAACATTACATTGCTAGAGGGACCTGCAGGCAAGTCATCCGCATCCAAAATGTTTCGCAGCATATTTATGAAAGGCTTTGTTACTTTATTATTAGAAACCGTAATGGCAAGCCATCAGTACGGTATTGAAGATGATGTTCTGGCCTCTATAGAAGAGACGTTAACAGATGGCCCTTTCTTACCCATTATCAATGGTCTGTTGACTAGAGGCGTAATACATTCTGAACGACGCGAACATGAGATGGATGAAGTACTTACAACATTAAATAATCTACAGGTTGACAGCACCATGTCGAAAGCAACAAAAGCTAAGCTTAAATGGTGCACGGATCAGAAGTTTAAAGAGTTTTTTAAGGGTGTTCCCCCAAATGATTTTCATGAGATTTTTACTATGTTTGATAAATGAAATAGAAAACTTTACAATAACTGAGGAGTGAAAAAAATGAGTGAAAAGATTGTAGTAGCGGCTGAAAGGCTAGAAAAATTCTGTAATGCCATATTACAAAAAGCTGGTTTAAGTGGTCAAAACGCGGAAATTGTTACTGAATCCTTGTTATATGCAGATTTACGCGGGGTTAGCTCACATGGTGTTGCCCGCTTGACGACATATTTAGATCGAGTCAAGGCGGGGGCAATGGTACTGGATCCAACTATGGAATTGGAAAAAGATCTTTTGGCATCTGCTTTGTTAAATGCTCAGAATGGTTTTGGACAAATTGCTGGGACTAAGGCTATGACGTATGCCATTGAAAAAGCAAAAACAACAGGATCCTCTGTTGTAGCAGTTAAAAACTCAAATCATTTTGGCGTAGCTGCTTTTTATGCAATGCAGGCAGTCAAGAAGAATATGATTGGTTTAGTTATTACCAATTCATCGCCTGCAATGGCTGCTTATAATACCAAAAAACCACTTGTTGGTACCAATCCTTTAGCAATAGGGATACCAACTGCCAAAGAAAGACCCATTATATTAGATATGTCAACTTCAGTTGTGGCTCGCGGTAAAATTCGACGTGCCTCTTTAGCGGGTGAGAAAATTCCTTTTGGCTGGGCAAGGGATATGGATGGTAATCCAACGGATGATCCTAAGGCGGCTCTTAAAGGTTTTATGGAGCCAGTAGGTGGACCGAAGGGCGCTGGTTTGTCCCTGGTGATTGATTTATTATGCGGAGTGTTGACTGGCAGTGGAATTACTGGTGAAGTAAAAAATATCACTGATATCTCAGGCCCATCCAAGACTGGGCATCTGTTTATTGCTATTAATATAGAAAAGTTTATCAATCTTGATTTCTTTAAAACGAATGTTGACACAGTAATTAGAGGAATAAAAGATTCACCATCGGTGGATGGCTCACCTGTGTATCTGCCGGGAGAAATCGAATTCAACCTAGCCGATAAAAGGCAAGTCGAAGGTATTCCAGTACCAGAGGATGTTATAAAGGAATTAGCTGGACTTGCTGAAAGGTTTGCTATTCCTAAATTATAAGCCGGATCGAATTATTGACCCGAATGGTAATCCCTCTGTTTATATAAGACAAGGTTTAGCCGGGTCAACCCCTCTATTGGGGAGTTAGCCCAGGGGGCAGTATATTGATGATGTTGGGAACAGATTGAATATGGAAAAAATGTCTATCGCATAAATAAAGATAGAAAACTGGGGGGAATTTTGTGAATAGTAAAACATGTAAAATTGGCCTTTGTATTGTATTGCCTCTGGTGATTTTGTTATTTCCTGCACCAGAAGGCCTGTCCATAAAAGCCTGGCAGCTATTTGCCATGTATATGGCAGCAATTATTGGATTAATTCTCCGACCATTTGATGAAGCCGTGATTTTATTTGGAGTGATTGCTGCATCAGGATTATCTTTTGGTAATATTGGCGTTTTATTAAGTGGATATGCCAGCTCAACAGCCTGGCTGGTCTTTTCTGCATTTATGATTGGCACTGCATTTATTGCCACAGGACTTGGCAAGCGAATGGCATATATTCTAATTGGGAAATTTGGAAGTACTACTCTTAGGTTAGGCTATGTTGCGGCATTAACTGACCTAGTTGTAGCCCCAGCTACTCCCTCAAACACAGCTAGAACGGGAGGAATTATATATCCAATCTTTCAAAATATTGCAGTAGTACTTGGTTCAACTCCTGGTTCAACGGCCAGGCGGGTAGGGGCTTATTTAACAATGACTCTTTATTATATAAGTTTTACAACAGGGTATACCTTTCTTACAGCCATGGCACCGAATGCGCTGATCCTATCGTTTGCAGAGAGCATTCTCCATGTTAAGGTCGATTGGATGTTGTGGGCAAAGGCAGCTGTTGTTCCTGGGTTAGTTACTCTGCTGATTATTCCCTATGCGGTGTACAAGCTGTATCCGCCAGAGCTAAAAGAAATCGATAATAAGACCGTTGCTGAAAATGGTCTAGCGGAGCTCGGCGCAGTGTCAATTCGGGAAAAGATATTAGGAGTTTTATTTGTGCTAGCTATTTTGGGCTGGGCTTTAGGACCTTTTATTGGGATTGATGCAACTTCAGTCGCTATTGGCTTTGTGGCTGCCTGTTTGTGGACAGGTGTAATGACTTGGGAGAATATTCTCGCTACAAAAGGGGCCTGGAGCACTTTCATATGGTATGGTGGTATTATTGGATTAGCTGATGCTTTAGCTAAAGCTAAGTTCTTTGAATGGCTAGCAAAGTTAATCTCAGTTAATATTAATTTTACAGGTGTTAATGAGCTGATTATTTTAATACTGTTGGTTTTGTTTAGTGTGGTAGTCAGATATGTATTTGCATCAATGGCAGCATTCGTTGCGACCATGATTCCAGTCCTATTTACGCTTGGAATGGTAGCTAATCTGCCTGTTCTTCCCTATGTTTTTCTCATTGCGTTTGCTGGCGGATATGCTGGTATGTTAACTCATTACGGCGGTGCATTAAGCCCGGTTTTGTTTGGTTCGGGTTACGTTGACCAGAAAACCTGGTGGAAGCTTGGTGCGACAATGGCTTTCGTTAGTTTCGTCGTTAACTTTATCGTAAGTCTGCCGTATTGGAAAGTGATTGGTATTTGGTAAAACACTGGATTGGAGGAGTCGAAAGCAATGCCTAGACTTAAAGTTGATATACGTATAATGAATGGTACAATAATTGATCCTGAACAAGGAGTATCAGGCTCAGGTGAAGTGCTTATAAAGGGAAACCGAATTGTTGAATCTCAGCCAGGAGCCACAGTTGAAGCAGGGCAGACAATTGATGCACAAGGCTGCTTGGTAATGCCTGGACTCATTGATTTTCATGCACATCTATTTAATGGCGGTACGGATGCCGGGATCAATCCGGATGTATCATTGCTGCCGATGGGCGTCACAACTGCCGTTGATGCAGGCAGTTGTGGTGCTGCCAATTATGAAAGTTTTGTACAAGCTATTGTCAATCATAATCAGATGCGTTTATTTGGTCTGCTAAATGTTTCTTCAGGAGGCATCATAACGAATCGTTTTCATGAGGAACTTAATCCTGTCTGTTATGATGAAGCAAATATCAAGAGACTGTTGGAGCGATATTCGGGGCAGATCGTAGGTCTTAAAGTTAGACAGTCAACTGAAATTGTAGGTGAGCTTGGTATGAAACCTCTGGAAGCCACGATAAAAGTTGCTGAAGAACTAAACTGTCCGGTGGTGGTACATACCACGAATCCGCCTGGCCCAATAGAAGAAATAATAAATTACTTGAGACCTGGTGATGTTTTCTGTCATGTTCATCATGGAACAGGGCAAACTATTTTGTCTGAAGATGGTAAAGTAAAACCTTCCTTATTTAAGGCTCAGGATGCCGGTATTTTATTTGATGCAGCCAATGGCCGCAATAATTTTTCACTGAAGGTTGCGGCACAGGCAATAAAAGAAGGCTTTTTGCCGGATATTATAAGCAGTGATGTTACATCGGGCACATTATATGGAAATTTTGTATTTGGACTGCCATATGTTATGATGAAATATTTGAATCTTGGAATGAGCATAGAACAAATTGTAGCAGCTTGTACTATAGTGCCGGCTCGATTTGTAGGCATGCAGGGGCAAATTGGTACTTTAAAGCCCGGTGCATTAGCTGATGTAGCAATCTTTCGATTATCCCGTAAAGAGGTTATCATAAGTGATAAGTTTGGTGATTCCATTACTGCAGATCAATATCTGTTACCGCAGTTGACCATCTTAAATGGTAGAATCGTGTTCAAACAAATTGACTTTTGATCAGTTTTTTAACTTTCATAAAATGAGGAGTGATACATGTGATTCAGCAATTAATAAAAGTTATGCCCGAGTTTAATTGGATTAAAGATGATACGATCCGAGAAGCAACTATAAACTCTTATGTAGATGCTTTAACAATGTCTGGCTGGTGTGTTGATGATATGAATAAAATACCATTTACACTGCTGGTACCTGTAGGGTCCGTATCCTATCTGGTGCATGTACAGGCTGTGACCAGAATGTGTCATATGATCTGGGATGAATACCAGATTACGTATAAGGGGCATGATGCGCCTGTACTGGATTATGATACATTAATTGCTGGGGCATTGTTACACGATGTGGGTAAATTAGTAGAATATAAAAAAACAACAGACGGTAAATTTATTAAGTCGGAAATGGGCAAAGAATTGCGCCATCCATTCTCTGGAACCGTAATCGCCATGCGTAATGGGATTCCTTCTAATATTGCTCATACGATTGCTAATCACGCTAAAGAAGGGGATGGAACTTTGCGAACTCCAGAGGCGGTTATTATTAATAAGGTGGATGTAATGAATTTTGAAATGATTAAATCATTTCATGGAATCATTTAATCATCACATGTATAATTGGCAGTTAGCAAAACCATTAATTTTTGAGTAGGTAAAAAATACTGAGCTGAATGATAAAGCGGCTCAGTATTTTTAAAAGCAGATACAGAAGTACCAAATTGATTGTAAAAAAACATGAGATTGAGAAAGGGGTCCAAATGATAAGTATTCGAACCAAACTTACCGTTGTCATTCTTCTTATTATTTTGATTGCACTTGGAGCATTAGGCGGAATCAATTATTGGCAAGCGCGAAGTATTATATCAGAAAAAGTAAATGATGATATGGAACAACTAACGGCTAATTCCGCCAGCGACATTGGAGGTTGGCTTGAGGCTCGTAAATGTGAGTTGTCGATCATGGCTGTAGCACCGATGGTCCAAAGCGGCAACTTGTCAGTGATTGCTCCCTTTTTAGTCAATGCGGGAAAAGTAAATAAAGCATATGATGCGATTGGTTATGCTTACCCAAATGGAGCCTATATTAATTCTAATGGAGTGAAAGGTACGATTGCCGAGCGTGAGTATTTCCAGAGGGGAATGAGACAAGACATTTCATTTATTGATCCGGTTATTGGTAAAACTACAGGCAATGTCGTTACAGTAATCAGCATTCCGGTAAAGGAAAATAACAAGGTGACTGGAGTGTTGTATGGCTCAATAATCTTAGATAGCCTTACTCAGAAAGTATTAGCGATAAAGGTTGGACAAACAGGTTATGCATATGTAGTGCAGAACGACGGAACATTTATCATTCATCCTAATAAGGACATGGCAATGAAATACAACCCTCTTAAGGATGGTAAAGCTGAAGATAAATTTAAGAATGTTATTGGACGCATGGTGAAAGGTGAAACGGGAATTGATCAGTATCAATTAAATGGTCAAGATGAAATCGTTTGCTTCCAACCTATTCCAGGGACGACATGGTCACTGGCATTGACAGTGCCGGTTAGCGAGGTTACAGGAACGATTTCTGCTTTGGCTACGACTTCTTTAGTAAGCATATCGATTGTGCTGATGATTACAACTTTCCTCATTGCTTGGTTTGCTCGTTACATTACCCAGCCCATTCGAATGATGGATGAAGCAGCTAGCCGTATCGCTAGCGGTGATATTTCGAATACTAAGCTTGATATCACATCCAATGATGAAGTTGGTCGGCTGGGTAAAAGCTTTGACAAAATGGCGCAGAACTTGCGAGAACTTATTCAGAAAATTAGCGAGTCTACCGGTAAAGTATTGATTTCATCTGAAGTATTGACGGCTAGCTCCCAGCAAGCCATTCAGGCTGCCACTCATATCGCCGATTCGATCACCACTGTGGCTGCTAGTGCTGATGAACAAATGGAGGCTGCTGATAAAACGTCTATGGTGATAGAGCAGATGTCGAGCAATATCCAAAAGGTAGCTGCTAACTTTCAGCAAGTAGCTGCGCAGTCGGCGCAAGTAGCCGAAAAGGCAGAGGACGGTGACACAGCGGTAGTGAAAGCAGTGGACCGGATGGATCTGCTAGAAGAAACCGTCAATATTTCTGCTCATGTTGTGATGAAGTTAGGGGAGCGCTCTAAAGAAATTGGTCAGATTGTTGATACCATTTCAAATATTGCTGGACAAACAAATCTTCTGGCCTTAAATGCTGCAATTGAAGCTGCCCGTGCAGGAGAACAGGGGCGAGGCTTTGCTGTGGTAGCTGAGGAGGTACGCAAATTGGCTGAGCAGTCTGAAGCAGCAGCTAAAAAAATCGCTGAACTTATCGGCTCAATCCAAGGAGAAACCGACAAAGCAGTTGTTGCCATGGATGAAGGTACGAAAGAAGTGAAGATGGGGATAGAGGTAGTTAAGGTGGCAGGAGATGCTTTTAAGGAAATTGTCGGTCTTGTAAACGAGGTATCAGGACAGGTCAAAATGACGTCGGCCGCTATGATGCAGTTGGCTTCTGATAGTAAGACAATTGTGACTTCGATTAAAAGAATCGACGAGCTTAGTAAAAATTCAGCGGGAGAGTCACAGAGTGTGTCTGCGGCCACTGAAGAGCAATTAGCTTCCATGGAAGAAGTCGCCGATTCCAGTAAAGTACTTGAAGGAATGGCGCGAGACCTGCAAACTGCAGTAGCTAGATTCCAGGTTTAGAAAAATGGAAAGCATGATTGAAATCAAGTGTAAAGTGTTGAATACATAAAATCATCGGGACAGTTCTGTTCTTTGTACTATCGCGATAGAGTGAGACGTAAATGATTTGCTTGAATAAGCCGATTATCCAAATGAACTATTATGTATTAGGATAATCGGCTTATGATTTCCCACGGCTAAAACATTCTCACTAGACAAATTTATCCAAAACAACTTCAATCTAGTATTAAATGATCATTTAATACTAGATTGAAGTTGAAAAATATGGGGGAAAAAAGTGAAAAAGGAAATAATGACAGATAAGCCAGCAGTTCATAAAATAATGACTTCTGCAGCTCCTTTGTTCGCACAAAAAGGATTTGCTGCAGTATCTGTAAAAGAACTTGCAGAGGCTGCCGAAGTAAATATTGCTCTGATTTCATATTATTTTGGTGGAAAAGAAAAGCTTTATGCTGCTATACTGGACGCTCAGTTTGACTTAATAGATAATATAATAGGTTCAATTCGCAATGAAGAAAATTGTCCCATCGAAAAGATCAGACGTTTTTCGCAAAAATTTGTAAAGTTGCATAAATCCTATCCTTATAATCATCGTCTAATTTATGGAGAAATCATAAATTCTACCAATTGCTATGAAAGTATCGTAAAACCTGGCATTCTGCGACATCATGATTTCTTAACGGAGTGTATTCAAGAAGGAATCAATAATGGGCAAATACGTTCAGATGTTAAGCCTGATTGCGCTAATGTACTGTTAGGAAGTCTTTTACACTTTTATTTTATGACGAATCATCTTGCCGATGAATTTTTGGAGACAAAAAAGGATAAGGCTGAATACTACATAGCAGAAGCCGTGGAAATGTTTCTCAGAGGTGTTTTAAATAACCCTGTATAAAAAAAAGTCTTTTAATTAATTCTTTTTTTTGAGATTTTTAAATAAATATTTAATTTAAAATGATATTTAATAATGTTTGTATTTATATAAAGGAGTGAAAAGATGCAGAAGTTAAGTAAGAAGAAACTATATTATGGTTTGGCTGCGGGAGTGGTCTTGGCAGCCATCGCAGTAGGAATTACAGTCACAAAACATTCTAAATCTGCTGCAATTATGGAAGAGGCCGCTTTAGTCCGTACTGAGGTTGTTGGAAGGGCAGCAGCAGCTCAAGATTATACCTATTCAGGTGAAGTTAAAGGGCGCTTTGAAAGTCAGCTGGCGTTTCAAGTTGGCGGGAAAATAATAAAACGGCATGTGCAGCTAGGGAGTGTTGTAAATGCTGGAGATGTGCTTATGGAAATAGACGCCAAAGATGTTAAACAGACGGTCAACAGTAATGCGGCGCAAGTTTATTCCGCTGAGTCTCAAGTAAAGCTGGCGGAAAATAATCTTAATCGCTACCAAAAGTTATTCGAAGGGGGGGCGATTAGTGCAGCTCAACTTGATCAATACAAAAGTGCCTATGATGTAGCTGCTGCAAGCCTGCGTCAAGCTTCGGCGCAATATGCTCAAGGATCGAATCAATTGGATTATAGTGTTTTATATGCTGATAAAGCAGGCGTTATATCCAGCATAACAGCAGAAGCAGGGCAGGTTGTTACAGCAGGACAATCCGTAGTTAGTATCGTACAGGATGGAGAACGGGAAGTTGAAATTAGTGTTCCTGAAAATCGTATTGATGAATTTCGTAACATGGGACAGCTAAACGTTACTTTTTGGGCATTGCCTGGCATTAGTGTAGATGCTGCTGTTAGAGAAATTGCACCGATGGCGGATGCCGTATCTCGTACCTATAAAGTCAGGGTAAGTCTGGTGAATCCTCCTGCCGAAGTCAAATTGGGAATGACGTCTACGGTAACGGCAGCGAATAGAGGGAAGCAGCAAGATGCAGCTTATATTCCTCTAACCGCAATTTATCAAACTAGCGATGTTCCGGGAGTTTGGGTGCTAAATAATGAAATTGTAACATTGCGTCACATTAAAATTGGCGCCGTTGGCAACGGCAAGGTCCAGGTACTGGAAGGACTTCAAAATGATGATGTGATTGTTACAGCAGGAGTGCATAAATTAAAGGAAGGGCAGAAGGTGCGTATTGCCGGTGATACGTTATGAAAAATTTTAATCTTACGGAATGGTCTCTTCACCATAAGCAATTTATTTATTTCTTTATTGTCTTATTTTTTATTATGGGGATCGTCTCTTATAACAAATTAGGGCGTATGGAAGATCCTGATTTTACGATAAAACAGATGATTGTGCAAGTGAGTTGGCCAGGGGCTACTGCTCGTCAGATGGAGGAACAGGTTACTGATAAAATTGAAAAAAAACTGCAGGATTTACCTGGGCTTGACTATGTAAAAAGCTATTCAACTCCAGGGCAAACTATTACTTACGTCATTTTAAAGGACACCGTTCTTAAGAAAGATGTTCGACCCACATGGCTGGAAGCTCGTAATATGATTAATGATATGAAAAGCACCCTTCCTGAAGGTGCTTTGGATCCTACTTTTAATGATCGATTTGATGAAGTATATGGTGTAGTTTATACCCTTACAGGTGATGGATATTCCTATGAGGAAATGCGGGAAAAAGCGGAAAAAATTCGCCGCATGCTCCTGGATATTCCTAGTGTAAAAAAGATTGTACTCCTTGGAGTTCAAACTGAAAAAATATATATTGAGATAGAAAATAACAAACTATCTCAGCTGGGAATTGATCCAAGTACCATTACTTCTACTCTTCAAACGCAAAATGCTATGACGGCGTCGGGAATGTTTGAAACAGCTTCTGATAATGTTTATTTACGTGTTACAGGAATGTTTGAAGATGTAGAGTCTATCCGTAATGTACCGATTAAGGCTAATGGCAATACATTTCGCTTAGGAGATATAGCCAAGATCAGCCGCAGTTATGCAGAACCTTCTGATCCTAAAATGTTTTATAACGGGCAGCCTGCCATTGGAATTTCTTTGGCGATGGAGCCGGGAGGAAATATACTGACCCTAGGCAAAAATTTGGAAAATGCCATTGAACAAATCAAAAAAGAACTGCCAGTGGGATTAGAACTGAGTCAGACTGTAAATCAGCCGAAGATTGTAGAAACATCCATTGATGAATTTGTAAAATCATTAGGTGAAGCAGTTGTTATAGTATTAATTGTAAGTTTTCTTAGCTTGGGGGTGCGTTCAGGTGTTATTGTAGCTCTTTGTATTCCCTTAGTGATTGCAGCCGTTTTTACTTTTATGAATTTTATAGGAATTGATCTGCAGAAGATATCCCTGGGGGCTCTTATTATTGCTTTGGGACTTTTGGTTGATGATGCCATCATTACGATTGAAACAATGTCCGTAAAATTAGAGCAAGGCTGGACACGATTTAATGCCGCCTGCTATGCTTATACTGCAACAGCCTATCCGCGGTTAACGGGCGCGCTGGTTACTTGTGCCGGTTTCGTTCCTGTTGGTTTTGCAAGAGGAAGTGCTGCTGAGTACTGCGGCAGTATTTTCACAGTAGTGGTATTGGCATTGCTGCTATCTTGGGTTGCTGCCGGCACAGTAACACCTCTATTAGGCTATTTATTTATAAAGATAGACACGACTGATGGCGAAGGCAAGGAACACGATATTTATAATACTACATTTTATCGACACTTTAAGGAGATTCTAATTTGGTGTTTACATCATAGGAAACAGGTATTATTTGGAACCGTGGCGTGCTTTCTTGGTGCTGTGTTAGCTATGAGTCTAATTAAACAGGAGTTCTTTCCCGCATCTACCAGGCCTGAATTAATTGTTCAAATGAAGCTTCAGGAAGGAGCTTCATTGAAAGCTACAGAAAAAGTTGCTGAAGAATTTGCCAAGAGCATAGAAGGTGATCCTGCTATTGATTACTATACATATCATGTGGGTGAAGGCGCTCCTCGCTTTGTTTTAAGTTTTGAACCTACTTTTAATAAAACAAATTTCGCGGAGTTTATTATCGTTGCCAAAGATGCTAAGTCTCGGGAGGCATTATCCCAGAAGGTCAATACGATATTAAATGAAAAGATGACTAGCGTGCGAGGACATATGAAAGTAATTGCTAACGGCCCTTCGGCAGACTATCCTGTCATGATACGAGTTCGAGGATATGATCCCGAAAAAGTCAGAGTCATCGCCCAGAATATGCGCGATATCATGGCAGGTCATCCAGGCGTAAGGAATATAAACTTTAACTGGGATGAAAAAAGTAAAGTGATACACTTTGAGATTGATCAGGATAAGGCAAGAAAACTTGGAGTGGATACACAGTCATTAGCATCTTCGCTGCAGACACAATTATCCGGTGCATCCATTGCAGATTTTCGTGTAGAAGATAGAACCATTAGCATGGTATTTAAAGGTGCCTTGCAAGATAGAACTGATATTTCACGTATTAAAGACTTAAATGTTCATATCGGTAATGGGAAATATGTTCCGGTCGATCAAATTGCCAAGATAAGTTATGATGCGGAAGATGGACTCTTATGGAGACGAGGCTTAAAATCGATGGTTATCGTCCAGGCTGAGGTAAATCCAGGATTTATGGGAAATGATGTTACACAAGAGGTTTATGATGCTCTTAATGAGCTGCGAGCTGATTTACCTTTCGGTTACACGATTGAAGTAGATGGAGCTTTAGAGGATAGTATAAAAGCTGCAAAATTCATTTCTGAACCCGTACCTATGATGGTGGGAGCAATCATGATCCTCTTAATGATTCAGCTGCAAAATATACCTAAAATGATACTGACATTATTAACAGCGCCTCTTGGCATCATTGGTGTAGTTATGGGGCTTTTACTTACGGGCCATCCAATTGGTTTTGTTGTTCAACTGGGGATTTTGTCCTTGTCCGGGATTATTATGCGTAATTCAGTAATCTTAATAGACCAAATTGAGCAATTGGTCTCAAATGGAGAATCTATGTGGGATGCAGTTATTGATGCGACGGTAATCCGATGCCGCCCTATCTTATTGACGGCAGCAGCAGCAATCTTAGCAATGATTCCTCTGTTCTCCAGTGTATTTTGGGGACCAATGGCAGTGGCGATTGCTGCTGGATTATTTGTTGCCACCATATTAACTTTGCTAGTATTGCCGACCATGTATGCAGCTTGGTATAAAGTGGATATGGGAATGCCGCAACATAAGGATCAAGACGTTGATTTTCAGAGCAAACCAGTTTGATCTTCTTAAATAGACGCCTGGTGTAAGTAGATATGGGAGGTGTAGTGTGGAAATGGAACATGTTGCTTTCACTCTTATCTTGCATGCAGGAAATGCACGCAGCTATTGTTTTGAGGCTTTAAGCTTAGCACGAATTGGAAAACAGGAAGAAGTTTTAGAATGCCTTAAAGAGTCAGCAAGGGAATTACAAGAAGCACATAGATTGCAAACGAATTTATTGCAGATGGAAGCAAAAGGTGAAAAGCAAGAAATCAACTTGTTAGCAGTGCATGCACAGGATCACTTAATGAATGCAGTATTAGCAAAGGATTTGATTAAAGAAATGATTGGAATAATGCAAGAAAGATCATCATAGTGGTAAGTATTGAAAATACTAATGTAATCTATAAGATATTCTGAATATACCTAGCGCTATTTTTGAAGTAAGATTTAGATAAAGAATTATGAGGTAGATACTTTTTAGTTACTAGTACAACTAATGATTAAAAAATAGCCAAGGAGGAATATTAAAATGAATAATGCTTATTTCCAAATTCCGTTTCCAAAGAATGAACCAGTAAAAGCGTATATGCCAGGATCTCCTGAAAAGGAAGCTTTACAGATGGAGCTCCAAAGACAATTAGCAAATCCAATTGAAATACCGATGATTATTGGTGGAAAAGAGGTTCGCTCCGAGAAGAAAGAAAAGATGATTTGTCCTCATGACCATAAAAAAGAGCTTGGTGAATATTACATTGCAGGTGAAAAAGAGCTGCTTATGGCAGTTGAAGCCGCTGAGGCAGCAAAAGAAGAATGGGAAAATATGCCTTGGGAGCATCGCGCTACAATTTTTCTAAAAGCAGCGGATTTGTTGACAGGAAAATATAGAGCAAAGATAGCAGCCTCTTGTATGCTTGTACAAAGTAAAAATGCTTATCAGTCAGAAATTGATATTATTTGCGAACTGGCGGATTTTCTCCGCTTTAATCCCTACTATGTACAGGAAATTTATAAACAACAACCTAACAGTACAGATGGGGTATGGAATCGTGTAGAATATCGTGCATTGGATGGCTTTGTGGCAGCAATCACTCCTTTCAATTTCACTTCTATCGGTGGAAATCTTTCTACAGCTCCAGCTATGGTTGGCAATACGGTCTTATGGAAGCCATCTTCTACGGCGGTGTTATCTAACTATTACATTATGCAAATTCTTATGGAAGCGGGTTTACCTGCAGGTGTTATCAACTTTGTACCTTCTAGAGGGGTTGACTTTGGCAACGTTGTAATTAGTCATCCTAAGATGGCGGGCGTCCACTTTACGGGATCTACAAACGTATTTAACGGGATTTGGAAGCAAGTTGGTGAAAATCTTAATAAATATGTTACGTACCCTCGTCTTGTAGGTGAAACAGGAGGAAAAGATTTCATTTTTGCTCATGAATCTGCAGATGTTGAAGCTCTTGCATGCGCTATCGTTTTAGGAGCTTTTGAATATCAAGGGCAAAAATGCTCAGCAGCATCTCGTGCTTATATTCCCGAAAGTCTTTGGAGTAAATTAAAAGGACGTCTTGAGGAGGAAATTGGGAAGATTAAGATGGGTGATGTTTGTGATTTCACCAATCTGATGAATGCTGTAATTGATCAAAAATCATTTAAGAATAGTCAGAGTTACATTAACTATGCCAAAGAATCTAAAGATGCCGAAATCATTATGGGCGGCGGAAGTGATGATAGTGTAGGATATTTTATAGAGCCTACTGTGATACTAGCAAAGACGCCTACATTCAAGACCATGGTAGAAGAAATCTTTGGGCCGATTATAACCATCTATGTATATCCCAATGATAAACTGGACGAAGCCTTAAAAGACTGCGATACTGCAACACCTTATGGATTGACAGGTGCTGTATTTGCACATGATAGAGCAGCAATTATCAAGATTGCAAAAGCATTGGATCATGCAGCAGGAAACTTTTATATCAATGACAAACCGACGGGTGCAGTGGTTGGTCAGCAGCCATTTGGCGGCAGCAGAGGATCAGGGACAAATGATAAAGCAGGCAGTGCCATTAACCTATATCGCTGGATGAGCCAGCGTGCAATTAAGGAGACATTGGTTCCCCGTACCGTAGTCAATTATCCTTATATGGTAAAAGAATAGTTTCCAAATAGTTTAAGACATTTTCAAGGCAATCAAATTAATAGTGAGACTAATCGGCTTGCTGTCTACAAGATGGAGGAGAAATCAAATGACAGAATTAGCTTTTATATAGTATAGTGAGTAGGATATAGATAGTCATAGTTGAGATTTGAATGTCATGGAGCGCGAAAGAATTGGAGCTTATAGCTGATGAAAAAATATAAAAAAGTATATGTAGAGATAACAAATGTTTGTAACCTAGCATGTGATTTTTGTCCTGAAACAAAAAGAAAACCTGAATATGTATCAAAAGCAGCATTTGAGGAAATTCTGGATCAGATTAAGCCTTTTACAGATTATATCTATTTGCACGTAATGGGAGAACCTTTATTGCATCCTAAATTAGAGAATCTTCTCGATATAAGCTGTGAAAAAGGTTTTAAAGTAAACCTGACAACAAACGGTACGTTAATAGCTGCTGCTGCAGAGATGCTAATTAAAAAAACTGCAGTAAGACAAATCAATTTTTCCCTTCATAGCTTTGATGGAAATCAGGCGAACATAGTAAAAGAAGAGTATATTGATAAGATTTTAAATTTTTCTAACAAGGCAGCAGCAGAGTCAAACATAATTATATCCTTGCGATTATGGAATTTAGATGAAGCAATGTTAACGGAAGATCAAAGAAAAAGAAATGTAGATATCCTTCATAAAATAGAAAAGAATTTCAATTTATCTTATAAAATACAAGGAAATTTGTCTGAAGCCAAAGCGTTAAAATTAAGGAATCAAGTATATTTGAATCAAGATTATGAGTTTAAATGGCCCGATTTAAAAGAAGAAGAGGATATGAAGTCAGGCTCTTGTTTTGGGTTAAGAAATCAAGTTGCTATTTTAGTTGATGGAACAGTAGTGCCCTGCTGTCTTGATGGAGAAGGGATCATTAATTTAGGTAATATCCATGAAAAGCCGTTTTCCGATATTATCCATGCAAAAAGAGCAGAAGATATAAAGTTTGGTTTTTGCAATAAACATGTGGTGGAAGAACTGTGCAGAAAATGCGGGTACAGAAAAAGATTTAACAAATAGAATTCTTCCTGTCCTATCATTTCAGAGTGTTTTCTTACCTTTGCCCGTGTATCTCTGTCATTGCGAGCGTCAGCCAAGCAATTTCCCTGTTTGCAATGAGAGATTGCTTCACTAAAGCCTGTAGATTAGAACGAATTTGTAGGAAGATTTGTCAATCTTAGTAAACTATGATAGTATATTTGCGTATAAGAAGATTGTGATGTTTTCATAAATTTACAAACTCTTATATCAAACATGAGCAATAATGAATGGAGAAATGATGATGATGGATTTGCCAAATTGCCCAAAATGTAAATCGGAGTATACTTATGAAGATGGAAGTCTTTTAATCTGTCCAGAATGCAGTCATGAGTGGACTGTAGATGGAGACAATAGTGAAGAAAAAAAGAGTATAAAAGATGCAAATGGAAATGTCTTAAGCGATGGTGATTCTATAACAATTATTAAGGATCTAAAAGTAAAAGGAAGCTCATCGGCTTTAAAAATAGGTACGAAAGTAAAGAATATACGTCTAGTTGATGGTGATCATAATATTGATTGTCATATTGAAGGTTTTGGAGCCATGAAATTAAAATCTGAATTTGTTAAAAAGCTATAGAAACATGAATCTATAGGTAAGATGTATAAAGAAACGAGCATAGAAAAATCCCACTATAATGAGAAGGCATAGCTCTTCATTATAGTGGGATTTTTCCTATGGAAAGTATCAGCGGAGGTCTATTATTTTGACATCCTTAACTTGCGAGCCAAGATCAAATACTGTTTCAATCAGTAAAGATAAATTACCATTTTTCATGTTCGTTGTCAGCTCTGGATAGGTTGTTAACAAAGCTTCTTGTACGGAATCTTTTTGAGGAGTGCCTTCTACTGTAATTGTCAATTTATCATTAAGATTTTCTTTGCCTACTGTTAGTAGTACCCTGCCAGTAGTAGCAGAAACAGTACTTACAGCATCTGCTATGACTCGCCCATATAAATTCATGTCGCCGACGACAATCATGTCGTCAGTTCTTCCTTTAATCTTAACTGCCTGCAGCGGCAGCCAGCAGCTGCATTTTGCCCAGCGTGCTCTGTCACCTGACCGATAGCGAATCAATGGCATTCCTTCTCTGCGGATCGTGGTAAATACCAATTCGCCTTCATCAGCTGGTTTACCAGTAAACGGATTAATGATCTCTGTGATAAGATGCAGATCATTCAGATGAAAGGCGCTGCATTCTGGAAGAGAAATAGTTTGAGCGCCGCCAATTTCTGTTGAACCATAGCTATCAAAGATACCCGCGCCCCAGTAATCATTAAAGAATTGCTTATGTGCTAAAGTTAATATTTCACCTACCAAGATGATCTTATCAATGGAAGAGTGATACCCTAATTGCTGCGCTTCGCGGGTTAGGGCTGTCATATAAGAAGGGGAGGAGAAAATCACGTTGGGGGAAAAGAGTTTCATCCAGCGGATTGTTTCTTGAGGATTATCTGCACCGGCATTTAGTGGTAATCCGCCTGCACGCTCTACAGCGCGCTGTACACTAGAGCCGCCAATCCACAGCCCATGTCCAATGGGTAACGCAATTAGGGCAACTAGTCTTCCCGCATGAGCCATACGAAGTGCTGCACCATAAAGATTGGATAACATTTGTATTTCTTTATAGGTATAATACATTCTTTTAGGTTCACCTGTTGTACCGGATGTTGTAAAAACTGCCGACAATCTCTCTTCAGGGACACATAAGAAGTCCTGCCATTGTCGGATATCACTGGAAGTAGTGAATTCAAGCTGTTGCAAATCAGACGCTTTTCGTATATTCTCCGGGCGTATTGCACATTTTTTAAACAGCTGCTGGTAAAAAGGAGAATGTGCATATACATAATGTATCGTGTTACGTAGCCGTCGCTCTTGAACGGCAGTAATTAACTCCGGCTTCATCCCATATTCCATCATTCCGTGGAAAAAGGTGCTTGCTTTTTTGACAACTACAGGCTGGCAATTCCGTTCTTCAAAGCGCCGCAGTGTTCTATCAATCATTTCTGCAATCATAATTTCTCCTATAACGATAATAATGCTTTTTATCATTCTTTTTCATTATGTCCGCACAAATAACCCTTATGCATAGTAAAGGGAAAGTATATTCATTAAAATTTTTGCGGACACTGTTACTAGATTCTTTTATAGGAGACTATTCGATGAATGATATTCTTCTGATGAAATGTATTGTTATCGGTTTTATTCTCGCTGCTCCAATTGGGCCTGTCAATTTAATTTGTATACGATATACCTTAAGTGAAGGACGCATATCTGGTCTTATGGTAGGGATGGGAGCTGCGCTGGCTGATGCATTATATGGGGCGGGAGCAGCAGCCGGACTGAGCATACTTACAGTTTTTATTTCTGAATATGACACTGTCTTTCGATGGGGAGGGGGAGCATTTATTATTCTTCTTGGGATTGCAAGTTTTCGTGCACAACCAAGAAGTATATCCGATAACAAAGGTTCAAAGCATAGTTCTTATCGGCTTTGTACAGGAGTATTTCTTTTGACATTGACCAATCCAGTTACCATCTTTACCTTTATTGCGTTTTTTTCATCCTTTGGTATTGCCTTGTCAGTAAGAGATATGCCTACTACACTGTTAGCTTCTTTAGGTGTCTTTATTGGCTCAGCGCTTTGGTGGGGTGTCCTCACCAGTATTGTATGTCTTTTTCGCAGCAGAGTAACGCCACATGTTATTGTTCAGACTAATAAAATAGCAGGTATTATTATAATTTTGTTAGGTATGATCTCTATTGTGGGATTATAATTCTATCCATGTAATCCCACAATAGAGATCATAAAATATTCTCCCATTTTTATAGTTGAAAAGCAAAATAATAATAGAGTCGTATTTTTTTATTTTGATGAGAGTCTATAATGTGCTATGTAACCTTTAATAATGATCATACATAAAATAATATGGAGATAGTTATATTCAGTTAGAAAAAGGGAGAAAAATGATTCTCTAAAAATATGAAATAAATTTTATTGATCCCCGTTATAATTTCGCAAACGATAATGTGCAAAATAATAATCCTTAGGCCTAATTGCTTAAGGATTTGTTAGTTACAAGTATTCTCATTATGAATTGTAACACCATATTTATTGATAGATGAATCGTGGGATATACTAAATAATAAATAATTGAGCAGGAGAGATTTTATGGAGTATTTAGAATTTCTACAAGCTGATATCTTGTGCTTATTATATGATTATGGCGAAATGACTGCGGAAGAAATAAACTCAGTGTTGGGAAGTGACCATGAAGATGTAGAATCTGCTCTTTTTCAATTGGTGATTGAGGAAAAGGTTAGAGAAGTTGCCGAAGAAAAATATACTGCGGTAGATGAGTTAAAGGTAAAAAGATTAAAGAAAGACTATCCAATTGTATTTTAAGAGGATGAAGAAATGAATCGTCTTACCTTCGGGTGAGGCGATTTCAGTATTTACAGGCAATTCTAGCAATATGTAATATTTATAATTTACCAAATTGCGTTTTTTAATAGAATAAACTTTTTAATTGACAATAATTATTGATTAATATATATTTACATCAAGGACAATAAATGGTAAAAATAAAGGAGTGATAAACATGACAGTATTAAAGAAAATAGGTGCTTTTATTATTGAAGAATTGAAAAGACAGGGCGAAATCATGCAGAAAACAGGATTTCATGATTAAATGAATATAGTAATGTACAACAGTAAATCTTAAAACCATGCTTAGGAAAAATATCCTATGCATGGTTCATTTTTTTTGTGATTTATTATTCATATGTAAGATAAATTTTCACCTTATTGAGCTGCTGAGTGCAACAAGATGATCAACCTTCGTTCATAGCTTACATTTATATCTCAGAATCGTAAAGGAGTTGAGTCTTCTTGCATTAGACGTACTCTAGAATGTCTAATATAAGGGACTTATTTTTTATTCTATGAGACAGCTTTTATTTCTGTTCAGTAAAATTTGACAGAAAAAGAAATATTGGTATAATTGATAAAGATAATCAATATCAAAATATGTAAGAGCGAGGTTGTGTAGTGAGTAAACAAAAACAGAAGTTGTTATGTGCGCTGATTTGCAGTGCGATATCATTGACAGGTATGACGGATATTGCTGCAGCTGAAGAAGAGCAAAGCTTTGAGTTTGACGAATATGTTGTAACGGCCAATCGTATACCAGTAAAGAAAAGCGAAGTAGCTGCCAATGTTACGGTAATTGAGAATGAAATGATTGAGAAAAAGGCATATACGAAAGTATCGGATATCCTAAAAGACAATAATGTCAGTATCGGGACAAGTAATTTTGCCTCTTACCCAATTATCAACGGCGATGACCGCGTTATGGTGCTTGTCAACGGCAGAAAAATGAATTGGGGACATTTGATTGTTAGCGGTAACAGCCGGGCAGTCAATATTGACAATCTGGCTGTAAAAAATATTGAACGTATTGAAATTGTTCGTGGCCCTAACTCGGCCTTGTACGGCAGCAGCGCTATGGGAGGCGTTATTAATATCATCACCAAAAAAGCCAAGGAGGACCGGACAGTCGTTAGCACTGAATTCGGCACTTGGAATTCGGAGCGCTACAGTCTGGTTACCGAAGGTGTAGACAATGATATTAGCTATGTATTGACTATGGAAAAACAAAAGCGTGGTAATTTCGACTACAAAAGTCCTCGCAGCGGAAAGATCCTGGAGTTTAATTCGAGTGAAATTGATAGGGATTATGAAAGTTTGTATCTCGAAAAGCAGTTGGGAGACGACAGCTCGCTGGCACTGGAAGTTGAACGGATGGAGGAAAATAACGGTTATGGGTTGAATTTGAAAACACCAGCAACGGAAATTGTTACCTATCCTAACAGTCGCCGAAGTACTTCTGATTTAAATGTCGCTTTGACCTATTCTTGGAACAAAACAAAAGGAGCGCAGGATTATTTCCGAATTTATCAGAACAACGATGAAGCGACAGCGCACTATGGCAGCCCCTACTGGCATGATCTTAAAGCAACAGGTGCCGAATGGCAGCAAAGCTGGACCATAAATGATCGATATACACTGGTTGGTGGTGCGGAAACACGAAAAGAGCATTTTGATGAAATTAGCAGCAATACAACGACAAGCGGTGATGTGACAAGTACCTCTTTATTTGCAGAAAACCGCTGGAAGATGGGTGACCAGTGGTCCTTAACGTTGGGCAGCCGTCTTGATCATCAAAGTATCTTCGGTAATGACGTTACATCTCATATCTCGGTTAATAAAGAACTGTCAAACAATACTAATGTATATTTGTCCTGGGGACAAGGGGTGAAGAATCCAACTTTAAAGATGTTGTATGCAGATAATTCAAGTATGAAAGGGAATAAAGATTTAAAACAGGAACAAAGCGATACGGTCACGCTGGGAATCAATCGGCAAGTGGATCAGAATACCACATTGCAGGCCAGTGTTTACAGTACTCGCCTAAATAACGCAATTAAGTGGGTTCCTGGTGACTCTGGTGCTCCTGGCATATATGAAAATGTGAATCGTGAGAAGCGCCAAGGACTTGAAATCAGTGCAGCAAAAATACTATCGGATCAGTGGAACGTAAAGGTAGGGTATTCATATTCTAAAGGGAAGATATTAGACAAGGCGAAATCAACTAACTATCAATTAGATCCATTGAACGCGCGACCGAATGGCTATTTTGTGGGAGCAGATTATCATCAGGAGAAATGGGATGTTGGTTTAACCTTGCAGACTGCAACTGGACGAAGTACGAAAGCATATACCGATAACTCCTATTTAGCACTGGATTTGACAGCGGGCTATCAGGCTGATCAGAATACGCGCTTTTATCTCAAGGGTTACAACTTAACCAATGAAGCATATGAGCTTATTAGCCAAACTACTACACCAGGAAAGTTCCCAATGCCCAGCCGTTCGTTTACATTCGGTGTTGAACGACGTATATAATGTGCCCACGCTATAATTTAACATCTTAAACCCTTGGGCCTGGAAAAATGATGAAATTAAAGTTATCAACAGCTATTCACATGTTATTAACAGGCTTATCCACAAAGAGTCGTCTACCTCTGTATGAGGTTGACGACTCTTTCTATTAGCAAAATTTATCAATGAAATCATTTTTTTAAATTATGCAAGTCTAGGCAATGTGTTTGCCCCATGGGGCATGATATGAGTTTTAAGGTTACGTCCACGCTTTGCATAAACCAGTTCAAGTGCTTCATCTAGGGTTTTAACAATCGTAATGTTTGCTTTCTTTAAAAGATCAGGGTCTAAGGATGAAACTAATAGCAAATCAAATTTATCTGCCGACTCGCAGAAATAATAGCCAACATATTTTGAGATGCTATAATCAGCTCTTAAAGCATCTTCCCGCTCCAAAACGGTGTCATAACCTAAAATCATTTTCTGTACGTCTGCATTACCGCCAAGTCCTTCGGGGCTTTCAGTCAGAATAATCATCGTTCCGCCTGGCTTTGTCGCTTCGCGTGCATTAATCAGTGTTTTGATGGATTGATATAGATTTACGTCTTTCGGACTACCGCCTGCCGAAGCAATTACTAAGTCCGCTTTTTCCTGTATGGTTACACCATCAATGGCGTCTACAAGCTCCCTTCCTTTGTCATGAGCATCCTTGAAATGTCCTGCTACAGCGCCTGCGATTCTTCCTTCTGCAGTTACAACATTGAAAAGAAATGCTGGTTTGGCAAGGCTGGCCGCCTCCAACATATCCAAATGAATCAGATTGGTATCATCATTGCCGGAACGGACGTCCGGATGAGGTCCTAATCCTCTAATTGGATTAAGTGACAAGGCATGATTTTTCATAACCGTTTCATAGGAGGAAATACCAGGTAGCACATATTTCTTACCACCGGACCACCCGGCAAGGAAATGATAAACAATACCGCCAGTTAAAATAAGGTGATCACATTCCATTGCCTTTTTATTGAGCCGCACAGGTGTACCAAAAGAAGTGGTACCGCAATCAATCAGATTATCCTGATCCTGGCAGTTATGATCAATGACTTGAAATCGATCGGCCAATTTTGGCCCTAACAGTAGTCGGTGCTCTTCTTTTGTTTGTGGACGGTGAGTTCCCAATGCGCAGATAAAAAGAATATCTTCATCTCTTATTCCACCCCGATTTAGTTCCTCAACCACCAATGGCAGATATAAGTCTGTTTTCTGCCAGGCGCGGGTAATATCGGGGATAATAACGCAAACCCGTTCTCTTTCTCGTACTAGATTGGCAAGCCTCTCACTGCCAATGGGATTTTCCAGGGCTGTTTGTATAATCTCAAGTTCCGATTTATCAAAAACAATAGGATTACTTTTGATAACTTGCAGAATATTTTCTTCTGCAATAGTTAATACCATTTCTTCATTACCATACTTTAAGGCAATATTCTTTTCCATGGCAATATCCCTTCCTTTTCACTGGTATACTCTTTTTTATTCTGCCAGTACAATATCTTTATCTGTATTTTCTTCCCCTGGAGATCGATTTGACCAATAACTAGCTAGTATACTGCCGCTAATATACTGCCAAACAGCACCAACTGCAGCGGGCAAAGCCGCCATTGGATCAAGATGAGCCAAGGCAAGGGCGACAGCGAGACCTGAATTTTCCATGCCAATTTCAAATGTAATTGCCCGTGACTTCTTTGAAGACATACCAACTGATTTTGAAGAATAATAACCAAGGGTCAGCCCTAAGACATTTTGCAGTATTACGGCAAGGCATAGCACCAAAGCGACAGTTGCCATTTTTGCAGCATTCAGTGCGACAACAGAAGACAAAATGGTAATAATGAATACAACTGACACAGCAGGAACAATTTTAATAATCTTTTCCACCAGATTAGGAGCTGCCATATGGAGGGTAACACCTGCAGCCACAGGGATTAATACAATCTTGACGATGTCAACAAGGAGTACGGTAACGTCGATAGGAATCATTGAACCAGCCAATAGTAGGAAGATATATGGTGTCAAAACGGGAGCTAATATCGTATTCACACTGGAAACCGTGATAGAAAGGGCTGTATCCCCTTTGGCAATGTAAGTCATGACATTTGAACCTGTGCCGCTGGGAGCGGCTCCTAATAACACCATTCCTGCAGCTAAAGCTGGTGGCAGCCCTAATAATTTCGCTACACCAAAACCTGCCAACGGCATAATCAAATAACGAAAACTCACACCATAAAAAACATCTTTTGGTCTAGTCAGAACCAATCTAAAATCTTTCAAGGACATAGTGAGCCCCATTCCCAGCATAATCACACCTAGAAGATAGGAAATATATGGACCGACAATTTTGAAGGGAGCAGGGTTTACAAAAGCAATAGCTGAGGCAATTAACACCCAGGCCGTCATATACTTGCAAACCAGCGCAGCTAACTTTTCTAAAAACATAACCATGTAGAAAACCTCCTAATACATTATAGTTGGAATCATAACTAAATCATGCAATATTGCTATTGAAAAGTGGTCTACAATAAAAAAACTCTTGCCCTTCGAGTCTTTAATTGACTCAAAGGGGCAAGAGAAATTTCTCGCGATACCACCCTTTTTCATAGACCAATTGGTCTACATCTCATCAGGTCTAACAACCCTAGCAAGATAACGGTTGCACTCTTTTAAAGAGCTGAAACCGGCGCAGCTTACTTTTACATTTCAGCTTTGCTGTTCAGGAGTGATTTTTACATTCCCTTCGTTACCGGTTCACACCAACCACCAGCTCTCTGAAACGATTGTAGGATTGCAACATTCTCCCTCATTACATTTACAATAATATTAAATACAATTGATATTGCATTGCTTTTTGTTAATTATCTATCATTATACTCTTCCTTTTGTATCTGTCAAGTGGAATATTGAAGACGATTTGTCACTTCTATAAGAAAATGGAGTAGATCTTCGTGTTATTGAGGACATTATTTCAGTAGTGCGCTATTCTAATGGCTGATGGAGAAGAGGGAACGAGATCTTTCAGTATAAAAGGAAATCTTAGCTGAGTAGAAGGAGCTGATCGTTATAGGATTTTAAATGTGAAATTTACTGATAGCTTGCCGTAAATTCATTGCTAAATTGGCCAATGCTTGACTGGAGGACGCTATTTCCTGCATGGATGCTGATTGTTCTTGGGTCGCAGCCGATACGGTCTGAGCTTCACTCGATGTTTTTTTACTAAGTGTGTCGATCTGTTTTACAGATTCGACAATCCTTTGGCTGCCAACAGCCATTTGTTCTATCTCAGTAGATATTTCTTTTATTTGATTCGAGACTTTATAAATTAAATCAGCAATTTCCTGAAAGGCTTTTCCTGAAGCGTTCACTACTTCAGCTCCCACTTTTACTTCTCGGGTGCCATCATTCATGGCATTTACGGCTTTGTCGGTATCTCCTTGTATTTCTCCAATTAAACCTGCGATTTGTTTGGCTGCATCTTGTGATTGTTCCGCAAGTTTACGAACTTCTTCAGCAACTACAGCAAAGCCACGTCCTTGTTCTCCTGCACGTGCAGCTTCTATAGCAGCGTTTAGAGCGAGTAAATTAGTCTGTCCTGCAATACTGGAAATTGTATCAACAATTTGTCCAATTTCTTTGGAGCGTTCTCCTAATTTGGCAACTACTTGTGCAGAAGAGATGACCGTCTGCTCGATCGAGGTCATTTGATTTACGGCCTTGTCAACAGATTTATTACCTTCATTAGCCTTTTCAGCTGCTAAAGATGATTGCTCAGCTACTTGGTTTGTATTGGCTGAAACTTGTTGGATACTGGCTGACATATTTATGACAATCTCAGCGGTACCATTGGCTACATGTAACTGCTCATCCATTCCAGTGGCTACATCGGTAATGGCTTCGGCAACTTGGTTAGCAGCTTGAGATGATTGATCAGCACTAGCAGTCAGCTCTTCGGAAGAGGCGGCTACCTGCTCAGCTGAGTCGTTGACATGTTGCATCAGTGTTCGGATGCTGACACGTGTATTGGACAAAGCATCTGCTAATTGCCCAAATTCATCTTTACTGACAAATGCACGGGGCTTATCACTAAAATCCCCCGCAGATAATTCATTGCAAAACAATACCATAGTATGTAAGGGTTTTGTTATGACTTTGGTAATGTACCAGCCCAATAACCCTAATAGTAAAGAAGACATTAAAATGATACTAATCATAATCTGTGTTGCTTTTACAACCGATTCATGATTAGCAGCATTCATTTGCTCTGATACTGTAGTGTAATAATCCATAAGATTTCGTAAACTGCCTGTAAGGTCATTTGTCAAAGGTTCTACTTCGTTAACATATGCTGCGTAAGCCTCAACGCTTTTCTTTTCTTGTGTTAACCTAATAACCCGATCTCTTGCTAAAATTTGTTTTTCCAGAGAACTTTGTACTTTATCTAATAATTCTTTGCCTTGTGGATCTGTAGGAATTTTCTCGATTTCGGCAAGTGCATTCCTAATTAAGTTTGATCGATTATCGATATTACTTCTTAACTTTTGATTCTTCTTCTCATCTGTTGTAACCATCAGTTCTATTGTTGCTGCGATTGATCCTCTGACATTCGTAGCACTTTCATTTACCAGCTTAACTGGAATCAATCGATCTTTATACATTAAATTCATGTTAGCATCTGACTGCCTAAGGTAATGATACCCTGTGTATCCGACAACTGCCATACATAAAAAACCGATAAATACTAGTATTTTTAATTTAAATTGGACTTTCATATTCTCAATAAATTGCATGATTTTTTCTCCTTTTAAATTCTTAAGCTGCTTTAATCAATTGTTGTATCGAATGTCTAAATCATCAATATTTAAATTTTTAAGACCTCCTTATGAATAGACTTTAAATAATAATAAAAACGGTCAGAAGATTCCGACCGTCTACATGCATGACAAACATGGCGGCCTGGCAGTCTTGATCGCATAACGATTGTAGACCCATAGCTTTGCGTCCCTGCTTTTCAACAGGTTTGCCGAGTTATTTAAATATATTTAGTATAGTTGCATTTCATAATGTTATATTCTTTGCATTATGGTTAGATTTGTGTTATATATTTGTGGAAAAATTACCATTTTTTATGTTGCCATTGTATAATAAGGATGGAGATATAATCAAATACTTATTATTTTATATCTATTATAGTTTTTCTCTATATCAAAAACATCTATACGTATTGGCAAAGGCAAAAATCTGGTCAATTTCTTATATAAGGATGAATAGCGGTAGCACAAAAAAATTGTGGGTGAGTTTACAACCGGAAAAGGAAGATGAACAGCTGTGACAGAACGTGAATTATTATATGTTAAAATAATTGTGGAAGAGCGCAGCATTTCCAAGGCTGCAAAAAAACTATTCCTGACTCAGCCTTCCCTTAGCAATTGTATCCAAAAAATTGAAATGCAGCTTGGAACCAAATTATTTAAAAGGACAAATACGGGTTTGATTCCTACGTTTGCCGGTGAACGGTATTATCAAGTTGCTATAGATATCATGAAAATATATAATGACTTTGAAATTGAAGTGAGTGATATCAATAGCTTGAAAAAAGGTAGAATTGTGCTAGGCATTACCCTTTATCTTGCAACCTATATACTGCCGATTGTTTTGCCGAAATTTAAAAAGCAATGTTCCAATATAGAGGTATATATTGTGGAGCGAAATTCTACGGAGCTAAACAAGGCTTTAGCTTCAGGAGAAATCGACTTTGCGATTATGCATACATTTCCGTTTTGTAAGCATTCTCATAGTAAAAATGTGGATATTTATCCTTTGTTCAAAGAACCAATTCTTTTAGTAACTGCTAAGGATCATCCTTTGCGTCAATATGCCGTACATAACAACGATCGAGAATACCCCCAAATAGATCTTACTTTGTTTGCGGACGAGCCATTTATTTTATTAAACAAAGAACAAAAAATTAGGCACGTATCCGATTCTATTCTGCAAAAAGCCAATATTAATCCAATTATCATATTAACTACCAAAAGCTATGAAACTGCAAGACGGCTTTCCTGTGAAGGAGTTGGCATAACATTTGTTCCACTGCAGTATTTGCAAATCTTTCCGAGTGTTTATCATCCTGCCTACTATTATATGGATGAGAAATACGCGCCACATTGGACAATGTGCATAGCCGTTCAGAAAAATGCCTATGTTTCTAAAGCGGCACAACTATTTATTGAAATCGTGAATGAAAGGTTTAGATCAACAGTTGCTGAGTAGTGTCGCATATTTGATAGAATAATGCTTATATAGTAGAAATCGAATAAAGAAAAACTACCTATAATCAAGTTTGTTCCTCAATATCACTCAAGATGAGTACGATTCCCATAATGGTATTCCAATAGAGAGATTCGTTGAGAAAAATTACTCCTGACAATACTCCTATAATTGGAATCGCCAGTACTTTAGCAAAATTTAGTATTTGATAAGAGAAGACATCCATAATATCTATTTATTAGATATTATGGATGTCTTCTCTTTAGGCTAGATTAGGGTTGGCACCATTCCTAGTTTCTTATATGCAAGAGGAAGTTCAGTCGAAAAGAGTAGCATTAGTAGGGACAAATAACCTGTTCATATTAGAAGTTATGATTTACCATCTGCGAGAAATATACTCAATATTTAAAGCATCTATTTTTACAAAAAAAGAATGTATTTTTTGCAATACAAAATTTCTTTGGCAAATATCTTGTTGTATTTTTAAATTCATTATATTGCGTTGTGGAATTTGTAGCTCACTTACTTGAAAATTTTGAACTGACTTCTTCACAATTAACCTCCAAAGAATTACTTTATTCGCTATTTTATAATAGCAAACTTGCATTTAATATTTCTTTGAAATTACAAGCATAATCTGAGATTAACTCGGTGGAATCGTTGTTGTACTTTTTTTAGAATGAATCTTTTTTCTCGTCATTGCCTTGAACCAGTCCACGTGGAATATGAGATGAAACATAAGCAAAATAGTGAGAGCATAACTTGACCATTCATGCAGAGATTTGACGTTTATAGCCTTCAAGAATGACATTAAGGCAGGCGGCTTTATGGATATAGCAACTCCTGTGGCAATGCTCACGGCTCCAAATAATAGCAAAGCGATATCCAAACAATAGTTTTTTTCAGGTTTTGATAGCATACGTTGATCCTCCAGTTATTCTAAATTATTTTTAATTATACTTGATAGATGTGACAAAAATATTACGGTTTTTATGTAGAAGAAACAACTAGCTGAAGTTCTCAAAGAATCGTGCACTGCAGTTAATCCAGTCGGTGAAAATATAAAAAAAATATACAATTATGAATAAAAATTTCAGGTTTAATTGATCGCAGCAAAAAAAAAGGTGATATTTCCAGTCGCGTGGTAACAAAATCAACTGGAAATATCAGCCCAATCATTGACGATTTTACTTTCAGTGAAGAAACCAATGATAATATTACGATGAAGTATACATGATTTGAGCCAGCAAAGGAGAACAAACAGAACCCGTTGATTATCTGGCTTAATGGCATGAGTGAAGGAGGTGATTTTTCCTCTTTCTGGTTGCAGAGAATAAGATTTTCTGGGCATTAGATGGCTAAGAGCTAGTTATTTTGCCTGATATGTATTCCTTTGAAAGCATGGATAAATGCTTCTAGGGGAGTTAGGTTGTATGTCCCGGTTGAAAAAATGGTAGTGTCAACGACAGTGCTGGTGGTGACATCATATATAGCCTGAGTTACTGTTATATAATAAGTATTTTTTTCTTGTTTTACACGATAGCGCTTACCTCAGATATAATGGCCCATCGACAGCCGGAGGAGACAGCGGCTTCCCGCCATGCATTCGGGGATGCCTGTGTATCAGCGATAACAGCGTCTGGAAGTATTCTCCGGTACTCATCCTTTAATGCTTCATACATATACCAAAAATCTTCTGTCAAAACAGGCGGAAGGTTATTTTGGAGTGCGGCAATGTAGACGCGTCCGAGATCTATTTGTTTTGTAGCAGGCGCAGCGGGCAGTTCCATTCCGGCCTCCACGGCCTGGCTGCGCTTAGCATAATAGTTTTTTATTGCAGAATCGACGTAGTGACTAATTTATGGGGATCCCCCACGGTGTCCGGCGAGGTCCATTTAATTTCTCGGCCAAACTGCTGATAGCCACCAACTAAAGTTTGCAGGACGCCAGTTACTGGATCGCCTGCATTGACGATTCGCGTCAGGTGTAGAATCGGTTGGGATTTGGCGGCAAACGCGGCATTGCCTACAGCCGGTGCGCCGAAAGTAATCACTTCAATTTGTTCTGGATTTATTCCCATACTCAGGAGTCTTGCTCCGACCAATGTTGCCGCCGCGCCACCTAAGCTATGACCAGTAAGATACAGTTTAGCGTTTTTATCAGCCATGAGCAGATCAGGTAGTGAGAGACGAGAGTGCTGGGGATTACGCAAGACTGCAGACGGAATAGCTTGTATAAATTGATTAAATCCTTTATGAACCTTAGGTTCTGTGTTGGGTACATCTTTTTTATTGGCATTGACTGTGAATTCTTTAGTATTACTACCTGCAAAATAAATTTTATCAACCTGTAGGTCGGTTTTTATATCCTTATTGTTTTCTGTTCCAACAATGGCAATAAGATACTCAGAAGCATTTCCTGGATGTTCTTTTTTGGCAATAAGAAAGCGGGCACCGGTATGACCTTGTGCTTGGATGTAATGATCAATCTGCCAACCGCCTTGTGTTAAATAGCGCGTAGCCAACTCACCAATCCGGTCGCTATAAGCCGCTGCACTGCTCCCGGCTGCAATATATAGTTTATAAGCCTCTTCATAGTCTTCTCTTGGGCCAGCATGGACAAAAAAAGGATACCATAATTGCGTAAGACTGAAGACCAACACCGCTAGCTTCTTCATCATAAGCCTCCATGGGGCAGAATTTATTCAATATTATCGCCACACGGAGAATTCGTTTATAGTGCCGCATGCATACGATTTTGCTGCATAGCAAAGCAGACTAATGAGATTATTGCAGCGTATTGGTTATGATATTATAAGTTACAGAGTCTGCAGACCACTTCTTATCACCTTGAGTAATCTGTACGTTACCGTTAAACGTCCCTAGTTTGGTACGCCAGTTAAAGTCTGCTGTATCGGCGGATATGGTTAAGTCGGGTTGTTTAAATGTCACGCCTCCGTCAAGTACGGCCTTCTTCTGACTACCATATACGTAAACGCTGCCAGCAGTAAGAGAAATGTTATCTTGTGTAAGGGTTATGCCGTCTGAGCCCCAGACTTCCAGTGAATTGAGGCTGACTTTTGCCTGGCCCGCCGTTATGATGCGATTGGATACTTCAATATATACATTTCCTTTTAACATATAAAGCCCAGTGTTTACATCGTAGTAGGTGGTATCAGCGTTGATGATAGGCTTGGCTGCGGAAGCTATTGTAGTGCTCACCAAAAGACACGAAAGCAAGATGAGGGATAATAAAATTTTATGATTCATATTTGATTGACCTCCCGAACTGCTAAGATGCTGTTAGCAGGTTATTTTCTTGGCTCTTGATCATCCTGAAAAGATGCCATTTGCTTTGTTTTAAGTTTCTCTTATTCAATGGAATGGTTGTATGATTTTACTCTTTTAATGTTGCTTTCATGGGGACAAGTTGGATAAAAGGTTGTTCATAAGAGCGGACTTGCATCCATTGTCCATCACGTATAATCTCGATTTTTCCAAGTTTTTTGCCTTCCCAGGTCCAGGATTGAATGACTTCGTAAACCAGATTGTTGATTTCTTCCCCTGATAGGGAAGAATCAGATTCAACGAGTATGCCATGTATGATTGTATTACACATCTGCGATGCCTCCTTAGTTATAGCTTAATGATGCTTGTCAATGAGATCGTACAGCAAAAGCTGCTTTACCAATGTGTTCGTGGTGTTGATAGTAGCCTGCTCGAAACCAGTTAATCGATTTGAGTCAATTAATTGGCTAAAAAAACATCCACCTATTTATTGACTGAATAGCGTTTTTTATATTCATTGTTATAAATCATTGATAAAGATACGTATTGTGCCTTCCTGCATCCCTAATGCTTTTGCCATGAGTTCTTCTGCAAGCTTAAACTGGCAGGTGAGTAGGTCATCTGGTGATTTCTTATAAATTGCATCAATCAGGCAATCAAGGATGGCCAGAATCAAATTCAATGCTGCTTTTGGATGTGATACATCAAAATAGTGTTGTTGCTTTCCTTCTTCGATAAATTTTAGCAGAAAAGGTGCCACTAATTGTTTACCTTGACGAGATAATTTGTCTACGAGATGCAAAGTACGGTCATCATATAAAAAATCAAATAAGAGCCCTTCTTTGTAGTGAATGGTGCGGAATATGGACTGTATTACGAATTCAATTTTTTGGAGTGGGGCGATGCTGTCCGAATTAATGATCGGCTCAAATGCTGATGTGAACGTGGACATGTGGCGATTGATTAGTGCTTCTAATATTTCCTCTTTCGATTTAAAGTAATAATAGAGTGTTCCTTGAGCAACTCCCATTTTTTTTACAATGTCACTGATTGCTGTTTCATGATAGCCGTTGGCATAAAACAGCGGTTCAGCAGCATCTAATATTTCTGCTATTCGTATCTGGGGATCTTGTGGAGGGCGGGCCATATTCATCACCTCATTAATTGATTTCAGTCAAATTATAAACTTTGCTGGAATTTGATGTCAAGCTTTATTTAAAATACAGAGACTGTATCAAAATGTAAAATGATTGATCTTATCCAAGGCAGAGGGGATTTTGAGAAAATGTGTGGAATACAGAGAGTGTAAATTATCTGTATTTTTTGATAATTTCATTTTGCTTACAGCCACCGTTGACGATAGGGAATAAGGGGGAGGATCTATTGCCAAAGGATGATACATTTTATAGTTTAGAACATAAAATGCATAGAAAAGAGAGAGTCTATCTGCAATTAAAAATGCTCACTCAGGAGATTGAGTTTAGCAAGTATAAAGTGCTAGAAAAAATCGGTTTTGAAACCACTTTTTTATCTGAAAAGCTCAACATTGCCAGGAATAATGTTAGCACGGAATTAAATAACCTTATGGCTGAGGGAAAGGTTATTAAAATCTTAGGTAAGCCTGTACGTTATCTGGACCGTATCTGGTTAGAAGCAAATGCTCAGATCATGATAAAAGATCCAATTATTAAACAAGATACTGATTTTAGAAAGCTAATAATAGAAACATCGCTGATTTGTAATGAAAAAAAGAAATATTTTCTTGTAATAAAAATAAATCACACAATTTAGTAGAGAATCATACAAAAGCAAAAGATGATATCTTTGCGAATATAGTGGGTTCTAAAGATGATTTAAAAAATCAGGTAAAGCAGGCTAGGGCAGCAATTCTATACCCGCCTAAAGGATTACACACGTTATTAATCGGCTCGACTGGAATTGGAAAAACAACTTTTGCGGAAATTATGTATCGTTATGCAATTGAAATAGGACGATTCTCCGCTAATGCTCCTTATGTCATATTTAATTGTGCTGATTATGCCGATAATCTGCAGCTGTTAGTTTCACATCTTTTTGGTAATGTAAAAGGTGCTTTTACAGGTGCAGATATTGAAAAGAAAGGATTAGTGGATCAAGCAGATGGAGGGATTTTATTTTTGGATGAAGTTCATCGTCTGCAGCCGGAAGGACAGGAAATGCTCTTTTCTTTGATGGATCGGGGAAGTTATCGCCGATTAGGGGAATCGGAAAATACTCGTAAGGCTGACATACTGATCATTGCTGCTACGACTGAAGATCCCAAAGAAGTGATTCTCGCTACGCTGCTAAGAAGAATTCCGGTAATTACTATGCTTCCTAGTTTAGCAGAGCGGTCATTGAAAGGACGAATGACCCTTATCTGCCAGTTTTTTAGAGAAGAGTCAGTCAAGATTAAAATACCTGTAACAGTATCAAAAGAAGTTTTAAAAGTATTGTTGATTTACAAATGCCCAGGTAATATAGGACAATTAAAAAATGATATACAGCTTATGTGTGCCAATGCATTTGTAGAATATGTTACTGAGCAGCAAAGTGATGTCCATATAAAATTATCCCAGCTCTCACAGCGCTTAAAAGAAGGATTTTTCACCATTGATAATAAGAGACAGGAAATAGCAAAGGCCTTTAATTTAAACGATTTTGAATCGATCACATTTAACGGTGCAAAGGAAGACCTACATGCAAGTCTGAAAAACGTACTGTTATATGATGAGTATAAAACAGAAGAGGATTTTTATGATGTCATCCTTAAAAGTGCGCAAAATTTTCTAGAAAAGGGTCTTTCTATCAGTGAAATTAGAGAACGCATGAATCAGCAGATTCAAAATCGCTTTCACGATTCTTTTTCTGTAAGCCAAGATCGGAATCTTTTATTAGAAAAAGAAGTTCTGGCAAAAATCGTTACTCCGGAAATTGTCAAAATCATTGAAGAATCCTTAGCAGAATCAAAAGAGGCTATAGGGCTATTATTTGATAGTAACGTAATATACAGTCTAGCCTTACATATGGAGACTCTTGTGGAAAGGCTGCGTTTAGGGCAGATTTCTATCCATCCAAATATTAACAAGATATATGAAGAGCATCAGCAGGAATTTGCTGTTGCCGAAATGATTAAAAATAAGCTGGAAGAGAAGTTGAAAATCCATATCCCTGATGACGAAGTCGCTTTTACCGCTATGCTGCTATACTCCCTGCATATAAAAAAGAGTGAGGAAAATATTGAGGTATTGGTTATCACTCATGGGTATGCTACAGCTACCAATATGGTTCAAGTAGCCCAAACCCTTCTAGGTTATCAATGTATTCATGCAATAGACATGCCCTTGGAAGAAAAGGTAGAAGTAATTTTGGAAAAGGCAATTGAAAAGGTGAAGAAAATCAATAAAGGGCGAGGCGTACTGTTGTTAGTCGATATGGGTTCTCTTACTACTTTTTCTGAAATCATTTCAGAACGAACAGGTATACCCACAAAAGTCGTTAAAATGGTGAGCACTCCGATGGTGATCGAAGCAGCAAGAAAAGCAATGCTACCCAATATCAGTCTTGATATGCTGGTGGAAAGTGTCAATGGAATGAGTCCGTTAATTGGCGGCAGAATAAAAGTAGATAATTCGCCAGTTGAATTTGATTACTCGCCCTTTATCTATCAAGAGCGTGCTATTGCCATGCTAGAAGAAATTCTCACGTTCTTAAATGTAGGGAAAGCATCAAGATTGCTCAATGAAGTATTAGAAAAGGTTGCGGATAGCTACAATAAAGCTATTGATGAAAGTATCAGGATCAAATTCTTATTTCATTGTTCTTGCATGATTGAAAGAATCATAAGGAATGAACCCTTACCCTATACAAATTTCTTACATATTAAGGAGTCCAAGGAATCTCTTTTCAAGACGATTAAAGATGCGTTTATTATCGTGGAAGAGACATTTGGCATTGAAATTCCCAATACTGAATTAGCCTATGTCGTTGAAATGACAGATGCACATTTTAATGTCCTATCGAGCTAAAAGAATACAGTAAAGAAGCTTAAGAGAAAATGTAATGTGAACTCTTGAGCTTCTTTTCATTCCTGAAGAATACTTATTTATCTGTCGTTGCGAGCATTAGCAAATAATCTCCTCCTTGTTAGAAATTACTTCGCTATCACTCACCATGACAAAAGTGTGATGTAGTTCTCTGCATTTTACTGATGTGTCTTAAATTCTGAGACACATCTCATAAAAAATAACTAAGACACATTTTAAGACACATTTTAAATAGGGAAAATATCCAAATTAGAAATTCATTTTTTGGAGCAAATGAACCGTTAGATTCATAGATTATAGACGGTTTGTCATTAGACAGGCAGGTAATGAGACACATAGTTGGCATAGGAGTTGCATTACTATGTAGTACAAAGAAAGGAGGATTTTAATGATTGGAATTTTAGTAGTAACCCATGAAAATTTTGGCGAAGCAGCTTTACAAACTGCTCAATTAATTTTGGGGAAGCAGGAAAACGCATTGGCGCTGGGGTGTTATCGCGGAGATAGCATTGAAGCGTTTTGCGAGAAGGTCAATGCAGCCATCCAAGCATTAGATACAGGAATGGGGGTACTGGTATTTGCTGATTTATTTGGCGCAAGTCCCTATAATAACACCGCTAAGGTGAGCAGCACTATTACCAGTAATTTTCGGTGTATTGCTGGATTTAGTTTGCCAATGATTATTGAGGCTTTTAATATGAGAGAGTCCTACGGGTTAGATGAGTTAACGAATGTATGTATCCAGACCGGTATCATGGGAATCAGAGAACTTTTTAAAGAGATTAAAATATTTGATGAAACGAATAAGTAAGAAGAGGTGAATGTTATGTTACATATTGTTCTGACTCGAATTGATGATCGATTAATACATGGGCAGGTGATTACAGCCTGGACAAAAATCACCAAAGCAGATCGCATTATTGTCGTGGATGATGAGGTAGCTGAAGATTCTTTTATGGTAAAAGTGTTAAAGATGGCGGCACCATCTTCTATTAAAGTGGATATTTTTAATACTGAGGATGCCGCTGTAACACTGGCAGGAGAAGATATTGGTGAAAGAGTTATTATTTTAGTTAAGACGCCCAAAACGGTACTTGGTCTTATAAAGGCTGGGGTTAACATTGCGGACTTAAATCTAGGCGGTATGGGAGCAACACAGGGCAGAAAGCAGCTCTACAGAAACATTTCAATATCGGCAGAAGAAAAAGCGATTTTTAAAGAACTATTGACTCTTGGTGTGGATGTTTTTGTACAAATTGTTCCTGATGCAAATAAAATGCCAATGGCAGCGATGATTTAAACTTCTAAGCATGTGATGTTTGCAAAATAAAGGAGGAAAAAGTATGCACATCTCTTTTTTACAGGCTGCGTTAATCGGTATCTTTTATTATCTTTCATGGAGTCCCTGGTTTACCTATGTTGGTTTCTTTACCTTTAATCGACCGTTGGTAGCTGGATTTATTACTGGTATCATTTTAGGTCAGCCCTTAGAAGGGGCATTAATTGGTGCGGGCATCAATGTTATATACTTAGGCTTTATTTCAGCCGGTGGGGCCCAAATGGGTGACCCTTCCTTTGCAGGATATGTTGGAACGGCTCTTGCGTTAGTCTCAAATCTGGATGTGGCCACTGCCATGGCGATTTCAGTGCCATTAGGAACCATTGCAACAGTGCTTTGGATTGCTAAAATGACGGTAAATTCCTTTTTTGTTCATTGGGCGGATAGGGAGGTTGAAAAAGGCAATGTAAGGAGGTTAGCATTTATCAATGTCTTTCCCCCTCAGATTTTGCTATTCTTAGTTAGTTTTATTCCTGCCACCTTAGTGGTATTCTATGGACCGGATGCTGTATCAGGAATGCTGAGAGTGATGAGCCCTAGCGTATTGCATGTGTTTACGGTAATCGGTGCCATGCTGCCTGCTCTGGGCATCGCAATGAATTTGAAATTAATTGGCAATTCCTTTACTATGCCGTTTTTTGTCTTAGGTGTTATTTTATCTGTATATTTCAAGCAGGACATCTTGATTATTGCCATTATGGGTATTGTATTAGCCCTGACAGTAACTTCCCTGCGCTATTCCGGTAAAAAAGATGTCAATGTATAAAGATGAAGGAGGTAAGTTAGCGTGCAAACTACAAAGACATTAACAAAGAATGATGTGCTCAAATCATGGTTTCGATGGTACATGTTCGCCCAATCCAATTATAACTATGAAAGAATGCAAGCTACTGCATTTGCCCATTCCATGCTGCCCGTTATCGAAAAATTATATCCTGATAAAGAAGATGCCAAGGCAGCAGTACAGCGGCATTTATCCTTCTTCAATACAGAGCCTGTATGCGGCGCTGTGATTCATGGAATTACGATTGCCATGGAAGAAGAAAAGGCCAATGGCAAGCCTATTACTGATGGAGCTTTCAATGGAATTAAGACTGGTTTAATGGGACCTTTAGCGGGTATTGGGGATACATTAACCCAAGGGATTATTACTCCCATTATGCTTGCGATCTGCATTGGCATTACCAATAATCAAAATCTTGCAGGTCCCATAATCTTCTTAATTGCGCAATTTGCTATTATGACTTCCATTCAGCTTACTATGTGGATGAATGGCTATACTTATGGCAAGAAGGCAGTGGAGCAAATTTTAGAAGGCGGCATGATTAATAAGGTAATTGAAGGTGCATCGATTTTAGGAACTCTTGTCATGGGAGGGCTGGTAGGCCGGTTTATTCCTCTGCAAACTTTAATTAGTTTCGATGTAGGGCAAGTAAAATTTAACTTACAGACCGATCTGCTTGATAAACTCATGCCAGGATTGATCCCGCTGGCATTAACCTTAATTGTTCTTTCGATGGTCAAGAAGGGTGTTTCTCCTATTAAGTTAATGGGTATCTTAATCACCTTAGGCGCTGTTACAGGAATTTTAGGCATATTTTAAGAGGCTATAGTAATGTATCAACCACAAAGTTACAAATATAAATAGAATTCTTTGTGTACCTTGTGTCTTTGTGGTTCGATTCGTTTATAGGTTTTAAAAGGAAATTTGATGATAAGGAGCAGCAAGATGAATATAACACTCGATACGATTGAGCATTTAGAAATAGAAGATTTCTTAGGTAATGAAATACATTGCGAATGCAAAGAGACCCATCGCGTTGCGATTGATCGTATTCTAATCGAAAAGGATGGGATTGATAAACTGCCTGAATGTCTAAGCGAATTTCAATATAAAAGAGCATTAGTCATTGCCGATGTTCACACGAATGAAGTCGCTGGCAAGCAGGTAGAAGCAGCTTTAAGTAAAGCAAACTTTGCATACAAAAAATTTGTATTTCAAGGAGAAGAAGAACTGGTTCCTGACGAAGCAGCCGTAGGTACATTACTGATTCAAGTGGAAAAGGATACAGAGGTAATTGTTGCCATAGGTACAGGTACACTTAACGATTTAGCTAAATTTGTCAGTCACAAAACCAGCATCCCAACTATTATTGTAGCAACAGCCCCCTCCATGGATGGCTTTGCTTCCACCGGAGCCGCCTTAATTGTTGATAATCTTAAAACCTCTTTTGAATGTGTCTGCCCCAAAGCCATCATTGGAGATATTACAATATTAAAACAAGCACCTATGGATATGATTATCGCTGGTTTTGGAGATATTGTTGGAAAATATTCAGCTCTAACGGATTGGAAGTTAGGTAAGGTGATTAATGGTGAATACTACTGCGATGTTGTTGAAAAAATGGTTACACAATCCATGATGAAATGTATCAATAACATAGAAGGAATGAACTGCAGAGACGAAGGTGCCATTAAAAACTTAATGGAAGCCTTGGTAGTGACGGGGATTGCCATGAGCTTTGTCGGTAATTCCAGACCTGCTTCGGGTTCAGAGCATCACTTAGCCCATTATTGGGAGATGATGTTTTTATTTGAACAGAAGAAGGCCGTGCTCCATGGTACAAAAGTAGGGATCGCTGCTGTAATTACGGCAAGATTGAGCGAACTAGTAGCCCGATCAACAATTAATTTTGACGACGCTATTAACAAAGCCAATTCATTTGATCAAGAGCAATGGAAAAAAAGTGTTGAAAGGCTGTATCAAAAGGCTGCTCAGGAAATTATTCAAATCAATGAAAAAGAACAACGGAACTCTATAGACAAGAGAATTGCAAGGGTTCATATCATTCAAGAAAATATGAGTGAAATTATCGATATCGTTAAGAGTATACCTTCGGCAAGAGAAATTACAGCGATTCTTAAACATGCTGGAGGAGCGAGTCGTCCCAGGGAGGTTGGCATTGATGAGCAACATGTCATCAATGGTATCCTGATGGCGAAAGAAATTCGGACAAGATATACCATCCTTAATTTATTATCTGATCTTGGAATATTAGAAAAATTTGCCCATGAGGTTCATAATTACTTAATAAAGGAAGAAGTATAAATGAATGGAATGGTAGCGAAAGACAAAGTACAAGATATTTTACATAAGGTAAAATGCTTTATTTTAGATTTGGATGGAACGGTATATTTAGGTGGTAATTTAGTAGATGGTGCCATTGAATTCTTAGAGGCACTAGAAAAAAACAAGATTGCATTTAAATTTTTTACCAATAATTCATCCCAAAATGCAAAGTTCTATATCAATAAAATTCATCATATGGGCTATGATGTAAAAGAGAATGCGATGCTGCTTTCCAATCATGTCATTATTCGTCATCTGCAAGAGGCAAAGCCAGAGAAAAAAGTGTTTCTCTTGGGAAATGAATATTTAACAAGTGACTTTCAAAATTCTAATATACATTTAGTAGAAGAAGATCCGGATATAGTAGTTGTAGGTTTTGATACAACGTTAGCTTATGAGAAGGTATCCAAAGCTTGTAAGTTTATTCGTGCAGGGGCGATTTTTTTAGGGGTTCATCCTGATTTTAATTGTCCAACGGAGATGGCTTTATTCCCGATTGCGGATCTATATGCGCCATGATTACGGCTTCTACTGGGATTTTGCCAGAATACTTTGGTAAGCCGACAACTCATACCTTACAGTATATTTTGAAAAATACAGGCTTCAAAGCAGACGAAATTGCTGTGATTGGTGACCGATTATACACGGATATTGCACTTGGCAAAGGAAATGACTTGGTGACGATTTTGGTTTTATCAGGTGAAACTAAGTTAGGAGATTTGGAGAAGTCTGAGATACATCCAACTCTAATATTTGATTCACTAAAAGAATTAAAAGCCTATTTTGTGTAATAAGAAAAACACCCTGAAGGGTGCTTTTTCTTATTATTTTAATGTTTTTTATTCCCCTTCCGCAACCTCAGCGTCATCAATACAACCATTGCTTGGGCCAATAGCTGAAATTTCATCTAGATTGATTCTAACAATATCACCTTCTCTAAATAAATCAGGGTCGATAGTCTGTATTGTGGCATTATCTCTTATTAATGCAGGTTCGCAAGATAGTGACAGTACAATAAATTCAGGGTTACTTTCCAATTGGGCATTCACTTCTACTGTTGGCCATTCCTGCTTGCAGTAACGATCTTCAAATCTCTTTATTTGTCCCTGAAATATAATACGGTTATCTGTTACTATAGTTACGGAGCCGACACAGTTAACGAAGTCTTCTTTTCGAAATTTCATACATTTATCTCCTCGTATAATAAGTTTTGTAAGCAACAATCCGCCGTTGTTTACAAAACTTATTTTATTTTTTCAACACGTAAAGGAACCCCTTGATGCTAAAATATTTGTAAGAGAATTTAGCAAAGGTAACGTCTTATCCTCCTTGCGAAACCTTTTGGTTATTGCTTATAAAGCTTGACGCCTGCCTTATTCATCAAATACCGCTAACACAGATGTTGCGTCTCTGGGCGAAAGGTATCCAGCAAAATGACTTTCACAGATGAATGCTTATTATGCGAGGCTGCGGTCAGTGAATAAGATC
>NZ_FOTS01000028.1 GCF_900114615.1 Pelosinus propionicus DSM 13327 | reverse complement strand
CAACATTCGGTATTAGCACCACTTTCGCGGTGTTGTCCCCAGCTAGAAGGCAGGTTGTCTACGCGTTACTCACCCGTTCGCCACTAAGATTTTATTGCTAAAATCTCCGTTCGACTTGCATGTGTTAGGCACGCCGCCAGCGTTCGTCCTGAGCCAGGATCAAACTCTCCATAAAAGTTTATTTATGAAGAACCTTGATGGCTCTTTAAAAAAACAAATTGTTTGTGTCAGCTCATTTGCATGAACCAACTGTTTTGTACTCCAAAACGAGTACCGCACATCTGGCTTATTTTAACCTTACTTACATTGTTTAGTTTTCAAGGAACACATTCGCCGTTTGTGGCGACTCACTTATAATATCACAAACAATTAGCAGATGTCAACACTTTTAATATATGTTTTTATACTTTTTTATTAAATACATTACAATCGTCATTTGCCATCTAACAGTAAAGCCTTTATGCTCCATTTAGTTATAATAGGAAAACTAATAAACCTTGCTGTTTCCCTACAGCTAGGCGACAAACAACTTGAACAAAATAAGTAATATTACTCCCGGAAGTCCTAGGAACCCAGCTACTAATGCCGTAATTGGATTAATTGCAATTGTAAATCCTATATGTAGTCCTACAAAATTCAATGCCCATAACATGGCACCACCAATTAATCCATTATAAATCAAGCGAAAAATTAGTTTAATAGGCATTAAGAACATTCGCCCTATAACATACAATAGAATAATACCAAACACATATGCCAGAATTACATTAAATTCTCCAAATCCACCAAACATAGCGCACCTTCTTTCTATTTTTTCATCGCACATCTTTGTTTTTTATTACTAATTCATTATAACTCATAATCCTATTCTCTTCTATCTTTCCTTCTTCCCTTATCTTCTAAAGATATACATTTTTAATACAATATATTGTTATTATGGTCCAAGTATGATAAAGAAGATTTCTTTCGTAAGGCTTTACTTTCATTTCACAAGGAAGGACCAGAGTAAAGACTCTGGTCCTTTTTATTAAGAATGAAATTTTATTGTTTTTTGTCATTTTCATTTCCGGCAAAAGTATAAGGAGAGCGCACAATACCTTCTTGACGAGCTTTCTTTAACAAATATACATATTTTTTTTCAGCTGCCTGCATTAAATAAACTGCATGGTCAACTAAATCTTGATCGGAAACACTATTATAATAATGCTGGGCATTTAACCATTCTTGCCTGGCTTCTTCCACTACAACGGATAAAGAAGGCAAGGGCTTTGGATCCAAATGTTCGCTGCCATAAATATAATCTTGTATTTTCTGCAATGTTTCTATTATATTCATAATCCCCCTCCTATCTTAAGGTTATTTTTACCAAAAGAAGGAGTATTTAAACATTACATTTCTCGGCGATTTTCCATAGCTTTGGACAACGTCACTTCATCAGCATACTCCAAATCTCCGCCAATCGGCAATCCATGAGCAATTCGAGTTACTTTTATCCCGATTGGCTTTAGCAGCTTAGCAATATACATCGCAGTTGCTTCACCTTCCACATCCGGATTAGTTGCCATAATCACCTCTTGGATCTCACCCTCTCCAATACGCGTTAACAATTCCTTTATTCTAATATCATTAGGACCAACGCCTTCTAACGGAGATAACTGTCCATGCAAGACATGATACCTGCCGCGATATTCTCGTGTACGTTCCACAGCTGCTACATCCCTCGGTTCTTCCATCACACACACGATGCTGACGTCCCGCCCTGTATCCTTACAAATAGAACAGGGATTGCAATCTGTTAAGTTAAAACAGATATCACAATAACCAATTTTCTCTTTGGCCTCAATAATCGCCTGTGCTAAACTTTCTGCTCGAGATTTATCCATCTCTAAAACATGATACGCTAAACGTGCAGCAGATTTAGAACCAATTCCCGGCAATGCGCGAAACTGCTCTATCAATTTCGCCAATGGCGCTATATATTGCATCGTCTAAAATAAACCAGAAGGCAGATTCATACCACCAGTGAGTTTCCCCATTTCTTGAGCCATCATATCATCAACTTTTTTAATAGCTTCATTAACGGCTGCTGTTACCAAGTCTTCCAGCATCTCCATGTCTTCCGCATCTACTACGCTTGGATCAATTTTCAAAGATTGAATTTGCTTTTCGCCAGTAATAACTACCTTTATTGCACCGCCACCAGCGGTAGCTTCCAAGGTGCGCGTTTTAAGCTCTTCTTGCATTTTACTCATTTCACCCTGCAGCTTTTGCATTTTCTTCATCATACCAGCCATATTTCCCATATTTCCAAACATATCTTAATCCCCCTTGTTATTCTTCTTTTTTTGTGACCTTACCACCAAACATATGTATCGCCTGGCGCAAAGCTGGATGAACCTCTTCTTCCAGCGATGGCACAGTCGCAACCGGCTTTTCCTTAGGCGGTGCAACAGACGATTTTGGAGTTACCTTCGCACTTCCCAGTATACAACAAAGTTGCACCGTTTTTCCACAAAATTGGGTTAATACTTTTTCTATCATAATTCGATAATCTTCTTTTTCAGTACGTTCCTTAGGAAACGCAGCTGCAAACTGCACAATCGCTTGTTTATCATCCAAACTTATTAATTTTCCTTGAGAAACGCAAGCATGTACGGAGCGCTTACCACTTGCAACCAATTCTTTAAGGACATTATCCCAAATCTCTTTCACATCGCTTGATGGCAAGCTGCTGCTCACAACGGGTTCTGTTTGATGGTGCTCATGTGCTATTTCCTGCTTTATTTCAATTTTTTCTACCAGCTTTGGACTCACCACGGGTTGAACCGCAACTTGTTTTACCGGGGTAGGAGGACGCACAGTTTCTACTTGCTTTACAATTTGAGGCTCCATTCGCGGAAAAGACTGCCCGCCTACTTTCGCTTCTAATATTGCTATTCGTTCCAGCAAGTTCATCATATCTGTTTGTACAGAACGACGGCAAATTGACAACAGCGTCATTTCCGCCGTAATTCGAGGCTCCGGTGCCCATTTTGCATCATTAGCACCCTCATTCAATATCTTAATGATATCAATTAATTCATCATGCTTAAACTGTCCTCCATGCTTAGCTAACACATTTCGGTCATCCCCATATAATTCAATGCTGTCAATATCAGGAGCAGCTTTAAATAACATGATACTCCTCATATACAAAGCTACCTCTAGCAGTATCTGGCGTACTTCTTTACCTAATGCAATCAATTCTCCTAATGCCATTAATACCGCTCTAAAATCACGTTCAGCAATTGCTTCAGTAACACGCCATACCCACTCATGACCAATAAGACCTAATAATTGTCGAACCTTTTCGGCAGTGATTATTCCATTTTCCATGGTAGTACATTGGTCAAGAATACTTAGAGCATCTCTAAGTCCTCCATCTGCATGGGAAGCAATCAACTTTATTGCATCTGGCGCTACATTTAACCCTTCGTGCTGAACAACTGCCGCCAAGCGACTTTCTATTGCTTCAGCATCAATACGTCTAAAATCATAACGTTGACACCTTGAATGAATGGTCGCTGGGATTTTATGCGCTTCCGTGGTGGCTAAAATAAACACTACATGAGCTGGTGGTTCTTCTAATGTCTTCAACAGCGCATTAAACGCCTCAGTTGTTAACATATGTACTTCATCAATGATATATACCTTATACCGACCATCTACAGGCGCAAACTTAACAGTCTCTCTAAGCTCACGAATTTCGTCAATTCCCCGATTTGAAGCAGCATCAATTTCAAATACATCCATAGATGTTCCAGTATTAATCGACTGGCAATTTAAACATACATTACAAGGCTCAGGTGTCGGGCCATGTATGCAATTTAAAGATTTAGCCAGAATTTTGGCAGTACTTGTTTTCCCTGTACCTCTAGGTCCAGAAAACAAATAAGCATGGGCAATTTTTTTTGATATAATTGCATTCCTCAAAGTAACGCTAATATGGCTTTGCCCTACTAGGTTGTCAAAATCCTGAGGACGCCACTGGCGATACAACGCAACATAAGCCATCTACCCAACACCTCCTAACAACATTAATGGTATTCTACACTAATGTAGCTTTCCCTTTTTCTTTGCCTAGCAAACTATATTTTGTCTTGCTTTTATATAGCTGCAAAATCAAGAATAGCTAACATTCTAATTTATTTCTCTCATATAAATACACTAAAAAGCAACCAGATTTCTGGTTGCTTTTTAAGTCGCATTTACCATTTTAGCGTCGGGCCACAACAAAAGTCAGGCAATCTCACGGCACATAAAAATTATCACTTACCGCTGCTTTCTTCCGAACCTGACGGGGTTCATGAGTTTCCATTGCGTAAGACCCAACTTTTGTTGTGACCCCACTCTAAAATAAATAAATGGCTAAAATATTAAATTTTACGCCAACAACGATCAGTACCTACTGACATCTCTATTAAAGTTTAATGGCGGAGAGAGAGGGATTCGAACCCTCGGTACAGTTTCCCGTACACACGCTTTCCAGGCGTGCTCCTTCAACCGCTCGGACATCTCTCCAAGGTGTTTACCCAGTCAAATTTGTTTTACTTGACTGCAAGAAATATAATATCATTTCTTAATACTATTGTCAACAGAAATATGTGAGGATTATAATTCCAATGTTTTGTAAATAGCCAACCTTGCATGGCTTTAGGGTGTCTGATACAATATGGATACATAAAGAAAACTTAATTGATGATAGCTTCTAAAAAGACTTCGTCAAATTTAGTCGTTCTAAAACCAGAAGCTTATTATATACATTTAAACTATCCCTTCTTGAAAAGGTTGGAGGCCATATATATGGAAAGTACCTTGAATTCATGCTTACCTCGCATACGCAGTGGTTTTAATGATTTAACCAAAACCGAACAAAAAACTGCAACATATATTCTGGAGAATCCTTCTGAAGTCATACACATGACGATTACAGAGTTAGCGGAAGCTGCGAAAAATGCTGAAGCAACTGTTTTTCGTCTATGTAAAAAGTTAGGCTTTTCCGGCTATCAAGAACTAAAAATTGCCCTTGCCGGGGATTTATATACTCCCTTGGAATCTGTCTATAAGGAAGTTCACCCTACAGATTCCATCAGAAGTATGACTAACAAGATTTTTTTAGGCATAAACGAAGGTTTACAAGATACCTTTAAGATCATTGATGAGGAAGCGATTGAAAAAGCCATCCAAGCAATCACATCGACACGTCGGATTGATGTCTACGGTTCAGGCGGATCAGCAGTAATTGCTTCCGATATTGAACACCGTTTTATGCGCTTTGGTATTTCTGTAAGAGCTTATTCTGATCCACATCTACAAATCACATCAGCTACTTTACTCCAACCTGATGATTTAGTTATTGCAGTATCTCATACCGGTGCCAATCGAGATATATTAGATGCTGTTGCGATGGCGAAAAGCAATCATGCCACCACTATTGCAATTACAAGTTATATACGATCACCTCTCAGTCAATTGGCTGATATTTCACTTCATGGAATGAGCCGAGAAATCAATTACCGATCAGAAGCAATGGCATCGCGCTTAATTCATCTGGCTATTGTCGATGTTTTATACATTGGATCTCTTCTCCGTCAACAAGATACAATCATCGAAAATATGAATAAGGTTCGCAAGTCAATTGCAAAACGCAAACTATAGCCATATGTTTCATAATACCATGGGTGAAGTAAGATCATTGACATGCATTGAAAAAAGCTTCGATCTGTCCTTTCATAAGGCAGATTGAAGCTTCTTTTTTTCAAACACAATCATAACATAATTTATCATAATTCATACGGTAAAAAATTCTGCACGAAAAGACGTTCCTGCTATTCTTTAACGTGAGAGATATATGCCTGATCAGCATGGATCTGAGAATAACTTGGAGGTACTTCTTCAAAATCCACAATAAAAAGTTCAGGCGTTTTTATTAGATCGAGTTCAACAATTCGATCGATATCCTGCCCATCTTGACTTGAAGTAATACGGACAACTGGAGTAGTTTTGTTCTTTAGATCAACACCAAGAATTACACCACTTTGCTTATTATTCAGCCGAACTGTTTTTCCAATCGGATAGATGGCAACATTCTGATTAAATTTGTCAACAATAACCGGGTTGAAATATTCACCCGCAGCTTTACTTAAAATCGCAGCAGCATAATAGACTGGTGTCGGCAGGCGATGTGGCATTCCCACAATTAAACGCTCATAAACATCAGCAATACTAATAATCTGAGCATATTCAGAAATGGAATCTCCTTTAAGGCCCATGGGGTAACCACTACCGTTCCAACGTTCGTGATGCTGAAAACAAGCGTTCAGAACGTTCACCGATACTGTATTATTTCTTCGCAGAATTTCCAAAGAATAAAACGGGTGACGCTTGTACTCTTCTTTTTCGCGTCTTGTCAAATATCCAGGAAACTGCCGTGCTACGTTCTTTGAAAATTTAATTTTACCCACATCATGCAGTATCGCAGCAAGTCCCAATTCATCTAATTGCTTAGCATTATATCCCATAGCAATACCTGTCATAATGGACAAAATGCAAGTATTGACGGCATGAGAAAACATATACCCCTTTTTCCGGCGTATATCGAGCAGGTTCATCATGTTCTCGGGTTTCTCCCCAAGCTGATTAATCCAATCACTAACAAGACTTTTTACTTTATTGAGGTTAACACCTTTGCCTACCTTAAAGTGATGAATTGCTTCTCGTGCTGCACCAAGAGCTTCTTTTTTATATTCAGGACCATAAAAATCTTCTTCAAGTGCGATGATCTCTTGAATTTGTGGTTCTCCAACAAAAAGAGAAGTAAAACCTTTATTGCGAAGATACTCAATGTATCGTTCCTTCATGACGATGCCCTCATGGAGTAAAACTGTACCATCAGCTGACATGAGTGGTTTGGATAAATACATGCCTGGCTGAATATCATCTATCGTTACGCTTTGTATAAGAATCCTCCTCCTACGATAAACACGTTGCTTGCTCATTCTATTAATTATATCGGAAGAAAAAGCCAAATACTTAAAACATCTCAAGCAGTAAATATGTAAAAAATGTACCTGAACCATCGAGACACTAGCTCTATTGCTCAGGTACATTTTCTATTCGACAATTTTATAGCTATACAACAAAAATCAATCGATCATATCACTCCATAAGCTTTCATTTCAGTGCGAAGAAGTTCAAGATTGCTCTCGCTGATTTCCGTTAACGGCATCCGACATGGACCAGCCTTAAATCCCAGCAAATTTACAGCAGCTTTAATAGGAATTGGGTTGACTTCGCTGAATAATGCTTTTATGAGATTTAATGTTTGAAGCTGCAGTTTAATCGCGCCCTTGCTGTCACCTTGAAGAAAACGCTCGACCATATTGTGGGTATCCTGAGGAATAATATTGGCCATAACAGATATGACGCCTTTGCCACCTAATGACAACATAGGTAAAACAGTATTGTCATCACCAGAATACACTGCAAATTCGTCTCCGCATAAATTTACTACATCTCCCACTTGACCAAGGTTACATTCCTTTATGGCAATAATATTATCAATTTGCGATAATGCTTTTACCGTTTCAGGATTAATATTCAAATTGGTTCTACTAGGTACATTATACAGAATCATGGGGATCTTTACGTTATTGGCAATGACTTTAAAATGCTCATACAGCCCTTTTTGCGTAGCTTTATTGTAATATGGAGTGACTGATAAGATTCCATCAGCTCCAACCTCTTCCGCTGCCTTCGATAAGTCGATAGCATGACGAGTATCATTGCTGCCTGTTCCAGCGATTACAGGAACACGCTTATTTGTTGCTTCTACCGCAAATTTGATAACAGCAATGTGCTCATCATCCGGCATAGTAGAAGCCTCTCCTGTAGTTCCACAGATTACAATCGCATCTGATCCACCTTTAACCTGGAACTCAATCAGCTCTTTTAAAGCTTGATAGTTAACACCATGTTCAGTAAAGGGAGTTACAATCGCTACTGCTGATCCGATAAATAATGGTTTTTTCATAAAGTTAGCCGCCTTTTACTCATATTTAATATATGAAAATCATTAATAGTATAATTATAGCCGATTACTAGGTAAAAAGGAATTAAAGAGTCTCTTTCTAACCATAAAATTTAAACAATTCACGACGACTTCTTCTCACTCTTCGAAAGTTTATATAAATATAATACTTTATGATTATGTCACGAATGCCAAGAAGATTTTTTCAGTGTATCAATTTGACAATAATCGCATAGAATATTCTATTATTTCCAGTTGCTTTGAGGAGGTATATTATGCTAGTTATTTTATATGGCTTGGCAGCAATCGGTTTAGTCACGTTAGGAGTGCTAGTGCATATGTTTGCCAGAATACCATAATAGCTCACTTTAATTTTAATGATTCCATAAAAGCAGCAGCTCTGCTTATAAGCCGATAAATAAATCCTGAGGAAATTCCGAATCAGAATTTCCTCAGGATTTATGCCAGTTTAAGTGAACTTCTCATGTAATCTTAGATTGTCAATTTACCACTCTGTTTGAATACTCAAATCAGCCTTCTGCTGAGCCTCACCTATTTTGAATAATTTATATAGAAGAAAAAGACCACCATACCAGATAGGAGCAACATATAAACCAACTAAATTATCATGATCATACCCCATACCCAACGTTACTGCAAGCATAAACGCTCCTACTGCATAATTGGCATATGGATAGCACGGCATCGGATATTTCAGATTGGCAATTGCCTCGTCGCTTAGACTTTTGCGCCATTTAAACTGAATGTACATGATCAAAGACCACGTCCACATACAACCCGTTGTTGTGATCGCCGACATATAATAAAATACACTGTCAGGAGATGCATAGTTCAAGTAGACACCAATTAGACAAACGCCACTGGAGACTAAGATGCCATTGGCAGGAACTTGATTAGCAGAAAGCTTACCTAAAAATGCGGGAGCTTCATTCCTTAAGGCCAAACCATATAACATACGTCCGCAAACATACATACCACTATTTAAGCAGGAAGCTGCTGAAGATATAATAACAACGTTTATAATGGATGCAGCATAGGGAATACCTGCTTTCTCAAATATCATAACAAAAGGACTCACGCCTTTGGGCAGCGTGTCATAGGGAAATATGGATAATATGGCTACCATTGAACCAACATAGAACACTAGTACCCGCCAGAATACCTTATCAATAGCGGATTTAAGAGAGGCTTCCGGATCAGCGGCTTCACCTGCGGTGATACCGATAAGCTCCACTCCTGAATAAGCAAATACAACCATAACTAAAGCCATGGATACACCAGTCCAGCCAAAAGGCATAAAGCCACCATGAGTCCACAAGTTGGAAAAACCAATTGCCACACCATCATTGCCAAATCCAAAAAGTATCATTGCGAAGCCAACAAACAGCATTGCAATAATCGTTACAACTTTAATCAGGGCAAACCAGAATTCAAACTCACCATAATATTTAACAGAAACTAGGTTAATGGCAAGAATTACAGCCAAGCAAATCAGTGCCGGAATCCACTGCTGTATATCCGGTGCCCAATATTTCATATACATGCCGACTGCCGAAATTTCACACATGGCTAACACAACCCATTGATACCAGTAGGTCCACCCAGTAATAAAAGATACTAACGGTCCGCAAAAAGCTCGTGCGTAACCAGCAAATGATGAAGCAACAGGATGTTCTACTGCAACCTCACCAAGGGCACGCAGTACAAAATACATGACGATCCCCCCAAGAGCATAGGCTAACGTGAGAGCTGGACCTGCCATCTTACTTGCTTGAGCAGAACCCATAAATAGCGCAACACCAATAACACCGCCAATGGCAATCAATTGGATGTGCCTATTTTTAAGATCCTTTTTCAAGTTTTCTTTCTCTAAATATAAGGACTGTTCTTTCATATCGGTTCGCCTCCTTTTTTATATAAAAGGGCGCTCATCAACAACCTTACCGGTTGTTGACAAGCGCCTTTGCTTGCAAATATGCTGTTATACTAGCCTTCTTTAGCGGCCCTTAAGATACTTTGTTCTAAAACAGTAAGTCCACGATCCAGTTGTTCATCCGTAACCACCAGAGGGATCAATAAACGAATTACGTTACTAAAAATTCCGGCGCTGATTAACATTACCCCTTGTTCTAGGCAATATTTCGCAACCTTACTCGTAATTTCCTTGGCTGGTTCTTTCGTTTGTCGATCTTTTACCAGCTCAATCCCAATCATAGCACCGACGCCTCTCACATCACCAACAACAGTACACCTTTCCTGCAATGCTTTCAGTCTTTTCATTGTTACGCTGCCTATTTGTGCAGCTCGACTACAGAGTTTATTATCTTCAATAAACTTTATGGTTTCTAAACCAGCTGCACAAGCTAATGGATTCCCACCATAGGTCCCTCCAATATTTCCAGCATCAGGTACATCCATGTATTCAGCCTTTCCGGTAATAGCACTAAGAGGCATACCGGCAGCAATTGATTTTGCAGTTGTCATGATATCAGGTTCCACACCCCAATTTTCAATGGCAAACATTTTTCCAGTGCGGCCAAATCCTGTTTGTACCTCATCAGCAATAAACAAGATTCCTTTACTTTCACAAATCGATTTAAGACCTGGCAAGAATTCTGGCGGCGGTACAATAAAGCCACCTTCGCCCTGCACCGGCTCAATAATCATAGCGGCAATATGCTCTGCATCAATTTCCGCCGTAAAAAATCGCTCAAAATTTTCTAGACAGTGCATGCCACAGCCTGGATAGTTGGAACGATAATGACAGCGATAGCAGTAAGCAGAAGGTACCTTGTAAGTTTCTGGAGCAAAAGGTCCAAAACCATATTTATAAGGCTTCACCTTGCTAGTAAGACTCATGGTCATAAAGGTACGCCCATGGAATGCGCCTTCAAAAGAAATAATTCCTGTTCGTTTCGTAGCATGGCGAGCAATTTTTACTGCATTTTCTACGGCTTCCGCACCACTGTTGGCAAACATTGTCTTTTTCATAGACCCACCTGGCATTAAAGAATTCATTTTTTCTGCCAACTCAACATAAGGTTCATACATGCCAATAGCAAAGAAAGAATGGAGTAATTGATCTGCTTGTTTTTGTATGGCCTTGACGACAGGTTCAGGGCAATGTCCAATATTTAGAACCCCTACACCTGCGTAAAAATCAAGAAATTCTCTACCCTCAACGTCGGTAATCACTGCTCCGCTGGCTTTCTCTACAAAAATACCTGTAGAATTCGCGATTCCTCTTGCAACGGCATTGTTTTTTCTTTGAATCAATTTTTCTGTTTTGGTTTCTGCAATACTCATTGTAAAGCCCCCTAGCATTAAAAATTAAGGCACTGAATATATCTCATCAGATATACATTCAGCGCCATTGCTAAATACATCACTCACATTTAAGTTATGTATAAATAGTAACATCAGACACAATCCGCGTCTATGTGAAGAGATCACAGAATATCAAATGCTCCTTTGTGATATGTTCACGTTACGAAAATAAAAAAAGAACTAAGGATCAGGTAAAACACTGCCTAAACCTTAGTTCTTTTTTTATTCTCGTAGCGTATTAGGAAAAATTTCACTCGTTAGCAGCCTTCCAACAATAACGCCTAGCTGCAACGTCAGACGATCATAGGGATTATCTAAACTTCTTCCGGTAATCTCCTCAATTTTTTTCAAACGATAATCAAGAGTATTGCGGTGCACATACAGCCGTTTGGCCGTTTTCACTGCATTACAGTTTTCTTCAAAATATACAAACAAGCTAGAGACCATATCCATATGATGCTTATTATCATATAGATTAAGAGGTTCAATTACATCCTGATGGTACATTGCCAATTTTTCTGGCTCAATCTCAAACAGCAATTTATAGATCCCCAGCTGCTCATAGGCATAAATAGAGCGAGAAGCTTTCTTCAACTTCGCAAAGCGCAGAACCTTCATAGCCTGGAGGTAACCTTGTCTAGCAGCCTGTAAGCTTTCAAATCTGCCACCTAGACCAACAGTAACTCCTAAGCCTGGTATTTTAGCTGAAATTTTCTCCAATATTTCAGTTAAAATTGTAATATTCTGATGTCCTCCTATACTTTCATTTTCATAGGGCACTAAAAGAACAATATCATCTGCCCATAGCATTTGCAGGATTTTTCTGCCTTGTGTCATCAAAACCTCTTGAACAATTTGTTCAAGACGCACTTTAAGAGCCACTAGGGCTTTTTCATCCTTTGCCTTTTGTGTCTGCAAAAACGCAGTCAAACAGTCTGGGCTTAAAATCGCTACTTGATGAGGTTTTGCCAAGTCATAGCCATAATAAGCCGCCCGCTGAATTAATACCTCAGGATTCTCCAAGGGACAAAGCAGCAACTGTTCTAAAAAATCTTTTATGGATCGCTGCTCCGTTTGCTTCATGACAATATGACTGCAAATTTCCCGCGTTACCTCGATGAGTTTTACCTCCCAGGGAAGTTCAAAAATGGGAAAGTCTGCTTGATCTGCTAAAGCAATAACTTCGGCAGGAACAGACTTAATATAAGGGCCAATGTTAATAATTAACCCCGCCAGTTTTTTCTTTATAATTCCTTGCACGATCTCTTTAAGCTTATTTTCATCACCATTCAAACCGATGCCAGTGATAATCAGAAGTTCTCCTCCCTGCACCCAGGGAATTACATCAGGCAAATCAATAAAATGTACCCAACGCACCAATCGGTCTAAACCTGGCTTTCCAGCCACAATAGCAAGCTTAGTCAGGGAAGGTAAATTCATTATTTCCCGACAACTGATCATAACTGGCACCCTCCAATCAAGTTGAAACCTTTAATTATTAAAATTTGAAAACAATTAATTTCTCCTCTGTCATTTCTTTGACTGCATACTGCGGGCCTTCACGACCGATACCACTTTCCTTAATGCCGCCATAAGGCATATTATCAGTTCTAAAGGTCGCACCATCATTGAAAATAACTCCACCTGTTTCAATTTTCATAGCACACAGCCTTGCAATCTCCAAGGAATTAGTAAATACCCCTGCTTGCAATCCGTATATAGAAGCATTAACCAACGCAATAGCTTCTTCAATTTCATCATAGGGTACAATGGAAAACACAGGTGCGAAGGCTTCCATGCTCATAATATTCATATCGTGCTGTACGTCGATCAAAATCGTAGGCTCAAACCAAGTTCCACGACGCTTGCCGCCTGCCAGTACTCTGGCTCCTTGAGAGATCGCCTCATTTACCCATTCTTCCGCTCTGATAGCCTCAGCCTCACTGATCATGGGACCAATATCTGTGGCAGGATCAAAGGGGTCGCCTAAGACTAGTTTTTGAGCACATTTTGCTGTCTCATCACAAAATTCCTCATAGACGCTGCGATGAACATATACTCTCTGGCAGGATATGCAAACTTGTCCTGCATTCGCAAAGGCATGTTTGACACACAATCCTGCCGTCATTTTAATATCTGCATCGTGATGAACAATATTTGCCGAGTTTGAGCCTAATTCAAGAGCAACACGGCGAAACCCTGCATTTTGCAACAAAGTCTTCCCTACAGCAGGACTGCCAGTAAAACTATAAAAACCAATTCGCTGTTCTTCGGTCAACAATTTACCAAGTTTAGAACCCGCCCCTGTCAACAGATTGAGATAGCCATCAGGCAACCCTGCTTCTGCAAAAATTTCGCATAGCAGCACTGCCGATAAAGGAGTCACGGTAGCTGGTTTATAGACCACAGAATTTCCAGCGGCAAGAGCCGGACCTATTTTATGACAAGCCAAATTAAGAGGAAAATTAAAAGGTGTAATTGCACAAACAACTCCTACAGGAATACGCATTGTAAAAGCCCAGCGGTCTCCGCAGCCCGGCGCTCCCTCCAAAGGCACCATTTCACCAGTCATCCTTTTTGCTTCTTCTGCAGAAAGAATAAGTGTCTGCTCTGCCCGCGCTACTTCAGCCATTGCTTCTTTTATAGGCTTTCCCACTTCTTGTACAAGAAAATTTGCCATTTCTTTCTGCTTCTCCATGAGAATTCGGCTAGCATTCATCAATATTTCATAACGCCGATACGGCTCTATCGGTATTGTTTTAAATGCCTTTTCAGCAGCATCCACCGCGCGTTTTACCTCTGCCTCACCAGCTACGGATATCAAGGCGACCTCATTACCTGTTGCTTTATTTACGACACCAATTTTTTCACCTGTTACTTTCCATTCTCCATTAATAAATAAGCCATACTCTTTCACTTTAGTCCTCCTTATCCACATTAGAAAATTGGAGTCTTACCCGGCGGCAGAAGTGGCGCCCCCCCTAATTCCTCGCTACAGGTAAAATACGATATCCTTTAATCGTACAAAAGAGACTGAACATCATGCCTTCCTAGTACATGATGTTTCAGTCTCCATTGACTACCAATTCCTTGCAGGAATCTTATTGTTTTTCTTAGAATAACAGACTCTTACAGGTCAGTCAACAGAAAACCATTGTGAGATACTCATAATAATAGCGGTTATAGTTAGGCACTTATCACACATGTTAAATTCAATTATCTATAAAAATTCACTATTGAGGCTCTTACTCCATATTATACAGCCCGATAGAATGAAGTTGTTTATCTTGCAGCATGCTAATTAACTCTTTAATTAAATCTTTTGCTAAAGATGCATTCATCAAGTGATCCTGAGCATGAATTAATAATAAGCTCATTTCTTGTTTTTCTCCATTTGCTTCGGCTTGTAATAAATCAAATTGCATACTATGTGCTTTTTTTAGTTCTTGAGCAGCCTTACCAAGTCGAGCTGAAGCTTCAGAATGTTTTCCCTCTCGAGCTAACGCTAGAGCCTCAAAGCAATAACTGCGTGCATTGCCTGCATGTAGAATGATTGTAAATACAATTTGCTCTTTGTCCACATTACACCTCTCAAAATCCCATTACTTCCTCATCAGTCCAAAGGCTTGATCCAAGATTTTATTCCCATCTACCAGCCCGTAATGTACTCCTTCAATAATGGCATACCCTTTATTCCTTGACATTGCTAACGTATAAATATATTTCTCTTTATAACGAATTTGCGGCGCAACCAGTACTACATCGTAGTTGCTGATATATTTTTCTATTTCATCAACGGAACAAGCAAAAATCTTTAGATCTTGAATGTTGCGCTTTTCTCCCTCCATAAGCATCTTATCTACTAAGAGACCCGTCGACATGCCAGACGAACAAACCAGTAAGATATTCATCTCGTCCTCCTTAATATTGCTTAGTTTACGTATCTCTATTGCTATGAGATAACTTTGCCTTTAAAAGCGGTTCTACTCCCTGAGAAAGCGGAATATTCATTTGCTCCGTTCTGATTTGCTCTAATTCTTCTTTTACCTTATCTTCATCCCATATTTTTAAGAATGGATAATAAATGATACCAGAAATCATAAAATTCAGCACTTGCAATGCCGTTCCTTTCCAGTCCCCAGTAACTAAAAAACCACTGATAAAGGCAGGTGTCGTCCAAGGCGCTAGGGCATACGGCTTATGAACAAATCCTAAGGTCATAAATAAATAGGTTGTTATGATACATAGTAATGGAGCAACAATAAAAGGAATAATCATAATTGGATTCATTACAATTGGCATGCCAAAAATAATCGGTTCATTAATGTTGAAAATGCCTGGTAGTAGAGACGTTCTCCCCAATGCTTTCAGTTGATTGGATTTTACTGTCGTAAATAATAATACTGCTAATGCAAGAGTGGTACCAGAACCACCAATTAAGATGAAAACATCAATAAATTGCTGGCAAATAATATTGGGAATGACTTCTCCGGCCATTTTTGCCACCGCATTTTGCTGTGTAAAGGCTAACCAGATCGGAGCCATAACCCCTGTTCCTACCAAAGCTTGTCCATGAATGCCAAAGCACCATAACAGTTGAATGGCAAACACCGCGATTAATACAGCAGGCAATGTACCTCCAAGATGTAAAAGAGGGGCTGTAACCACTCGATTAATCACTTCCGGGATCGATCCTCCCCCCATCTCGGCTAACAGGATATTGATCATAAAAATACTAACTAGAATCACAATACCTGGCAGCAATACTGCAAAAGAACGCCCTACCGAGAGAGGGACACCTTCGGGCATTTTAATAATGATATTCTTCTTAATCATGAAACGCTGCACTTCTACAACTAAAAGTCCGATAATCATGGCAACAAATAAACCTTTACTTCCCATTAATGCCGAATCAATATGTCCTTCCTTCGTGAATGGCGAAGCAAGAAGAAATGCTGAAACACTCAGCAATCCAGAAGATAGTGCATCAATAGCATACGAATTTGCCAAGGCATAGGCGATTGCAAAAGAGGCTACTAACCCCATAATGCCAAAAGTAGCATTCACAACAGCCAGTAAAGCACTAATGTAAGGCTCTACTAATCCGGCAAGATACGGTATGGGGGGAAATGCACAAATTAAAAAAGTTGATCCAATCAATAACAGGGGAACCGTGGATATAATTCCATCTCGTAAGGCTTGCAAATGTCGCTGTTCCGCAATGACTCCTACAATTGGAAGGAGATGTCTTTCGAGAAATTGAATAACTCTTTCCAACAAATAACACTCCTTTTTATTTCTGATCAGCCTTATGTATCTTGCTATCCATTAGACCCAACCACAACATTTTGTTTTGTTCATCAATGTTTACATATAGTGCATAAGATCAACGATGTTATAATATTCACTTTCAGGCAATGTAACATGCAGCCTTTCTTCAATTGAGCGCAAAGCATTCCCGACAATAGCATGACTCTCCCCAAAGTTATGCTGCTCTGCTCGATTACAGTGATTAGATACTTTAATCACTTCCCCTGATAATAATTTTTCAATTGTACAGGCAAGATGTAAAATCAAACCAATACTGGCATCTTCACTTATAATAAATTTGTTTTTTGCCAATTCTGAATAAAACAATGCAAAGACTTCCATAAATTCTTCGCCATCAAGACTGGTATGTTCATTTATAACATTCTTCATAAAGGCTAATCGATCTAATGTAAAGGGTGCTGCTAAGTTATCAGCAGCGTTTTCCATAGCCGATTCCACATCAACAGAATTACAGATTTTGCTTTCATCAGAGCAGCTAGCACAAGGAACCTCTAATATCACATTAGGAAATGTTTCTGATAACACAATATCTAGCTTACCTTCCAGTAATTGTTTGGGAGAAAGATACTGCACTGTACTGTCTTGGGGTTTAATGCTGCTTACGACTGCTATTAAATTTTTCTCTCTCTTTATTTTTTTTATTTTTGCTGTAAAATCATTCATACTTACAATTTCCAGGGGAATAATATCGATTTTTCTGTCTTTTCCCAATAGTAAGCCTTCAATAATTTCTTTTAATTTAATAGCAGTACCTTTCCCCGTAATACAAGCTACAACAATTACATTATCTTTAAAATAATTATTAAAATCCGAAGTATTCCCGTATATACGCCCAATATAGGGACTAAGATTGGTCACGGCATAATAGATGTCATCTAAAGGAACGCGCATTAAAGACTTCCGGGCTGCTTCCAGCACCATTGGCGTACTTGCCATCTCAATGGTTTTTATGGGAATGGCAGTGTTTTCATAAATCATATGACCAAACATTACTAACGATCCCATATCAACCAGCATGATGACACCTTGTCCTTCATTATTGTCCTCCACCAACTGGGTAATTTCCGCCAAAGCAGTTTCTGTCTTTTTTTCTAAGGGCATATCGTATCCTACCGCATGACTTTCCCCTAGCAGTCGGTTGGCAACTTCTACCATAGAAGTTGCGGTGCTAGCACCATGCATGGCAACAATCACACCAACCCTGCCAGGATATTCTTTGCCCACATATTCATCTAATACAATAAACATCGTGATAAAGCCAATTTCGTCAAGAGGTATTTGTATATCAAAGCTGTTCTTTAATAAAATGCTAAAGTGCATGGCAGCCGCAAACTCTTTACTATAGGATTTTTGGATTTCTGCAAGATTAGGATTAGAAATTTCCTTTCCTTCCCGGATTCTTTCCAGGGTACTGGAGATATGTATCGACATGCCAAATAAAATTTTATCATTAAATTTCTTACCTATTTTATTACTCGCATATCGCAAAAATTTCTGGGTTATATCTACTACTTTTTTATCAACAATCTTATATAATGCTTCTAAATTATCTTTGCGGAACTTAGCCATATACTGCTTAATATAAGTATCAATATCCAACCCCATAATCAACTGAATATTTTTTTCGCTCATTCCCTTCATTCGAAGGTTTTGAATTTTTTGCTCTAAGACTTCATAAATACTTACAGTATCTTTGTATTTGACATTAATTTGCTTTCCATTCGTGACTTGAAAAATAATATCTTCTGTTAAACCAAGAATATCAAGATCATCGCGATGCTCCTTGTATTTTACAAACCCTTTAAGAATATATTCCGGCAGCTCCTCACTGCTGACCTTCAAATTTTCATCCTTATTTCCTACATAATCTAAAAAAGCTCTGGCACAGCTAAGTTTTATATCACTTTTTAATTGTCCGATGTTATTAGGACAATCATATAGGAGAAAGGCTTTTAATGCATTTGGCGATACCCGAATGGGAACCTGAATGCATTGGACCTCTTGTTTAAAAAAGGTTTTAATTAATTCCCACCGCTCTCCGATCGTTCGTTCCCTGATGACTGGAAGTTTAATAATCATGGGAATCCTCCGAGTAAAGGTTCTGAGCAAAGTAGAATCGACATTTTCTGTAGTAGCACAAATAATGAGTACTTCTACTTTTCTATATTCCTCAACCTCTCCCATGCTGCGAAATAGTCCTTTATCAATCAGATAAAACAACATTTCCTGCCCCTCTGGCGACAATCGATGAACCTCGTCCAAAAATAAAATACCACCATTTGCTTTTTCTACTAAACCTACCCGATCCCGTTCTGCCCCTGTATAGCTTCCCTTCTTTGCTCCAAATAACTGAGCCAATAATAGTTGGGGATTATGAGCATAATCAGCACAATTAAACGCAACGAAGGGAGCACTATCTTCTAATCGGCCTATATCCTGGGCATAACGAAAAATAGTCTCGGCAAACATAGACTTACCAACACCAGTTTCACCTAATAATAAGGTATGCAGTCCTAATGGCGGATATCTCACAGCCGCTTTTGCTTGCTTAACCGCATTCTTAAGACTTTTATCTGCACCAATAATAGCATCTAGTACAGATTTATCTGCTGCATCCTCTTCACTGACTTCACAATCTAGAGTTTTATATAGCACTGGTTTACCTTCCATTTTCTCTAACTTTCCTGCTTTTACCAATGCGTTTAAGTCACCAGAAGCGTTTGGTCTTAAAATACTAAGCTCCATAGCTACTTGGTCAGTAGAAACCCCCGATACCATTCCATCTATGCGATATTGTTCTTCACATAATGTTTTTACAACCATTAATACACTTTCAATTCGTTTCATTCCTACCTCCAGCCTTTCACTAATTGAAATTTATATTATGTTGAATGCATTTGATTAGCTAAGGGCTACATTCTACGAGTGAGGGCAGCACGATCTGGACGATATTAAGATTTATCTAAATATTCCCATTTTACTTCGTGGTTTCTGTCAGAAATCCTGCAACCCAATAGTATACCTTCCTACTTAAGTACATCATGATTTTACATATTGTGCGAGTCTTTTATAAATAATTTCAAACCCTTGTTGAATCTCATGAGTATTTGTGCGGGAAATGCTTAAGCGTACCCCTTTTTCCCCGTAGGAGTTCTCCAAATAGTATAAATTCCCTGAAGTTACAAGAACGTGATGTTTCTGTAAATCAGCAATAAAACTCCTTTCGTTAATATACTGAGGTAATTTTAAATAAGCATAAAAACCACTCTCGCCGCCGCTATATTGCACGTCATATTCCTTCATTTTCTTCAGATTACTTGCTAAACATCCTAAGCGCTGAGTTAACTCTTTTTTGATGGCAGTCACATATTTTTCTAATAATTTATTACGTATGTAGATCTCCAGCGTCGCCTGAGAAACTAGGGATGCTGAAAAATAAGAATGGTAATAAGAATACATTGCATAGCGTTCAAAAATCGAAATTAAATGCGTAGGAAGTACTGCAATCCCAATGCGAAACCAAGGAATAATCTTAGAAAAACTTTTTAAATAAATATGGTGAAAATGATCACCGTAAGCATAAATCGGATCGTATTTATGATCTAAGGAAATATCGCTGCAGTAGTCATCTTCAACAATGTATACATTATACTTATTAGCCAATGCTGCAATCGTTTTTCGCTGGTTGATACTGTATGCGGTTCCTAATGGATTATGATTGCGAGGTACGGTATAAAAAAACTTTATTTTCTCTGTTTTAAATAGAGTTTCAAGCTCATCTAAATCAATACCCTGTTTTGATCTTTTAATCCATTTTACATCAGCTCCCCAATGTTCTAAAAATCGAATACAAAATCCATAGGTCGGCTGCTCAATTAAAATCACATTCTTCCGATTCGGAAAAGGCATCTGAGTCAGTATGCTTAATGCTTGCTGTACTCCTAAGTTGATGTAGATGTTCTTTGCCCTAGTAAAAACTTGAAAATCAGCAAGATATTTTGGAATCATATTACGGAGAGAATCCGTACCATGCAAATGACGGTGAATGGAGTATTGATTGCTGCTATCAACTGCTCGATCAAGGCAATGCTTAAGATCAGGTATCTGCATTTCACCAATAATAGGATTTCCTGTTGAAAAATCAATGACAAACGTGTCGTTTTTCTCCATTCTGGGTAGATTCTCCACAATATAGTAGCCGCTTTGCGGCACAGAGTAAACCAAATGCCTGCTCTTTACTATCTCATAGGCTTTCACCACTGTACTCTGACTACAATGATAAACTTGTGATAAAGCCCTAATCGAAGGCATTTTTTTTCTTCCCTTATAACGTCCCAACCTTATATTTTCTTCTAGATCTTCTATGATAATTTGATAAATATCCTTCATTATAACCTCCAAACTGTACTAGTACAGTTGCGTACAATGCTGATTGCAGCACCTCTGGTATGGGGATATGATTATTTATAGGAAATATATTCAATCGGTAGGGGGAATCTTGATGAGCGGATTAAAAATTGTGACTATCGGCGGTGGTTCCAGCTATACACCAGAAATTATTGAAGGCTTTATTAGACGATATGAAGAGTTGCCAGTTCGCGAACTATGGCTGGTGGATATTGAAACAGGCAAGGAAAAATTAGAGATTATCGGTAATCTTGCCAAGAGAATGGTAAAAAAAGCTGGGGTACCGATTACCATCTACACAACTTTAAATAGAAGAGAAGCTCTGCCAAATGCAGACTTCGTCACAACCCAGTTTCGAGTAGGGTCGTTAGATGCCAGAATAAAAGATGAAAGAATTCCGCTGCGTCATGGTTATATCGGACAAGAAACCAATGGAGCTGGCGGAATGTTCAAGGCACTGCGGACCATTCCTGTCATGCTGGAAATTGACCATGACATGGCAGAACTGTGTCCTGATGCTTGGCTCATTAATTTTACAAATCCTTCAGGAATCGTAACAGAAGGAGTACTCCGCTATGGCAAAACAAAAAAAATTATCGGCTTATGCAATGTGCCTATTGGAATGGAAATGGCGGTGGCGAAACTCTTTTCTGTTGACAGCAGTAGAATCCGGATTGATTTTGCTGGTTTGAATCATATGGTATTTGGTTTGTCTGCCTATCTGGATGGCAACGACATTACAAAATCTGTCATCGACAAAATTGCTGATGGCAAGATGGGAAGCACGGTAAAAAACGTTATGAACATTGATTGGGTTCCAGAATTTGTAACGGGTCTATCGATCATCCCCTGCCCTTATCATCGGTATTATTTCAAACGGCAAGAACTACTAGAGAAAGAATTAGAAGAATTCTCGAAAGGGGAGACGAGAGCCGAAATTGTTAAAAAGCTGGAAGATGAGCTTTTTCAATTATACAAGGATCCCGAATTAGACTCTAAGCCATCCCAGTTAGAGCAGCGTGGCGGAGCATATTACAGCGATGCTGCCTGTCGGCTAATCAGCTCAATCTACAACGACAAAGGTGATATCCAGCCGGTGGATACATTGAACAATGGTGCTCTTGCTGTCATTTCTCCTGATTCTGTTGTTGAAGTAAGCTGTGTAATTACCAAGAATGGCCCCCGCCCGCTTACTATGGGTGAACTCCCGATTGAAATAAACGGACTCGTACAGCAAATCAAATCTTTTGAAAGAGTCGTAATCGATGCTGCCGTTACAGGTGACTATAAAAAAGCACTGCTGGCAATGACAATCAATCCTCTCGTCTCTTCAGACACAATGGCAAAAGTCTTATTAGATGAGATGCTAGCAGCGCATCAAAAAGACCTACCCCAATTCTCTGATTATTTTGCCTCAAAAGGATAAGTCCGTTACTCATATAAAATAACGTCAGATCTCTCCATGGATCTGACGTTATTTTATATGGAAGATCATACATCAAGTGTATAATTTTAATTTCATAATCCCGCTGCTGCTTAGCAGTATCTATAAAAGAGCTGTTTATATGAAAAACTCTTCATTTATATGCTACTCTTTAAACATTAAGATCATCTCTTCAATTAAGTCTTTTGCTAAAATGGCCGTCATTAAATGATCTTGAGCATGAATTAACAAAAGATTTATTTCTTGTTTTTCGCCTCGAGCTTCAGACTGCAACAACTCTGTCTGAATTTGATGGGCTGCTATTAACTGTTTCTTTGCCTCGGCAATACTTTCATTTGCTGCAGCAAAATTCTTTTCCCGAGCATATTTCAATGCTTCTAATGCATGACTCCGTGCATCCCCCGCATGCAATATAATTGTAAAAGCGACTTGTTCCTTCTCCATGTTTATCTCCTTTAGTAAAAATTACTATTGTTTTAATGCATATGCTTGTTCAAGAACTTTTTTGCCATCTACCATACCATAACTCACAGAATCAATGATCGCAAAGCCTTTATTCTTCCCAGCAGCAATTTCGCCAATGGACTTTGCCTTATATCTGATTTGAGGACCGATTAAAACCACTTCACAAGTATCAATGAATTCATCCAGCTGATCTACAGAACAAGCAAAAATTTCATCATTACTCCCATTATCGCTACTTGCCTTTTGCATTTTAGTGACCAATAGACTCGTAGACATCCCTGATGCACACACTAATAGTATTTTCATAAAAATATACCTCTCTCTCTTAATATAAAACTCCGATTAAATATGTTGTCACGATGCTATGAGCGTTTTATCTATAAAACATTCCCGAACATAGCATCGCGACACTTTATTTAGGCTCCAATAATGATATTAGGGTCACTTTTTTTATTTTGTTTTGCACCCGATTCTTCTTTGAATTTAGCATCATCCCACATCTTAAAGAATGGATAATAAATAACACCAGTAACACCAAAGCAGAATAATTGTAATATTACTGACCTCATATCGCCTGAATCTAAGAAAGCATTAATGATCGGAGGTGTTGTCCATGGCGCCATGGCAAACAATTTATCTACCAGGCCGGCATCCATTGCAAAATAAGCAATCGTTATCGAGACAAGAGGAGCAAAGATAAAAGGAATCATTAATACAGGATTCATGACAATCGGCATACCAAAAAGAATAGGTTCATTTATGGCAAAGAATGCAGGTCCTATCCCTGATTTGCCAAGAGCTTTTAATTGTGTCGACCTTGCCGCAAAGATGAGCATGAGCACCAAAGCAAAGGTGGCACCTGAACCGCCAATATTTCCATATACGTCCCATAATTGCTGGCAAACAATGTTGGGTACAGGCAATCCTGCGGCCTTCGCTGCAGCATTTTGCTGAGCGAATGTTAAATAGACTGGACTCATAACGCCAGTTACTAAAGCTGCTCCATGAATACCGATACACCACAATAATTGCGCAAAAAATATGGCAAGTAAGAAGGCTGGCAAACTGCCACCGAGACTCAGAAGCGGTGCTGCCAATATTTTGTAGATAACATCTTGTACATTGGTTGCACTAAGAGATAATATACTGTTAATAAACCAAACAACTGTGACCGTAATAAAACCAGGAATCAATGACATAAAGGAACGAGCAACTGCTGGCGGCACGCCCTCTGGCATTCTGATAACCAAATTTTTTCGAATCATAAAACGTTGTACTTCTACTGCGAAAATAGCGATAATCATGGCTACAAACAAGCCCTTGCTTCCCATCCATCCAGCTGTGATATTACCATCTTTGGTAAATGGCGTAGCTAGCATAAAGGTAGCAACACTGATTAATCCGTTTCCTAATGGATCCATTTTATATGAATTAGCCAATGAATACGCAATAGAAAATGATGCCATTAATCCCATAAGTCCCATGGTAGCATTATTAACGGAACATAAACTTGCTACGTAAGGTTCAACCATTTTCGCCAGTGCAGGGATGGGAGGAAAGGCGATAATTAAAAATAACGATCCCATTAAGAGCAATGGTATTAAGGATACGATACCGTCTCTGATTGCTCTTAAGTGCCGTTGCTCACCAATGCGAGTTGCAACAGGTGCATAGTACTCTTCAAGCCATTTGATAAATTTCTCCATAAAGCAACACTCCTTTTTTTATCTTACTCGGTATTATGTTTTGCAAGATACATGCCAATACGCAATAAGTCTATAAAAAAGGGGCCATTGCATGATTCTATATGAAGAAAGTAAGGCCTTGATAGCTTATCCATCCCTTATTCACTTAGCGCCATGGTACAATCCTATCACCTTACTTACGATGTGTATTTATGTCTAGGACCATCTGTATTGCATTTACAGGCATTAAGTTATTTTTCAAGTAACGTGTATTATTTTTCATTGGTGAAGTCTGTAACTGCCTAAAGAAACTTTTTGACTCGTCCTTAAAGAAATAAAACATTTGAACCGCGAAGACACGAGGATATGAAGATAAAGCATTAATCATGTACTTTCGCGTTCTTTGCATGTCTTCGTGATCTTCGCGGTTCATTACTGTTTTATATACTACGTACATTTTTCTACTTAATATAAAAGCCGAGAGTACCTGCCAGAATTATCATTTGGCAGGTACTCTCGGCTTTTATCAATATTTGCGACTTTTTATAATTGCTTCCCATTGGTTTCAATCACTTTTTGATACCAGAAATAGCTGTTCTTCTTGATTCGCCTCATATCTTTTTCACTATCTTCATCGCGATTGATATATACAAATCCATAGCGCTTTTGATAGCCATTCAGCCAACTCAATAAGTCTGTATAGGACCAAACGCAATATCCTAACAATTCTACGCCATCAGTAATTGCCTGCTGGCATTCTTCAAGATGTCTGCGAATGAAGGCAATTCGATATTCATCATTTACTACATCATTTTCTTCTAGGACATCAAAAGCTCCTAAACCATTTTCTGAAATAAGGATTGGCAGCCTGTATCGGCTGGTAATTCTACGCAAGGCAATGCGTAATCCCATAGGATCAATTTCCCAATCCCAGTCTGTTGCCTCAAGATTGGGGTTTTTGATGGTTTTAAATAAGCCTAGTACGCCTGTATCTGGTGTGGTTCCTTTTTTGCCCGTCGTATTCATCTTACCGGAACTAACACCATCAAGTGGATTCATCTCATAAGTAGTCGTCCGATAGTAATTGACTCCCATAAAGTCCGGCTTACCTTTTTTTAATACTTCTAAATCTCCCTCTTCTACAATAGGGGCAAGACCCTCTCTAGTCAGATAATTCCAAATGACCTTTGGATATTCACCCCAGGCATATACATCCATCCACCAATGATTGTTAAACTCTTCAGCATTCTCACTAGCCAGTACATCCACTGGTTTATCCGTATGAGAATAAGCAGGGCCATAAGCAAAGCTGGGGCCGATTTTGCCTCCATGAACATAATTTTTAAAAGACGCAATGACCCTGGCATTTGCTAAGCTGGCAATATGATTTGCCTGATACATTCTCTTGAGATCAGACACTTTAGGAGGATGGATGGCATTTAAATAACCATGCATAATAAAAATATTTTGCTCATTTAGCGTTACCCAATATTTTACCCGATCGCCATATCTTTTAAAGAGGGTAACAGAGTAGTTATGAAAGTCTTCAATAATCTGCCGCGATTCCCACCCGCCATAGGCATCCTGAAGTTCTTGAGGCAAATCCCAATGGTATAAGGTAATGATCGGTTCTATCTGATATTTAAGCAATTCATTAATTAGATCATCGTAGAATCGTAAACCGGCCTCATTAACCTCACCTCGCCCTTTGGGGAAAATGCGAGTCCAAGCAATGGAAAATCGGTAGGCTTTCAGCCCCATTTGGGCCATTAACGCAACATCTTCTTTATAGCGATGATAGTGGTCCACGGCCACATCCCCATTCGTCCCTTTAAAAGTCGTTCCAGGAAACCTTACATATACATCCCAATTAGAAGGTCCCTTACCGTCTTCATTCCAAGCTCCCTCTACCTGATACGCCGCGGAAGCTGCTCCCCATAGAAAGTCTTTTGGAAAATCTGCTGCTGTTTTATGAATCATATTTTCCTCTCCTTGTACTTTTTAAGTCTGAAAAGACCGTTAACAACTTGTTAGCGGTCTTTTGCATATGTAAATTAGAAGTGAAGGTCAAATTGAGTACGGAACAGTTTTCTATTATATTCTGTTGCAGAATCAGAAATATTTACTTTTTGATCAGAGTAAATATTGGTCCACTGAATATTTTTTCCAACCACATAATCCACACCTACCATCCAACCTCTTGAATCACTTTTCAATGAATCCCACTCATCATCATGAGATGGATCGCCATTCACACCAAATTTGAAGAATCTGGCATACACTCCATAAGATCCCGTTTTATTCAAATCGGTTCCCTTGTAATCTAGCCTGATGTGATGAGTCTTATTGAAATCATCCGCATTCGTTTTTGCATATGTTCCTGTCAATTTCAAATCTTTTGCGATTTTAGAAGTAACGGTTAAACCGCCCCAGCGACTCATTTGTTGTTCGCCATCATCTTTATTACCGCCTAAGAGTAAATTAACATTTACATTCTTCGCTATGTCTCCGTTAAAGTTCGCGCCGTAAATATTAGTATCATAAGCATCCTTAAGACTTACAGCACCATTTCCTTGGGTAGGTTTCGCAGCAAACAAACTAGTTTTAAATGTCCCTGTAGGAATATCCAGCCAAATACCTGTTGCTTCATGACCCCACACCATATTATCCCCATATCCGAACCATTTTCTACCGGCTGCGACACCTACTTCACCAACAGAACCAGAAGCCCAGATTCTAAACCAGGTACCATCTCCATTATTCGTGTCGGGAGGAATTACGCCGCCCCAGCCGCTAGTCGTGTAGTCGTGTCTTGTTTCACTTGCGAAATGTCCTTCCCACCGATCATTAATTTTGGCGGTTCCTTCCAATGCCAAGAAATAATGCTTGTTACCACCGCTAATATTATGACCATCACTGGTATCGCTGTCATATTTCCCGCGAACAAAACCGCTCCATTTTACATTATCCACTTTATTTTCCACAGTAGTCATGCGAGCACCTAATTTATCAAGTTCGCTAGCATATTCATTGGATAATTTTTCAATAAGAACTTTGTTGCCTGCATCAGCTTGATCAACCTTTGACATAGCCTTTGCTACGATAATTGCCATTTCATAACGACTAATGGTTTTATCACCACGAAATGTTCCATCTCCATATCCTTCTAAAATACCATCATGGGCCAGCTTTGTAACAGCGTCATAGGACCAGTGTTTTGCAGGCACATCAGAGAAAGGATTTACTACCGCTGCGAAGGACGTACCAGCTACACCAAGTATCATTGCAGCTGCCAGGGAAGCGACTAACTTTTTTTTCATTTACAATCTCTCCTTAGAATTTAATTTACCTGTTCATTGCTTGTACGACTGACCTTTATTGGAGAGGGATGTATCTAAGTTTCTACATTTCCTTACATATCCCCTAACCAACAAGCTCATATCTACCATTACCTCATATACTGATCTTACAACTTTAACTCATTATGCCTCCTTTCTTAGATCAGCATGATGCAATCAATGATCTTCATAAGAAGCTCTGGTATTACCCTATTTTGTGAAATCAATCAGTCTCTTGAAAATCGTTTTTACATTCACTCTTACTTTTTGCAAGTACTATGCCAATATTTTTTAAAAAATTCTGTCATCTTGAAAAAAAGCTTACTACTAGCTCTTCCCTATAAAGGATACAAGCCTTAGCGAGTTTTTTATAAAATAAAAAAGCTGCCAAAATATGCATTGGCAGCTTGAAATGATCTTCTCCAAATGATGAGTGTATTTTTTTAAAATTAGATGTGTATTCTTTTCATCCTTTTTTAGTCCCTTATATCACATAGTGTATTAACTTAGGCAATTACAAATATTTATTGAGAAAGCAAAAAACAGATCTGTGCTCAATTTTTAAAAAGCACATTTTTAAAAGTATATAAAACAGAAATGAATAGATGTTCAAATAACATTGAAAAGAGAGAGAGGTCATGAAATACACCCTGCTCTCTGTGTCCAACGTTACTCTTAAATTTATAGTGTCTCAATATAGTAAGAAAATGCTAAAAATTAATATTGAATTCTTACTGGAGTACCAATAGATACTAAGCGAGATAATACAAGAACATCATTATTATGCATACGAATGCAGCCATGAGATACCGTCTTACCAATTGATGATGGATTATTGGTACCATGGATTCCATAATGAGGGATATTTAGTCCCATCCACATAACACCAAATGCTCCACCTGGATTCGCCATTTTACTGGCGATATAATAGTTACCGATTGGTGTTGGAGTATTTGTCTTACCAACACCAACAGGGAAAACTCGGACTTGTGAACCATCCCGATAGAGGATAAGTCGTTTGGCTGACAAATTTACAGTAATTGAATACGCCAATTTATCACCTCCTCTATAACATATGCAGGTGAACTATATAATGCCTAATCCAAATTATAATTCTATTATGTAATATTTGCCTAACGAATTTGTAACGGTATATATGACCTATAGATCACAAAAAAATAGTCTGCAACTCAATATAAGAAGAGATACAGACTATTTGGGGGGGAATCTTAAATAGTAATCCTTAGGAAACTAATTCACTTACAATTTTTATATTTAGCAATTAAATGTTTTTTCTTCTGCACAGCAGATCCAATCTTTTTGTTATGAGGAGACTTTATATAAGTATCGATAACTTTCCACATTAGTTTATTTTCTTCCTTTAATTCCCTAATTAATTGTAAATGCTCTTTAATCAGACTTTCATCTAAGACGGTATTAGATTCATGGTTCACTGCTTCGTTCCTTGCTACTGCCAGATCTTTTAAAGTAATCCTGCTTTCACTTTGGCTCAGCTGTTTTTTTAATTTCTGAAGAGTTTGATTTGATATGGGCGGCACAGGCTCTTGCAATACACTCCTTACTCCTGTAATTTCAGCTGAGAGAGAATCCAATGCTATAAGATCATCAGCACTAAGCTCCTTTAATGATGCCTTGCCTAATGCGCGCATTGCTTCTTCCATTTCCAAAACCATCGATGTCATCACATTTTCCACGCTGGTTGCAGCTTGATTAATATTAAGTTGTGTCTTTGTTGGAGAGTTATAATAGACCAATGTGGTAGGCGGCTCCCATGGAATTACTTTTTCAAGTTGATTATGCCCTAGAGCAAAAAGAGGAACTGTCGCTAAATAAATAGCATCTGCTCCTAAAGCCAATGCTTTGAGGCACTGGCCAGGTGTAAAGTAGCCACCAGCTATAACAATACTAATGGAGCTTCCCTGCAAAAAGCGCTTTGCTTTTATTAATGCAAGCAGGCTGGGTATTCCAAAATCATCCTGTTTAATTGGAGCTGTTGCATGAGATCCTCCCTCAACCCCATCAATTACAATGACATCAAAGCCTAAATCTCTGGCAGTAGACAGCTCTTCTTCAAGACGACCTGTAGCCATAATCTTTAAGGCGATAGGGATTCCTTTTGCTCTTTGACGCAGCTTTTTCATAAAAGCGGGCCAATCTTCTGGCTTCTGAACTCCTGGAGGGGCATTCAGTGCTACAGCAAGCTCACCGGGTTCTAAACCGCCAAGGATGCGTGCCCTGCCCACAATCTCAGAAGCCTCTATGGTGGCAACCCCCGTATCTGATCCTTGCCCCATTTGTACTTCTAACATATCAGCAGAAGTAATTTGCTCATTTGTTCTCCCACCCCATGACCATCGACAAATCTGTAATACAAACTTACCCGCTTCACCTGGTTCCTCGGGCAAAAAGGGACCTTCGCCAGAGTTTGTGGCAGTCTGCAGCTTCTTTGATGCTCTAGCCAAAGCGAGCTTTGCTTCTTCGCTAAGTGCTAACCCATAAGCCATAGCACCAATCATAAGAGGAATCTTTATCTTCAGCGGTTTTTCTGCATTACTGCCAATGGTTACACTCATATCAATCTGCGCACTTTCAGGAAGTGATAATTGTGTCATCTGACGGGGAGAAAACATTAGCTGGTCATACCCTAGAAAATGCTTAGGAGATCCTAATGGACGTGTTAGAACTTTACCACTTTGCGCCCTCAGACTCATTTCAATAAAATTAATTACTGAAAAACGTTTTAATGAAGACAACGTCTCAGCAACATTTTGCGTATAATCATCTGTTAGCAGCCTTTTCACTGCATCATTTGTGATAACTTTAATGATATAACGCATAATTGGTTTTACTAAAATTAGAGCTGATATTAACCCAAGAACTATTACAAAGAATAGTAAGGCTGGCCAGTTTATAGTAGCTATAGCAATTTGCATCTCTTTTTCCTCAATTGTTTTTAAACGTTTTTATAATTTCTTGTATTTTAGTATTCGATTTTTCAGGAAAAATTAAACCTTTTATGAATCTATATTGATTGTTAATCACGCTGACGGTAAATCTCAAACAGCAATAAACAAGCCATCTGTAATTGTAATGTACAGATGGCTTGTTTATTGCTTTAGAATACGTTAATCAATATCGATTCACTTATGTACTTTCTTTAGAATAACGGAATTTTTATCTTCTTTCGGTGAATTAGGGACAATATATTGTATAGTTCCATCTGATCGGAAAAACATTTGTATCGAATATATTTTTCCACGTTCTTTATCTTTAGCCTTAAGAGTTATATACATTTGTCCTTTGTCTGCCTGACATTCCTGATTGAACGTAAGTATATCGTGCCCCTGACTTGTTAATTTCCCTTTAATCGTCTTTTTATCTACTTTTGTTATGATAAAATCAACAGTTCCCTTATCGTTAGAGCAGGTCCATTCATTTCCTTCCTCATATGGGCTTTGTGTTGTTGGTTGCTCCTGAACAAAATGTTCCATCGCTTCATTGCCTTGGGAAGTTAATGCTGGCTTTAAATGGTTCAACGTAGTCTGTAAGTCCACATTTAAAGGTGCTAAAATGATTAATGTACTTCCAGCTTTAATGGTTTGATTACTACCTGGAAGTAATCCGGAAATAAGCGCGCCGCCAACAGAATTATTATAATTCATTTCAATATGACGCTCTCCTCCGTACTTGCTAAAATCCATCGTTACAGGAATTTCAATTCCTGTTGATGTGTCAAGAGACGACGCATCTAATTCTATGCCGCCTCCTTTTCCAAACATTCCAGCCTTTTTAGCAATTTTGACATAACCGTTTCCAATTGTTCCTTTGGGAATAATAATTACATCTGCTATGGCTACATCTTCTAATACCTTGAAAGAAATAGGGTCGCCTACCTTGTTTTTCCCTGAATTAACTTCTGTAAGCAATTCAGCCCGGATCATCGTTCCTTTAGGAAGATATGCATTCCCTTGCATAACTTCTGTAACCAACATATCCTGGGATACTGCAGGAACAGGATTAGCAGCAAACACTGCAGGTATGAATAGTACTAACATCATTACAACTAAAATACTGCGTTTCATATAATTGCTCCTTTTATTTGTGATATTGTTTAAAGTAAATAGTATAAGAATTAAGGCTTGTCACTATTTAATGATACAGCAAATTCTCTGACTTCTTGCTTTCTGCTATCTTCACATTTAGTTTTTGATAACTCCGTTAGTGTAGCTTGCAGGTCTACATTTTCCGGAATTGTAATCGTAATTTTGGTACCCGCACCTAATTGTACATTTGTGCCATTTGCCAAGCCGCTCATCGCCCCAATCGTCAGTGATGGAGTTGCACTTGATGTATTGGAATCATACCATGAAAGATCTGCCTGGTGGCCGCCACCTTTTTGCTGAAAATTTAAGCTTAAAGGAACGTTAATTCCATTTAACGTTTGAATATTTACAGCTTCTAATTCAATCTTCCCCCCTTTGCCAAATGCACCAGCCCGTTTAATCGACTTTACGATCCCCTGGCCAATTGTGTCTTTAGGGATAATCATTACATTCCCAATAATGACATTATGCAGCAATTTGAATGAGAATGTATCACCTATATTGCAGGTGGCAGAATCGATTGTATTTTGCAGAGCACCTCGCAATATAGTTCCCTTTGGTATATAAGCATTTCCAGTTGCAATATCCTTTGATAAACTACTCTCATTTTCTTGGAGAGCTTGCGCTCCTAATACATGCCCAGTGATAAACAGAAACAAACATAATAGCAAAGTAAAACGTCTTACAGTGATCACATCCCTTTGTTTAAGATAACTTCATCCACTTCTCGAGATAATGGCTCTTATAAATTAGAAAATAATTCCTCTTTTACAAAATACTATAAAATCAAAAAAAATGCAAATCCCTCATATACCATCTATTTATCACTATTGGTATTAAAAAATCTAGAATAAGGATACTAGAACAAGAGTAAGCATCGATCTTGAAAGGCGTTTTTGACTTTATATCCCTAATTTAAGATTCCACTTGGCACATTAGAAGGACTTTAAAACATTTTTATAGAATCAGTATCATATCTTTAAAGCTGTATCAATAAAAAATACTACATAAGTCCAACACATCTAAGAAAGCCTATAGTTAGAAATCATTAATTCATAAAAAGGTATACAGTAAGTATGCCTTTTTATTGTATTCAGGAAGGAGAGTCCCTTATTTGCTACGCTACATGCTAATCCGCATCTTTAATTCTCTGTTAGTCCTGCTCGCCATCATTACGATTACATTTTTCTTAATGCACGCCATCCCCGGCGGACCTTTTACTAGCGAAAAGAACATTCCTGCTGCTGTTTTGAAAAATATCGAAGAACATTATCGCCTGCATGACCCATTATGGAAACAATACATTGACTATCTGGGCAATTTAACTCACTTTGACTTAGGACCTTCCTTTAAGTACGCAGGTCGCACGGTTAACGATCTTATTCGTGAAAGCTTTCCTGTCTCTTTGCAGTTGGGTATGGTGAGCATTGCTTTATCTATTTTGTTAGGAATTCCTGCTGGTGCCATAGCAGCTCTGCGCCAAAATAAGTGGCAGGATTATGCTACTATGTTTTTAGCTACCTTGGGTGTTTCCGTACCTAGTTTTGTTCTTGCTACCCTGCTCATCTATATTTTTGCAATCAAGCTTTCCTTATTACCTGCTGCTATGTGGGGCGGTATTACTTACATGATTTTACCAGCATTAACTCTGGCAGGTCAGCCGACAGCATTTATCGCACGACTTACCCGTTCCAGTATGCTGGAAGTTCTTGCCCAGGATTATATTAAAACCGCCCGAGCAAAAGGCTTATCCCCTGCCCTTATTCTCTATCGTCATGCATTGAAAAATGCTTTAATCCCTATCATAACCTATATCGGACCAATGGCTGCAGGAATTTTGACGGGAAGTTTTATTATTGAAAATATCTTTGCCATTCCTGGCTTAGGACGGCATTTCGTTACCAGTATCTACAACCGGGACTATACTGTAATCCTGGGTGTGACTATATTTTACAGTGTTTTGATTATTGGTTTAAATTTAATCGTGGATCTGATCTATCCGCTGCTCAATCCCCGTATTAAACTAACCGGGAAACAGGGGGAATAACAGCAATGCATCTAACTAGTCACTCATTTGAACCCATCCTGAAAAAGGATGCTGCCGCAAATCATATCCGTCCTAGTATGACCTATTGGCAAGATGCCTGGCGACGTTTGAAAAAGAATAAACTTGCCATGATCGGACTCTATATCATCCTGCTCATTCTTCTCATTGCCCTTGCAGGTCCCTGGCTGTCTACCTTATCTTACTCTGACCAAGATCTTACGGCAACCAACCAATCTCCCAGTGCTGAGCATTGGTTTGGTACGGATAATCTTGGTCGTGATTTGTTTATCCGTGTTCTGTATGGTGCACGAATTTCCCTGTCCATCGGTATTGTCGCCAGCATACTAAATCTTACCATCGGTGTAATTTATGGAGGCATCGCCGGATTTTTCGGCGGTCGTACTGACAAGGTTATGATGAATGTCGTTGACATCTTATATGGCATACCCGTCCTGCTGTATGTAATATTACTAATGGTAGTCTTAGAGCCTGGCTTAATCAATATTTTTATCGCATTGGGCATTGCCTACTGGCTGCGTATGGCACGGATTGTCCGCGGTCAGATTTTGGGTCTTAAAGAACAAGACTATGTGCTTGCAGCAAGGACTCTTGGAGCAGGCAGCTGGCGAATTTTATTTCGCCATCTAATTCCTAACAGTATGGGTCCCATTATTATCACCATGACACTGGCGATTCCCGAAGCCATCTTTACCGAAGCCTTCTTAAGTTTTATTGGCTTGGGAGTTGCTGCCCCTATGGCCAGTTGGGGAGTGCTGGCCTCTGAGGGAATTACTAGCTTGCGCTCCTATCCTTTCCAACTATTCTTCCCTGCTATGGCAATCAGCATCACCATGCTGGCATTTAATTTTTTAGGGGATGGGCTGCGGGATGCCTTAGATCCTCGCGTACGGCGTTAGGAGGTATATAGAATGAATAGCAATCCTTTGCTTTCAGTAGAAGAATTAACGGTGTGCTTTGATACCTTTGCAGGCGAAGTAAAGGCCGTGGATACTATCAGTTTTCAGGTTTACCCAGGAGAAGCTATCGGCATCGTTGGCGAATCAGGCTGCGGCAAAAGTGTTACTGCCCATTCCATTATGCAGCTTATTCCTACGCCTCCTGGACGCTATGCCAAAGGCAAAATCCTTTTTGGAAAAGATGATCTATTACAGAAATCAGAGGCAGATATGGCAAAAATTCGTGGAAATGATATCAGTATTATTTTTCAAGATGCTATGACGTCTTTAAACCCAGTCCTTACGATTGGAATGCAGATTGGAGAATCCCTGCAGCTGCATCAGCATATGAATAAGCAGGATGCCTATGCACGGGCAGTAGAAATGCTGCGCCTGGTCGGCATACCCTCTCCCGAAGAGAGGATTAAAGAATATCCCCATCAATTCAGCGGCGGTATGCGCCAGCGAGTCATGATTGCCATGGCTCTATCCTGTAATCCGAAACTATTGATTGCTGACGAGCCCACCACGGCCCTGGATGTTACAATACAAGCACAAATTTTAGATTTAATGAAAGATCTTCAGGGAAAACTAAATACTGCCATTATTTTAATTTCTCACGATCTTGGTGCCATTGCCAGTCTGTGCAGCCGTGTCATTGTAATGTATGCAGGTAAAATTGCAGAAGCAGGTACGGCAATCGACATATTTCATCAGCCCCAGCATCCATATACTTGGGGACTCTTGCAATCCTTACCTCGCATCGATATGATGCAAAAACAAAAACTCGCGATCATTCCAGGTCAGCCTCCTGATCTTTTGTCACCACCAACCGGATGCCCTTTTCATCCCCGTTGCCCTCACGCCATGTCTATCTGTCAGGAGCATTATCCTGAAACAACAGTACTGACGAAAGGGCATATGGTACACTGTTGGTTGCAGCATCCCGATGCACCTAAGCCAAACCGGGAGGTCACAGCCTAATGGAACAGACAGCGCTATTAGAAGTACGCAATCTTAAAAAGTATTTCATTACTGACACCGATTTTTTTGGACGCCCTGCCTCTTACCTAAAGGCGGTAGATGACGTGAGTTTTTCCATTGAAAAGGGTAAGACCCTCGGCCTCGTGGGCGAAAGCGGCTGCGGCAAATCTACCACAGGAAAAACAATTCTTCAATTGTATAAACCTACCGCTGGAGAAATTCTCTTTCATGGAAAAAATATCAATCATCTAATGGAAGAAAAGAAATTGCGCCGTGAAATGCAAATGATTTTTCAAGACCCCTATGCATCGCTAAATCCTCGCATGACGGTGAGTGATATCGTCGGTGAACCCCTAGACATTCACAAGTTAGCCTCCTATGGGGAACGAAAAGAGAGAATTCTAACTCTCTTGCAAATGGTAGGACTCAATGCAGAACATATGAGCCGATTTCCTCATGAGTTTAGCGGCGGACAGCAGCAGCGAATCGGCATTGCCCGTGCATTGGCGGTAGAGCCGAGCTTTCTCATTTGTGATGAGCCTATTTCTGCCCTGGATGTTTCAATTCAAGCCCAAGTAGTTAATTTATTAGAACGCTTGCAGGACGAACTAGAATTGACTTATTTGTTTATTGCTCACGATCTGGCCATGGTAAAACATATCAGCGATAGGGTTGCAGTCATGTATTTGGGCAAAATCGTGGAACTGGCCGATAGCATTGAACTATACCGCAGACCTCAGCACCCTTATACGAAGGCACTGCTATCGGCTATACCCATTCCAGATCCATTAGCAGAGGTCAAACGACAACGTATTCCCTTAACAGGCGATGTTCCAAGCCCTCTTAATCCTCCTGCTGGCTGCCGATTTTCCTCTCGCTGTCCTCATGTCATGGATATATGTTCTGAGCAGGAACCATTACTGCAAGATATAGGTGCTGGTCACCTGGCAGCATGCCATCTCATTCAAAAAAGGTAATGCGCATAATTTAAATTACCACATAATAGTTAGGAGAAACCTATGAAAGAATTGCAAAAAAAAATCGAAGATACCTTAGCAGCATATACAGGCCGCTGGGGAATGGTGATTCAGAATCATTCCAATGGCCAGCATTTCGCATTAAATCCCGACATGGTCTTCCCTGCAGCGAGTATGATTAAAATCCCGATCATGTATGAAGTAATGCGCCAAGCAGCAGCTGGCAAAATCGACCTTGAACAGCTTCTGATTGTAAAGGATGAATTACGCGTAGACGGGGCTGGTATTCTAAAAGAACTACGGCCAGGTATCGCTATGACGATTCGAGAACTTGTAACCTTAATGATTATCCTCAGTGACAATACCGCAACCAATATGATTATCGATTTTATTGGTATGAGCACAGTAAACCAAACCATGGAGCATCTGGGATTAAAATCAACGGTACTACGCCGCCAAATGATGGATTTTGCTGCCGCTGCAGCAGGTCTGGAAAACGAAACCTCTTCAGCAGATATCATATGTTTATTAACAAAAATTTACGATCATACCAATCTTCCTGCTGATTATGGCAAACTAATGATTGATATTTTATCCAGGCAGCAAGTTAGAGATAAATTACCCTTCTTCTTACCAGAAGAAATAGCAATTGCTCATAAAACAGGAACTCTCCCGGGAGTAGAGCACGATGGAGGAATCCTCTTCTTACCCGGCGGTCCTTATATTGTTTGCATTATGACTGCTGATCTTCCCGCTAATGTAGAAGGACTTCAGCTAGTCGCTGCCCTTGGCAAGGTAATTTACGAACATTTTGGACAGTTCAAGTAAGATGCCCTAACAAGAAAGTCTATTTAGATAAAACACAAATAACGAGCATAATGAAGCTCAATTTATTTAGTCTTAAGTTATGCTATTATGCTTTAGGCTATATATGAATATTTCCGAGTTCATTTCACTATTAAGGGGGAAAAACAATGTGTAAAAAAGTCCTTCTAGTCATGATGATGCTAATAATGATCCTTGGCCTAACAGTAGGCTGCAGTAAATCAGATAACAACGAGCAGCTGCTGCGTTATGCCTTAGAGGCGGAACCGGCAACCTTAGATCCTGCTAAGTCCACAGCCATTCCAGAATCCTTAGTCGAATTGCAGATCTTTGAAGGTTTGACCCGCCTGGATGCAAAAGACCAGCCTGCTCCCGGCGTGGCAGAACGCTGGGAGGTTACTCCTGACGGTCTCAAGTATGTTTTTTATTTACGACAGAATGCAAAATGGTCTAATGGCGATCCTGTAACTGCAGGGGATTTTGAGTTTGCCTGGAAGCGCGTCTTAAATCCTGAGTTTGCTTCTGAAAATGCCTATATGTTATTCTCTATAAAAAACGCGCAAGCATATAATGAAAAAAAAGCTGCAGCTGACGCTGTAGGAGTAAAAGCCTTAAATGAGCATACTCTAGAAGTGACTTTAGAAAAACCTACAGCTTATTTCTTAAGCTTAGCAGCCTTTCATTCCTTTTATCCAGTTCATCCAAAAACAGTTACTGCCAGTCCTGACAAATGGGCCAATGAAGTGAATACCTTAGTTGGCAATGGCCCTTTCAAAATAACCCATTGGGTTCACAGTGGTCAAATTCATTTTGCAAAGAATGATCAATACTGGGATACAGCAGCTGTGAAACTCACAAAAATGGAATGGCCAATAAGTGATTCTCAATCAACCCGATTGTCGCTGCTCGAAAATAAACAAGTTGATATGATGGTGGAACCGCCTGTTGTAGAGCATGACCGTCTGAATAAAGAAGGGCTTCTCCAAATATCCCCTTACTTAGGCACCTATTACTATGTATTTAATACCCAAAAAGCTCCCTTTGACAACCCTAAAGTACGTAAAGCTCTTACCTTGGGCATTAATCGCGATGCACTCGTCAAAAATGTAATCAAAGGCGGAAAGAAGCCAGCGTATGCATGGGTGGCACCAGGTCTTACAAATCCAGCTACAGGTAAAGATTTTCGAGATGAAGGCGGAAATTATGCCATTGAAGATACCGAGCTAGCTAAAAAGCTGTTAACAGAGGCTGGCTATCCCGGCGGACAAGGATTGCCTCCTATTACAATTCTATTTAATACTGGCGAAATGCATAAATCCATTGCTGAAGCAATTCAAGAAATGTGGAAACAAAACTTGGGTGTAACCGCCACTTTAACAAATCAAGAATCAAAAGTATTTTTAGAATCACGAACTCAAGGTGAATTTCAAGTTGCACGGGCGTCCTGGGTCGGTGACTATGCAGACCCAATGACTTTTATGGATGTATTTAAAGATCCCAGCAATGATGCTAAATATAAGAACTCAGCATATAATAACCTGATTGAAACTGCCCAATCCACAATGGATCAAAGTGTTCGTATGCAAGCCATGCATGATGGAGAAAAAGTTCTTTTTGATGATGCAGTGATCCTTCCCATTTATTATACAACCCAGCCATTTGTCGCAAGATCTTCTGTAAAAGGCTACTTCTGGTCCGTACTTGGTCTTGCTGATTTCAAAACTGCCTATATAGAGAAGTAAGAAAATACTGCGCATTTTTTAAAAAATAAGATCTTTTGAAACGCGAAGACACGAAGAACGAGGAAGAACACGAGCAAACATACTCGACCTATTAACTTCGCCTCTTCACGCCTTCGCGTTTCGTATTTTTGCTCAAAAAAATATATAGGAGGTGATCTTATTTTTTCGATTCCTCAAATTAAACCAAAGCGCCTCTTGCCTGGAGACACGATCGGTGTGGTTGCTCCCGCCAGTCCCGGGGATGAAGAGTCTACCCTCGCAGGCATAGCGTGGTTAAAAAACCAAGGATTTCACGTTCATCTAGGTAAAACAGTCGATCAAACCTTTGGATATTTAGCCGGATCAGATGACTTGCGAGCGGCAGATATCAATACAATGTTTACGTCACCTGATATTGATGGCATTTTTTGCTTGCGAGGTGGCTATGGTACCATGCGGCTATTGGAGTTATTAGACTATGACAAAATACGCGCCAATCCTAAAATATTTGTTGGCTATAGTGATATAACCGCTCTACACATAAGTATTAGGCAAAGAACCGGCCTCGTTACCTTTCACGGTCCCATGGTGGGATCTGATATGGGAAAAGGTCTAACCGATTATACTTGGGACTATTTATCACGAGCGATTACGGTTTCTGCGCCTCTCGGTTCCATTTTAAACCCTGCTGATTCATTGCCTGCCAGCTTTATCGCCCAGGGAGAGGCTCACGGACAACTGACAGGAGGAAACTTAAGCCTCATTACCGCCACTCTTGGAACCCCTTATGAAATTGATACCAGGGAGAAAATTCTGTGCTTAGAAGAAGTCGCAGAAGCCCCCTACCGCATAGACCGAATGCTGACCCAATTATTATTAGCTGGTAAACTGCAAGATACAGCAGGAATTGTATTTGATGTATGCGCCAACTGTGAATTAGAGTTAGAACCACCTGACTTCACTGTGGAAGAAGTCTTGCGAGATCGTTTAGGAAATTTACAAAAACCCGTCCTCTATCATTTACACTTCGGGCATACTACCGATAAAGCAACACTTCCCCTAGGAGTCACAGGGGTACTGAATTCTTTTTTAAACAACTTCGAAATCATTGAAGCTGCTACTATCAATTAAAGACTGGAGAACTGAGGTGAAAGATAATCATGGACAAAAAAGCATGGAAAGAACAAGTAATTGCCGCAGTAGATGCAATGGCGCCGGAGCTTATCAATATGAGTCTGTTCTTACACGAGCATCCTGAACTGAGCGGTCAGGAATATCAAGCAGCTCAACGATTGATTAACGCAGCTGAAAAACGAGGTTTTCTTGTTAAAAAGAACATTAGCGGTTATGAAACAGCCTTTATTGCCCATTATGGAACCAGCGGACCTAAAATTGCTTTTCTCGCTGAATATGATGCATTGCCAGGACTAGGCCATGCATGCGGACACAATCTTATTGCCGCTATGAGCTGGGGTGCAGCAGCAGCATTTGCAGCCGTAACAAAAGATCGAGCCGTTTCCTATTTAATTGGCTGTCCTGCAGAAGAGACCAGCGGTGCCAAAGTCGCCATGGCTGCCGACGGCATTTATGATGATTTAAGGGCAGCCCTAATTATTCATCCTGGCGACAGCAACAACATAGGTGGCACGTCTTACGCCACTCATCCCTTAAAAGTAACCTTTCGCGGACACCCTGCCCACGTAGCCAGCAAAACAAATAAAGGGGTCAACGCTTTAGATGCCCTTGTTATGTTTTATCAAGGCATTAAACCTTTACAGCAAACTTTTACACAAGAAACCATCTTAGCAGGAATTATCACCAAAGGAGGAACAGCTCCAAACATTGTAACCGATGAGGCAGAAGGGAAATTTACCATTCGGGCTTTATCATCTCATTATTTAGAGGAAACCGTCATTCCCGCCGTAAGAAGGCTGGCAGATGGTATCGCACTTGCCACAAATACAAGAGTTGAGGCTGTGCATTATGAACCTTTATTTAAAGAACTGCTAAATGATCCTGAGCTAATGGAATTATTTCAAGAGAATATGACATTTCTAGGAGAAAAAGTCACCTTGCTGGAGCCAAACGATGCAGATGGCTCTACCGATGTCGGTAATGTCAGTCATGCGGCACCTACCATCCATCCCGATATTTTCATTGGAAGCCACCTTTCAGCACACACACCGGAATTTGCCACAGCAGCAGGATCCCCCTATGCGCAGGAGCGGCTCTTAATAGGGGCGAAAGCGATGGCCATGACAGCGATTGATCTGCTCGATTTCTAAATCATAAAGGAAGACTTGATTCGGCGGAGTTTTACTCCTAAGAATCAAGTCTTCTTTCTTCTTCATATCTGCCTTCTCTAAAAACCCTGCATAGTTTGAATAGTTGGGCTAACGTTAAAGCCTGCTTCCGTTATACTGCGAAGTGCCTCGATACAAACTCCTTCGGCAATTTCTTCTAAGATAAGCCCATCTTTACTTATCTTGAATACTGCAAGTTCAGTGACAATCATTGTTACTACTGCCTTACCCGTCAAGGGCAGCGTACATTTATTAAGAATTTTTGCTGATCCATCTTTCGCACAATGCTCCATAGCAATAATGACTTTTTTTGCACCAACAACTAAATCCATAGCTCCTCCCATGCCTGGAACCATTTTTCCGGGAACCATCCAATTTGACAGGTTGCCATCACTGTCTACCTGTAACCCTCCAAGTACAGTAACATCTACATGCCCCCCGCGGATTAAGGCAAATGACATCGCACTATCAAACATCGCTGCACCCGGAATTGCTCCTGCTGGCTGACCACCAGCATTCACGAGATTAGGATTTATAGTACCGTCGGCGGGACCGAGGCCAACGAAACCATTCTCCGAATGGAAGACCACATGGACTTCTTGCGGTAAATAACCGGCAACCATGGTCGGCAGTCCGATTCCGAGATTAACAACATCGCCATCCCTTAATTCCAGCGCCACACGCCTGGCAATGATTGCTTTTGCATCTAATGACTTCATTCTTAACATCCTCTCTTACAGATGATTTTGTCCACCAAAATCCCTGGAGTTATCACTTGATCAGGGTCAATAGCACCAATTTCAACTATTTCGTCTACTTCAGCTATAACCATATCAGCAGCCATTGCTATAAGCGGATTAAAATTCCTTGCAGTTTTATCATAAATTAGATTACCTGCTCTATCCGCTGCTTTTGCTTTAATAAACGCAATATTTGCCCGCAATGGTGTTTCTAATAGATACTCCTTTTCATCAACAACTAGTTTTTGTTTACCTTTTTCCACCATGGTGCCGATTCCTGTTGGTGTAAGAAAACCACCTAATCCAGACCCACCGCAACGAATCCGTTCTATCAGAGTTCCTTGAGGAACTAATTCCACTTCTATTTCATTCGCAATCATTTGCTTTCCAGTAGATGGATTCGTGCCAATATGAGAAACGATGGCCTTTGTTACCTGGCGATTCGCTATCAGCTTTCCAACCCCTTTATCCACAAATGACGTATCATTAGCAATTAACGTGATGTTACTCACACTATTATCAATCATAACCTGTATGATTTCCTCTGGAGTTCCTACCCCTAGAAAACCACCAAACATGGCAACCATGCCATCATACAGAAATTCTGCCACTTGTTCAATACAGATTAATTTACTCACCTTATTAAATCTCCTTTTGAATAATACGTTAAGACACTTATATCATTGCATATAAAGCTTAATTCTAAATATAGCTAGCATATTTGGGCTAAAGTAAAAGCTACCCGTTTTGTTGGTAGCCTTTACTTTTTTAATAGCTTACATTTTACTGAAACAACATAATACCAGTTATGGCAACTACGTTACCAATAAAGAACAACAACACAGAAAAACCGATCAGATCACGGATACTAATATTGGCGATTGCAAGTAAGGGCAAAGCCCAAAAAGGGCAAACCACATTCCAGATACTTTCACCCCAGGCGGCACCCATAGCCACTTTCCAAGGCTCAACGCCCAATTGCGCTGCTGCCGGCAGCATAAACGGTGCCTGTACAACCCAATGGCCTCCGGCTGATGGAACAAAGATACTGATAATCAGGGATGAGAAGTAACAATACAACTCGAATGTTTGGTAACTTGCCGCTTTTAAAAGCAAGTCGGAGATCCAAATTACCAGCCCACTTCCATCCATAATTGACATAATTCCTGCATAAAAGGGGTATTGAAGGATAATTCCTGCCGCCGTACCAGCACCTTTTGACATAGCTTTCGTATAATTAATCAGCGAACCATGGGCTAATATGCCTAAAATTATAAAGCTGAATATCAATATGTTTAAATTCAAGGTTCCACCTGTTAGAAAAAAATTAACAACATAAGCGACTCCCATTAACCCTAAAGAATAATTCAAGATAGGGTTAGAGTCTATATGGTCAGCCAACTGTTTTTCTGCTGGTGCTAGGACTGAAGCCTGCTCATCCTCAAACAGGCTAGGGTCGGCCAAAACCATATCTTCCTTTTTAGGAATCATCAATACAAGAACTAGTGGAATTACAATAGCTAACGTAATCGTAATAAATAGGGCTTGTGGATGAAAAATGGTTTGGGACAAGGGAATAAGCCCAATTTGCTTTTCCAAAAAATGCCCCTTAGTATTGATCAATAGAGGTACCGATGCTGACATACCACCGTGAGTAATGATAATCCCCGAAAAGGCGGCTGCAACTAACAAACGAAAGTCCACGTCTGGATGGAGTTTAGCTGCTTCACGGGCAAGCAGTCCACCCGCAATCAACCCTAAACCCCAATTCAGATAGTATAATACCATGGAGATAAATCCAATGAATAGTATGGTCTGTACAGGGGTACGCGGTACCCCAGCTACGGATCGAAGAAACCTGCGAACGATGGGAGATGCAGCTAACGCATAGCCACTCACGATCACTAGAGTCATTTGCATGGCAAAAGCCAAGATACCGAAGAATCCTTTCCCCCAGTCATCTACAATTTTCATGATTGGCGTATGAGTAATACCTAAGGCCATAGCCACGACAACCAGAGAGATCATCCAAGCGATAGTAAACGGATCGGGAAGATATTTTTGCATCAAATTTACAAAAAACATGAGAAGTCTATTAATCATAGTTACACGCCCATTCTCTTTTATTTTCCTCTTGAATCTTAGATATAATAATGTGACGCTTTTAATTGATGAATCAATTTTTTCATAAATTTTTTCTTAATACTAGGGATTTCTGCTTGATTGTACTTAAAAAAACCTTCTCCAGATTTTATGCCTAGTTTCCCCTCCGCTACCTTCTGCCTTAAGAGATTGTTGGCTGACTGAGAATTATCGATTACTTTAAGCAAGTTATCTCCTACAATACACCAAATATCGAGACCGCCAAAATCTGCCACTTCCAGCTGCCCCGTTGTAGCATATCGAAAGGCTGGTCCAAATTTCAATGCTTTATCAACATCCTCTGGAGCTGCAATGCCCAATTCAATAATAGAGAATGCTTCTCTTGCCACCCCTTGCTGAATTCGATTAGCCACGAGCCCTGGAACATCTTTCAATACCTTAACCGTTTGCTTTTTGATGGAAGCATACAACTCCTCAACCTCTTTATAACCCTTCTCTGGCATGTTGCCAAAATAGGATAACTCGACAAGAGGCATCAAATGACCTGGATTATACCAATGACTTACCATCATTTTTTGCTTACGTTCGTCACTGACAAGTGCCATCATCTCAACCAAAGATAGGCTGGATGTATTGCTTGTCAAAATTGTATGCTCTGGACAATATTCATCTAATTGCTTAAATAAGTCCTGTTTAAGTTTTATAACTTCAGGCACTGCTTCGATGACATAGTCACGATCAGCCACTGTTTGCTTTAAATCACTTAATAAATTAATGCGATCAAGTGTAGGCTGGATTGTTTCAGTTGCAATAAAACCTTCCTCAACTAATAATTCCAGTTCTTCTTTAATTTCTTTCTTAGCAGCCTGTAGTCTGACTACATCCGTATCATACAAATTGACCTCATATCCATACATGGCAAAGGCTTCGGCGATCCCATGTCCCATAGTACCTGAACCCAAAACTGCTATTTTTTTAATCATCATAACTCTCCCTCTTATCCCTTGCCAATCTATTTTCTCAATCCTAAAATTTCTCTGGCATCCTCTGTGGTAGCGACAGTACCATTTGCCTCTTTAACAAGTCTAACCGCTCTTTCAACAAATTCAACATTTGACTTAGCCAAACGATTCTTAGCGTACATCACATTATCTTCCATACCAAGACGAATATGTCCACCTAAAGCGATCGTAGCCAGCTGAATTGGCACATGTCCAGCACCAATCCCGAATGCCGACCACGTGGAGTCCTTTGGAATAAGACTTTTCAGGTAAACAAGATTTTCTACCGTAGCGGCTGTACCGCCTGCCGCCCCCATACAAAATTGAAAGTGAATCGGACCTTTTAAGATACCTTTTCTTTGATAGTATAAAGCATTGTATATAAAGCTGGCATCAAACACTTCGACCTCAGGCTTAATACCATTTTCTTGTGCGACTAATCCCAATTTTTCCAAAAAAGCTGGAGGATTCAAGAATAAACCTGTATGCATCCAGTTCATGGACCCAGCATCATAAGAGCACATTTCAGGTTTAAGAGCAATGAGGTGAGCCATCCTTGTTTCCTCTGTAGCATGCAGATCCCCGGAAGTGGTGAGATTCAGGACAATTGGACAATTTTTCTCTTTAATACGAGTGACTGTTTCGATGAATTTCTCAGTACTCATGGTACCGTTTCCCTCATCATCCCGCATATGCAGATGAGCCACTGATGCACCGGCCTGCCAGCATTGGTACACATCTTCAGCAATTTCTTTTGGAGTCATTGGCACATTAGGATTATTCTCTTTCTTAGGCCAAGCACCGGTGGTTGCAACTGTAATAATCGTTTTTCCCATAATTTATCTCTCCTTGTAGTTTCTTAAACTAATTCTATAATTGTAGCAACGCCTTGCCCGCCGCCAATGCAAAGGGTTGCCAGACCACGCTTCGCACCACGTTGCTGCATGCCATGAAGCAGCGTAACAAGTATACGGGCACCACTGGCGCCGATAGGATGTCCAAGAGCAACGGCACCACCATGAACATTAATTTTCTCTTTTGGTAAACCGAGTTCTTTCCCTACTGCTAGGAATTGGGCGGCAAATGCCTCATTCGCTTCAAAAAGATCAATATCTTTAATTGATAAACCTGTCTTTGACAAGGCCTTGTGGACTGCTGGTACAGGCCCCATCCCCATGATAGATGGATCAACTCCGCCTGATCCATAGCCGATAATTCGTGCTAAGGGTTTAATCCCCAGTGCCTTAGCCTTGTCAGCGCTCATTACCACTAGGGCCGCAGCACCATCATTGATACCGGAAGCATTGCCGGCAGTTACAGTACCGCCTTCTTTTTTGAACGCTGTACGTAAACCCGAGAGGGCATCTGCAGTGGTCTCCCTTTTAGGAAATTCATCTGTATCGAAAACGGTATTTCCCTTTTTCCCTCTGATAGTTACTGGCACGATTTCCTCTTTAAAGGCACCTCTGTCAATCGCTTTAATGGCTTTAGACTGGGATTCAAAAGCTAGACGATCTTGTTCTTCTCGGGTGATGCCATATTTAGCTGCTACGTTTTCTGCAGTAACACCCATATGATAATCATGAAATGCACACCACAGACCATCTTGAATCATAACATCTGTGAGCTTGCTATTTCCCATTCGATACCCCCAGCGTGCCTTGCTGTCTAAAAGATAAGGAGCATTTGTCATACTCTCCATACCTCCAGCGACGACAATATCAGCATCACCAGTCATAATAGACTGAGCTGCCAAATTTACAGCCTTAAGACCTGAACCACAAACCTTATTAATGGTGAAGGATGGCACTTCAACAGCAACTCCAGCTTTGATTGCTGCCTGTCGTGCTGGATTCTGACCTAAACCAGCTTGCAGCACATTTCCCATTATGACCTCATCTACAGTGTCTCCCACCAAATGTGCACGTTCTAGAGCAGCTTTGATGATGATGCTTCCCAATTCCTGGGCAGAAAAAGAGGACAGTGAACCATTGAATGTTCCTATCGCAGTTCGAGCTGCACTTACAATAACCACTTCTTTCATACTCTCACACTCCTGTTAGCCTTATATACTAGTTACCGACTGCTTGCCGTATCCTACGTCCATGATTATTGCAACTATCGTGCCAAATGAATTTGAGAGGATTCTACTATAAACTCCAATATAAAAGCGATAAGCCGATGAAATAATTCATCAACTTATCGCATAAAAAACAGAAAAGTCACTTAATTTATTATTCTTTTATCCGATGAAAAATTGCATCATTACCGATTCTCTTTTTCATCACCTATACCAATCCCTAATTTCTTTGCCTTCTTCACTACTGTAGATTGATCTATTTTCAACACTTTTGCCACTTTTCTAGTACTTCCGTAAGTTGCTAACGCTTTTTCTATCGTCTTTTTTTCAACATTCGCAACAATCTCTTTAAGTCCTATTTCCTTATTCATAAATTCAGCATAATAAGGTTCAAGATTTAATAAAATTGCAATCTGTTCCCCGCTAATAACTGCACTATGATCTGAAACAATTACTAACCTTTCAATAATATTTTTTAATTCCCTTATATTACCTGGCCAAAAATATTGCATCAAGACTTCCATACCTAATGCTTCGATTATCGTGAATTTACCATATTTGCCATTATAGATACTAAGAAAATGCTGTGTTAACAAAATAATATCCTCACCTCTTAAACGGAGCGGGGGAATATGAATAGGAAATACATTTAACCGATAATATAAATCCTCTCGGAATTTGCCCTTCTGTACCATCTCTCTTAATTCGCAGTTTGTTGCTGCAAGAATTCGCACATCAAGTTTAACAGGCCTTCTGCCTCCAATTCTTGTAACTTCTTTATGCTGAATAACCCGCAGTAATTTCGACTGCAGTTCCATTGTCATTTCTCCGATTTCATCCAGCAGCAGTGTACCTTTATCAGCCAATTCAAACATACCCATTTTCCCTGAAATGGACGCACCAGTAAAAGAACCTTTTTCATATCCAAAAAGTTCCGCCTCCAATAAAGTAGCAGGAATCGCGGCGCAATTCACTTTTATAAAAGGAGCTTCCTTCCTCATGCTATTTAAATAAATCTCATCTGCTACAACCTCTTTTCCAGTACCTGTTTCTCCCATAATTAAAACCGTAACATCCAAATTAGCGATCTGATGTATCTTCTCCGTTACTTGTTGAGTTCCTATACTTTTCCCTATTAGGTTCTGATTCAGCTGTATCTTTCTTAAATGCTGAATCTCCTGCTTACGTTTACGTTCATCTTTTTCGACTGCCTTCATTTTTTGTTGCGTCGCCTCTACTTCGGCTTGCATTGCCAAAAGATCAGTAATTTCCCTGTCAATAACGACTACCTTTTTAACGTTGCCCTCCTGGTCTAAAATCGGATTACCCGTAATTAGCATCTTGATTCCATTTCGTGTACTTGTCCCCATTGAATTCACTTGTTTCTTTTGTTTTATCACCTCAGGAGTTACTGCATTCTTATATAAGCCTTCTTTAATAATATCATTCACATATTTATCTACTACTTCCTCCGCTTTTAAACCTGTTATTCTTGTATACGCTTTATTCACGTAAAGGGTCTTTCCATTACCGTCTGCTATGTATAATCCATCATAAAGATGATCTCCGATCTCTCTAAAATCAAGTTCCTTTAACTGCCTAAATTCTTCTCTTATCCACTTTAGTCCATCTATGATTTCCTCTTTTGTCATGGTACTATCATGAGTATTATCGCTAAACTTTTTAATCAAATTTTCTAAAAATATCATTGAGGAAAATTGGTTCCCGTGATCCATAGCATCGCTCCTTATAACAGTCTTTTTATATTTTTAAACCGATCAAATAGCTTCTAAAACACTTCTGCATATCGATGATCTGCTACTAATCATATCTGAAAAATCCGTCGAATACAATTTTTGTGAAAACATTCCCTATGTCATTTTGGCACAAGACTTGCAGTACTACATGATGAATTTGATCTTATAATAAAGATTTGAGGGGATGTTGTATGATGAACGCAGAAGAAAAAAATACTTTTTTGGAGCACTTTTTATATGTATTGCCTTTTCTTAATGAATTATCAGTGAAAGATATTGGTGTAGGTTTGACAGATCGTGAAAAATATCTGCTTTATAAACCTGGTAAGGAGCTCGATATGAACGTTTCTCCAGGGACGTTAATAAAGCCAGGATCTGCTGTTGTTCAAGCCATGGAGGAAAAACGTCGCATAGTAGTTAGAGGCGACAAGACACTCTTTGGTATGCCCTATATTGCTGTAGCTTGTCCGGTCTTTGGAAAATCAGGTGATGTAATAGGCTGTGCAGTCATTAGCGAATCAGCAAAACTACAAGATACGATAAAGGGAATGGCATCAAGTCTATCAGACAACATCACCATGCTAGCCAGTACCACCGAGGAGATATCTGCTCAATCTGAAGAAATTTCTGTTCTTATCAGCACCTTGGCAGAAGACTCTCTTAATTCACAAGTACAAGTCAAAAATACCAGCCAGGTCATTGGAATGATTAAGAATGTTGCCGCCCAAACGAATCTATTAGGACTGAATGCTGCTATAGAAGCAGCTCGCGTAGGCGATCTCGGACGAGGTTTTAGTGTAGTCGCGGAAGAAATCCGAAAACTATCAACAAACAGCACAGCTTCCATAAAAGAGATTGACACGATCATCAATATGGTTCAGACTGACAGTGATCGTATCTACCACAATTTGACTCGGATAAAGGAAGCAGTATCCCAAATCGCTGCAGCTATAATAAATGTAGCCAGCGCTGCCCAGGAAACGGGCGACCTGGTACACCAACTTAATGCAATGGCAGATAATTTAAGCTCAGATAACAAATAAATTCCAATTAAGTTGAACCAGGCACCAACTCGAATTGGAATTTATCCATTAATCAAGAAACTATTACTAAAAAACTGCTGCAAAATAAATTTACTTTGCAGCAGTTTTTCTACTTTACTTTCAGCCTACCAAGCACTTCTACATTTCCCGGAATATTGATGTGCTGAAAAAAGCACTCTTCGATCGCTGCAATAACCACCGTGCTCGGTCCCGCAGATTTCTGAATATCAATTTGAGCATTATGATTTAAAATGAGCTGCATATTATTATTTAAAGCTAATTGCTGCGCCTCGTACAATATACCTTTTGAACCAACAGGAACTAGCTCATAAACTTTGTCGTAGCAAAGTAACCCCTTTAATACGTCATAACTCGCGATGTCACCTTTTACGCTTGTTATTACTTCCTCCCCTACTTTGGGCTGGCCAATGGAAATTAAGAGAGCTTCCGTTTTTACATTATTTACTTTTAAATTTTTATTTTCGACAATTCCCACTGCTGTAACTCCAAACCCAGTAGCAAATGTCGCAAAATTTTCTTCTGTGCTTCCCGTTAATACAATTTTTCCTATACCAGCCTCTTCTAATTCTTCTTCAATACCTGCTATAATTTTTTTACCTGTAACTTCCATCTCGTTGCAAATAGTATTGGCTAAACAAACTACCTCAGCGCCTGAACATATAATTTCGAAGATGGCAACTCTTGCTGTATATTTGCCCGTGATAAAAGGAGAAACCTTAAGAACATCATGTTCCTTTAACCCAATTCCACCACAGCTGTCACAAGCAACAACTACGGTTTTTTCTTGCCCCAAATCAATCAGCGTCAAGTCTCTTATTTTTTGTATCTTCATATTTTCTTCCTGACCTTTTCTATTCTATAAGGCAACAACTTATATACAAAGCACGCAAGGATAATATTAAGCGCAGCTATACCTGACAGCACTGGCAAAAAAGCAATCATTCCTGCGAACCCGATTGCAGGAAGCAAGAATGGGATTAACATAATCAGCGAGATGGGTCCATTCATGATAACCCCCAAGATTCCCGCTACGATAACTCCTTTAAGGGAGAAATCATCTTTCTTTGCGATCTTTTGATAGACCAGACTAAAAACTGCCATTGTTAATCCCATATCAATCATGATAATCATGTGAACAGGAAAAGACAGTGGAAATCCGGACAGCATCGCTGTCAATAAATGTCCCGTCATTCCAATGAAAGCACCGTAGGTCGGTCCAAGCAGCAGAGCTCCCAAAAATCCTGGCATAGAATCAAAAGCAATACTCCCCATAACTTTGACAGAAGCTCCAATAAAACTCAATGCAATAAAAAGAGCCGTTAAGACGATTTCTTTTGTCTTCAAAATTTCCTCTCCCACTTTCATATACTGAAATAAGACGAGTCTATATTTCTTTTACTAAGGAAATAAATATTTTAATTTGGCTAGAGTAAAAAGAACAATGATAAGGAGTACTACTATCATGGAAACTAAGATAAAATATATTGCTGAAATATTTTCCATTAAGGGAATAAAAATATAATGCTGCTCAAGAAAACAATTAAGCATAGTCAAAATTACTATGCTTATTAGCCGATACCGAAATCGTAAGCCAAGACATATCGTTATAATAATGCTCGTAAACATTAAATGCAGAAAGGAGAAAAACTGATGGCCTTTTTCTGGATCTAAAAACCAGTTAATTTGAAATCTGAATAATTCTCCTCCCCGATTCAGACTAAAAACAATTATATTATGAAGGGATGCGTAAGTCATATAAATAGTAAAAACCCTAAACCATAAAGATGGTTCTTTAGTATGCAGTCCTCTCCAAATCCATTTACTAATTTCATAAAGAATACAAAGCCCAATTCCAGTATATAAGGATTTCCACCAAAAGTGCCGATAGATGCCCAGCTCTGTAAAATACCAGTCTATTCCCATAAAAATAGCCGCAATACCAATTACATAATTCCAAGACATTGAAAAAGCATTAATTACAACAGCTGAGGCCGGAATAATAAAAAAATTCGACACATAAGATCCTAAGTAATTATCCAACCTTGCATCCTGCAAAATACCAGGCAGATAATAATATCCATTTAATAGGATTAGGACAATAATCTCAAAGGGATAAATCACTGCGCTTATCTGCAAATGCAATGCCAGCAATCTCAAGTCCTTTTTATAAATGAGTGACACGACAATAAGAATTAGGCTTATAATCATTAGTCCATAATACCAATAAGCAGAAGGCAGCATTCAATCTCCTCACCTTCAATAATATCGCTATGCAATTATTGATACTATTACCTAATTCCGATTAAATTAAACAGGAAAAGACTAGCTTACCATACTTCATGGCTTCTCATTCTTCTCAGTAATCTTGCTTGCATTCACACATGCTGCCATAGGCCTATCTGCCAGCCCCGCAAGAATATTATCAACCGTAAGCTGTGCCATTGCAGTACGCGTCTCTAACGTTGCACTGCCAATATGAGGCGTAATGAGAATATTAGAGAGTTTCAGTATAGGATGATCTTGAGCCAATGGCTCTGGATCAGTAACATCAAGAGCGGCATAAGCAATCTCTCCTGTTTGCAGAGCTTCTACTAATGCATCTGTATCCACTACAGAACCTCTTGATACATTAATAAAGCAGGCTGTAGATTTCATTTTACGAAACTCTGCCGGACCAAATAAACCTCTTGTCTCTTGGGAGAGAGGAGTCAATACGATGATCGCATCAGACTCTTTTAATAAAAACTCAAAAGATTGATAGGCTGCACCAATTTTCTCATCATCCTGGCGGCGATTCCGATTATAATATATTACATTCATGCCAAAAGCATTTGCTCTTTGAGCAACCGCAGCTCCAATTTGCCCCATGCCGACAATCCCAAGAGTCTTACCAGCAATATCAGTACCCAAAGCTAATCTATGACCGAGTGCCCAAGAATTTGACCTGATGAAATCCCATCCTTCATGAATTCTCCTCGTTGAGCATAACAAAAGAGAAAATGCCAGATTAGCAGTAGCATCAACAAGAACTCCCGGCGTATTACCAAAAGGTATCTTATATTTTGAGCAAGCTTCAATATCAACATTATCATATCCGACGCTAACCTGCGCGATCACTTTGAGTCTTGGCGCATGCTGCAGCAGTTCTTCATTAACAGTGACGCTATTATTCACAATCAGACCTTCAGCATCGGCAACCCATTCCATTAATATCTCTTGGGGAATGCTCTGTTGTTCGTCCCATTGCTTAACACTACAAAAATTCTGCAATTTTTCTAAAGCTGGATCCATCAATGCACCAATTAGCACTACCTTTGGTTTATTCATCTATATGCACCTCTATCTTTATTATCTACAATCCTATATTCTTTTTATTTGCCAACACGATACAAAATCCTGCATGACAATAGGATTCTTTAATAATTCTCATCTGATACAATTCATTTGACCCATAACCCCAGAATTAGTGTTTAGCCCGATGAAAAAACCAGATGTCTTCACTGCAAGCAGCTACAACTTCTGGTAGTATGTGTATATATTATCCAGCCTCTAGGGTGCTCTTTCTATGCCATAATAGATTTATTCCATTGGCTACATATCATATAGTTCCTTCGCCAAATGATGGTTTGAAATGCTTGTATTCATGAAGCCTAATGCCTTCCAAAAATCACATTTAAACTTTGTCATGATTATATGCATCGTTAGACCTTCTACCTTAAATTTATCTAGGATTGTTCGATCTGCTAGATAAGCATCAAGCACGATTTGCAGGCTTGCATCTATGATATTTAATTCATTAAATATCATGTCAATCTCCCCCTCATCTGAATACCCTTCATTTAACAGTATTTTTTTTATAGTAGCCTCATTAAAAACAATCACGCTTTTTCCCTCCTAATTCCATCTTTATTCTTTTTATCTGCTATCTTGTCCTGAGATGATTTCATCTTGCATACTACTTATTACTTCAATTACTGCTTCTTTACTCATCATACACTACCAAAATTTTTTTCTCTTTTATTTATCCTTACTATTAGCATAAACCATTTTGAAAATCGTTACCTCTCCTAAAAGGTGTATATTTAAAAATTTCGCTAGATTTTGTTAATGCAAAAGACTAGCGTTGGTCCTCTAGACACTAACGCTAGTCTTTACTATACTCCTGTTATACATAAAATACGATCTGCTAAAATGACGCAGCTAACTATCAGAATATCTTTATAAAAATAAAAAACCAAAAGTCTTAACTGCAAGCAGCTACAACTTTTGGTATGATTGACTTCATGGCGGAGAGGGTGGGATTCGAACCCACGAGACAGTTTCCCGCCTACTCGATTTCGAGTCGAGCGCCTTCGACCAGCTCAGCCACCTCTCCGTGACCTGATCTACTTCATTGTTCATGTCTCAGATATCTATATTGGAATTTTTATTCTTTTTTCGACGTTGCTTAAAAAAATCTTTCATAATTTGCGCACACTCATTAGCTCGTATCCCTGATGTAACCACCATGGAATGATTTAATGCATCATTTTGCGCTATATTAAAAATCGATTCAATTGCCCCTGCTTTTACATCTGCACTACCATAAACCAAACGGTCAATACGGCTCATGACCAACGCACCAGCACACATAGGGCAAGGTTCTATCGTAACATATAATGTAAGTCCCGTCAAACGCCATCGCTTAAGCTTTTGACAAGCTTCCCGAATTGCAATCATTTCAGCATGAGCCGTAGCATCATACCAGCTTTCTCGCATATTGTGTCCTGCTGCCACTACCTGACCATCCAGAACAAGTACCGCTCCAATTGGCACTTCACCAATCATATATGCTTTTTGGGCTTCCTCTAATGCTAATCCCATATAATAATGATCATCCAATATCCGGTTCACCACACAAAATACAATGGTGCGCCCGGGAGGACTCGAACCACCGGCACACGGTTTAGGAAACCGTTGCTCTATCCGCCTGAGCTACGGGCGCAAAATATAGTTAGCAACAAAAAATGGTGACCCCGGCAGGATTCGAACCTGCGACCTCTTGATTCGTAGTCAAGCGCTCTATCCAGCTGGGCTACGGAGTCAGTCCTTCAATGGAACTCTTGTCCCGTCGACAAAAAATATCTTACCACAGTTATATACATAAAGTCAAGATCTTTTCAAATTCGGTTTTCATTTGTGGATAAAAGGATGTGGATAACTTTATCCACATCCTTTTATCCACATGATAATTTCTCGTGATGCTACAAAATGCCCTTATTGGAAAATAAAAATCAACAAATGTCCCCATAGTTATCCACATTTGTTATCTTTTTGTGCATAACTATGGGGATAACTATTAAAATCGAGAGAAAATAAGGCTTATACGAAAGTATAAGCCTTATTTTTTAAAAATCTGCATCACCAGCTCGCTCTTGCGCTTCTTGATATAATTTCTGCTGACTATTAACAATCTTACCTCGGCGATATACCCGGCGATAGGTGCCATCACCTTTCATCATATAAGCTTTACGATTATCTTTCAGCATAATGTGCAGAATATTTTTTAATCGAGCTATTATTTCCGAATTCTCAATCGGAAATAATAATTCAATCCTTTCACTTAAATTACGATTCATCCAATCTGCACTAGATAAGTAAATCTTCTCCTTGCCTCCATTTGCAAAATACAAAATACGATGATGCTCCAAAAATCGTCCTACAATGCTTCGCACCTTAATATTTTGACTCACGTGCTCAATACCTGGCTTAAGAGCACAAATTCCACGAATAATAAGATCAATTTTAACGCCTTTGCTAGAAGCTTCATAGAGTTTAAGTATAATCTCTTTATCCAGCAAAGAATTCATTTTGGCGATAATATAACCGCCTTTTCCCTCTTGAGCAAAATCAATTTCCCGATCAATCAGCTCTTTTATTTTTTCTCGTAAGCCAACAGGTGCTACTACCAATTTCCTCAACGATAAAGGTTCTGAATAGCCCAATAACATATTAAAAAAGTCCGAAGCATCCGCTCCTATTTTTTCATTGGCAGTAAACAAGCTCATATCCGAGTATATGCGAGCGGTAATGTCATTATAGTTTCCCGTTCCCATATGTACATATCTCTTAATACGAGATTCTTCCTGACGAATGATTAATGCCATTTTTCCATGAACTTTGAAACCCAGCAGTCCATAAATCACATGACATCCCGATTCTTCTAATCTCCTAGCCCATAAAATATTATTTTCCTCATCAAAGCGAGCTCGCACCTCTACTACAACAGTAACTTGCTTCCCATTTTCTGCTGCTTGCGCCAAAGCCCGCACAATGGAAGAATTACCGCTTACCCTGTATAAGGTTTGTTTAATTGCTAATACCTTAGGATCAACTGCCGCCTGACGTATAAAGTTCACTACTGGCATAAAAGATTCATAGGGATGATGCAGTAAAATATCGTTTTCGCGAATCACATCAAATAAATTCTCTGCATCCTTTAATCCTAATGGAATTTGTGGAATAATTGCCTCATAGCGCAGGTTATCAAAGCCTTGAAGTTCTATCACTTTCATGAAACAGGAAATATCAATGGGACCTGCAACCTCATACAAATCCTGTTCAACCATCTTAAATGTATCTAGCAAAAACTCTTTTAAAAAAGATTTATTGGTTCTGGCCATTTCCAGCCGCACTGCTTCACCCCTTTTACGCTGACGCAAGGATTTCTCTACTTCAGCCAGCAAGTCTTCAGCGCCTTCACCATCAACTAACAAATCAGAATTACGTGTAATACTAAAGGGTACAATATCTTTAATTATGTAGCCGCAAAACAGCTCAGAACAATGTTTCTTTATAATATCTTCTAATAATACAAATTGTTTGCCTACACTTTGATCCGGCACTTCAATAACTCTTGGCAACGCTTTCGGGACCGGAAGAATTGCAGTCTGCAGCTCCTCTTTACCTTTGCTCAACAGCACCGCCATATTTAAACTTCGATTGGTCAATAAAGGAAAGGGATGACTGGCATTTACTGCTAGCGGGGTAAGTAAAGGATAAATCGTGCTATAAAAATACTCTTCTACCCACTGTCGCCCACTAACCGATAACTTATCAACATCACTTACATAAATGTCATGATTCTGCATGGCACCAAGGATCTTCTTTAAATACCAATACTGCAGCCGTACCATTTCGCGAACCGCCTGATTAACTAATTGAAGCTGCTTGACCGCATTAAAGCCTGCAGGATCCTTTTTATCAATTCCACTTTCAACTTGCTGTTTTAATCCAGCAACACGAATCATAAAAAACTCATCTAAATTAGAACTGGCAATTGCCACAAATTTTAGTCGTTCCAGCAAAGGTTTTTCAGGGTCATTTGCTTCTTCCAGCACCCGATGATTAAACTTCAGCCAGCTTAACTCCCGATTTACAAAATTCTCTTCCTTATCAAACATGGCTTTAACCTGCCTATCACAGAATTTGAAACTAGGCTTACTCATTATATGTAATTTTCTTTCGACAGAATTCCTTATATTACCTGCTGTTTCTCCTATCATAAGAGTCGTATTTGAATAAATTTACAATAACTTAACAATTCATTACAAGTTCAACCAATCTACTATTTTCCTAATTATCTAAATTTTCGAATAGCAATTTCACCATAATAATATTCACAAATTACTATTAAGGCAGAGGATTTTTATAAAATATTGCTAATACATATTTTATAAAAGAATTTGTACCCTGTACAAAGGAGAAATGACTTTATGAACCAACGTATTGCGATTATCGATTTAGGATCTAACTCTGCTCGCCTTATCATCGTCGAAATTTATCCTAACCGCTCCTACAACCTGATCTACCATCAAAAAGATGCGGTCCGTTTGGGACAAGAGGCAGATAAAAACCGCCAGCTGCAGCCAGAGGCTATGATTCGTACAATGAACTTACTAAAAAGCTTCGCTCATATGTGCCAAATCTTTCATACCGAAAAAATTCTAGGCGTAGGAACAGCAGCACTTCGCAATGCAGCCAACGGCTCAGAATTTGTAAAGAAAATTCAAGAAGAGACTGGTATTTCCATTACTATTATTAGTGGAGAGGTAGAAGCTAAATTAGGTTATTTAGGGGCGATCAATACTCTAGATGTTGCAGACGCCATATTATTTGATTTAGGAGGCGGAAGTACAGAATTAACCTTGATCAAAGAACGTAAGGCTATAAAAGTAACTAGTTTACCCTTTGGAGCCGTTACATTAACAGAGCGCTTTAAACTCGAAAACAAAGCAACTGAAGCTCAATTAACGGCACTTAACGAGTTTTTATCCCAGGAACTTGCTAAAGTCCCCTGGTTGAGAACCCTTAATCTCCCTTTAATTGGTATTGGCGGAACCGCACGCAGCATTGGAAAAATGGAGCAAAAAAGAAACCATTACCCCTTGCTAAAGCTGCATAACTACCGTACTAGTTCCTACTCATTCCATTCTCTATGGGAAGACGTCATAAAAATGTCCTGTGCTCAACGCCGGAAAATAGCTGGTCTCAGCAGCGAACGTGCTGATATTATTATTTCAGGTTTAGCCATTGTTAAACACTTATTTGAAAAAATTGATAGTACACAATTAATTATTAGCAGCTGCGGTGTTAGGGAAGGCTTATTTCTCCAATATTATCTTTCCCAAACTGGGCAAGCAGAGCTGTTAGATCCGCTTTCCCATAGTACCGACAATATGTTGTCATTTTATCGAGGCAATACCAAGCACTCGAATCAAGTAGCAAAGCTAGCCAATGGCTTATTTGATGATTGGCAGGAAGTACTTGGCTTACAGCCGCGCAGTAGAACACTCTTGCAAGTAGCCGCTTTACTGCATGACATTGGTATTGCAGTGAGTTATTATGACCATGCACGACATAGTGCGTATTTAATTGAAAATGCTCGGTTATTTGGTCTTTCCCATCGTGAACAAATCATGGCGGCAATCATTGCGGGCTGGCACCATAGTCCTTCTGTAAAATATTCTTATAATAGAATTTATAACGAATTCCTAGATGCAGCTAACTGGCAAACTGCCCGAAAACTTGCATTACTGTTAGCCTTGGCCGAAAGCTTAGATACTACGCAAATGAGCCTGGCAGAAAAAATCACAACCAGTATCTCCAAAAAACAAGCTCAGCTGATTGTAACAACAAAACAAGAATTATTATTAGAGTTGCAGGCAGTAAAGAAGCACAGCAAATGGTTTAAACGTGAAACAGGTCTAGAATTAACGGTCTCAATTGCCCCTTTCTAGAATAAAGAAGAAAAGGCACTTCATTTTCGCGATGCCTTTTCTTCTTTATTTCTTTCGATGACCAAATGCAAAACTAGACAGGCTTTCAGAGTGCAAGTTTTTTAATAATATTTTTATAACATGGGGGGTTGAATCTTTACTTTTAAATCAAAATAATATTAAAATGAAATATACCCGTTCTCAATAAGGAGGCCGTTATGAATTTCTTTGCTAAGTTCTATAGAATACTTTCTTTGGTTATTCCTTTTGTCAGAAGGGTCTTTCCATTAGTTGATAGAGAACTGCAACATTGGTCTACGGATGGAATCGTCCATGCCTGCCCCGAGCTTAAAAAACAGGCTTCTGACAGCATTACAAAGAAAAAATTTCATTGTCAGGGAGGAAGCATTTACAGCCTCTACCCTACAGTACATAAAGCAGATTTTATTTCTCTCATCGTTGCACTACAAACCATCAGTGATTATTTAGATAACCTGTGCGATAACGCTGGAATAACAGATGAACAAGCCTTTCGCCAACTGCATTATGCAATGACAGATGCTCTTGACCCCAGCGCTGTCCTTAAGGATTATTATGCTTTTTATCCTTATAAAGAAGACGGGGGGTATTTAAAAGAGCTTGTACTGACTTGTCAGCAAAAGATACATGCATTGCCTTCTTATGAGCTGGTAAAACCAAATATCCAGAATTTAGCCCGCCTCTACAGCGAATTACAGACCTATAAACACCTTCGTCCTAGCGTTCGCGAAGAAAAAATGCTAACTTGGATTCACAAAAATCACGAACACTACCCGCTGCTTACGCCTTGGGAATTTGCCGCAGCTACAGGCTCTACTTTAGGTATGTTTATGCTCTGTGCTGCTGCCAGCGATAAGAATCTCACCTCTTGCACAGTCTCTAAAATTGATTCCGCTTACTTTCCTTGGATTAGCGGCTTACATATTCTATTAGACTATTTCATTGATGCTGATGAAGACCAGAAAAGCGGGGACCTCAATTTTGTCGCCTATTACACTGACTCATCCCAAGTAATATCCCGTCTTACATTATTTATTGAACAAGCTTTTATTCAAGCCGGTACTCTACCTAACCCAACTTTTCATAAACTAATCGTTCAAGGTCTGCTTGCTCTGTATCTTTCTGACTCAAAAACCAATCAGTTTAAAGAACATAGTATTAGAAATGCTTTGTTAAAAACAGCGGGCAATACTACTAGATTTCTTTATCTTTTATGTAAATTTCTACGATTCAAAAACAAATTATAAAAATACAGGTTGAATATGAACTTACACTTAGTAAATCACTGAAGCGGCAAGCACTTTACTTCTAAAGTAAAGCATTATCTTGATTGCATATAGGATCGATTATGATCATCACAGCTATTTTAACCATCGTTCCAAAAAATAAAGTAAAGCGTCCAGTAATGTAACTTACAGGACGCTTTACTTTATTTTTTCATATTGGCTGCCGTTTTGATTAGAGCGGTTACTAATTCTGCGCTATTATACAAGTCGATTTCTTTTATATATTCATCCTTGGTATGTACCTTGCTCATGCCTACTCCTAATACAGCTGTGGGTACACCATAGTTATTAAAGAAGTTGGCATCACTGCCGCCACCAGTAGCTTTAATTTCTGGAATGAGACTAATACTTTCAGCAGCCTTTACTGCTAACGTTACGACAGGATCTTTTTCTGATAAAACATAAGGCCCATAAGCAGTCGCTACCTTAACCTCGGCTTGCGCTCCGTTAGCTGCTGCTACCTGCTCAAAAGTTTCCTTCATATGGAGAGTCTGCACTTCTAACTTTTCCATATTGCGGCTGCGAGCTTCACATTTTACTTCTACCAAATCAGGTACGATATTTGTGGCGATACCACCACTAATAATACCTGCATTTGAAGTGGTTTCAAAGTCAATACGTCCAATCTTCATCTGGGCCAGCGCTTTACCTGCTACTACAATCGCATTAATTCCTTCTTCTGGCGCTACTCCCGCATGTGCCTTTCTGCCATGAATCAACGCAGTAATACTATTTTGGCCAGGAGCCATCGTAATAATTTCACCAGGTGTGCCGCCAGAATCAAGTGCATATCCAAAATCTGCTTTCAATGCGGTCGGATCAATTGCCTTTGCACCATTCAAACCGCCTTCTTCTGCCACGGTAAACACAACCTGAATGGGACCATGAGGTATATTTTCTTCATTCACAATGCGCAACGCTTCTAAAATTGCTACAACGCCAGCTTTATCATCGGCTCCAAGAATCGTATCTCCAACGGATGTTATCACCCCATCCTTCAGTTGAGGTTCTATCCCGCCACAAGGTTCTACACAGTCCATATGAGCGCTGAGCATCAAAGTAGGTGCTTCTTGTACGCTTCCTGGCTTATAAGCAATCACGTTACCACAATTACCGCCAATGACTTCTCCAACCTGATCTTCTGTTACCTCTAATCCTAATTCTGCTAAACGAGTCTTCAGGACATCAGCAACTTCACGTTCTTCCCGAGTCGAACACTTAATCCTAACCAGTTCAAAAAATTCCGTTAATACACGTTCTTTATTAATCATCACCGAACCCCCTACAATTTAGCTAAAAAATATTGTATCCATAAAACATTTCATCATACTCTAATCTAATTCTTACTCTGTAATTGTATTCCTGCTTTAAAGAAATAAAAAAATATCTTCCCTATAATCTATAATAGCAGTACACATACTAGACTAAGAAAAAATTAAAGGAAGATCTTCACATGGCTAAAATCATCGCATTGCAAGGATATAACCAAGAAATAGCCGACCTGCTGCAAAAGCAGGGCTATATTGTCATCGACATGTATCAAGCTCACCTGCAGCGAGATGTAGTCGATGCATATTTATATACAACTTATCATCCTTCTGCTCTAACTGCTTATTATAGTGTAGCCCAGCCAGAAAATAGTATGCTGGATTCAGAAAGGGAACCTGCTCCATTTGCCAGCACTCTTATGCTGAATATTACCGATTTAACACATAAGCAGTTACTCCTCACATTAGAACGACAGCTGGAATCTCGTTAGAAACAGCGCGTGTTTTTAATTTGGCTCCTTTCCATTAATCAATCGTCCTTTGGTTACAATACCTGCCCCAAATCGATTCCTCAATTTATCAATAGTTTCATACATAGCAGCACGTTTATCTTGCTGAGGTTCAAATAAAGACAGCTGACCACCGCCAGACTGGAGATTTGATACGGTAAGTCCCAACAGTCGTATCCCTTCTCTGATCGGTATTCCGCGGCAGATTTCAATAGCAACATCGTAAAGAACATCGTCAAACTGGGTATAATCTAACAACGTCTTACTACGAGTAATGGTTTTAAAAGAAGCAAAACGTACTTTAATCGTAATGGTTTTTCCGCTATACTCATACCGTCTAAGCCGCCAGCCGACTTTTTCCGCCAAGGCTAAGAGTTCAGCTTCGATTTGAGATCGCGTACTTATGTCAAGCGGAAAGGTAAGTTCATTACCTATGGACTTAGGCTCAAGATCCGCTACTACCGGTCGATCATCCTGACCATGTGCTAATGCATGGATCTTATAAGCAATTTGTCCGCAATGCTTTACTAATAATGCAACGTCGGCTTGAGCCAATTGGCCAATGGTAAAAATGCCTAGGTTTTTCAAAACTTGACCCATAGATTTACCAACTCCCCACATAGAAGCAATCGGCAGATCCCGCAGCATTGCTTCTTCCTCACCTGGATAGATCACAAATAGACCATTGGGCTTTTTCATCTCAGAAGCCAACTTTGCTAAAAACTTGTTCGGAGCTACTCCAGCCGAAGCAGTAAGATGCAGCTCACTTTGGATACGCTCCTTTATGCAGACAGCAATCTTTTTGGGACTGCTATACAATTGCTCCATTCCTGTAACGTCCAGAAACGCTTCATCCAAAGACAGCGGTTCCACAATTGGTGAAAACTCAGAAAAAATGCGCTGTAATTGTGCAGAAACTCTGCTGTATTTTGCGTGGTCGCAGGGTATAAAGTTTCCTTCTGGACAACGGCGTCTCGCCTCTACCATAGACATGGCAGAGTGCACTCCAAATCGGCGAGCTTCATAAGAAGCCGTCGCAACTACACCTCGATTGCCAATGCCCCCAACAATAAGAGGTTTTCCTCTTAATGCCTCATTATCACGTTGTTCCACAGCAGCAAAAAAAGCATCCATATCAATATGTATAATCCATCGTTGCATGCATTTTCACCTAACTTTCCCATTTGTTCCGGTCACATCTTATTATACAACAAACGCCTTCATCTTTTAGAAGATGAAGGCGTAAAATTTAAAATAAGTGGCGGAGCGACAGGGATTCGAACCCTGGCAGGCCTTACGACCTCTAACGATTTAGCAAACCGTCCTCTTGAGCCGCTTGAGTATCGCTCCATATTAAAATTATGGCGGAGGGGGTGGGATTCGAACCCACGGACCCCTTTCGAGATCGCTGGTTTTCAAGACCAGTTCCTTGAACCGCTCGGACACCCCTCCGTGTCGGTAGACACGTTCCCGATGACACATTTACTAGTATACCAGTATTCTTTTTTTTTGTCAACATGAGTCAATATAAAAATTATACTATATTTTATAAGTTCATGAATCCATGTTTACATATGCCCGCGATTTGCAATTACATGAATAATACCGCTATCATACTTAAAAATAGGAATACGCCGCAATTCAAAATCTGGAGACTCTTTGATGCAGATACCTTCCCGAACCGTTAATCCAGTTACATAACCTACCTCTTTGGCAATATTTACCACAACATCATTATAACTACCCCGAGGATACGCAATCCCATTTACTGTTTTCCCTAAAACACTTTCTAATACTGCTTTGGAATTAACCAGTTCATCACGAATTGATTCGGCATCTAATGATCCTAAATCTCTATGGGTTACAGTATGAGATCCGAAAGACATACCACCTTGGGACATTTCGACAATATTTTCAGGAGTAAGACGATCTTGAGTCCATAGCATATCTGTTATCACAAAAAAGCTCCCAACCATGCCATGCTTGCGCAATATTGGATATGCATGTTCAAAATTATCCAAATATCCATCGTCAAAAGTAATTAGAATGGGCCTCTCCGGCATTTCTACATTGCGATCATCCAAAAAATTTTGAAATTGTTCTAAAGAAATACTACAATAACCTCGTTCTTGCAAGCTGTCCAAATCATTAGAAAATCTCTCGGGAGTAACTGTAAGAGCATCTGTAGTATATCCTACACGATGATATACTAAAACAGGAATTTTCCGATTACCTGCCCCACTGCTGGTAGGAGCCTGAAGTAAAAATTGAGAACTACTAATAGCAATAATAGTACTAATGCATCCTTTGATAAATCTACGCCGCGATATCATGCAATGACCTCTCTTCACTGTAAGAACACTTCATTATCGAATAATACTGTATACACACTTCTCATCATTATTGTAGCACTATCTGCTTGCTTTGCACTTGTTTTTTTATTATATTTTTATTATATTTTCATATGTTTTGATTAGACTTTGATATTTACCTCTATTGATTATCCAAACGATAATAAGACCAAACACAATGCAAACCTCTTATGGTCCCGCCACACTGACAATTCTCATGACCACAGATCCGAGAGCAAACCGTATCAACTCCCGATCGGCTAACGCGCTCCGAAACCTGTTTGACTGGAAGAGCCGGCTGTCCAGCCTTTACTCGATATCCGACCTTATTCTCACCGATCTTACAAAACCAATTCCACAGTTTCAAAGCTGTCACCCTCTTTTATCTCTTTTGCTTCTCATTATAAACGATTCATTTACTCTTGTACTATGATTTGTATCACAAAATAAAAAAACTCTCCATATTCTTTGCATGATCTCTGTGGTTCACGGCCTTCTAACTAACATTCCGTGGTTAAAAGTTATAGTATAATGATGATATAATCAATCTTTATTTTGTAAAGGCAGGAGAAACCATGATGGAGCAAATGGATAAACATCGACGAGAAGACTTTGTCCAAGAATTATTCGACAGCATTGCAAAGCGCTATGATTTGTTTAATGCTGTCCTCACCCTGAACCAAGATTCCTACTGGCGCAGCTTCGCCGTTAATAAAGCATACATAAAAACTGGACAATCCATACTGGATGTATGCTGCGGTACCGGAAAGCTATCCATTGCGCTAGCAGAAAAAGCAGGGCGTCAAGGACAAATTGTCGGCCTTGACTTCTCTGAAACGATGCTGCAGCAAGCCAAAGAAAATATAAGGAAGACTCCTTATTCCCAACGAATAACGCTTTTACAAGGCAATGCCTTACACTTACCCTTCTCCGATCAATCCTTTGACTGTACAACTATCGGCTTTGGCTTACGAAACGTAGCAGACATAGCAAAAGCCCTGTCAGAAATGTACAGGGTAACAAAATCCGGCGGTACCGTATTATCTGTGGAGTTATCCAAACCCAGCGCACCAATGTTAAAACAACTTTATTTTCTGTACTTTGAACACCTACTCCCCTTAATCGGCAATCTGGGTTTTAAGAAAAACCAGCCTTACTACAATCTGCCCGCCTCCCTTAGAACCCTCCCCGATCATTCTGAAATTCAAAAGCTCTTCCTGCAAGTTGGTCTAAAGCAGGTTACTTCTTATCAATTAACAGGCGGGATCGCTGCAGTGCATCTAGGAATAAAATGAAGCTTGGTCTAAGCCAAGCTTCATTTTATTCCTACGTATACAGTACCTCATCTTTCTCCATAGGTACCTCTTCCCTCATTCCATTCTGATACTGGACGTTCCCACCTTGCTCAATAACAATGGTCCACACCTTAACGGGTCCATGCACCCCAATGGATAAATCCATCTCGATATCAGAAGTTCGACTAGGACCGGTTATAAAATCAATCGCAGCAGGAACGTTTTGTGTACTACGTCGTTCCATAAGGTTTTCCATGACCGTACTCATGGTAGGAACCAAATTTTCCTTTCGAAACACAGCAATATGAACGGTTGGCAGTGAACTAACAGATCTCCCCTGAGTAGGACTTGAAAATAGGGCTAAGGTTCCCGTATAGCCGATTGCATAATCTGCCCAGGTAATACCTACATCTGCCTTTTCTGCTGCAATAATGAGCTCCGCTTGCGGACGACCTTGAGACCAATAATCCAACTGTACATTGGCATCCTCCAAATGTACAATTTTTCTTAATTCTTCATGATCCCACATAATAACCCTTTTCGCTTCTAATTCCTCTAACCAAATCCTAATTTGCTGACTAGCATCTTGATCATCTTTTGCAAGATAGACTTTACCTGTTAAATTTTCTAAGTTGGTCTTAAAAAATGCTAATGGCTGATTTATATCAAACTTTTGTTCCTTCCAAAATACAGGAGGACCTACTTCATCCCGATTCGGTGCTGAAGTTAAAGGTTTATCTCTGCCTAATATTTTCGCGATATGACTTAAGAAGCTTTGCTCACTGCCTTGCATATCTTTCCTCCTTATTATTCATATTTTTCCTGCCATATTTCTCTAAAAGTCTTCTTAGCGGCTGCCGGTAAATAACGCGAATCCGTCCAGCCAGATAAAGGTGGTGGTCCAGATCTGATATACCCATCCTTTACTAAAGGTATTTGACCAATCGAAGCCATTTTCATGGCAAATTTATATCGTCCTGGAAATTTAAAGAAACGACGCCACATGTTAAAACCGACTCTTTCCAAAGGATGGGTAAAGCCAAGTTCGATTCTCTTGCGGCGTATTTTAATGAGAAGGTCATGAAGAGGTATTTTTACAGAGCATACACTGCTGCAAGCTGCACACAATGTAGTAGCATAGGAAAGCTCTCCCCAAAAATCAAAATCATCTTCCAAAAATGGAGTGATCACGGCCCCAATTGGTCCGCCATATACAGAACCATAGGCATGTCCGCCAATTTGGCGATACACAGGACAAACATTAAAACATGCACCGCATCTTGTACAATGCAGAGCTTGCCTAAACTCCTCGTCTGCAAGCAGCCTTGATCGGCCATTATCGACAATCACCAAATGAAATTCTTCTGCCCCATCTTTTTCATTCACCTTACGAGGCGCATTCACTACCGATATATAGCTGGTAAGTTTTTGACCTGTAGCATGTCGAGGCAGCAGGGATAAAATCACCTCTAAATCATCAAAAGTAGGCAATACTCTCTCCATACCCATGACCGATATCAGTACTTTTGGCAAAGAAGCTGTCAGGCGGGCATTTCCTTCATTCGTCACTAAGGAAATGGCTCCTGTATCCGCAATGGCAAAATTACATCCTGTAATACCGATATCGGCTTGCATAAATTTCTGCCGCAACGTCTGCCGTGCAAAGGCGGTTAAAGCTGGTGTGTCCGGTTCAATTGTCTTGCCAGCGACTTTAGAAAAAAGTTCCGCAATCTGATACCGATTTTTATGAATGGCCGGCACAATAATATGTGAAGGTGTTTCACCGGCTAGCTGCAAAATATATTCTGCCAAATCCGTTTCAATTACCTCCATGCCTTCCTTCTCTAACGCTGGGTTTAAGTGAATTTCTTCTGTGACCATCGATTTTGATTTAGCCACTAACTTACCATTGTTCTTTTTGCAAATATCAATAATGACTCTTCTTGCCTCTTCTGCTGTCTGAGCAAAATGAATGTGACCACCTTTATTACGTACGCTTTCTGATAGCTGTCCTAAGTAATAATCCAGATGATCTACAGTATGCTTCCGAATGCGCTTTCCCTGCTCACGCCAGTCATCCCAGTTAGGCAATTCAGTTTGAGCTTTTTCGCGATTGCCGCTCAATCGGTCAACAGCCTTTTGTACCGCTTTTCTCATCGGCTCGTCTTTTATAGCTTTTCTTGCCCTATCCCGTAAATGCAAATTAGGTTTATGACTCATGTCCTCATCCCTTCATCCAGTAGTTCAGCAATATGCATTACCCGTACTTTTGCCCCCTGCTTACGAAGTCTGCCATCAATATTCATTAAACAGCTTAAATCGGTACCTACCACAACATCCGCCCCAGTTGCCATGATGTCAGCAACTTTGGCATTTACCATACTCTCCGAAATCTCCGGCATTTTTACCGAGAAAGTTCCACCAAATCCACAACATTGCTCCTCATGAGCCAGTGGAATAAAATCCAGCTTTTCCACATTTTTTAATAGATCATAAACATATTTATCAACTCCTAAAAATCGCCTGGGATGGCAGCTGGAATGATAGGTCACTTTATAAGGAAAAGAAGCATTCACATTACTTACTTGCAGCACTTCTACTAGAAACTCACTAAACTCATGAGTTTTTCGAATCAACTCTTTCGATCGCTCCAGGTATTTGGAATCTTTCTCAAACAAAACAGGATAAAATTCTTTAATCGCCGATAAACAAGATCCTGCTGGTGTTACGATGATTTCACTATCACGAAAAGAATCGATAAAACCTTTGGCAACCTCTCTGGCATCATCCCAATACCCGCTGGATAATGCGGGCTGCCCACAGCAGGTTTGCCCAGGGGGAAAATCCAGGCTGACTCCTTGCTGCTTTAATACACGAACCATAGCCTCTCCTACACGAGGATACATACTGTCACAAATACATGTGATAAAAATTGATGCTTTCACAGCTTTAGCCTCCATATCCTTATCTGCTTCTAGTAATAACTTTATACAACATAATTTGATTATCCCTATGGTTTGCATAATGCGATGGATTCATACCTTTTTTACTAAGAATATACGTTTATAGATATAGTCTCTGTCACAAAAGAAAAAGGGGCTGTCGCACTAGCCCTAAAAAACAAAAATGGCAACCGGCAGTAGCCGGGAGCCATTTTTTTGTGTAAAATCAAGTTTGTTGGAACATGAAAATACAAGCAAATTATATAACAGACACAAATATATATCAACTAGTCTTGCCGATGGACATCGGCGAGATGATCCCAGAAGATGACTCGGTACGGTTACTCAGCGCAGTGTTAGAAAGGCTGGATTATAGCAAACTGTACACTACGTACTCCCGAATGGGGAGAATCGAGAGATCACCGAAGCGTCTATTTAAAATTCTTGTCTATGGGTACATGAACGGCATCTATTCA
>NZ_FOTS01000043.1 GCF_900114615.1 Pelosinus propionicus DSM 13327 | reverse complement strand
GTTCTAGTTTACGGCTGGAGTAGATGCCGTTCATGTATCCATACACGAGAACTTTAAACAACCGTTTCGGTGATTTCTCGATTCTCCCCATGCGAGAGTACGCGGCGTACAATTTTCTGTAATCCATCCCTTCCATTACCGCGTTGAGTAAGCGTACCGAATCTTCTGCCGGGATCATTTCGCCAATATCCATGGGCAGAAGAAATAGTTGATAGGTATCCTCGTTTACTGTATAATCTGGTTGTAAATTCTTTTTCGTCATAAATTTGATTTTACAACAAAAAACGGCTTCTGACTCTTGTCAGTTGCCGTTTTTTGTTGCTTTTGGAGGCTGGCTTAATGCGACAGCCCCTTTTAGCATTTTTAAGGCTGAGGATGAATGAATCCCAATTTGATCTAGCTTGCTTTCTAATCCTAGACCGATATTCGATAAGCTGCTTTATCAGGAAATACTCTTAATCCTGATCATAGGCATTTAAAGCAATTGGTAAGGATTGGATCACCACATTTCCTGCTGCTGGCAGTCCTACTAGAATCGCACTTATGACTTCTTCTCTGGTCGCTCCTGCTGCTTTCGCTTGTTTTACGTGAAAAGGCAGACCGCCTTCCAGCCTCAATACAGCTAATACAGATAAATAAGAGAGCGTTTCTGTTTTCCTATCGAGCTGACTTGCTGCACCCCACTTTTGTACCGTCTCCATCCAGACCTTATGATATTCTGGAGCCTCTGTCAAAAAAGTCTGAAAGGCATTACTGATTAATAATTTATCACTCATTTTTTATCCTCCTATATGAAGTATTTCTTTTTAGTGCTTTAGGTTTTCTTGCTTTATATGTTTCGATCATCTTAACTGTTAGCTACACCGCTTGGAACATGTCCAGTTGGTACTACTTTTGATGCATTAATACAATAGGTGTGCTGGTCATCAAAAAAGATATGGGGATTAAAGCTTTCTAAAATCGCAGCTTTATCCAATCCACCTAAAAAGAAAGCTTCATCCACTGTGATTCCCCATGATCGTAATGTCTTAATTGCTCTTTTATGAGCAGGCGCATTTCGCGCTGTAACAAGTGCCGTTCGTATTGTCTTCTTCTTATCTTTATTAGCCTTCTGCACATTATTTAAGGCTGTCAAAAAAGACATGAAGGGACCAGGTAAAAGGGGTATTTCACTTTTTTCCGCTTCATGTTTTTTGAATTCTTCTAAACCCAGCTTCTGATATATTTTTTCTGCTTCATCACTAAATATAACTGCATCACCATCAAAAGCAACACGAATCTCTTCCATATCATCGTCTTGCTTTGCATAGGTTCCTGCATAAATAGTAGCACTGGCATGCCCATTTGCAAGAGCAAGTGCTACATCCTCAGGATTAGCAGATAAAAACAAATCCGCTTTAAAAGCTTTTAAATATTTATAAGGAGAACGTCCCCTAGTAAATGCAGCTCTGGTAATATCTAATTGATGCTGCTCTATAGAATTAAAAACTCTCAATCCAGTATTAGGATCATTTTTAGAAATTAGAATAATTTCTACCATAGGTTCTCCTGTCTCAGGATCTCGCAGCTTCAGCAGACGTTTTATTAATGGAAAAGCTACTCCATGATTCAGCAGCTCATTTTCATGTTCAATTTGATATTTGGTATACTGCTCTTCTCCATCCTCTTCGAAAATTTTATTACTTGCATCTAAGTCAAAAAGAGCACGTGAAGATATGGCAATTACTAACTTACCTTCTAATGTAACCGGCATGCTCACTCCTCCTGTTTGGATGATGACGCTAATACTTCATTCTATTTACCATAAAATAATAAACTCCTGCAAAGAAAACTTTGCAGAAGTTTATTATTTTTAAAGACATACAACTTTTATAACGGGCTCAAGATGATTGTACCATCCTGCGCTTTCAGCGTAACTGTATTGCCTTCCATGATTTCACCACGGACTATTTTTTTACTTAATTCGGTTTCGATAGACCTGCTGATTTGGCGGCGCAGCGGTCGAGCACCAAATGCAGAATCATATCCTTTCTTAGATAATAATGTCAAGACAGCCTCATCCCATACCAAAGTAATATTCATCTGCTTTTGCAAGCGCTTATTTAAGCTTTCCAATAGAATTCCAGCAATTTTACTAACTTGCTGCTCAGATAGAGCATTAAAGACAATAATATCGTCAATGCGGTTCAAGAATTCAGGTCTGAAATGAGATTTGAGCATGCTAAGTACTTTTTCTTTAGCCCTCTCGAACTCATTTTGCAAGATTTCAGCCGATCCTAAGTTGGAGGTCATGATAACAACCGTATTTTTAAAATTGACAGTCCTGCCTTTACCATCTGTTAGCCGTCCATCGTCTAATATTTGCAGCAGCACATTAAATACATCGCTATGCGCTTTTTCAATTTCGTCCAGTAAAATTACGCTATAAGGACGACGGCGTACAGCTTCTGTTAATTGCCCCCCTTCATCATGACCAACATAACCCGGAGGAGCACCAATTAAGCGCGCTACGGTATGTTTCTCCATATATTCACTCATGTCTACACGGATCATGCTGCGCTCGTCATCAAATAATACTTCTGCCAGCGTTTTAGCCAATTCCGTTTTGCCAACACCTGTTGGGCCAAGAAAGATAAAAGATCCAATTGGACGATTCGGGTCCTTCACCCCTGCCCTTGCTCTGATGATGGCTTCGCTTACAGCCTGCACAGCATCATCCTGTCCTACAACTCTTGAATGTAAAATGCTTTCTAAGTTCGCCAGTTTTTCTCGCTCTCCCGCTAACATGCGACTAACCGGAATCCCCGTCCAGCGGCTAACAATCTTAGCGATATCATCTTCACCGACTTCCTCTTTTAACAGGACTTTATCATTATGCTTTTTACTTAGTAATTCATCCTCATTTTTTAACCGTGCTTCTAACTCTGGCAGCTTACCGTATTTGAGCTCTGCCAAATGAGTAAGATCATAAGCCCTTTCTGCAGTCTCCATCTCGGCTTTAACAGATTCAATTTCTTTTTTCAAACCACGCAGGCGCAGTATAGCTTCCTTTTCTCCCTGCCACTGAACTTTCAGTACATCTGTTTCTTGGCGCAGATTTTTTAATTCTTCTTGAATCGTATTCAGTTTTTCCGAGGAAGAAGCATCACTCTCTTTTTTAAGAGCTTGTTCCTCAATTTCAAGCTGCATTACCCGGCGCAATATCTCATCTAGCTCACTAGGCATCGAATCAATTTCTGTACGTAATTTCGCACCAGCCTCATCTACCAAGTCAATCGCTTTGTCAGGCAAGAAGCGATCGGAAATGTACCGATCTGACAGTACAGCTGCCGACACTAGAGCACTGTCTTTGATTCGAACACCATGATGAATTTCATAGCGTTCTTTTAAGCCTCTTAATATCGAAATCGTATCCTCTACTGTAGGCTGATCAACAAGAACTGGTTGAAAACGGCGCTCTAAAGCAGCATCTTTTTCAATATGTTTACGATATTCATTCAAAGTGGTAGCGCCAATACAACGAAGTTCACCTCTTGCAAGCATAGGCTTTAAAATATTGCCTGCATCCATGGCTCCTTCCGCAGCACCAGCTCCCACTACGGTATGAAGTTCATCAATAAACAAAAGAATTTTTCCCTCTGATTTAACAATTTCATTTAAGACATTTTTCAATCGTTCCTCAAACTCACCCCTATATTTGGCACCAGCCACTAAGGAGCTAAGATCCAGGGAATATAAACTTTTATTCTTCAGTGTTTCTGGCACATCCCCAGCAACAATGCGCCGAGCTAATCCCTCTACAATCGCTGTCTTGCCAACTCCAGGTTCACCGATCAGAACAGGATTATTTTTGGTACGGCGGGATAGTATTTCTATTGCTCTGCGAATTTCTTCATCTCGGCCAATAACAGGATCCAATTTTCCCTGTTTAGCCATCTCGGTCAAATCCCGTCCATATTTTGATAATGCTTGGTAACCTTCTTCCGGATTGTCACTGGTAATCCGCTGTCCTTGACGATATTCTTTTACAATCTGCTGAATACGGCTGCGATGCAGTCCAAATTCCCTGCAGAATTCCACCACGTCACTGTCACCATCTTCTACAATAGCTAATAATAGATGTTCTGTACTAATAAATTGATCCTTCATACCAGTTGCAGTTTTCTCCGCTAAACCTAACACTCGAATCATTGCTGTATTCATTCGCAGACTGCCTTCTTGACCTCGAATAGAAGGCTGATTCGTGATTAATTTCTCTACTTTGGCCTTTAAAAGTTTAACATCAATTTGCGATTGGGACAAAATCTGCCCAATCATGCCATCGTCCTCTTTGACTAATGCTAATAATAAATGCCTGGTACTTACTTCTTGCTGGTAATGCAGCGCGGTTAGCTGCTGCGCTTCTGAAAGGGCAGCTAATGCCTTTTGCGTGTATTGCTCTTGATTCATAATGTCTACCTCCTCTATATAACAAACAGAACAGCCTTAATCATGTTTCTTTGTGGCGCAAAGCATAAATCTGTTTATAAAGCTCTATTTCTTCCTTTTTTTGATCTCTAGGAACATCAATCTGTATTTTTATATACAAATCTCCCAACGTTGCATTTTTCTTAAATCCTCTATCTTTTAAACGAAGTTTCTGGCCAGAGCCAGTTCCTGGCTGAATCTTCACCTCAACTATGCCTGATGGAGTACGTACGGAAACCAGATCACCTAAAACAGCTTGTTCCGGATAAATCGTCAAATCGCCCTCTACGTCAATCTGATTGATAACACGCCAATTAGACTGGGATTTCATCGCTGCATGAAGATACAAATCACCATTTGAACCAGCATTTGAACCTTTCCCCCCCATTCCTTTTAGACGTAATATCGTACCAGGATAAGACTTACCAGGAATTTTCACCTTTAGCTTTTTATGCTCTTCCGTAGATCCTGCTCCCTTACAGGTACTGCATATACCCCTGCTGGTAAAACGCTGGCCACCACAGGCAGCACAAATAACTGGTACATCAATTTGGACTTCTTTCTCTGCTCCCGCCATCAGCTCTTCCATTGTCAGGCTAATTGTGGCTTCCACATCGTCTCCTTCATATCTAGGCTGCTTTGCCTCATAATCTCTCCCATATCCACCTCGCCGGCTAGAAAACTCTTGCCCAAAAATGGATGAGAAAAAATCGCTAAAACCAAAATCATCCATTCCATCCATATGATACGTCTGATATCCAGCATTAGGTGGTGGTTGAAATTCTTGTCCCATCCGCCAGTTTTTCCCTAATTTATCATACTTTTCCCGATTAGAAGCATCACCCAATACTTCATATGCCTCGTTAATTTCTTTAAACTTTTCTTCAGCTTCTTTCTTTTCTTTCCCTTTTTGCACATCAGGATGATACTGCCTGGCTAGTTTACGATATGCCGTTTTTATTTCTTTATCAGTTGCAGTCTTTGGCACACCTAAAACTTCATAATAGTCAATAAATTTCATACCTATCACCTACCTTCTTTGTAAGCTGCAAATTTATTTTTACAGCAGTTTAAATCAAATTGCTTCAATTATAGTCTTTATACTATATTCTAAATTGAGGCGATATTCTTTGATCTTAATCAATGAATATTATATTTACCATCTAGTATTAACCTTATCATTTAATAATATTTTACCAATTTCCTTTATCAAAAGTCAATGTTTTTATTTGACTATTTGACTTTTGTTGGTGATTAATTACCTTTTTATTTTTTTGCAAGTTTACATTTTTTATTGACAGAAAATGATTTTATTGGTTAAATTAACTATAAACCAGCCTGCTTACTAGCTTAAATGGTTATTTTTTCAACCAGCATACTGAGAACCTCTCTCAATATGCTGGTTGAAAAAGGCACTGTAAGAAAATAATTTCGTTAGGGGTAAATGTATGGAAACAAGAAGATGGTCAATCAAATTTCAACTTTTAGGTATTTTTCTAATTTCGGTTGTTCTATTAATCGCGTTATCTCTTTTTTCTTCTTACAAATTCAGTGATATGGGAAATAGGGTAGAAAAAGTTCAATCCTACAGTATTCCAGAAGCTTTTCAAATTCGTGAAGCCTTTGCTCAGCTACAGCGGGCTCGCATTGATCGCTTAAAATATACGCAATACAATGACACACAGTATGAAAATGCGTATCGCATTGAAATTGCTGAAGTGATCAACTTGCTGACAGCCTATCGTAAAGCAGCTGCCAATACTGCCGCCCAAACGGCTGCAGATCAAACTCTTGCTAATGTGATTCACTTCCGCGATTATAGTGATAAAATTATTATTGCGCAAAAAGCTGGAGATAGACCTGAAATGGCAAAACAAATCAAGTTCATGGTAAAAACCTCAGAGGACCTTGATAAAGACTTTGAAAATTTATTTACAGTGCAAGATGGTATTATTAAAGAACAAACAACTTATATTGATGCAAGTGTAAAATTCCAAAATTCATTTGCAGTCGTAGCTAATATAGTCGTTCTTCTTCTCGTAATTGGACTACTCTTCTGGTACAGTAATCATATGAGCCGTCGATTAAATCACTTAAAAGAAGCATTAAGTAATATCGCTCATTTTGATTTAAGCACTGCCGATATTACTTCAACCATAAATGATGAAATCGGCGATATGAACAAAGAAATTGTCCTCATGAAAAACAACCTAAAAAAAATGGTCACTACCCTTCAGTTGAGTACAGACACGCTATCCTCTTCCAGTCAAGAATTAAACGCAACTGTAGAAGAATACACCGCTTCTGTCTCTATTGTTGCCTCTACTGTAGATGAAATTGCAGCAGGTGCAAATGAAAATTCTCATAGCATTGACGATATCTCTGGTACTCTTGCACGAATGAATGCTGGAAGTGAAGAGATGAATACGCAAGCTTTAGAAGTAAGCACCAATACAAATAACGCTGTAAATGAGGCCCAAAAAGGGATGGAATTACTTAGTAACGTGGTCAGCCAGAATAAAAATGTAAGCATTGCTATGGTAGAAATCACTACTGCAACGGATAAAATCTCTAATTCATCTGACAAGATCAAAGGTATCGTAGAAGTCATCAACTCAATTGCTGCCCAGACAAATCTTCTTGCTCTCAATGCAGCGATTGAAGCGGCGCGAGCTGGTGAAGCAGGCAGAGGATTTGCGGTAGTAGCGGATGAGGTTCGCAAGCTCGCTGAGCAGTCAGCTACTGCCACTACTGATATTGCACTCATTATAAATTCTATGAGTCAAGAAATTTCAACTGCAGTAGGAGTGGTAGAAAAAGCAAATTGGGAAGTAGGCAAAGGGAAAGAATCGATTGATCTGACGCAGAAAGAATTTGATTTAATTCATGAGAAACTATCCGTTGTGAAATCAGGTATTGAACAGATCACACAAGTCATTGCTGAAACAGCCTCAAGTACCCAAAATGTAGCATCTCATATTCAGCGGATTAGCTCGGTTGCTCACCAGACTTCTACAGATACCAGCGTTGTAGCACAAACCATTAATCAACAGGAAAATAATATTAATGAAATTCGCACCAATGCTGAATCATTAGCCTCCCTTGCTACAGATCTGAATGAAGTAGCTTCTACTTTTAAAATCGCTTAACAAAATGTAATGAAGACGGGCTGCGTAGATTTACAGCCCGTCTTCATTACATTTTCTATTTTAATAGTACGTTTTCTAAAGAGAATGCAGCAACATCCTCCAAAGAGTTTATCCTAATGCATCATTGAGATCGGCAATCAGATCCTCTATATTTTCCAGTCCCACTGAGAATCGGAGTAAATTATCGGGGGTTTTACTTTGAGGTCCCTCAATAGAAGCCCGATGTTCAATAAGACTTTCTACCCCTCCTAGGCTTGTTGCTCGTTTAATGATTTTTAAACGTCCAATAAAAGCTAACGCTTCTTCTTTATTGCCCCGAATTTGGAAGGATAGCATACCACCAAATTGACTCATCTGCCGCAAAACAATATCATGTCCTGGATGATCGACTAGCCCTGGATAATGTACTTTCTGGATTCCAGGATGTTTTTGTAAAAATTTTGCAATCCCGAACGCATTCTCTGAATGATTTTTCATACGGCAGCTTAGGGTCTGAATCCCCCGTAACACTAGCCAGCAATCAAACGGTGCAGGAACTGCTCCGCCGATTTGCTGCAGCATGCGAATTTTATCAAAAAAAGCATCTTTTATTTTACTGATTACAGCACCACCCAAAACATCACTATGCCCTCCGAAATATTTAGTCGTAGAATGGATAACAATATCAGCCCCCAATTCCAAAGGTCTTTGCAGTATAGGCGTTGGCCAAGTATTATCACAAACGCAAAGGGCTCCTGCTTCATGAGCAATGGCTGATAAAGCAGAAATATCGGTTATCTTTAATAAAGGATTCGAAGGAGTTTCTAAATAGATTATCTTAGTATTCGCTTTCATTACTGCCCGAACTTGAGAAAAATCATTTACATCCACATAACTTACCTGCAATCCCCACGGTACTAAAATATCTTGTAATATCCTCGTAGTTCCATGGTATAAGTCCTGGGATACAACGACATGGTCTCCAGGAAGCAATGCTTGAAATACATTCAAGATTGCTGCTAAACCGGAGGAAAATGCAGCAGCTCCTTCTCCCCCTTCTAAACCACACAAACACTTCTCCAAAGCATCTCGATTCGGATTGCTCAAACGACTGTAAACATGACCACGCGGATAACTGCCATCTGTGTCACGTTCAAAGGTTGTTGACAAATGTATAGGAGGTGCTATTGCACCTGTCTCTTGATCTATCTCATGCCCAAGATGAATTGCTTTTGTTTCAATTTTCATATCCCATCCTCCTCGTATTCTGTTAAACTCCTTTCTTCTTATAAAGAAAAAGGTTAAAGCCGGCAAAATCCCCGTACTTTAGCCTCCATTGCGCTGTTAGGTGATCGTCATTGATCAAATTAATTTAAATTTTACTATGGGTACGTATAGAAACTTTTACAATTTTATTACTACCTATAGTACAGTAGTTTATCACTTATCAATACTACTGTCTACCGCTAAAAGGCCAAACACTGCAGACTTGTTATCATAAGCTTTTTATCTTGTTTTGCTATACATGGGAAATGTTATTTGCCTTCAAAATAATTACAGCCCCAGCGAAAAAAAGCAATAAATGCTCTTGAGCATAGAAATGTAGTCAACATCGTATAAAAACTAGTAAACCAGCTCCAATTTAAATACTCAATCAGATCCGTATATACTTCAAGAGGATATTCGATAGCGGTAATCACTGCACTAAATATTCCTGCATAATAAATGATTGGCCATAATCCCCGTTTTCTTGTAACTTGATTATATAAAACGCATGCAGTAGGAAATACCCATAATTCAAACAAGATACTTGTATTATAGTAATGTGGCAGCAGCCGAACAGGATAGTCCAATAGCTTTAAGTTTACAACCGGACTCCCCCAGGCAAAGTCAATAACGGATTTAAAGAGAAAAACAACTATCCAATCCCGAAAATATCGCCAATCAACGACATAGATCAATAACATCAACGTAATTACTGCCGCTACTATGGTAATAATTGTCTCTACACTCAGCATTATTTTTGTATCCCCCACCGTTAATAGAGTTTTAAGATTATTATTTTATACGATTTACTTTAATTTATCCTTCCTCCCTCTGTAATTCATGATTCAAAAGCCTCACGGGTTCGTAGGATAAACCAATATTATTTTCTCAATACATAAGGATTAGTACATGTATGAGTTACATACACTAGTATATAAGTACTATAATAAGGTGGATGCTAAATGATAGAGTTATTTATTTTTCGGTTTTTATTAGTATGTGCTTTTATCATCAGCGTTTATCGCTTTGGAGATTGGAAAAATCTCCAAAACTATTATCCGACCATGCTTTTTGTCATGGTTGTCAATTTAAGTTCCTGTTTATTAACCTATCATCATGTTTTGTGGGGGTTTGGTCCGGATTATTTTATTAAAACATCTACTGTCGTTGAACTAATTAACTCATATATTGCTTTACCAGCTACAGTATTCATTTTCTTATCCCGTTTTCCTTCATCTGGGAAACTGTTTCAATATGCCTACTTTGCTTTATGGATTTTGATTTTTAGTACCATTGAATTGATCGATTATACATTAGGAGGAATCTCCTATCAAAATGGCTGGTCATGGCGTATATCCACCCTTTTCGATTTTGCTATTTTTTCTATTGTAAAACTTCATCATTCTAAACCTTTCTTGGCCTGGTCTATTACATTCTTTTTAGCAGCAATTATATTATATTTATTTGATTTCCATACCGCTGAGATGAAGTAAGCTACTTTTTTCCTTTTCTAATATGAAAAAGGATTTTTTAAGTACAATGGTAAATGTATAAATAAGGATTATAAATTGGAGTGCTATTGTGAAGATTATAAGTATAACAAATGACACCATTCATAAGGAACATATATGCTGCTGCTTATCTGATCAAAAATCAGAATCTGGTGTACGTCTCAAAAAGGAATGGCTAAGTAATCGGCTCTTGGAAGGTTTAATGTTTAAACGTCTCGATCAGAGAGGTAAAGTGTTTATTGAGTATCTTCCCGCTGAAAAAGCTTGGGTTCCGATCCATGCTCCTGGCTATATGATCATTAATTGTCATTGGGTGGCTGGCAGATATAAGGGAGAAGGCTGGGGGAAAAAACTCTTGGAAGAATGCGAAAAAGATGCGAAGGACTTGCATGGCATTGTTATCATCTCTAGCAGTAAGAAAAAGCCCTACCTTTCCGATAAAAAATTTTTAATAAAACAAGGCTTCGAAGTATGTGATACAGCTCCTCCCTATTTTGAGCTGCTGGTAAAACGGTTTTGTCCGACATCTCCTATGCCTCATTTCCATGATAATGCAAAAACCCTACGTGTTGGCTTTGGGCCTGGTTTAGACATCTATTACACTGCCCAATGTCCTTTTTCTATAAATTACGCTCAAGAAGCTCTTTTACTTTCTCAGGACTCTTGTCTTCCCATACGAGTTCATCAACTTACCACAAAAGAAGAAGCTCAAAATCATAGTTGTCCAGTAACCACTTATAGTGCTTTTTTAAATGGCCAATTCATAACACATGAGATATTAAATCAAGCTAAGATCTTAACATTACTATCGAATCAATAACTATTATAAATTTTTTAAAAAAATCACACATAAGCCGTATCCTTTTTTAAAAAAATTTGACTAATATTATAAGAAGCAGTAATTAATTATTTTAGGCAGGTCTTCAAAATCTGCTTAGAAATATAAGAAATCAAAAATGTAAAAATGAGGTGTCAATTATGTCCAAAGATTTTTATGCCGCTTTAAAAGCTAGACGTTCGATTTATAGTATTAGTAAAGAAGAAATTGTATCTCATGAAAAGATACAAGAAATCATTGAAGCTGCTGTAAAGCATACTCCATCTGCATTTAATTCACAAAGTACTAGAATACTCCTATTATTAGGAAAGCAGCACGATACTTTGTGGGATATTACCAAAGAAGCACTGAGGAAGATTGTTCCGGAAAATGCTTTTGCTCCTACAGAAGAAAAGATAAATTCTTTTAAAAGTGGATATGGTACTGTGTTATTTTTTGAAGATGAAACCGTGATTAAAGATCTCCAAACCCAATTTGCTCTTTATAAGGACAACTTTCCGATCTGGTCACATCATGCTTCCGGTATGGCACAATTGGTTGTATGGACTGGATTAGAAGCAGAAGGACTCGGTGCTTCCCTGCAGCATTATGGTGGTCTGATCGAAGAGCAAGTTATCCAAACGTGGAATGTTCCAACAACATGGAAATTGATTGCGCAGCTTCCTTTTGGAAAACCAACTTCAGCACCTGGTGAGAAAGAATTTAAACCTTTAGATGAACGCATTAAAGTCTACAAATAATATAAAAGCAGATCGATTCCTTCTAGAGTCGATCTGCTTTTATATTGAATTCATCATAAATATGAAAAAGTACAGCTTATGTAGAGGAATAATCCCTTATACATCGAATTATTGATAATGCTTTGCACATCCAACTTTTTAACGCTTTTGCTTAGACACCCTCTGACAAATCCCACTTTTTGAATTGCGTAAAAAGGCTGTAAAGGACTCCAGTTCTTCCGACTTAGGCAGATCTTGCTCCATTGCCTCTAATGCTTGCCCCGTATCCAATCCCGAATAATATAGCAGTTTATAAGCACGCTTCATCACTTTACGCGTAGCCTCCTCGATTCCAGCACGAAGCATTCCAATTTTATTAAGACCTGCTATCTTGGCAACATTTCCATCCACCATAATATAAGGAGGTACATCTTGTACCACTTTAGAAAAACCACCAATCATAGCATTTCGCCCGATTTTTACGAACCGATGGATTCTAGCAAACCCTCCAATCGTAACTCGATCTTCTACCATTACATGACCGGCTAGATTAACAGCATTGGACATTACAACATGATTACCAATCATACAATTATGAGCTACGTGACTATATGCTAATAACAGACAATTAGAACCGATTTGTGTTTTTCTCCCCTTGCCGATTCCTCTGTTAATGGTTACAAACTCTCTAATATGGGTATGATCTCCAATCCTTACGTAACCTTTTTCACCAATGAACTTTTTATCCTGTGGATCTGATCCAATCGATGCGCCGGCATGAATTCTGCAATTTCTGCCAATGTTTGTCCAGCCATCAATTACAGCATTTGCCCCTATCTTAGTACCGTCTCCTATGCTGACATTGTTTCCAATGATTGCACACGGTCCAATCTCAACGTCCTTGCCAAGTTTAGCATTTGGAGAAATCACTGCTGTTTCATGTATCTTATTTAAAACCAGTATCTTAGCTTGATTTTGTATCACACTCAATGCACCGCCTTATCAAGATAATGGATTAATGAAAATTCTAGACCACTATACTATTTTATAAATTCATTAAATTAAGTGATTGATTCCATTTCTTCCACTCTGTCCGCTGAGTCGTTGTTAACTTGCCAGTGATTAGATTTATTGCATTTACAGTTTTCAATTTCTGCCTCCTTTGTTCCCAGGAAAGAGAAGTATCCGAAACAACAGACCAAACTCGCTGCTGTGATTTTATCAATGACTTAACAATATCCGTTTGCTGCTTTTCCGTAAGATCTAATTGTAGCATCATCATCGTGTATCGTTCTGTAAGCTGCTGACTTTCCTCCATTTGGCTTTCAAAGATTTCTCGATCTTTTAAAGGGAGCACTTGTGTAATTTTACTGCCTGCATCCATTCGAATCTCTTTCATTTGGCTTAAGGAATCCGCATAGTTGTATAAATCATCGAAATTATACAGATCATCAACCATTTTTTGTTTCCCTCGCAGCGCTCTCATCTGCTTGTCTGCATCTAGAATAATTCCATCAATTTGATCTCTTTGTTCTTTGGAAAGATTCAGGTTTATCCATAGTGATTCCTGATACATATTCGATACACCAATTTGCGCGGAACAAATCCCGAAGCCTAATATAATTTCAAAAAACACAATACAACATATAAATGTCTTAGCTATATGCAACGTCCTGCACTCCTTCATCCATTTTCTTCTTGTTATATGATGTCTTCATCGTCTTCTTAAGAATATACGACAATTTTAGACGTATTAATATTATTGATCTTATCGCATCTATCTTTTTTTTTTCATTGAAAATGAATATATTTATCAAAATTTGTTTTTTTTTACAATTTAATCGCTAGTAAAGAAATAATTATCCATTTCATGTCGAATAATTGTATTTTTTATGAAAATATCAAATCTAATTCAAACATTCTTTTTTTAAAATAGAAAAATAATCCAAGGAAGGCTAATTTAGACAAGGAAGTTACCATAAGAGGGTAAGCAATGAAAATTTTACTAATGGAAGACGAATCGAGAAGCAATGGAACGATGTCCCAACTCTTAAAAAAGCATGGTTATGCAGTTGATACTGCAGGAGATGAAGAAACAGGGGTGGAAATGGCCACAACACAAGTCCATGATATTATCCTCCTGTACCGCTCTTTGCCATGCAGTAACAGCATCTCCTTTTTAAAGAAAATTCGCAGTCTAAAAATTAATACTCCTGTTCTTTTTCTTATTGAAAAAAATATGCCCAAATATCGAATTGAAGCATTAGATGCTGGTGCTGACGATTCACTGGCAAAACCATTTTTTACAGGAGAATTGCTGGCTAGGCTGCGCGCCTTGAGCCGAAGAAAAAATAAGGATTTTGTCGGAGATAATATTTGTGCTGCAGGTCTTACTCTTCATCCGTTAAAAGGCAAAGTAATAAAAGGCAACCAAGCCATCCATCTCACCATGAAGGAATCATTACTTCTGGAAATGTTAATGCGCAATTTCGGTCAAGTTATTACCAAGGAACGAATTATGGAAAAGGTTTGGAGTTACAATTCTGAAACCAATATTGCCAATATCGACCTTTATATTCACTATCTGCGTAAAAAATTGAACTCATCTAATATTAAAACGGTAAGAGGAGTCGGATATTTTCTGCAGGAAGATACTTGTATATGATCTTTTACAGCAAATTCTACTTCACAAAATCAAAGGAACTAGACCATCTTTTCAGATATGGTCTAGTTCCTTTGCCCTATAGTAAATTAATTCTTGGTTAACTTACCTAAACTGCACTCTTCTTTATTGACAATACTAAAAAACCATATAGTATAATTGATATACATAAAATTTGCATACCAATTATAACAATGATTCAGAGGTGAATACAATATTGCTCCAAATCCTTGATAGTATGTGTATTCTTTTAGCCAAGTCAGAACAAAAGCATTTTTCTTATACAAAGAAAATGTTAGATCAATCAGGTTTAGAGCTCTCCCCTGGTCAATTAGTCGTTCTCTATTCCTTATTCGCAAAGGATAATATCTCCATATCAGAACTTAGTAAGAGTGTCTTGTTAGATAATTCAACTCTTACTGGTCTGATTGATCGTTTGGAAAAGGCAGGTTTTGTGATGCGCATTGATACTCCCAAGGATCGGCGCTCGTATCAAATAATCCTAACAGAGAAAGCCAAAAACCATAAATCAACAATATTGCAGGTAATGGAACAGATTGAAAATAAAATGTTAGAAGGTTCTAGTGAAGCAGAAATCATTATGTTTCGCAGCATTTTACAACGCATACTAATTAATTTCAGCGGCTAAAACAATGTAAAGATAAGGTGATAGAAGCGAAATGCCTCTATCACCTTATTTTATTACATCCATTACTCCAGTATTTTACTTACCAGTAAAGTTTGCTTTGCGTTTTTCAATAAAGGCAGTCATACCCTCTTTTTGATCCTGTGTTGCAAAGCACAGACCAAAAACTTCTGCTTCGTAGGCAATTCCTGACGTCAGATCAACATCCAGACCTCTATTGACTGCTGTTTTACAAACTTGTACGGCAATTGGTGCTCTTGCTATTATTTTCTGAGCCATTGCTTTCGCTTTACCAATTAGTTCATCGGGAGCTGCCACCTGATTTGCCAGACCAATTCGATATGCCTCCGCAGCATCAATCATATCACCAGTAAACAATAATTCTTTTGCTCTACCTTTGCCCACCAAACGCGGTAACCGTTGGGTTCCGCCGAATCCTGGTGGTATACCTAAAGACACTTCTGGCTGACCAAACTTTGCCTTTTCCGAAGCAATGCGAATATCGCAAGCCATGGCAAGTTCACATCCCCCACCTAATGCATAGCCATTTACTGCTGCAATAACAGGTTTGGAAAAATTCTCAATTTTATTAAATACGCCTTGTGCTAATTGCCCCCATTGCCGCCCTTCTACTGCTGTCTTATCTCTCATTTCAAGTATATCTGCGCCAGCAACAAAAGACTTTTCACCACTGCCAGTAACGATAACCACTTTAACAGCATCATTTGCAGCCAGTTGATCAAACATTTGATCCAATTCATGCACCGTTGCAGCATTTAACGCATTTAAAGCCTTTGGACGATTAATGGTAACTGTACCAATACCATCACTATCAATCTCTACTAATAAATTTGTATAATCTCCCATAACGAACACCTCTCCTTAATTTTTTAGGAATATTGCACTCAGATCAAGCACTCTTTATTTTTTTAAATTCCTCTGTTAAGATTGGCAATACTTCTAATACATCACCGACAATACCATAGTCAGCCATTTTGAAAATTGGTGCATCGGGATCTTTATTAATTGCAATGACAATATCAGATGACGACATGCCTGCCAAATGCTGAATTGCCCCTGAAATACCACAGGCAAAATAGATTTTGGGTCCTACAGTTTTCCCCGTCTGTCCCACTTGATGCAATGCCGGCTTCCATCCTGCGTCTACTGCAGCACGGGATGCACCAACAGAGGCACCAAGAACATTAGCCAACTCTTCCACAAGTGAAAAATTTTCAGGTTTGCACATTCCCCGCCCGCCAGATACGATAATCTCAGCTTCCTCCAAATTGCAGGATACGGTACAAACGTGAATCATGTCGATCAGCTTCGTCCGCATATCTTCTTGCTTTATTTTACTAACAACACGAATCAGTTCGCCTTTCTTAGTATAATCTAACGCAGGCTTCTTAAATACAGATGGCCGAACAGTGCCCATTTGAGGCCGATGTTCCGGACAGATAATTGTCGCCATGATATTACCGCCAAATGCGGGTCTAGTCCAAGAAACAAATCCGGTTGCCTCGTCAATACCAAGACCAGTACAATCAGCTGTTAATCCGGTTCCCACGCGGCATGCAACACGTGCCCCAAAATCTCGTCCATCGTTCGTCGCACCCATAAGAATAACAGATGGTTTATAATTGCTGATTAAATCAAATAATGTCGCCGTGTAACTATCCGTATTATATTGGGCTAATTCAGCAGCATCTACCAAATACACTTTATCAGAACCTGCTGCAAAAGCGTCCTGAGCCAATCTTTCCACGTTATGTCCAATCAGAACGCTCGCTAAACTTTGCCCCATACCATCTGCCAATTTACGCCCTTCACCTAGCAGCTCCAGACCAACATTGCGCAGTTTTCCTTCACCTACCTCCAGATATACCCATACATCTTTGTATTGGTGTTTATCCATAGCTACAACTTTATCTTCTTTTTCACGAAGAATTGCCTCTACTGGACAAGTATCAACACAAGCACCGCAAGCAGTGCACGCCTCCGTTATGTATGCTTTTTCGTCCTGCATTACAATGGCACCAAAGGGACATACAGATAAACAAGCACCACAGGCAATACATTCTTCTTGGTTCACTTTTATAGCCATTGTCCTGTCACCCTTCTTTTATATAATTTTCGCATCCGATAATTTTTGAATCAAAACAGAAACGGATTCCCATGCTGTAGCTTTTTGAATTACCACGCCTTCCGTGCGCTGAGGAGGAGTAAAAATTCTGCGGACTTGAGTGGGCGATCCCTTTAAACCAAGCTTTTGCTCATCTACATCAAGATCAGCCATGGTCCATACAGGGATTTCGACCCGATTGGCTTTCATTGTTGCTTTAATCGTAGGATATCTAGGTTCATTAATGGATTTTACTACTGATATCAGCAAAGGTAGTTTTCCTTCGATGATGCCATAGCCTTCCTCATACTCACGCTCTACAGAAACGGTATCACCATTCACTTCAATTTTAGCTACGTAGGTGATTTGTGCAATCCCCAAATGTTCTGCAATCTCTGGTCCGACTTGGGCGGTATCACCATCAATGGCTTGCTTGCCACAGAATATCAAATCATATGAACCAACCTTGCGGATTGCTGCCGCTAAGGTATAGCTGGTAGCCAAGGTATCCGCCCCGCCAAAGGCCCGATCGCTCACCAATATAGCTTGATCAGCTCCCATAGCCAAACATTCCTTCAATGCCTCTTTCGCTTGTGGCGGTCCCATAGAAATCACTGTAACCTTACCGCCATGCTTGTCTTTTAGCTGCAGAGCAGCCTCCAAGGCATTTTTATCAAAAGGATTAACAATACTAGGCACTCCTTGTCGAATCAACGTATTGGTTACTGGATCAATTTTTACTTCGGCAGTATCTGGAACTTGCTTAATACAAACAAGAATTTCCATCTCTTCGCCTCCTAATATAATTAATGCATTTCTATATAACCTTATACAATGCCCCATCGTCAAAAAAGTATCGTTTATTTCGATAGGGCATTGTACCTAACAGACCTGTAATTCTTATCGCAAAACAGCACCTGAAATAACCATTCGCTGAACTTCATTTGTACCTTCATAGATTTGTGTGATTTTGGCATCACGCATCATCCGCTCTACTGGGTACTCACGAGTATAGCCATAACCGCCAAATATTTGTACAGCATCTGTTGTAACGGACATCGCAGCATCCGAGGCAACTAATTTTGCCATAGCTGCTTCTTTGGAGTAAGGAAGATGATGGGATTTATGATAGGCAGCACGATACACGAGCAGCCTTGCTCCTTCCACTTTAGCTGCCATGTCAGCAATCTTAAATGCAATTGCCTGATTGCTGGAGATCGGTTTGCCAAATTGTACCCGCTCTTTCGAATACTTAATCGCTTGTTCCAAAGCTCCTTGGGCAATACCAAGAGATTGAGCAGCAACACCAATGCGTCCGCCATCTAAGGCAGTCATTGCAATTTTAAAACCCTGTCCTTCTTTCCCCAGCAAATTAGCAGCAGGAATACGGCAGTCTTTCATAAATACTTCACGTTGTACAGAGGATCGAATACCCATTTTTACTTCTTTTTTACCAAAGCTAAGACCAGGAGTACCTTTTTCAACAATAAAAGCACTCATTCCTTTTAAACCAGCCGCTTTATCAGTAGAGGCAAATATCACTTCGATTTCTGCTTCTCCGCCATTTGTATTAAAAATTTTAGCACCATTAAAAATATAATGATCTCCATCTTTAACTGCTGTAGTAATAGCAGCACTTGCATCTGTACCAGCATTAGGTTCAGTCAAACCGAAAGCTCCTAACTTTGTACCTTCTGCTAATGGTCTAAGAAATTTTTGTTTTTGTTCTTCTGTTCCATAATGAAAAATGGGCCAGGAACACAATGATACATGTACAGAAAGTCCAATACCTGTTGATGCACATACACGGGATATTTCTTCAACTGCCATAGCATATGATAAAAAGTCGCTTCCTGCACCACCGTATTCTTCTGGATAAGGCAGTCCTAAGATTCCCAGTTCCCCCATCTGATTAAAGATTTCACGTGGAAAATATTCTTTTTCATCCCGCTCTGCCGCCGTCGGTGCCACCGATTTTTCAGCAAAATCTCTTATCATGTTCCGAATGTCTTCCTGCTCTTTGGTTAATTCAAAATTCATAGTTTCTTCCTCCCACATTTTTACTGTTCTCATGAAAAATCTATGTGATACGCATTTTGCGTAAGCCACCAATCATTAAAAATTGATTAATACCAGATTCTCAGTTTACAAATATTTAGTTTGCATCCATATATCTTGCGTACAAACTAAATATTTGTTGTAAATCATCATAATTATTAGACTAGCGTGAATATTTACGACATGATTTATGTGTGCATACTACAAATTCCCTATATCTGGCGGACGAAATTGTTCTTTGGGCAATGTCATCAAATAATCAATGTTTTGCAGCATCCCGTCTTTTGCTGCAGGCAGTTTCCCATTAACATAGGCATAATTGGAATGATGATCACTATACAACATACTGCTTACTTCAAGATTTCAGCAATCTGGTTTCTTGTAAAGCGTCATGAGCATTCAGCAGTCGAAATGTACCTTGAAGATATTCCTCATACAGCTGCGTTCCAGACATAGGAATGAATGTACGAAGACGGATAAAATCCGGATTAATTTGATTGAGTGCTTTAGCACTATTTCGTGCATGATCCCTAGAACGCTCTCTTCCCCCAATTCCCAGCATGACATATTCACTAAGCTCAATGCCTGCTTTTTTTACCTTACGGCCTGCCAGAATTGTCTCTTTAGCACTTGCACCTTTGCAGATTTGCTTTAATACAATATCATCGCCTGATTCCATGCCTGAATGAATTCGAGTAAGGCCACTGTTCTGCAATAAAAGCAATTCTTCATCTGATTTTCGCAAGATATATTTCGAAGATCCATACATGGTAATTCGCTGTAAACCTGGGAAAGTCTCTTTCGCGTAATGAATGATTTCTACCAAATCAGAGGTTTTCATCAGAATGGTATTGCCATCAGGAAAAAAAAGAGTCTCCACTGTATTAGAATAGACTTTTTTTGCTTGGTTCAAATCTTCTTTAATCTCAGCAATCGACCGAATGCGAAATTCTTTCTCTTTATACATTCCGCAGAATGTGCATTGGTTATGCGGACAGCCAATCGTTGCCTGAATCAGTAAGCTGCCTGCTTCACTAGGCGGGCGGTAGACAACGCCTTCATAACGCATACTTCGACTCCTTTCACTTCAGCTTTGCCAGGTATTAAAATACAGTTGACGTTTTATTAAAAAAGCCTATTTGCAGCAATGTCATCAAAAAACAGCAACTACATCCTTAATCCAGAGTAATGCCCCTATTCGATCATTACTCTACAAAATATTGTTTCACTTAAAATAGACTGGTCGTCTATAAATAGATTCAACACTACTATCCTCTATAAATCAAAATCAATTATCATGTGATGAATCCGCCTAACTCACCACATGATTCAGTCTTGGTATGATTCGGTTAAAAGAATATTCAATAAATTTGTCAATTGGTCCAAGATCGCGATTCACCTGCATACGGATGAGTGCACCTTCCCAAGAAGTATAAAGAAATTCTGCCATGAACTCTGCATCATATTCTAATGAAATTTCCCCTATTTTTTGCCCTTCTTTTATACAAGCTACAAATAGCGCTGTCCATTTATCAAATTCTCGTTTTAATGCATCCCCCATAACAGCACTGGGGTTTTCCACTTCAATTGCCAGTTTAGCCACCAGACATCCTCTACCGCATCCATGTATCGCATAATAATCACGAATACCTAAAAAATAGTTTTTTATTCTTTCTCTAGGGGAACCTTCTTCATTTGCTAATTTCTCTGCAATGGAATTAGCTAATTGTTGTCCATAATACTCAATAATAGCTATCCCAAAGGCTTCTTTCGACTCGAAATAATGATAAAAAGATCCTTTTGGAACATCTACTGTTGTTAGTATTTCTTGTATTCCTACAGCATGATAGCTTTTCGCCACCATTGCTTTAGCGCCTGCTTTAATTAATTTTTCTTTTGTCGTGTTTTTCATAATTAAATAATAGACCAGTCGTCTTGAAAAGTCAAATAAATTTTAGAATAACATTAGACTTTTTGATCTGAGCTTAGTATGATATATAAGTAAGTTTTGCCATACTAAGAAAGCTGCCTTCTCTTTACATTACGAACAGAGTGAAGCAACCTTTGCAACAACTACATAAGGATGTGACAAAATGAATTTAGAAAACCTGCCTATTTTGATAATTTTGTGTTTATCAGTTATTGGTAATAACCATTCTGTATCAATTGCTGCTCTCATATTGCTTCTGATAAAACTTTTAGGATTGCATACTTGGTTTCCTCATATTGAAGCTCATGGCATTACAATAGGCATTACCATTTTAACTCTAGCCGTATTAACACCAATTGCTCAAGGACGCATATCCTTAATTGGGATCTTGGAAGCATTTAAGAACCCCATTGGCTTAGTAGCAATTATTGTTGGCATTCTCGTTGCCTGGATCGCTGCCCAAGGTGTATTTTTTATGAAAGAGTCGCCAGAAGCAGTCACGGCTTTGGTTGTCGGTACGATTGTGGGAGTGTGTTTCTTCAAAGGTCTGGCAGTAGGACCTCTAATTGCAGGTGGAATGGTATCTTTAATCATCAGTGCAATTGGAATGTTTAAAAATTAAGAAGCCTAGTACCGCAGCAGCGGTATTAGGCTTTTTCAGCTATTTCTGCATATCCTACATATCCTTTGCTGCAACCGGTCCTCTGGAAACTGCAATTCTTCCTGTGCGAACAATTTCAATAATACCAAAGTCAGTTAAGACCTCACACAAAGCATCAATTTTCGATTCTTCACCAGATAATTCTACAACTAAGGTTTCTCTATTCACATCTACAATTTTAGCACGAAAAATTTCTACAACATCAACAAGCTCTGATCGATTAGCTTTATTGGCACGAACTTTGATGAGAGCTAATTCACGCTGAATCGAGTCCACATATGTGAGATTTGCAATCTTAATTACATTAACGAGTTTCGATAACTGGTTGACTACCTGCTCTAATTCAAATTCATCCTCCACCTCAACACCAATGGTAATTCGCGTTGTATCAACTTCTTCAGTAGGTCCTGCTGCTATACTTTCAATATTAAAGGCACGGCGGCTGATAAGCCCAGATATATGGGTTAATACCCCTGGCCGATTCTCTACTAAAACCGCTAATGTATATTTCATCCAATTATCCCCCTCAAGACCATTTGATCCAGCCGCCCGCCAGGTGCAACCATAGGTAATACATCTTCTGTTTCCGGCAGAAGAACATCAATCAGCACTGGACCTTTCATCTTCAAAGCTTTTTCAAGTACAGTATCCAGCTCTTCTGATTTTGTGACTCTAAGTCCAGCAACCCCCATAGCTTCAGCAAGCTTTACAAAATCAGTACACCCCTTTGTACTGGAATGGGAGTAGCGTTTCCCATAAAACATCCGCTGCCATTGATTCACCATGCCAAGCACCTGATTATTCATAACGATAATTTTTACGGGCAAACCATTATCAGCAAGCGTTGCAAGTTCTTGACAATTCATCATAATGCTGCCATCACCAGTAAATAATATGACATTTTTCTCTGGTAAGGTTATCTGCGCCCCAATTGCAGCTGGCAATCCATATCCCATGGTTCCCAAGCCACCAGAAGTCAAGAAGGAACGCTGTGCATTAAAATTATAAGATTGTGCAGTCCACATCTGATGCTGTCCAACATCTGTTACAATGATAGATTCACCTTGAGTAAGCTCACTAACCTTCTCAATCACGGCTTGCGGCCGAATTCCTCCTGCTGGCAAACTGGATGCTAAAGGCTTTTCCCGCTTCCATTCCTGTACTAACCCCACCCAATCTGCTCTTGCCCACTGTTCTTTCCCCATATTACGCTCCGCTATTTTCTCACACAAAAGCGGCAAAGACCAGCGTAAATCTCCTATTACTTTAAAATCAGCACGGACATTCTTATTTACCTCAGCTGGATCAATATCAAAATGTATAATCATTGCTTCAGGAGCAAAATTTTGAACTAAACTGGTGACCCGATCATCAAAGCGAACTCCAATTCCCATTAGAAGATCACAGTCGATTGTCGCCATATTGGCAGCATAGGTTCCATGCATTCCCACCATTCCTAAGTGCTCAGATGCATCACTGGGAATACAGCCTAATCCCATTAAGCTTGATATGACTGGAATGCCAGTTACATCAACCAATCTGCGCACCTCTTCTGCTGTTCCTGAAAGATTAACACCGCCGCCTACAAAAATTACAGGTTTTTCTGCTTTCTCTAAGGCTTCAATCACTAAATCAATCTGGTTTGAGTCACCAGCAAATAACGATCGATATCCCCTGAGACAAACAGTCTCAGGATATACAAAATCCAAAGTATCATTGAAAACGTCCTTAGAGATATCAATTAATACGGGTCCTGGCCGTCCTGTTCGTGCAATATAAAATGCTTCTTTCATTACACACGGCAAATCCTGAATCTTTTTTACTAAATAATTATGTTTGGTAATAGGAGTCGTAATACCACAAATATCCGCTTCCTGAAAAGAATCTTTACCAATCAAAGACACTCCTACCTGGCCAGTAATCGCCACTAAAGGAATGGAATCCATATACGCTGTTGCAATACCAGTAACCAGATTCGTTCCTCCAGGACCAGAGGTGGCAAAACAGACGCCTGTTTTCCCCGTTGCCCGAGCATATCCATCAGCAGCATGCACTGCTCCTTGTTCGTGGCGGGTTAAAATATGGGGGAAATCAGTTTTGAATAAAGCGTCATAAAGAGTCAAAACGGCTCCTCCAGGATAACCAAATACAATATCCACCTCTTCCGCCTTCAAACATTCAATTACAACTTCCGCTCCCAGCATTTTCAAAATAAGTTCCCCCTTATTTAAAATAAAAGACCTCCGCCCCTTATAAAGGGACGGAGGTTAATCCGCGATACCACCCAAATTATTATGGTTTAAAACCATAATATCTCATAGGTACGAAGCACATACATGCTCTATACCTCGCCGCAATAACGGGCAGCAATTCCTCTAAAAGAGGCCCGGCGCAGCTTACTAATTCTTCAGCCCGCAACTCGTGGATGATTTTCATTGTATTTCATATTGCCGGCTTACACCATCTCCAGCTCGCTGTGAATATCACCAATACAATTACTCTTCCATTCATCGTCATTATAGTCTTCTTTTTGATTATAATACAAAAAATTCTTCACACTGTCAACAACATTCTTTATCAAATGGACATTTAATTACAGAAACACATAATCACTTCACAACTTTTGTTTCTACACCCATTAGCATTACAGCAATTTCTCATGTTCAAATACTTTCCGCAAAAAAGTAAGAGGCATATTTCCCGCCTTCAGATACATATTGTGAAATGCTTTATCCAATTCATATCCCTCTAGCTTGCCATGCTGTGCTTTGATCATATCTTCCTTTAATTCCCACACTAACTTATTGCCAGTAAGATAGCAAAGAGGATAAGCTCTTTCTTGAGAGTACCAGTTTAATTCCGCTTGTACTCTTCCTCCTACAAACCCCGTAACCTTTTGCAACAGTTTGCCAGCATTTATGAAGGGATCATTTGAAGTTATATCCACATCAATGCCTACCTCTAAATACTTTATATCTCCTGTCATAAAGTACAAATCAATCGCTACTCGCGCACCAATTCTAGAGATATCTCTTTTTGCGCAAAAGCGGGCTTCATCCGTTAATTCTCCCATATACCCAATGTCCAGCATATAATCTTCCAGCATCGTGGTCCAGCCTTCTGCATGTTCCAGAGCATCAAAGTGACGCCTTACTACAGATGGATGTTTGGCCGCAGTAGCAAGTTGTAAGTGATGTCCAGGAATCCCCTCATGAATCATCATCGAAGGGATCGATAGTTCCGTATGTTCATCTAGTAACTCTCGGCTCAGTGTAAGGTAAATCATACTTCTCTTTGTTCCAGGTCGAAAAGGCGGAGGAGAAACCATAGCACCGGCCGGAATAGAAGGAGCCATAAAAGCAGGTGTCTGCATAATCATCATATCCTGTCCTTCGCCGATAGGAAATAGTTCTTTTTCCTGAAGATATTTGATAAGCTTATCCTTTTCCTCTTCATACCGCAATATAATATCAGATAAAGAATCGTTATGCGTAAGCTTTACTTGATATCGTTGATTTAAGAAATCATGCAATTCTTCTAAGGTCGTAGTCTTCGGTAAATTATATTTATCAATTAACTTCCCACGCAAAAGTCCCAGCTCTTTTGCAGTGTCCTGCAAAAACTGAGCTGCCATCTTATGTAACTCTTCTAATGATTTATCAATCCCTCGTAACCTAATACACGTTTTAGCCTGCTCAGTACCAATAAAAAAATTGGTAGTTGTAGGCATTGCTTTGAGTTTATTTATATATTTCTCTAAAGCCTCATTAGCTTGCTGTTTTGCAGCTCCTAACCTTTCTAACTGGTTATATTGTTCATTCTTAGCCCAATTATAAACCGTCTCAAAGAATTCCGGCAGCCCGTTAACTTTTTCAATATCCATACTAACCCAACGTTCTACAGGCTCATCTAGCACCAAAAGCAACTGCTCCAGATATTGAGGTACTTTTTCCAGTCGTGCTGTAATATGATCTAATCTTTCGTGAGAAGGTCTGGGATCGTTGACAAACAGCAAAAATAATCCATCACTAATATCTGGACCAGCAGTAGGTTTTTGCTGCAGCTCCGTTTTACCATTAAAGTGGTAGGTAAGCTTAAAGATGGCAAATTCAACAGCTAATGCCGCTAGATCCAAGTCTAGCATTTGCTCAAACTCCAATACTCCTTTCGGAAAACTTACGATATCAGCTAATAAATTCTTTCCTTCAGCAACGCGGAGTGCAGCATTTTCCAAACTAGGATTAGGAAGATCATCCAAATGCTTATTCACTCCCAAACTCACACAAGAGTTCCCATCCTGAGTAAAGAAATCATGAAATTTTTCGATTAAAACATCATATTCTCTCATCCTAATTTCCTCCAGCTGTTAAAGCTATACTGATTTAGAAATTCTTACTATCTATATAGAATATATTTTATGTTAAAACCAATTACAATATCCATTGTATCAGAAAAATGCTACGTGTCGAAAAAATATAAACCATTTGAAAGGCAAAGGCACAAAGATTAGTTTTGCCGTTGCTTACTCTGTTCACAATGACAGATCGATCGATTTATAATTTTTTGATAAAAAACACGCACCTCACAAGTGAAGTGCGTGCTGTATATAACTTTTATTTTCTAGTTGCGACAGTTTCCAGATATTCATCATAAGTCATACGTTTGTCAATAATACCATCTTCCGTAATTTCTATAATACGGTTGGCAATGGTTTGCACGAACTCATGGTCATGAGCAACAAATAACATGGTTCCCTCAAAACTGATTAAACCATTGTTCAACGAAGTAATAGACTCCAAATCCAAGTGATTTGTCGGTTCATCAAAAATCAATACATTGGCACCACTCAGCATCATTTTAGAGAGCATGCACCGTACTTTCTCACCGCCGGATAATACATTGGCAGCTTTTTGACTTTCCTCACCAGAAAACAGCATACGACCTAAGAATCCTCGAACGAAAGTTTCGTCTGGGTCTCGAGAAAATTGTCTAAGCCAATCTACCAGATTTAATGTACTGTCAAAATACTCCGCATTATCTCTTGGGAAATAAGCCTGAGAAGTAGTGACACCCCATTTAAATTCGCCACTGTCCGCTTCCATTTCACCCATTAAGATCTTAAACAGTGTAGTCTTCGCCAAGCTATTAGCACCAACGAAAGCAATTTTATCTGCCTTTGTAACAACGAAGCTAACATTATTCAGCACTTTTTCTCCATCAATCGTTTTGCAAAGATTCTCAACGGTTAATAATTGATCTCCTGCTTCACGATCCGGTTTAAAAGCGATATATGGATATTTACGTGATGAGGGCTTGATATCTTCTAATGTCAACTTATCCAATTGTTTTCTACGTGACGTTGCTTGTTTTGATTTGGAAGCATTCGCACTAAAACGCTGGATAAAGCTTTGTAAGTCTTTCATTTTTTCTTCCGTCTTCTTATTGGCTTCTTTAGCCATTTTCAATGCTAATTCACTTGACTGCTGCCAAAAATCATAATTACCTACATACAGCTGAATTTGGCTAAAATCAATATCAGCAATATGAGTACAAACTTTATTTAAGAAATGACGATCATGGGATACCACAATAACCGTATTATCAAAGTTATATAAAAACTCTTCCAGCCAGCGAATCGATTCTACATCCAAATGATTTGTTGGTTCATCCAGCAGCAAAATGTCCGGAGACCCAAATAAAGCTTGAGCTAACAAAACCCGAACCTTTTCGTTACCGCTTAGATCTTTCATTAATTTCGTATGTAGCTCTTCACTAATTCCTAAACCAGTCAACATGCGGGCTGCTTCCGTTTCTGCATCCCAGCCGTTGAGTTCAGCAAATTCACCTTCTAATTCGCCAACCTTTATACCATCTTCGTCTGTAAAATCGGCTTTTGCATATAATACTTCTTTTGCTTCCATAATTTCAAAAAGTCTGGCATGTCCCATAATAACGGTTTTCAATACATCAATTTCATCAAATTCATAATGATTCTGTTTCAAAACCGCTAGGCGCTCACCAGCTGAAATAATAACCTCACCAGAATTTGGCTCAATTTCACCTGATAAGATTTTTAAGAAAGTCGATTTCCCTGTACCATTGGCACCAATTAATCCATAACAATTGCCTGGCGTGAATTTTATATTGACATCCTCAAACAATGCCCTTTTTCCATAGCGTAACGTCAAACCACTTGTACTAATCATATTTTTACCAGCCTTCCTTTTTTAAATGGTACTAAAATCTACTTATTTAAATTGACAGAAATAAAGAGCCTAACAGGCTCTTTATTTACTTATTTACTATATGCAAGAGAAAAATTATTTGCTAATTTTTCATAATCTTCCAAGATATTAACAACTTTAATTTTGTCAGCAGTAGTTGCTGACTCTAAATCGCTATTGCCAATTGCAAAGTGTATAATACTTTTTACTTGAAATGGATAATATCCTAATTGTAGCAACTTTTTATAAAGCTGCTGAATACGCTGTTCTATTCTCATTTGAATCCTCCCTAATAACCTATAAACTATAGCGGTAACCATATACAACACACCTTGTAAAATAACCACTATGTACTTAATCAACATTACCACCATTTTATAGGATATGCAGAGATAGGATTTATGATTACTCTTTTTTAAGGAGAACAACTCTAATCAACCAATCATTTTTTTACAATCGACTTTTTGTATCGCTTTGTCGGAACATACTCGATTACTTGCAATTACTATATAAATATAAGCCGTCAAATATGACGGCTCTTAGCTTTCGATATTGATCTTTGTCATTATAACATTATATTTTAAATATGTCAACATCTGTATTTCTCTTAGTACTGCATTTCCTAAATTCTCTTATTTAATGTTATGCTTTTGCAGCTTTTGATAAAATCCAGACCGATGAATACCTAAAATTTTAGCTGCTTTACTCTTATTGCCACCAGCTTCTTCTAATACCTTTAAAATTGCCTGCTTTTCTGCATCATCCAGCATCCCAGCCAAATTATCTGAAACCTCAATCGGTTCAATGTCTTTATTTACCTTCTTTACTATGGGAGGTAAATGTTCAGGAGCAATTAATACTTCATGATCATCCATCAAATTTAACGCTCTTTCAAGCACATTTTCCAACTCACGAACATTACCTGGCCATTTATAAGCCATTAATAGTTTTAAGGTTGCTGCTGCGACCCCTTCAACATCATGCTGCACACGCTTGTTAATCTTTTTTAACAGCATGTCACATAGCGCGGGTATATCTTCTGTACGTTCCCGCAAGGGAGGAATGGCTAAAGAGATAATGTCCAGACGATAATATAAATCTTGACGAAATTCCCCTTTTTCAATCATTTTTGTCAAATCTCGATTGGTAGCAGCAATCACCCGCAGATCAAGCTTTATTGTTCTGGTTCCCCCAACTCTTTCAAACTCTCGCTCCTGCAGCACTCTGAGCAGTTTAACCTGCATGGAAATTGGCATATCACCAATTTCATCCAAGAAGATTGTCCCCCGATTTGCAAGTTCAAATTTTCCTGGCTTCCCGCCTTTTTTAGCCCCTGTAAAGGCCCCCTCATCATATCCAAATAGTTCTGTTTCCAACAGATTCTCTGGCAGAGCTGCACAATTTACTTTAATAAAAGGACCATTGTTACGGATACCGCCATTATGAATCGATTGGGCAAATACTTCTTTCCCAGTACCACTTTCACCTAATATTAGTACCGTGGAATTTCCTTTAGCGGCCTTTAGTGCAATGGATTTTATCCATTGCATTTTCTCACTCGTTCCAATAATGCTGTCAAAAGTATATTTACCGCCATAGGCTTTGCGCAGTTCTTCCTTATAATACTCTAACTCGAATTCTAGTTTATTGAGCTTGTTTGATAGTATTTTCAAATCTTTTACATCTTTAAATACAACTTTTCCTACTGCCCCAACTGTTTCACCATCTTTCACAATGGGAATACGGGTTACTACACAATTATGGTCATTGATTCTTTGGATTTCTGTAATTTCTGCCTTACCATCCTGAGCGACCACATGCATGCGTGTATTTGGGATTACATCAACCACATGCTGTCCAATGACTCTTTCCCGTTCGGCTCCAAGAAAATCACAATAGGACTGATTAATCATTGTAATTTTACCACTCCGATCTACAATTACAATGCCTTCAAAAAAGCTTTCAATTGCAGATTCCAACGTACTTTTTAAATTCTTTACATTTTCTAACTCAACAGCAACGGTTTGCAATTCTGTGATGTTTTGAAAGACAGCGACTGCTCCAATCACCTTATTGCCATTTAAAATTGGCGATCGAGTCGTAATAATCTTGCAATTACCAATCGTTTGCTGCTGATTTACTTCAGTTTCACCTGTCTCCAATACCCGCATAAGTCTCGAATTCGGTAATACATGATCTACATGGTGTCCAATTACAGCATCAGCCGTTAATCCAGTAATAAATTCTGCAGCCGCATTAAATAATGTTACAATTCCTTCTGCATTTACTGCTGTAACACCATTATACAGCGACTGGATAATGGCTTGGGTATCCTCTACTAATAGCAAGGATCTGTCTGATAAATAAGTAACTACATCTGTTTGGTGTAATATACCGATTGGACGATTTTCTCCATCTACTACAGGAAAAAAAGGGCATTCATTCAAGGTAAATTCTTCTTTTAATTCACTAACACTCTTCGTATATAACAAAGGAACGATACGATTCGTCATAATATCTTTAACACAAAGACCGTCTATTCCACTAATCGCTACCGCCTTAATAAATCCTCTTTGGCTAATGAATCCGATTAATTTACCATCATCATCAACTACTAGTGCTTTGTCTGCACCAGCATTATTAAGAATGACTGCCGCTTCCTTCAACATCATAGTAGGTAACACTGTTACTACGTTCATGTTCATTAAATCCCGTATACGCATTTCCCACCTCCAAATGTCTTCTATATAATAAGCCATTAGACATTTCTTCTATTATTCCTGCTAATTGTTGTACTCATTCTTAGACATCCATACAATAGCTAATTTTCAATCTTTCAATTATAATTAAAAACACTGCACAAAAGACCCCGCCATATCAGAAACACGCCTTTATATTCTACAAAACTTCATTTTTGTGAGACCTTTTCTATCTTTCTAGTATAAAATGAGAGCCCCTGGAAAAGCTATTATTAATTATGTTCTAAATACATGTCTCTTTTCTTGTACATACTGTCTAAATATCTGTACAGATATTTATCTAAAAAACAGTAAACTACTAATATTCACCCTAATTTGAATTGGCATAAAATTTGCATATATTTAGAGATATCATGAAAGGAGGCTTATCAAGACAATAGCTTGCTTTTAGGTTCATATTTAAACTAAAATAGAGGAGGTCATCATTTTGGAAGTAGTAGGTATTATCTTAAGTTTATTTCTTTTAATGTTTTTTGCGTATAGAGGTTTTTCTGTTATCTTATTTGCCCCTGTTTTTGCTTTGTTAGCAGCCTCTCTGTCTGGATTGCCATTAATGCCAGCTTATACCGAACTATTTATGGCGAAAGCAGTCACGTATATTAAATCCTTTTTCCCCGTATTCTTACTAGGTGCTGTCTTTGGTAAAATTATGGAAGACACTGGCCTTGCAAAAGGTATAGCTCATACCATTATGAAATCCTTAGGAAAAGAGCGCGCTATTTTAGCAGTTGTTTTAGCTGGCGCAGCACTTACCTATGGCGGAGTAAGCTTATTCGTAGTTGTATTCGCAGTATACCCTTTTGCGTCTGCATTATTTAAAGAAGCAGATATTCCTAAAAGATTATTACCAGCTGCTATTGCCTTAGGAGCTTTTACAGCAACAATGGATTGCCTGCCTGGAACTCCACAAATTCAAAATTTGATCCCTACTAACTTTTTTGGTACCAACATTTATGCTGCACCGATCTTAGGTCTTATTGGCGGCATTTTGATCTTTACCTTGGGTACGATCTGGTTAGAACGCCGTCGTAAGCAAGCTGCTGATCGTGGGGAAGGCTATGGCACACATACATTAAACGAGCCTGAAGCATCGTCCTCAATCAAATTACCTTCTTTTAAAGTTGCAATTCTTCCACTGATAGCAGTATTAGTTATTAACTATGTTATGACACAAGTCTTCACATGGGATCCTAATATGCTAGAACCATTTAAAGCAATGAAACTGCCTTTAACTGCACCAGCTATTAAAAATGTTATTAGTATTTGGTCACTCATTATTGCTCTAGTATGTGGTATTTTGTTAGCAATTGCTCTTGGATTTAACAATCTAGGAAAAGGTACACTAGCTAAATCCTTAAATGCTGGTGCTATCGGCTCCTTACTAGCAATTATGAATACTGCATCTGAAGTTGGTTATGGCAACGTAATTTCTTCTCTTTCCGGTTTTAAAAATATTTCTAATGCGTTAATGAGTATTAAAGTCGGCGGTTCACCTTTAGTATCTGAAGCAGTAACGGTAAACATTCTGGCCGGTGTTACAGGTTCAGCTTCTGGCGGTATGTCCATCGCTCTGGACTTAATGGCAAAAGATTGGTTAGCTTGGGCAAACTCAATCGGCATGTCTCCTGAAATCCTGCACAGAGTAGCATCTATGGCTTCTGGCGGTATGGATACATTACCTCATAATGGCGCTGTCATTACTCTGCTTGCAGTTTGCGGAATGACTCACAAAGATTCTTACGGCGATATTTTTGTACTAACTGCTATCAAAACTTTGATGGTATTTGTAATTATTTTGATCCACACGACTACTGGAATACTGTAATAGAAAGTCTCTCGGAAAATCTCATGTATGACGGCGAAGGACAAGCATCTTTTGCCTGGTACAGCTATCTATCATTGCTTGTCGAGAGTAATCATCAATATAGGGGAGGGTCTTTTCATGATACAAGACGTAAAGTTCGCGGATATTCAGGTTGGAGACAAAGCCAGCATGTCAAAAACAGTAACGGAATATGATGTATATACATTTGCTGGATTAACTGGGGATTTTAATCCCGTACATGTAAATGCTGAGTTTGCTAAAACCAGCATGTTTAAAGAACGTATTGCTCACGGTATGCTGTCAGCAGGATTTATTTCAGCAGTACTTGGCACTACTCTACCTGGTGCAAATACTATTTACATGGGACAGGAATTGGCTTTCAAAGCTCCTGTAAAAATAGGTGATACGGTAACAGCTACCGTCGAAGTAATCGAAAAAATTGAAGCAAAAAATCGTTTGATTTTTAGAACCTTCGTTACCAATCAAGAAGGAACAATTGTGATTGATGGCAAAGCCACTGTCATGAAAAAATAAGATAACTTCCAATTCATAAAAAAGTCTCTTGGTATTCACAATGTGATGCCAAGAGACTTTTTACTATGTATTCTTTAAATTTTAAACTTATGTGCTGCGATTTGCAGTTCTTCAGCCATAGTAGTTAGACTACGGCTAGTAGCTGCGATTTCTTCCATAGATGCAGTTTGTTCTTCTGTTGCCGCTGATACAGTCTGGGTTTGTGCTGCCGTGTCTTGGGTGACTTCGTTGATTCCACGAACGATTTCAACAATTTCCTGGCTGCTGGCTAATACATCATCCCCTGATTTAGCGATTTCTGTCACTTCAGTGGTAATTACTTTCACTAACTGTATAATGTTCTGGAAAGCCAGTCCGGCATCAGCTACAACTTTACCACCAATCCGTACTTCTTCTGTGCCACTATGCATAGCTACAACAGCTTGATCCGTCTCAAGCTGAATCTCTCCAATTAATTGTGCAATTAATTTGGCAGCATCTTCTGACTGCTCCGCCAGCTTTCGCACTTCTTCTGCCACCACAGCAAATCCTCGGCCCTGCTCTCCTGCACGAGCCGCTTCGATCGCAGCATTGAGTGCTAAAAGATTAGTTTGCCCTGCAATTCCCGTAATGGTATCCACGATTTGTCCAATATGCTTAGAACGTTCGCCCAATTTTTCTACGATTTGCGCTGAGCTTCCTACTGTAGTTTCAATACTATTCATTTGGTGCTGTGCTGAGGTGATTAGTTTTTCACCCTCTACAGCGGCTGCAGTAGCTGCATCCGACGTAGAAACCGTATTTTTCGCATTGCTAGCTACCATTCTAGAGTCCGTAGATGATTTTTCCACTACAGCTAACGTAGTATGGATGGATTTTGCCTGTTTATCCGTGCCTGCAACCACATTCATAATCGAATCAGCTACCTGACCAGATGCCTGGGCTGACTGTTCTGCACTAACATATAATTCTTCAGAATAACTGGCAAGCAGTTCTGTCTTTTCTTGCACATTTACAATAAGGGCTTTCAAGTTCATCTTCATCTTAGAAAGAGAATCTGCAACATGTCCAAATTCATCACTTCTGGCAATGAGTATCGGATCATCTTTCCCCGTAAAAATTCCATCTGCCATAAGCTCAATATCATTCGTAATTTTGCTGATCGGTGAAGTAATCTGCTTCGTTAAATAAATGCTGAGTATGATCCCAAATACGAGTGCAACAAGGCTTAATACAATTGCAGTATAAATACCACTCGATACTTTTTGATTAACCTGACTAACTTCTGCAATTGCATCATTAGAGTTGGCCTCAACACTGGTATGAAGAGCTTGCTGTATTGCTTGAGCAAAAGGGGTCAATTCCCGGGTAATAATACCACTTGTTTGAGATAGGTCATTTGCCCTTACCTGATTTCCAGCAGTTTTTTCTTTGTATTGTTCCCTCAATACAGGAATTAGCCTAGTGACGACGCCACTTTTATATTTTTCTGTATCATCAATTAGTTTCTCTACATCTGCTCTTTTTCCTTGGGGCGTTAAACTGAGCAGCTGCTTTTCCAATTCAATGACTGATCCTAGCTTGTCCTCAAAGTTCTTGCTATACTTTTCGTCCCCATCTGCTATATAGCGCCTGATCTCCAATACTGCGCCTGTATATTCATTTTCAGCCTTTGCTGAAATAATGGCTCTGGCATTACTGGATTGTATATCGCCAACACCATCTTTTATTCGATCAGAAGACCATATAGAATAAATTCCCATAATAACGATTAAACCTAGAATAACTGCTAAAGACAATGAAATTTTTTGACCAATCTTCATTTCCAGCCTCCTTTTGCCTTAATTGATTTATTTTAACAGAAAACGACTATTTTCGCCTCTATCGAAAGTAATAGATCACAAACTTTTTTTTAAAAAAACCTCTTTCAGTAACTACATGTATTTTACTGCATGCATCTGAAAGAGGCTTTAATTAATGGTTATTTTCCGGAAAAATTAGCTTTTCTTTTTTCTACAAATGCAGCCATGCCTTCTTTTTGATCTTCTGTTGCAAAGCACAAGCCAAAAACTTCTGCCTCATAAGCAATTCCTGACGCAAGATCCATATTTAGCCCTTCATTCACAGCAGCTTTTGACAACTGTACAGCAACAGAAGCTTTCGCTATAATCTTTTCTGCCATAGCCTTAGCTGCATTCATCAATTCATCAGGAGCTGCCACTTTGTTAACCAGCCCAATTCGATAGGCTTCTCCTGCATCAATAATATCACCAGTATAAATCAGTTCTTTAGCACGTCCTTTACCGACCAGCCGCGGCAAACGCTGCGTACCGCCAAAACCAGGCGTAATTCCCAAAGAAACTTCTGGCTGTCCAAATTTCGCTTTCTCGGAAGCAATGCGAATATCGCATGCCATTGCCAGTTCACATCCACCGCCTAGCGCAAAGCCGTTAATGGCAGCAATTACTGGCTGAGGCAAACTTTCCAGTTTATTAAATACTTCTTGACCAATCTTGCCAAAATTACGACCTTCAATAGCAGTTAACGACTGCATTTCAGCAATATCAGCCCCTGCAACAAATGACTTTTCACCACTACCAGTTATAATCACAACTCCAATGGAAGTATCTTCTTTGACACAATCTAACAGATTGTTTAATTCTTGTAACAATTCTGTGTTAAGAGCATTCAATGCTTTCGGTCTGTGTAACGTAATCAATCCAATACTGTCTTTAACCTCAAATAAAAGATTCGCATACTGGTTCATATATAAACACTCCTATAAATTAATTGTAGTAATTTACACAAGGACTAAGGCTTATGCCAATCTATTTAGCATAAGCCTGCCTTTTTCCATAATCAAGCGATGAATTCTTACCTCTCCAGGCAACGATTCCATCTGACTATGCTTTTTATTTTAACGTATAGTCATAAAAACCCTTACCGGATTTGCGTCCTAAATAACCTGCCTGTACCATTTTTTTCAATAATGGGCATGGGCGATATTTAGGATCACCATAACCTTCATGCAATACTTCCATGATATACAATACAGTGTCATTACCAATTAAGTCAGATAGTGCCAAAGGTCCCATTGGGTGATTAAAGCCTAATTTTGCTACATTATCAATGTCTTCTGCACTGGCTACCCCTTCCATCAAGGTGAATACTGCTTCATTGATCATTGGAATCATAATACGGTTACCAATAAAGCCAGGGAAGTCTGCAACTTTTACCGGTGTTTTGCCTAATTGTTCTGCAAGAGCTTTTACGGAAGCATATGTTTCTTCACTCGTTGCTAAACCGTTAATAACTTCTACTAATTTCATTACAGGTGCTGGATTAAAGAAATGCATACCAATGACTCGATCCGGACGTTTGGTAGTCGCTGCTACTGCAGTAATCGGCAAGGAGGAAGTATTCGTTCCTAAAATCGTGTGAGCAGGGCATAATGTATCTAAGGTTTGAAAGATATCCCGTTTAATGTCCATATTTTCTACAGCAGCTTCAATAACAAGATCAACATTGCAAGAAGCATCGTTTAATTCTACCACTCCAGATATGCGTTTAAGAATTGCTTCTTTTTCTTCAGCAGTTAATTTATTTTTTTCTACTGCACGAGTTAGATTTTTTTCAATTCCTTTGATACCTTTTTGCACAAACTCATCTTTGATATCCCGTAATATTACGTCTAATCCACCTTGTGCCATGACTTGAGCAATACCGCTCCCCATCTGTCCTGCCCCAATAACTAATACGCGTTTAATTTCCATCAAAAAATCCTCCTCTAATTTTAAATAAGTATGATACAATGCTACTTTTATGATAAAAATATGCCAAAAACATAAAAGACTTGAACCGCAGAGGCGCAGAGATCACAGAGGGAGTCGCGATTAAGGATCTTCGAATCCCCTCTGCGTACTCTGCGCCTCTGCGGTTCACTCCACACTTGTTCAACTAACAAGCTTCATGATGACCTAACCAGCTGTCTTGACTTTTTTAATCTCATCAATTAAAGCCGGTATAACTTCCATTACATCGCCTACAATACCGTAGTTGGCAATTTTGAAAATGGGTGCTTCTGGATCTTTATTAATCGCAATCACAATGTCTGAAGATGACATTCCGGCTACGTGCTGTATGGCACCAGAGATGCCACAGGCAAAATAGACTTTAGGACCAACGGTTTTGCCTGTCTGCCCAACCTGATAAAGTGCCGGCTTCCAACCTGCATCAACTACTGCACGGGATGCACCAACGGCTCCCCCCAGCACCTCAGCCAGTTCCTCAATTAAGGCAAAGCTTTCCGGTTTTGATAAACCGCGACCACCCGAAACAATAATTTCTGCTTCTTCTAAATTTGCCGATGCAACACCTTCGCGAATGATTTCCAGCAATTTAGTGCGAATATCCGTCATTTTCACCTTACTGTCTACTCTTATGATTTCGCCAGTTCGTGAATAATCCGGTGCTGAACGTTTAAAAACATTAGGGCGTATGGTTCCCATCTGTGGACGATGATCGGGGCACAAAATGGTTGCCATAATATTGCCGCCAAATGCAGGACGAGTCCAGGCGACTAAGCCTGTGGCTGGATCAATGCCAAGATTGGTGCAATCCGCAGTCAATCCGGTGCCAACCCGCCCAGCTACTCTTGGTCCTAAATCTCTTCCATCATTGGTCGCCCCCATCAAAATAACCGCGGGTTTATACGTGTGAATCAAATCTGTCAACGTAATGGTGTAGGCATCAGTACTATAATGAGAAAACTCTTTGCCTTCTACCAAATAAATTGTATCAGCCCCCCGGGCAAATACTTCTTTGGTTAATTGATCCACATTGTCGCCAATGAGTATTCCTGCCAACTCCTGCCCCATAGCATCTGCCAGCTTGCGGCCTTCGTTTAGCAATTCGTACCCCACATTACGCGCCTGTCCGCCAACTTGTTCAATATAAACCCATACGCCTTTAAATTCATCCTTATTCATGGAAACATTTTTTTCTTCCACTTCACGATGAATTGCCCCTACAGGGCAAACATCAATACAAGCACCACAAGCGGTACACGCATCCGTTATCAGCGCTTTGCCATCTTCCATGACAATCGCACCAAAGGGACAGGCGCTCACACAGGCAGTACAGCCAATACATTCTTCCGGGTTAACTTTTACAGCCATTTTTCTTCACCCCCCACTTTAAATAATTTTTACATCAACTAAACGTTTGACAAGCAGCGCAGCAGCTTCTCTTGCCGTATCCGCCTGCATGATTTCACCCTGCACACGGCGTTCAGGAGTAAAAATTCGACGTACTTGTGTGGGTGAACCTTTTAGTCCAAGGGCATCCCGATCCACTTCCACATCATCTACGGTCCATATGGGTATTTCTTTTCGGTTTGCTTTCATTGTGCCTTTCACGGTAGGGTAACGCGGCTCATTAATGGATTTCACTACAGTCAGTAAAACAGGCATTTGCGCCTCAATCACTTCATAACCTTCTTCATGCTCGCGCTCTACACGAATTACCTGCTCATCTACAGCAGTAATTTTAGATACATACGTAACTTGTGCAATCCCCAAATGTTCAGCAATTTCAGGGCCAACTTGAGCAGTATCCCCATCAATTGCTTGTTTGCCGCACAGGATAATATCCACCTTCCCCATTTTTCGCAGACCAGCTGCCAATGCATGACTGGTAGCTAAGGTATCGGACCCGCCAAAAGCCCGATCACTTAGAAGTATGGCTTCATCAGCACCCATCGCCAAACACTCTTTTAATGCTTCTTTTGACTGTAAGGGACCCATAGAAAGTATGGTAACTTTACCACCATACTTTTCTCTGAGCTGCAACGCTGCTTCTACTGCATTTTTATCAAAGGGGTTCACAATACTTGGAACTCCTTGACGAATCAGCGTATTGGTTTCTGGATCAATTTTTACTTCCGTAGTATCTGGCACTTGCTTGACGCAAACTACTATGTCCATCACATAACCCCCCCATTTTTTATCACATCAACCTCTACATCGCCGGAAAAGAATTTCGAAAAATTTTTGCAGTTATAACATTATTTTAATATCGCACCGGAAATAACCATCCGCTGTACTTGATTGGTTCCTTCATAAATTTGCGTAATTTTTGCATTACGCATTAAACGCTCTACTGGATATTCCCGACTATAACCATAGCCGCCGAAAATTTGTACCGCATCTGTAGTAACTTCCATAGCAACATCCGATGCATATAATTTTGCCATAGCAGCTTCTTTGGAATAAGGCAAGCCTTGATCTTTCAAATAGGCTGCGCGATATACCAAAAGACGAGCAGCATCAATTTTAGTAGCCATATCAGCCATCATAAATGCCAATGCCTGATTGTGCGCAATTGGTTTGCCAAATTGCACTCTTTCCTTAGAATACTTAATAGCATGATCAAGGGCTCCCTGGGCTATTCCTAATGCTTGAGCAGCTACGCCGATGCGACCGCCATCTAAGGTACTCATTGCGATCTTAAATCCTTCGCCAATTTTACCTAACATATTTTCTTTTGGTAAACGAACGTTTTGGAATACTAATTCATTTGTTAAGGAAGTATGGATGCCCATTTTATGTTCTTTTTTTCCAAAGGTAAAGCCAGGCATATCCTTCTCTACGATAAATGCAGTAATCCCTCTTGTTCCTCTTGATTTATCAGTCATAGCAAAAACCACATAGGTTTCAGCCTCACCACCATTGGTGATAAATACTTTGCTGCCGTTTAAAATATAATCATCGCCATCAGCTACTGCCACGGTTTGCTGGGCTGCTGCATCCGTTCCCGCATTGGGTTCGGTCAAACCAAAAGCTCCCAGTTTTTCGCCTTCCACTAACGGCACTAAATATTTCTGTTTTTGTTCTTCCGTGCCATAGGCATAAATCGGCCAAGCACATAAGGACACAGTAGCCGATAGAGTAATGCCTATACCATCATCGACTTTTGATAATTCCTCCACTGCTAAGATGTAGCTTAAAACATCACCTTCAGCACCACCATAAGCCTCTGGAAAACAAATACTTGTTAAGCCCATTTCTCCCATTTCATTGAACAGTTCACGAGAAAATTCTTCCTTTTCATCCCGTTCTGCTACACTTGGTGCCAATCGTTTCTCTGCAAAATCACGTGCCAATTTTTGAACCATTTGCTGATCTTCTGTTAACTGAAATTGCATATTGATAAGCCTCCTCTTTTTTGTGAAAAATGTCACATATTTATTTCAATATCGTGTCAATAGCTTATCTATTGACACGATATTAGGACTACTTAAATTATATTAAACGCGTTCAACAATCGTCGCTACACCCTGTCCGCCACCGATACATAAGGTCGCCAAACCAACCTTAGCATCTCTTGCCTCCATCGCATGAAGCAGAGTTACTAAAATACGAGCTCCACTTGCGCCAATCGGATGACCAATAGCAATGGCACCACCATTTACATTTACTTTATCCGGATCAAAGCCAAGCTCCTTGCCCACTGCCAAGAATTGAGCAGCAAATGCTTCATTTGCCTCAATTAAATCAAGATCAGCAACAGACAAACCAGCCTTAGCTAAAGCTTTACGCGCTGCTGGCACTGGACCAATCCCCATAATACTAGGATCAACCCCTGCAGCAGCAAAACTGCGTACACGCGCCATCGGTTTGATTCCTAATTCTTTTGCTTTGTCAGCTGACATTAATACGAGAGCTGCTGCTCCGTCGTTAATACCAGAGGCATTACCTGCAGTAACGGTGCCATCCTTTTTAAAAGCTGTACGTAGTGCTTGTATTTTTTCAAGCATCGCATCACTCTTAGGATATTCATCCGTAGCAAAAATAGTATCTCCTTTTTTGCCTTTAATGGTGACTGGCAATATTTCTTTCGTAAATGCTCCAGTTTCAATCGCCTTTACTGCTTTTTGCTGAGAAGAAAAAGCAAGCTGATCTTGGGCTTCACGAGTAATACCAAATTTTGCTGCTACATTTTCAGCTGTAATACCCATGTGATAATCATTAAATGCACACCACAAGCCATCTTGGATCATGGTATCTTTCATTTGAGAATGTCCCATCCGTAATCCTTGACGAACTTTGCTATCAAGAACATAAGGTGCATTTGTCATGCTTTCCATTCCACCGGCAACAACAATCTCTGCATCCCCAGACATAATCGCCTGTGCTGCTAAGTTTACTGTTTTTAAGCCAGAACCGCATACTTTGTTCACAGTATATGATGGCACTTCCACAGGAATTCCAGCTTTGATCGAAGCTTGACGAGCTGGGTTTTGCCCTAAACCTGCCTGCAGAACATTGCCAAAGATAACCTCATCAACCTTCTCTTTTTCGATGCCAGCTCTTGCAATGGCTTCTTCGATTACCATACTGCCTAGTTCTACAGCAGAAAAAGATGACAACGATCCATTAAAACTACCAACAGCTGTTCTTACTGCACTTACAATCACTACTTCTCTCATTACAGACACCATCCTCATTAAAAAATTATTTTAACCCCATCAATTCATTATAAAAAATACGTGCATCCATTAGTTTTAGATTTGGCGAAATAATCGGCTTAAAATCCATTAATGCCAAAATATCTTTTTCTAAATCGACGCCAGGTGCAATTTCAGTCAACATCATACCTTCGCTTGTTAATTCAAAAACTGCCCGCTCTGTAATATACATAACGATTTGGTTTGTTTCTTGAGCATATTTCCCGCTAAAAGTAATTTGTTCAACATGATCAATGAACTTCTTGGCTCTTCCCTCATTGAGAATCGTTAATTTTCCATCGGTTACTGCTACTTTCAAGCCGCCAGCCATAAAGGTACCGCAAAAAATTACTTGTTTTGCATTTTGGGTGATATTAATAAAACCACCACAACCAGCTACACGGCCTTTAAACTTACTCACATTAATATTACCATATTTATCCGTTTCTGCCAGTCCTAAATATGCTAAATCCAAGCCGCCGCCATCATAAAAATCAAATTGGTACGGCTGATCTAAGATAGCCTCAGCATTGGTCGCTGCACCAAAACTTAATCCACCGGCAGGAACCCCGCCAATAGGACCCGCCTCAACAGTTAAGGTCATTTTATTACCGATGCCTTCTTCATTTGCTACTAAAGCGACTCCTTCCGGCACTCCAATTCCAAGGTTTACCTTTGCATCAGCAATTAATTCCATTACCGCCCGGCGAGCAATTACTTTGCGCTCATCTAAAGGCATGGGAGGTAATGCTGACAGAGGTACAGCAATCTCGCCTGAATAAGCAGGATTATACTGTTCAGCAAACGTTTGCATGTGCTGTTTCATATCTTCTGCAACTACAATATAATCCACAACAATGCCAGGAATCTTTACGCTCATAGGAGGCAAACTACCATTAGCCACCAGTCGTTCTACTTGTACAATAACAATACCGCCTGATGCTTTAGCAGCTTGAGCCAACGACAGAATTTCCAATGAAACAGCTTCATGCTCAATCGTTATATTGCCTTTTTCATCAGCACTCGTACCTCTTAGCAAGGCTACATGAATTGGAAACGGCTTATACCACAACCATTCCTCACCGCCAAGTTCGATAACTTCAACTAAATCTTCTTTGGTAACATCATTAATTTTCCCGCCTTCTACTCGCGGATCGACAAAAGTGTGCAAACCAACTTTTGTCATTACTCCAGGTTTTCTGCCTGCAATATTGCGAGCTAGATGAGCTAACGTACCTTGAGGAAAATTATAAGCTTCAATTTTATTTTCTACAGCCAGTTTACCTAACTTTGGAGCTAAATTCCAATGACCGCCAACTGCTCTTTTCACCATACCTTCATTGCCAAAATGGTTAAGACCAAGGTCTTTACCATCTCCCTGACCAGCACAGTAAAATAGAGTTAAATCACAAGGTCCAGCCTCTTCTAAAAAACGTTTCTCCATAGCAGCACTTAATGCTTCAGGATGTCCATTGCCAACAAATCCACTAACACCAACTGTATCACCGCTTTTTACAAGCTTTGCAGCATCTAATGCACTTATCACCTTGGCCATAATTATCGACTCTCCTTACCAAGCTATCTTTAGCTAATACTTATGCAATTATTATGCCAAGCTTCCAAGTAAAAAACTCAGTGACAGCAGTATTGCTCTTAAAACCTCCAACCCATGATATTTTTTTGCATTTTTCTTTTTAATTCTTAATATTTCTACTATTGTGTTAGACACTTTAGTAGGAGTAATCCGTCCACATATGTATACATAGTTGTCTAAAATTATGTACAACTTTTTTTCATATGTCTATGGGGCTGTCGCATTAAGCCAGCCTCCAAAAGCAACAAAAAACGGCAACTGACAAGAGTCAGAAGCCGTTTTTTGTTGTAAAATCAAATTTATGAC
>NZ_FOTS01000030.1 GCF_900114615.1 Pelosinus propionicus DSM 13327 | reverse complement strand
GGCTTGAAGAAGAGGCTTGTTTAGTGCACCCATTTTTTGCGGATTACTTACAAAACTTATTTTTTATGGGCTTGACATATTACCAGATTGCTTTCTTAGGCGAATGCTGCGTACCTCCATAGCTAATTCCCGAGGCACAGACAACCAAATAATATTTGTTTTATTTGGTGAGGTTTGCACCCGAATGACCTGGGCGGTACCGATCCATTGGCCTTGTCGATTTAAAGCATCAACAACGGTTTTCGCCTCCGGCAAAGGAGAAAATTCATAGGGAATTTTAACTAAGGCCGCATCTTTTCCATACGTATAGTCAACAACAAAAATAGACAACCCAGGGCAGTGAGTCATACATACTCCACAGCCATTGCAAAGTTCTTCATTTAAAGAAGGACAATCATTAATTTCCTTTACGGTAATAGCCCCCCGCGGACAAGCATCAGCACAAGGATTACAGGGAATTTGCTGCATACATTCGAATAAAGCGATTGGACCTTTCGCAAAGCGCTCTTGTGACGGCATTTTATCCAACCTCCTCTAAAACAACTTTGCTAAGTCCCGTGCAAATCTTCACACTTGCTGGACCAGAGCGCAGAGCACTCAGTTGTGACTTAGCAATCTGAAACTCATCTGTAAACGAATCCTTTTTATGTCCTAAGACGGAAGCAACATATAATCCTGCTAATTTCCCTTCGACCATGGCGGCCGAAGCTTCTTCGACTCCTGAGACATCACCAGCTACATAAATATCTTCATGTGTTGTTTTCATGTTGGCATCACGCATTGGTACATAACCACCTAATTCTGCTGCAAACTTCATTTCACAATTTGCCTGCCACAACAGCTCTGTCAAGGGGCTTAGGCCAACAGCCAAACAGAGCCCATCGACAGCAATATATTGTTCACTTCCCGCAATCGGCTGCCATTGTTCGTCTAGTTGGCAAATCGTAACACCTTCTAAGCAGGAGTCACCATGGGCTGATTGTATCGAATGAGATGTATAAATGGGTACACCATGACGCTGCAGCTTAGCCGCATGAACACGATAACCTCCTACTTGTGGTGCCGCTTCTACAATGCCTGCAACTTCAACACCTGCCTGCAGTAATTGATAGGCTACAATTACACCAATATTGCCAGCACCAATCATCAGTATTCTTTTTGCTGGTATTACTCCATGCACATTCATTAAGGTTTGAACTGCCCCTGCGCCATAAATACCTGGCAAATCATTATTAGGAAAAGCCATGGTTTTCTCAGAAGCACCAGTTGCGATAATAATTTTTTTAGGTCTGACCGTGCAAAATTCACCTTCATGGGAAACCGTAACTACTCCATCTGGATAGATTCCCAGTACTACAGCATTCTTCCAAATGGTAATACCTGAAATATCTGAACTCTGGCTGATTAATTTTTCAGCTATATCCATTCCACGCTCACCAGCAAATTCTGCCTTCGAACCAAAAAATTTATGAGTTTGTTTAATTAACTGACCACCTAAACGATCCGCCCGTTCAACAAGCAATACCTTTGCACCAGCCTCTGCAGCATGAATGGCAGCCATTAATCCAGCCGGGCCAGCTCCTATGACTAAGATTTCTGTCGTTATCATACGATCTTCCCCTTCCCTTCTTGGGTCTCAACTACCATACCAGCGCGAAGAGGCTCAATACAAACCCGTACATTCGGAATTTTATCAACTGTCATCAAGCATGATGAACAGTTTCCAATGGCACAGAAGAGACCACGAGGACGATGGCGTCCATGACTATGACGCAATACCTTTACATCAGCCGCATGCAGTGCAGCCGCAATTGGCTCTCCCGCAACTCCCTCTATCGTTTGACCATTCAATGTGAAGGTCACCATATCTTGCTTTGGAAATGTCAGTATTGGATGGTTGACAATTCTCATAGTTAAACACCTCCTGCTCTATTCCTAATGCAATAACCGTGCCAACTATATATTTTTTATATTATAAATTGAATAACAGCAGAAAAAACAATACTACAACTTTTAACCACAGAGGCGCAGAGAACCCAGAGAAAACATAGATAAGGGATAAAAGTTCTCCTCTGTGTTAATCATGTTAGCTCACATCAATATAAAAAAGTGCCGAACATCTTCTTTCGGCACTTTTTCTGTATCTATGTTGATTACTGATCTCTTATGACAACGTTTTTCATCTATCATTCGACGATAGCGTCAATTTATTGACACTCCAATCCCAGCTTCTGCATCTTGTAATATAAAGTGCTGCGAGGAATACCGAGTTTCTTTGCTGCAGCAGCTTTATTAAAATGATACTCCGCCAGAACCTTCGCAATCACTTCTTTTTCTAGGCTTATAGTTTTTTCCAACAAACTGCCTTCCATAGCGCAGGGATCTATGCTTTCCACAGGAAAATCTAATTGACAGAAAGTAACTGGGAGATTATCGATACCCAATTGATCACTATCAGCTAAAATCACTAGACGCTCTAATACATTGAATAGCTCTCTAATATTGCCAGGCCATGGATATTGGATAAACGATGCCATGAGTGCGGGATTCACCTTTGAAATTTTTTTATTGTGAATTGTGCCATAATGTAAAACACCTTTATGAACTAATTCAGGTATATCATCTAACCGGTCACGCAATGAAGGCAAGGACACCGCCACTACATTTAGGCGATAATATAGGTCTTCTCGAAATTCACCGTTCTTAATCATTTCTTCTAAATTACGATGAGTCGCAGCAATAATACGAACATCAATATGAATCGCTTTGTTGCCACCCACACGATAGAAGCTCTTATCTTGTAGAACTCTTAATAGTTTCACCTGCATGTCTTTCGGCATATCTCCCAGTTCGTCTAACAAAAGAGTTCCCCCATTTGCTTGTTCCAATAACCCCACTTTTCCTTTTCGGTCAGCTCCTGTAAATGCTCCAGGCTGATAACCAAACAATTCACTTTCAAATAGACTAGGAGAAATCGCTCCACAGTTTATAGCAATAAAGGGACCGGTAACTTGACTGGCATCATGAATAGCACGGGCAAATAATTCTTTTCCTGTACCGCTTTCCCCACGCAGTAATACTGGAACAGCCGTTGCTGCAACACGTCTGGCAATGCTAACCGCTTCGCGAATCGCGCTGCTATGACCATACACAGTAGAAAAGGAATCAGACTGGGAATGAATTTTATCAATTTCTTGCTTTAGAGTTTGTACTTCCTGATGAGTCTGAGATAGTTTTTGATTTAACTGCACCACTTCCGTAATATCCCGTTCCGCACAAACTCCACCAATTACCTGACCTGATAGCTTTACTGGCCTTGCGTTAATTAATACATGAGTATCAGGACAGGGAGTATGATATTCTTCATGAACAGTGCGCCGTTCCTTCATCACTTTAGTTAACATTAAATTGGAGAAAAATCCTTCAATCGGGCGCCCAATGATTTCATCAGTGGCAATTCCATATAAAAGTTCGGCATGATGATTCCAGACTACCACTTTGTCAGATTCATCAATAATGCATATTGCCTCATTGACCGTATCTAACAGCGCTTCTAGTCTGGCCTGCTGCAATTCATATAAGGTTAAAAGATGCTGAAAGCTCTCTATTATTTTTTCTGATTGGTCTGTTTCAAGGTAACTGCGAAATTCTTCAATGGACAAGGAACAATGAGAATTCATAAAGCATGCCTCCCTTATAGTATAAAAATGTTTCAAGCTCCTGCATTATAGAAGATAACTATAAACTTTACTAAACAAAAAAGACGCTTCACACAGAACTAAAATCAGTCCCTGTACAAGCGTCTTTGCTTGTGTCAGTTAATTGACACTTTTTTATTTCATTATAGAATAAGAAGTTATAATAGGCAATATCTAATTTTAACTATTTATAACTTAACACAAATAGATCTCAATTCTTTCTTTATTAGCACCAAGACGTTTTCCCCTTTTTAGCAAAACAGAACCTATTTCACCCGTATTTTTTATATGAGTTCCCCCGCAGGGAACTTTGCCAAAACCATCAATCTTCCAATATCTGATTTCCTGCTCTTCATCACTAAATTCGCTTAGAATTGGAGCATTCGACTCAATCATTTCCTCAATCCGCTTTTGAAGCATAGGAAGAACCTCTGAAATATTTCCATTCCATTGAAAATCTATTCTTGCTTTTTCTGCAGTTATATTAGCACCGATTTTGGGAGGATTGTTAAAATTCTGGACCATCAGCTCCAATACAATCTCTGCGGCAAAATGCAGCTTCATAATTTTATATCGCTTCTCCCAATCAATAACCACTTTCACTTGCTGACCCACCTGCAGATCATGAGCTGCATCAATCTCATAAACAATTTCTCTGCCAATTTTTTTGGCTGCTGCTACTGGATACCCATGAATCGTTCCAGAATCTGATGCCTGACCGCCAGAAAAAGCAAATAGAATTGTTTTATCAAGAGTTATATGATTTCCCTCAATACGTGTTACCGTTGCAATACATTGCGTCAAATAAGGATCTTTCCAAAACAATTTTTTCATAAGTATACTTTCACCTCATTTCACAATTCAGACTTTATTCTATTTATAATTAGTAAATTTTCTGGATGTCGATACCATTTCGCAAAAAGGCAGCTTCAATTTCCTCTACATGGCTGTGTCCATTTGTCTCTACGGTTACTTCCAGCTGAACCTGTTTAAAACTATCCATCACTTTGGATTGATTATGATCTAATTTTATAACATTTGCATTTAATTCAGAGATAATTTTGGCAACATGTAATAATTCCCCTGGTTTATCAGGTAAATTGATTGTAAAGCAGAATAGCCTTCCTCTAAAGACTAAAGCTTTATTTATAATAGCTGAGATCGTTAAAATATCAATATTTCCGCCGCTAACTAAACAAACCACTTTTTTATTCCTGGAAGATATTTTTTTTAAGCCTGCCAACGATAATGCCCCTGCTCCTTCTGTAATGAGCTTATGCTTTTCGATTAAGAGTAATATTGCTTCTGCGATATCAAAATCAGAAACGGCAATGACTTCGTCAACAAATTCTCTGATAAATTCAAAAGTTAATGTACCTGCCCTTTTTACAGCAGCACCGTCTGCTATGGTATCCACTTTATCCAACTCTATTACTTGATTATTCGTCAGAGATTCTTTCATGCAGCATGCACCTTCTGGTTCAACTCCGATAATTCTGATACTTGGCTTTAACATTTTTGCAGCAAAGGCAATGCCACTTGCTAAACCGCCTCCACCGATAGGAACTAAAATTTCATCAACATCTTCTAATTCATTCAGAATTTCCAAAGCCACTGTTCCTTGACCTAGAATTACATCCAAATCATCAAAAGGGTGCACAAAGACATAGTTATGTTCAGCCTCCAGTTCTCTGGCTTTTTTATAGGCCTCATCATAGCTATCTCCATATAATACAACTGTTGCCCCATAATTTTTGGTAGCTTCTACTTTAATAATAGGCGTAGTCGCAGGCATGACGACAGTGGCTTTAATACCCAGTATTTGAGCTGCATAACCTACACCTTGTGCATGGTTTCCCGCTGAAGAAGCGATGACTCCTCTGCCTTTCTCTTCATTACTTAACTTACTCAATTTATTAAAGGCTCCACGGATTTTAAACGCACCTGTAACTTGCAGGTTTTCTGGTTTAATGAATACAAGATTACCACACTCATTACTAAATACGGGGCTTTCAATGAGTTCTGTTTTTTTGACTACACTTTGTAAATTCTTCTCCGCAGCATAGATATCTTCAATTGATATACAAGAGTTCGCTACATGAAAAATACTATTATTTTGCTTAAACATACATTACCTCCAATAATTTTGAATATAAAAAACTCGTCCTTGAATATATACAAGGACGAGTTATTACCCGCGGTACCACCTTATTTGCAAAGCTATGCCTCTTCAGTTCTATCAAACCTAAGCCCAATAACGTGGCTAACCCGGCATTTCTTACTAATGTTCAGAAATACAGTTCCGGAGGGATCTTCCTCCACCGCTCATTGTCGACTTTCACCATGTGCCGACTCTCTGAAAATTTGCAAGTGGTCTACTTACTCCGTCATTACTCTTCTCCATTATGCTTTGAAATGAATTCTACCATTTTACCTTTACTAATGTCAATATTTTTTTATTATTTACGGTATTTTTGTAACCTTATTCTCAATGTGTTTTATACAATAAAACATTTGTTTTTATATAATGGTTATCCCTGTGCTAATAAAACTTCTAGTTCATCCAATAACTGACTGAATTTAGCTAAGGTGATTTCAATCGGCTGAGGAGTGGACATATCAACACCAGCATTTTTTAATATACGGATTGGTGTATCAGAACCGCCTTTTTTTAGAAAATGATTCGTATATCGTTCTTGGGCAGCTTCGCCTTCGGTTTGAAGCTGCTTAGCAAACGCCGTTGCAGCAGAGTATCCTGTAGCATATTGATAAACATAAAAATTTCGATAAAAATGTGGAATCCGGGCCCACTCAATATCAATTTCTTTATCTACGATCATTTCTGGGCCAAAGTACTTCACATTAAGATCATGGTAGATCTCCTCCATAAGATCTGCAGTTAAGGTCTCGCCCTCTTCACTTCGGTCATGAATCTCTTTTTCAAATTCAGCGAACATTGTCTGCCGGTACAGAGTCGTACGAATATTTTCTAAGTATTGGTTCAGCAAATACATCTTTTCTTTTTTATCCGCTGTTTTTGCTAACATATAATCAATAAGCAATATCTCGTTTGTAGTTGAGGCAGTTTCCGCTGTAAAGATGACATAATCTGCGGTGGGATACGGCTGGCTTTTAGCACTATAAAAGCTGTGCAATGCATGCCCCATCTCATGAGCAAGGGTAGATGCATCACTAAAATGTCCATTATAATTTAAAAATACAAAAGGATGAACGCCATATACCCCCCAAGAATAAGCACCTGAACGTTTCCCTTGATTCTCATACACATCAATCCAATGAGAGGAAATGCCCTTATTAAAGTCTGCTATATAGTCCTCACCGAGAGGAGCCAAAGCATTTTTTACAAGCTCCAAAGCCTCAGGATACGATATCCGAATTTCTACATCCTTTACCACCGGAGCATATAAGTCATACATATGTATCTCCTCTAGACCTAGTGCCTTCTTCTTAAGGGACACATAGCGATGCAGAGGAGTCAGGTTGCGATTTACTGTGGCTACAAGATTATCATATACTTCTACAGGGATATGATTCGGCATAAGAGCTGCCTCTTGTGACGATTTATAGTTATGGGCTTGAGCAAAAAAGACATGCTGCTTGACGTGTCCATTTAGTGTTGCTGCCAATGTATTGCGATATTGACTATAAGAACCTAAAATTCCGTCAAAAGCATCCTGACGAACACGACGATCAGAAGAACGTAGATAATTACTGTAGCGACCTTCACTTAATTGAACTTCTTGCCCTCGTTCATCCTGAATTGAGGGAAATTTGACTTCTGCGTTTGCTAAAACATTAAAGATGGTTGCTGGTGCGGCAGCTACTTCTCCCGCCCTAGATAACAATGCTTCTTCCCGCGGTGAAAGCACATGCTGTTTTTGCTGCATCAAACTTTGTAAATAGAATGAATATACACCTAATCCCTTTACCTGCTTTTGCATTTTTTCCAGTCTCTCTGCTGGTATTCCCACTATTTCAGGTTCAATAAAGGCTATTGCAGTATTGACTTCAATATTTAAAGACTGAGCCTTGCCAGTTAATGCCTGATATTTATTATCTGCTGTATTTTCATCTTGATGCATTCGAGCATAAGGATATAGCTTTCCTGTAATCTTGGTGATATCATCTCTAAGCATAAGACAGGCTAACAGATTTTTTCCGGAACTATCCAGCTTCCCCTTATATTCACCGACCTTAGGCAACATTTTTTTCACCTTATTATAGTCAGTCTGCCACTCCTCGTCGCTTCCATATAAATCTTCAAGATGCCATTTATACTCAGCTGCAATTTCCTCACGACCGGGAATTTGGAACGACTCCACTTCTGCTCCCATAGCACTCGAAGTAGAAAATAGCATAAGGCTAAGAGCAAAAGGAACGAAATGAGGTTGTTTTGACATTAGCATACTCTCCTTTCATATCCGATCTAGTTTTTTTTACTACTTGAGCTCTGATCCACCCCCAGCCACTCCTGTCTGTTTTGACTCATATTCTTTGCATTGTGAATTAGAGCTTCAAGAGACGTCAAATCCCGCGTACTGCTTCCGTAACTGGCGGCAGTAACCATAGTACCATTCCCTACCTGGTATACGCGCTGCTCTAAGGTAATATAACTTGTATCTTTCTCATTTTTAATTTTATATGCTTGGATCTCAGGCACTACTACCAAATCACAGCTTGCAGCAACTGCTTTTTGAAAAATATCTTCATTTCCATCTTCTGTATCTAGTACATATCCTGGTAACGTATTTCGATATTCATCGTATAGAGCTTCCTTCATATAGGTAAATTCACTCTGCAGCTCTTTAGGCAATTGATTTTGTATCGGTGCAACATATACTCTTGCCTTACCAGGAGTCATCATTGTTTCATTTGGTATTGACAATTCTCCAGCTAATACAGCTTGTTCTCTTTTTTGATAATAATTTTTAATCGCTAAATCCAGATATAAGGCAATTTGATGCGGATCAGCATTTTGGTTACTTGGAGTCTGCCAGCGAATTTCTCTCCCAAACTGTTCATATCCTCCCACTAGCTTCTGCAGTGCTCCAGTAACAGGATCACCAGTAGTCACAACGCGAGTAAGATGCAAGGCAGGTTCAAACTTATCTCGAAATGCCTTATTGCCCACTGCTGGCGCACCAAAGGTAATCACCTCCACCTGCTCTGGTTTTACGCCCATATCAAGGAGCCTGGCTCCCCCAATGGTAGCTCCAGCACCACCTAAACTATGACCTACTAAATATACTTTCTTTTCCTTGTCTTCCAGCAGCATTTCCAGCAATGATTTATCGGAATTACTGTCTACAGCGAGCACTTCCCTATTTAATCCGGCTTGGACATATTGATTAAACCCTTTGTGCACCTTCGGAGCCGTATCTGGAATATTTCTAAGAAGGGAATTAGCAGTAAACTCTTCAGGGGTTCTTCCCGAAAAATAAACTTTACTTACACGCAGATCAACTTTTACATCTTTTACATTTTCAGTCCCCACTACAGAAAGCATATACGAAGGTACTGTATTCCCCTGCTGAATCTTTCTAGCTACCAAAAAACGAACATCTGCCTGAGCGGTTTTTTCGCGATACGACTCTATTTTCCAGCCATTCTGCTCCAGCGCATCCCGAGCAATATTTCCTTCACGATCACTATATGCAGCCGTACAGGCAACAGCAGCTAAATATAGATTCCTGGCCTCTTCATATTCTTCTAGTGCCCCTGCACTGCCAATAACAGGCTCAGAAAGCAGCAGCATACTAATTATATATAAACAACATATTATTTTTTTTAAACGCTCGTTTCCCACTACTACTAACCTCCTCTTTGTTTAACAATGGCAGCACTAAACTTAATGCCTATTGTTCAACATTATTATAAGGGTCCCATTCCGTCATCGTTGATAAATGCCCGATCGCTTTCTGACTATCAGCTAGTAATTTTTCTTTATCTTGTGGAAGTGTGCCTGCTAAAGCTACGTAATTGGATATATGATTGCTGCGAAAAAGGCAATGAGATTCAATCGGTAAATCAATTCCATGAATCAGTTCATACAATTCACCCATTATTTCAACTGGCGATAAAATTTCAAATTCTCCGCGCTCAAATTCTGCACGCAATTCACTTCCCCGGTACATCATCAACGTTAAAGCACTAAGCATTGTCGGTCGAATAGCATTTACTGCCTGAGCAGTATGATAAGCATGCTGCCTTGAGCCCACCTTTCCTCCAAGGCCAATTATGACCATTAGAGATAACTTAATGCCGGCAGCCACCACCTTCTGCCCCGCCTCAATGGATTGCTGTGCAGTAACCCCTTTATTCACATGACGTAATACTTCATCATCCCCCGACTCCATGCCATAATACACCAGTTTTAGTCCGGCTTTTGATAAATCTTGCAGTTCTTCAGGTGTTTTTCTTAAAATATCATTGGGTCCTGCATAACAGGATACTCTGCGCAATTTTGGAAAACTCTCTCTCAACAATTTTAAAATTTCCAAAAGTATATCGGTCGACAAAACAAGAGCATTGCCATCTGCTAAGAAGATACGGCGAATAAAATCCTTATATTGCTTGGCATGGTTAATTTGCTCCATAATTTCATCCATCGTTCTCGTACGGAAATTGACACTTCTGTACATATTACAATAGGTGCAGCGATTATGCGAACACCCAATAGTTACTCTTAAAATAAAACTTTCCGCCTCACTAGGCGGACGAAATACAGGCCCTCCCGCAGTATCAAAATACATACACTTTCCTCCATAATAAAAACATATAAAGTAGGACCTACAATACGATCTCCACTTTATCCCCGATTATAATTTCATCCTCACTGACTAAGGAGTCATACGCAAGCAGTGTAACTCCTTTTTGAGCGGCAAGTCGTAAAGCTGCAGCAAATCCCGGATCAGTTTTACAATTAGGACTAAAGCTTTTTACCTCTTTCATCTGAACCAGGAAAAAAATATATCCCTTATAGCCCTCTTCCACTGCCTTTACCATTTCAAGCACGTGTTTAGTCCCTCGGAGAGTAGGGGCATCAGGAAACATTACCAGACCATCCTCTTCTAACGTGACACCTTTTACTTCAATAAAACCTCGGCAATCAGCCGACTCAAAATAAAGATCAAATCTAGACTTTCCATAGGTTACTTCTCTTTTCACCATTTTTATATTTGTGATTTCCAAAATTCCTTTAGCCTGCAATGCTTCAAAAACAACAGCGTTGGGAACTTGCGAATCAATATTAATCAAACGATTTTCTTTGTAGATGCCAATAATCGAAAATCTGGTTTTTCGCTCCGGATTTTTGGCTCGCTCCAGTATTACGATCCTTCCAGCAATAAAAAGCTCTCGACATCTGCCTGTATTTTTGACGTGAACCACTTCTTCGATTCCATCAACTAGCACATGGGCAATAAATCGATTGACACGTTTTATAAAAATACCTTGCACAATATCACTATATTTCATGAATACCTGCCATTTATTTCTCCTTATTAAACAGTGGAACAAATTGCCCATATCCTGCTTTTTCTAACTCTTCTTTAGGGACAAAACGCAGCGCCGCCGAATTAATACAATAGCGTAATTTGCGAGGTGCAGGACCATCATTAAACACATGCCCTAAATGGGAATCTCCCTTCTTACTGCGTACTTCGGTACGAACCATGAAATGACTGACATCTTGTTCTTCTCTGATGACCTCTTCCATAATAGGCTTGGTAAAGCTAGGCCATCCGCAGCCAGAATCAAATTTGTCTAAAGAAGTAAACAAAGGCTCTCCCGATACAACATCCACATAAATACCATGCTGGGTATGATTCCAAAATTCATTTTGGAAAGCAGGTTCAGTTGCTTGATTTTGTGTTACCTCGTATTGAATTTGGGTGAGTGTACGCTTTAGTTCTTCCTTATCTTTCATTCATAACACTCCTCTTTTCAAATGCTGTCTTTCGTAATATCCTACCCTACTTTCATGAATTTAACCTATGTCTTTTATACCATACTATCAGGAACTACACAACCCTTGTTTTTAAACAAGAAGTCCCGCAACATCTTTATAATAAACTGCTGAAGGACTATCGTGTTATGTTCTTATTTTTTTATAATGTGACGAAGGTTACATGCTGCTTCATAAGGATCAGCAGAAGCAATAATCGCTGATACAACGGCTGCTCCATCTGCGCCAGCCTCCATTACATGCTTGATATTATCCTTAAGAATGCCGCCAATGGCAACAACCGGCACCGAGACTCCCTCTTTTATACTTCGAAAACCTGCTAAACTCACATGATCAGCATCACTTTTTGTCCTGGTAGGAAATACGGCGCCAACTCCTAAATAGTCTGCCCCTTCATCCTGAGCTTTCACAGCCTCTTCCAAAGTAGAGGCTGATACACCAATGATTTTAGTAGGACCGAGTAATTTTCGTGCTACAGTTAAAGGCATATCTTTTTGTCCGATATGTACACCGTCCGCATCAACCGCTAAAGCAATGTCAATCCGATCATTGATGATGAAAGGAACCTTATATTTTCCGGTAATCTGTTTTACTGCCAGGGCTAACTCAAAAAAATCTAAGGTAGATATATTCTTCTCACGAATTTGTACTAAAGTAGTACCTCCTTTAATAGCCTCTTCTACTGTTGCCGCTAAATCCTTGTTCCCCAGCAACTCTCGATCCGTTACTAAATATAAAGAATAATCAACAGCTTTTTTATCCATTAGAAATGATACCGCCTTCCTTAATAAGCTCAGGTGTCATAGTCCAAACAGCATCAAATAGCCGCATCCGAAACGTACCGATCCCTTCTCCTGCCTGCAAAGACTGCTGTGCCAATTCTCCGGCTAACCCCATAGTCATAATGCCAGCTGCCGCTCCTACAAACCAATCCTCATTTGCACCACAAAAAGAAGCAACCAATGATGTAGCCATGCATCCAGTACCTGTAACTTGAGATAAAATAGGATGCCCATTATCAATCAAGCAAACTTGATCTCCCTTAGCAATAATATCCTGCTTTCCGGTAATTGCAATTACACAATTAAGCTTTTTAGAAAGAATTTTAGCTACTCTTATTCCATCTTCTTCATCCGCAGTCGAATCAACGCCCTTAATCTGCGCATCCAATCCAGCCAAAATCTTTATTTCCGACATATTGCCGCGAATAACGGATGGCCCCACTTCTTCGATAATTCGCTTAGCAGTAGCAGTTCGAAGACTGGTTGCTCCCACTCCCACGGGATCAAAAACAATAGGAATCCCTCGTTCTCTCGCTTTTTTTCCAACCGCCAGCATGGACTCAATACTCCTCGAATTTAAAGTCCCAATATTTAACACCAAAGAAGACGCAAAGGAAACCATTTCATCTACTTCGCCTATATCATCTGCCATAACAGGAGAAGCGCCAATGGTCAGAGTTATATTGGCACAATCGTTCACTGTTACATAGTTTGTAATATGATGCACCAAAGGTTTTTTATTTTTTAGAGCGATGAGGCTGTCGGATATTTTTTGCAGGATTTCCATTCTTTTGTGTACCTCCAAGTGATTTTATAAAGTAACGACGTTAAGAGTAGAACCGGTATCGTTGCTCCCAGTACAAACTCCATGGTAATAAACTGATGATACATAATAACTCCTAAGACCCAAACTGCTAGAGCGCTCCAATTTACAAGCAGGTCGGGACGCAATTGCCTATTTTTAATAATAAAATACTCAGTTAATAATACCGCAAATAATGGAGCAAAAACAGATCCAATAGCAAGGAGAAAATTTTCGTACTGCTCAATATTCACCCATAAAGCGATACCCGTTCCAATCACCGTCATAACTAAAGCAATTCTCTTCTCATCTAGCTTTGGAAAAATGTTAGCGAGACTAACGCCAGCAGAATAAGCATCTAGAAAGGTAGTTGTCACTGTTGCCAGTACAACAATCCCTAAAGCTGATAAACCTAAATTAGCAGCCAGCATCATGGCGGAAGGTTCAGGATTTTCTGCAATAATAGCAGCGCCTAAGCCAATCAAATACATCCAGCAGCTGCCTATAAAATAGCCTAACCCGCTGCCCAAGGCTGCACTTGTTTTATCCTTGGCAAAGCGTGTATAGTCAGCAATCAGCGGCAGCCATGATAATGGCATAATAACACTTAATTCTAATGCCTCGCCAAAAGACATCCCTCCAATAGGTGGTGCACTTAAAGCAGTACTATCTTTAAATACGACATTGCTTAATAGTACCGTAATACCAAACAGCAAAAATACGGCCAGCATATTCATTTTTTTTAAGCCGCCTTCTCTGCCAAGAGCGATCCACAGGAGAACCAAGCCGCCAATCCCTATACTCCAAAGAGAAAGCTGATCCATTCCCCACAGCATTTTGCTGATTTCATTCGCTGACCGGGCAGCCGCAATAATCATGACTGCTGTCCACCCTACAAGCTGCAGCACATTTAACACTGAAAATATATAAGATCCATATATGCCAAAAGAAATGCGAGTAGAAACGATAGCAGGTATCCGTTCCTGGGTACCAATGATACCTCCTAACACCAAGATGATTGTTCCAACCATATGACCAATCACGATAGCCATCACTCCGGTTTGAAATCCAAGAGGAGCCAATAGTCCTCCTGTTAAGATTTCAGCTATGGATACTGCCGCACCAAACCACAAGAACAGAAAATGATTAAAACCTAATGTATTCTGATTTGTTTCATTAGTCATTTAACATACCCGCACCTTTGTATAAATTATAAAAATGATGAACGGGACCAACACCCTTGCCAATGGCAAAGGAGTGTTCAATCGCCGTATGAATATATTCTTTTCCCTGTGAAACCGCCTCTTGCGCAGAATATCCCTTAGCCAAATTGGCAGCAATTGCAGCCGACAACGTGCAGCCTGTACCATGGGTATTTTTTGTAGCAATTCGCGCTGTGCTCAAGTGCTGATAGCTTTCTCCATCAAATAAAATATCGGTAGCATCCTCTTCCCTATGCCCGCCCTTTAGCAATACATACTTCGGTCCTAACTGATGAATCACTGCAGCGGCTTTTTCCATATCTTTTAAGCTATCAATTTTTATACCAGTGATTTCTTCTGCCTCAGGAATGTTGGGCGTCACTACCGTTGCCAAGGGCATCAAATAGGAAATTAAAGCCTCTACCGCTTCAGGATGCAACAAATAGTAACCGCTTTTCGAGATCATTACAGGATCTACCACAATATTTTGAGCATAATATTTTTTAAGACCATTTGCGATAGCTTTAATCGTTTCCGTGCGAGATACCATGCCTATTTTCACAGCATCTACTGCAATATCATCAAAAATCGCTTCAATCTGTTTATCAATCACAGCTACATCAATATCCTGTACAGCAAATACACCTTGTGTATTTTGTGCTGTCACTGCTGTAATCACACTCATGCCAAATACTCCATGTGCCGAAAAAGCCTTCAAATCCGCTTGAATTCCAGCCCCGCCGCTTGAATCAGAGCCAGCTATCGTTAATACTTTCTTCATATAAATTCCCCCCTAAATCGTATTTAAAACATAAGTTCTTCTTTTGATATTCTCCTCATCGCTACTTTTAATTTTAAGCTGCGAATATATAAAAATAGCACATCCATAAGGATGCGCTATCACATATACAAAGACTCTATCGCTATCCCTCCGCTGGCATTACCCAGATCAGGTTAAAGGGTCATAGATTTCAGATCTATCTCTCAGCCGGCTCATCCAGCTCCCCTTGAAATAAAATATTCATTTTAGGCTCATCGTACCATATCTTACTACACTTTTCAACCAAAGTATTTGCAGTTGACTTATCCTTTAGCCATTTGTTGCTAAAAACCCGTTTACCAAAAGCGAGCTCTTTTTCTCGATCAAATACGTCCTAGATGGTAAAGAGACTAAGATTCAAATGAATCTTAGTCTCTTTACCATCTATTTTGCAAGACTTTTTACATTAAGAAACGTCAATCTCTTTTTTATGCTTCTTAAATTTTTGAATGGATCCTACCCCCCGCTCAATCAGAACAAAAAGTACAGGAATTAAGAATATTCCCAGGATGGTTGCTGCCAGCATGCCGCCAACAACTGCTGTCCCCATAGAATTTCTGGCGCCTGCACCAGCACCTGTAGCAACTACAAGAGGCAAGCATCCAATAATGAATGCTAATGACGTCATTATGATCGGACGTAACCTCAATTTAGCTGCCTCAATAGCTGCTGCAACAGGGTCCATTCCCTTATCAACCCTAACTTTTGCATATTCTACAATTAGAATTGCATTCTTAGCCGCTAATCCAATGAGCATAACCATCCCAATTTGCATATATACATCATTTTGCAGATTACGAACATATTGGAAGAAAAATGCTCCAAAGATGCCTGTAGGAACTGAGAACAGAACTGCAAAAGGGATACCAAAACTTTCGTAAAGAGCTGCTAAACATAAGAATACAAACAGCAGCGCAAAACCAAAGACATAAGGAGCACGACCAGCTGAAATTTTTTCCTCACGGCTCTGATCGGTCCATTCATAACCAAAATCCTTAGGTAATGTCTGTGCTGCCACTTCTTCCAATGCTGCTAACACTTGCCCTGAGCTATAACCAGCTGCTGGATTTCCCCCTACCTGAATAGCTCGATAACCATTAAAGCGTTTAATGGAAGAAGGAGCAGTGATTACTTGTGGTTTTAATAAGGTATTGAGCGGCACCATCACTCCAGAAGAGCTACGAACAAAGAAGAAACGAGTACCATCTACATCATTGCGGAATTTTTGTTCAGCTTGCATGACAACTTTATAGGATCGACCAAAGCGATTAAAATCATTGACCTGCACGCCGCCAAGAAATGTCTGTAATGCAGTAAATACACTGTTTACCGGAACACCTAACTGCTCTGCCTTTTCCCGATCCACTTCAAACCGATACCCAGGAGTATCAATGTTAAACGTAGAATAAATCATACCAATTTCTGGACGTTTTCTGGCAGCAGCCATAAACTCTTTGGATATTCGATCCATTTCCTCAATGGTATTACCGCCTTTATCCTCAATCATTATGGTAAATCCGCCTACTGTACCAATACCAGGCAATGAAGGAGCATTAAAGGAAGTAACCCTTGCTTCAGGTACATGAGCACTATTTGCTAACGTCTTCATAACTTGATCTTGAACACCCAAACCAGGTGCCTTTCGTTCATCCCAATCCGCAAGTTTTGTAAAAATAATTGCGGAATTGGCTTTAGCAGCACCAGCTAAAATATCATAACCTTGAATGACAATGGCATCCGATACGCCTTGCTGAGCACGCATATCATCAGCTATTTTATTCGCTACAGTAGCAGTACGATTCGCACTTGCAGCCTCCGGTAAGCTTACACTGGTAATAAAGTATCCTTGATCTTCACTAGGAACAAAGGAAGATGGCACCAATTGAAATAGCTTACCCGTTACAAGTAAGAGCACCGCCAAGAAAACAACACCTAAAATAGATCGTTTAATTAGTTTTCCTAAACCACTTCCATATTTCTCTACGGTTGCCTCAAATACATTATTAAATTTGTTAAAGAATCGTTCCAGCATACCTGAGTGAGCATTAGGATCATGAGGTTTTAGCACTAATGCACAAAGGGCTGGTGTCAAAGACAAAGCTACAATGGCAGACAAAGCCATGGATACAGCAATGGTCAAAGCAAACTGTTTGTATAAAACACCTGTAGTTCCGCCAAAGAAGGCTACAGGAATGAATACAGATGCCAATACAAAGGCAATGGCAACAACAGGGCCCGACACTTCGCTCATGGCCAATTTCGTTGCTTCTTTTGGACTAAGTCCCGTATAGCGCATATGATATTCAACTGCTTCAATTACAATGATCGCATCATCAACTACCAGCCCAATAGCCAATACCATGGCAAAAAGAGTCAGCGTATTGATCGAAAAGCCCATCACCATAAATGCAGCAAAGGTCCCAATCAAAGAAACGGGAATAGCGAGCATCGGAATCAGAGTAGCACGCCAGCTTTGCAAAAACAAAAATACGACTAGGAGTACTAGTACCAGCGCCTCTGCAAAGGTTTTAGCAACCTCTTTCATGGATTCACGTACATATTTGGTATTATCAACAATGGAATAATAAGCAACATCAGATGGAAATTTCTTTGATGCCGCTTCTAAGGTTTCCTGTACTTTTGTAATGGTTTCTAATGCATTTGCATCAGTAGTAAGCTGAACTGCAAAGGCTACTGATTCATGACCATTCAGGAAACTTTGAAAACCATAATCTTTAGCCCCCATCTCAACTTTGGCAATATCTTTTATACGGATAAAGTTGTTATCTTTAGAGCTGACAATAATGTTTTCAAATTCCTTAGGCTCAGTCAAACGACCTTGTACTCTTGCAGAATATTGAAATTCCTGCTGAGAAGAAGAGGGTCTTTGACCAATGGTTCCTGCTGGAGCCTGTACGTTTTGGGTAGTAATAGCACTAGAAATATCGCTTCCTGTGAGGCTTAACTGCGCCATTTTATCTGGCTGCAGCCAGATTCTCATCCCATAATCAGCGCCATATTCCATAATATTCCCTACACCCTTGATTCTTTTCAAGTCTTCAACAAGATAGATACTGCCATAGTTTTTCAAAAATGCACTATCATAACTTCCCTTAGGAGACCACAAGGAAAAAATCAAAGAATTATCAGGTGAAACCTTGCGGGTTGTAATACCTGTTGCAGTAACCTCGCTAGGCAGTGACGCATTGGCTTGCGCTACCCTATTTTGGGTTTGTACGGTTGCCATATCAGCATTTTTACTTAAATCAAACTTTGCTGTTAAAGAATATGATCCCGAATCAGAACTTGTTGACTGCATAGAAACCATATCCTCAGTTCCATTGACTTGCAGCTCAATCAATTGGGCCATTGTTTGTTCTACAACTTCAGCATTAGCACCAGTATAACTACCACTGACACTAACTTGTGGCGGCGTAATCTGCGGATATTGGGCTACTGGCAGATTAAATGCTGAGATTAAGCCAACTAATGTTATAACAATCGATAATACGATCGCAAAAATGGGACGTTCTATAAAAAACTTAGCCACCAGATTACCTCCTATTGCTTAGCCGGAGTTTGTAACTCATCCGGGCCGATCATAATTACAGATACAGGTGTTCCTGGCGGAGCTTTCAAAAAGCCTTCTACAACAATACGGTCGTTTTCAGTAACGCCCTCATCTACCACCCACATATTGCCCACTTTGGTACCCATCTTAACTACCCTTGTTTCTGCTTTATCACCTTCACCGACTACAGTTACAAGAGTCTTATCCAGCATCTGCTGAACGGCTCTTTGCGGAATTAAGAAAGCCCCTGGGCGCACTTCACTCTGTACCGCAATGCGAGCAAACATACCGGGAACCAGAAGCTTATCAGGATTGGCAAAAGATGCTTTAAAACTTAATGTACCTGTGCCAGTTGCTAAGCCCCTGTCGACTTGCTCAATTGTTCCAGTGAGAGGATAAGTAGATCCATCGCTGAGTATCAGCTTTAAATCTCGTCCCCATTCAGCTGGAGAAGCCCCTTTATTTTTAGCAAATTGTAAATATTCATTTTCACTCATACTAAACTTCACCATGACTGGATCAACAGAAGAAATCGTAGCCATAATGGTTGATCCTGCTGATACAAAGCTGCCAATACTTAAATCATTAATATCAATCCTGCCATTCAAAGGAGAAAGAATCGTTGTGTCCTCAATATCTTCTTGTGCTTGCTGCACCTTAGCCCAATTGGCATTGGCGGCAGCGGCATTTTGTCTTTCTTCTGCAACTGCATTATCTAATGTCTGCTGGGAAATAGCACCTTGAGATGCAAGCTGATTATACCTGCCAACATCTTTGCGAGATTTCGCCAGCAAGGCTTCTGACTGAGCAGCTGTTGCTTGATTTGTTAATAGTGCAGAATTATATTGACGGCTGTCAATGCGGAATAATGGCTGCCCTTCTAAAACTTCAGCTCCACCGACTACCATTTTATCCACAATATTGCCAGAAACCTTAGCCCTTACTTGGACTTCATTTTTTGCTTCTACGGTACCGACAAATTCATGTGCAATTAAAGTATCTTTTTTAACTACCTGCATTGCTTTTACTTCTACAGCCTGCGGTGCTGGTGCAGCCTGCTTGCTGCAGCCGCTTATTATCACCATACTAAAAATGATTAATGCCATATAATTGCGCCATCTTACTTTTGAACTAATACGAACCAAATTATTTACCTCCCTTAACTCTGCTAACCATAATTTTTACCTGCTTGTTACTCCACTGTTGTATTCATAGCATAAACACTTCTATGGAATATACCTTATGTAAGGTAGAAATTCCCTATATAGATCGAAATCACTCCTTTGCAAAATGACTATTCAGTCAATCTTATTTTTATTCGACGAATCTATTACAATCCCTTCCTGGAAATCATTTTTTTTATTTTTATATCGGTCTTTTTTTAAAGTTGAAGAGTCAAAAAAGATGTCAAACAAGACACCTTTTTCTGATTATTCTCCCATTAGAATTTTCTCATGAATTTTTAGTATCATTTGCCCATATGTCTTCCCAGGAACAGCCCATTTGCCATTTAAATCTGTCCAAGTAAAAGATTGCCCGAACTTATCTGTACTTTTCACCAGATTATATCGAGGATCAACAATCTCTAATGCTGGCGCCCTTGTTGTAGTGTAAGCCAATAAATGTTGAATCTGCGCCCTAACTCCAATTTGCGCCGAAGGGAACCATGCTCCCTTGACGCCATTACCTGTTGTTCCCAGCCCACAGTAGTTATTCTGCAATGGTATCACATCGCCACCATAGCGAAAATTGCCCGTTTCATGTAACGCTTGTGCAAAGGCCAAATCTGGACGTATTCCTTCTAAGCCTGCTTCCAGATAATAGTACTCAACCAATTGCTTAGGAGTAGTTGTAAGTAAAGGTAAGGGATTTCGCTTTTGAAGATACTTTACACATTGTTCCTGCGTTGCAATTGCTGATCCCATAATCGTAAAATCAACTACAACTTCACTCTGTAAATAATTTTTTTTGACCGTTGTAGGTTGGAAAAAAGCTAAGGCATTGGACATGGGGATTATCCAAAGGAACATTAACCCGAAACATATTTTAATAAAACTAAACTTCCTCACTTTCTACCTCCCATAAATCACATTCCTTCCATAATAGAACTATTTTACAAAGATCCATATAATCCTGCTGCCATCACTTCTTTTATTGTTCTAACCGAATCGTTAAAGAATCATGCTCGATCTCCTGCGCCTTTTTTCCCATAAGAGAAAAAGCCCATTGAACGGAAGGCCCCAAAGTCAAAGCGATAATGATGGTACCAATACCAATCGGCCCCCCTAGAAAATAGCCTAAAATTGCAATACTACTTTCAATGACAGTTCTAACTTTCCATACTGGATAACCAGTTTTAGTAACCGCTCCCACCATAAAGCTATCTCTAGGACCAGCTCCCAAAGCAGCAGAAAGATAAAAAAAACTTCCCCAGCCAATAATCAAGATACCTGCCAGCAAAAATCCTCCTTGAAATACCCAGTGGATGGGATCAGGAATCCACTTATTATCTATAATTACATCCATAAACAAACCGATGAAATACATATTAGCAATGGTCCCCCAACCTGGCTTCATTCCTAAAAAATAACTGATAACAATCACTATAACCCCTGTTAACTGTGATACTTGCCCTAAAGTCAATGGCAGATAGCGTATCAGCCCTATATGAAGAGCATCCCATGGTGAAGTTCCTAAATTGCTTTTAATCGTCATTACAATTCCAAAAGCAAAAAGAAACAATCCCCAAAGTAAAAAAATAAATCTTTTTATCATGCAACGATTTCCTCCTGTTACCGTCTCAACTCTACAAATTAAGCTCAATGCTATCATGTCAAATGCCGTACAAAAGTTATCAAACATGATGAGCTTCTTGCTTCAAGGTCTGCTGCTACGTAATTTATGAAATAAAAAAGCATTGCTGATTTTAATGAACAATGCTTCTTTGTATTTCTTATTTTCTTATCTTACTTCATGATTTGCTCAAGATCAAGAATAATATCTTAAAGATCTTTAACGCCAGCAGATAATACATTCCATCCGAAAACTAATATCAGTTAAAGCATACTCTTTTAGTAACCGATCCAGTCGCCTTTCCCCCCAACAACAACTGAATCAAGCATTAAAACGAATGAATTTTAAATATATACTTATGATGATTCTCCCAGTATCATAAGCTTTTTCTCCAGCCATTCTTGAGCCCAGCCCATAGCAATAACCATTCTCCAGTAAAATACGGCTAGAGTAAGAAAATAGGGCATAAAAAAATTTTTACTATATTGTATATCTTCTTCTCTTAAAGGAGATCCTATTTCCTTGTCGAAGTAAATAAAAATAGTTCCACCTATTTCCATCAAGACGCACAGCGCTTGGTGATTTACTAAATAACTAAAGGAGTGAGCACCTTGGCTAAACAGGAGCAGTTTCAAGTACAGATTGGCGACACAGAGAGAAATATCGAAGAAATCATCGACAGCATCCGTAAGTCCGACTTACCGATTACCCAAATAAAACAAACATCTGCTTCACCTAATCAAACAGGGCGCGGAGCAACACTTACTTTGCAGACAGCATCAGATACACTCAGTCAGGAGGACTTAAAGCGGCAATTAAATGAGCAAGGCGGCTGCATGTATCAAATCGAATCGGTTACAAAATCAACTAAATAAAGCATTACATAAAAATAACCGCTTCCTTAAAAGAAGCGGTTATTTTTATGTAATGCTTTATTTGTTCTTATATCATCAAATTTTTAAAATGCAAAATCTCCATTTTTAAATACTGGAATTTCTTTTCCATTTGCTGTTGTTCCAATGATTTCGAGATCTTTGGTCCCGATCATAAAATCTACATGTACCAAAGAATCATTAACTCCTAAAGCTTCTAATTCTTCTTTAGCCAAGTTTTCACCATTTTTAATGCACACAGGATAAGCTTTTCCTATAGCTAAGTGACATGAAGCGTTTTCATCAAACAACGTATTAAAATACAGGATATTAGAATTAGATATCGGTGAATTGTATGGTACCAAGGCCACTTCACCAAGATAATAAGACCCCTCATCTGTCTCAATTAACCCTTTTAGAATTTCATATCCCTGTTCGGCAGTAAAATCAACAATCTTCCCGTCTTTAAAAGTAAGAGAAAAATGATCAATGACATTGCCGTTATAATTTAGTGGTTTTGAACTCACTACTGTTCCTTGAATACCTGTTTTTTTAGGTAAGGTAAATACTTCTTCTGTTGGCATATTTGCGACAAATTCCAATCCTTCTGGAGTATATTCCGAACCCCCAAGCCATATATGATCTTCTGGAAGTTCAATCTTCAAGTCTGTACCTACTGAATTTTTATACTGCAGATATTGAAATTGATTGGAATTTAAGAAATCTGAACTTTTCTTTAAATTTTTCTTGTGCTCTTCCCAAGCTGCTACTGGATCTTGTGTATCGACTCTCACCGTTTTAAGAATAGCATCCCAGAGCTTGGCAACCGCTTCCTCCTCTGATAATTCGGAGAAAACTTTTTTAGCCCAAGATTTAGTAGGTATGGATACAACACACCAGGTATTTTTATTACTCATTAATCTTTCCCTATATTCTTTGAGTGCCGTGTTGCTTGCTTTCTGTACCTTTACTAATCGTCCTGGATTCACATCCTTAAGAAGTTCAGGATCATTAGCGGCAATGCTAACAAAAGCAGCTCCTTGCTTTACATACGACAAATAAAATTCTTTCTGCCATTCAGGAAATTCTTCAAACACCTCTTCTGGTGCCTGCAAGAATCGAATCTTTGACAATAACTCATCTTTCCAGGTAACAACAACATCCCTTGCGCCCTCTTCATAAGCATACTGGGCTATCATTCTGGCAAAAGAAGCACATTCAATGGGCGAAGCAATCACCAAAGTTTGCCCTTTTTGAATATTAACCCCTGTTTTTACGATAAGACGTGCATATTTTTCCAACATTGTATGATCCATCGTTTTCCGAAGCCAACTTCTATCTAATGCTAATCCTATAGGTATAATCGATAGAAATTGCTGCGTTTCACTCCCTTCTTCTTATGAATCCTGTGATGCCAGTAGTCCACCAAACCTAAATCCATGGTGTTCTTATCGCGCTATTTCTCGCCCAGCTTCGTTATCGTGACCTTACATATGCCCGATATGCGCAGCTCCTCCGCCTTGCTGGACGAAAAATCTCACACAATTCATTCCATAGCTTTAGTCTTGCGGACTACTAGTCATTTCTTATAAAACATTCCTCTTTGTAACTGCAAAAAAAATAATCTTCTACAGCATAAATAGCGGAAGGAACTTCATATTTTCCTTATTGTAACATTCTATGAAAGATGTAACAACTATTCCACAAAAACAATCATCATTCATAAGGCTGAACCTCTAATAATTCTGCAATGGTAACAAATGTATATCCTTGTTTTTTTAACTCTTCAATTATAACAGGCAAGGCTTCTACACTGCCGCCTAAATGCGGATTGACTCCATTGTGCTGTAAAATGATATAGCCATTTTTCACTTTAGGTATTACTCGCTCTTTAATCGTTGCAGCATTCGGCCCCTGCCAGTCATCTGTGTCCAATGACCATAAAATTATTTTATTATTCCTGGAGTAAATTGCTGTATCTGCTATTTCGTTATGAAAACCAAAAGGCGGACGCACTAGTGCAGGTGTTTTCCCAATGATGCGATTAATTACCAGCGCACATTCTGCGATTTCGTTTTTTACACTCGGAGCATTCAACTTTGTTAGGTCAGCATGATCAAAGGTATGATTACCAATAATATGCCCGTTTTCATCAATTTTCCTTACCATCTCTGGATATGCTTGCGCTTGCCTGCCAATCACGAAAAAAGTTGCCTTTACCTGCTGTTCTTTTAAAATAGCCAGAATTTTAGGCGTCCATTCATTCTCTGGTCCATCATCAAAGGTTAAGGCAATCTTTTTATCCTGAGCACTCCCCGCCCAATATAACTTTCCAGGAATGTTATGCCCTCTCTTATATTTATCCATATCAGCTGGAATTGTCTCTTGCCTCATCTCAGGATTTACCTGGGTTTCTGGTTTTTTCGCAGGAGTACAAGACGTTACTAAAAAAATGATACTAAGCAAAAAACAAATCAGTAAACGTTTTTGTTTGTTCATAGTTTCCCCCTTGTTAGCTTAGCTTAACACAGCCATCTGTCTTTTATACAACCAATTGCATCAACAGCTGCCAGAAAAGGATATAAAAAGAAGACTCCATCGGCGAATGAGTCTTCTTTTTATATCGTAAGTCACTCAATAAGATGATTGACTGTCTTCACTTGTTTTCTTTTTCCGTTGTAATCGCACTTTCCAATGTATGCCATGATAAAACTGCACACTTCACTCTTGCAGGCATATTGGAAATATTCTGTAAGGCAACTGCCTCATCTAATATTTCCAATTGGTCCTCCTCGGTAATCTCTCGCTTAATCATGCCTAAAAAAGTATCAATCAATATTTGTGCTTTTTCAATGGTTTGTCCGCGAACCAAATCAATCATCATCGACGTAGAAGCTTGAGAAATCGCGCAGCCAACCCCTGTAAACGAAGCATCTTGTATAATTCCCTTCTCTACCTTTAAGGCAAGTTCTATTTCATCGCCGCAGCTTGGATTCCTGCCCTTTAGAACCACTGTGGGATTTTCCATCTGTTTTTTATTTCGCTTTGATTTATTATGCTCTGCAATAATTTCCGTATAAATCTCACTAAGATCCATAACCAAGCACTCCCCTGACACGTCCTAGAGCATGAATCAATGCATCTACGTCTTCACGTGTATTATAAAAATAAAAACTAGCACGACACGTTGCATTCACTCCAAGATATTGCATTAAGGGATGGGCACAATGATGACCAGCTCGTATAGCAACCCCATCGGCATCCAAAATAGAAGATACATCATGAGGATGAATATCTTCGACATTAAAAGATATTACGCCAGTCTTTTTCGAAAGATCATTGCATCCATAAAGAGTAATAAAAGGGAGTTGTTGAAGCTTCGGTATCGCATAATGAATTAAATCTTCTTCAATCTGTTCTATATTGGAAAAACCGACCTTCTCAATATAATCTATGGCTGCTGAAAGTCCTAAAACGCCTCCCACATTTTGAGTACCCGCTTCAAATTTAGCTGGCAGTGGTGCAAAAGACGTATCCTGCTCCCATACATACTCAATCATATCGCCGCCGCTCAAGAAAGGCGGCATTTTATCCAGCAAATGCTCTTTGCCATATAGCACACCGACTCCCATAGGAGCCAGCATTTTATGTCCTGAAAAGACTAAGAAATCAACGTCCAATGCCCGCACATCCACAGCAAAGTGAGGAACACTTTGCGCGCCATCAACAATCACAACAGCCCCCACGCTATGCGCCTTACGTACAATCTTTTCAATAGGGTTGATAATACCAAGCACATTTGATACTTGAGTAACCGCTACTATTTTGGTTTTGGTGCTAATTTTCTTTTCGATTTCCTCGTCCGTCAGAATGCCTGCTTCATTCACATACAAATATTGTAACGTAGCACCCTTCGCTTTAGCTACCTGCTGCCAAGGTACAATATTACTGTGATGCTCAGCAATGGAAATAACAATTTCATCACCGGGATTAATGAAGGTCATACCATAGCTATAAGCCAATAAATTTAAAGATTCGGTGGCATTCTTAGTGAAAATAATTTCACTTGTTTTTTTTGCCCCCAAGAATTTTCTGGCCTTCTCTCGAGCATCTTCATAAATTTGAGTAGCCTTAACACTTAACTCGTAAGCACCTCGATGAGGATTGGCATTAAAGGCTGCATAATATTCTTGAACGGCATTGATGACTGAAAGAGGTTTTTGAGTGGTAGCTCCATTATCAAGATAAACCAGTCGTTTTCCATTCATCGTTTTTTGCAAAATAGGAAAATCATTGACGTAGATATTAGACATGATTTAGCCGCCTCCTTAAATAAGTAGAGATTGTATCTCTTAACTCAGTCACCGGTATTTTATTCAGAATTGGCTGAAATTCAGCTTCGATAATTAATTTTTTAGCCTCTACGTCACTAAGCCCTCTACTCATCAGATAAAAGAGTTTATTTTCATCCATCTTGCCTGTGCTGACAGCATGCTGTCCTTCAACTGCATCTTCTCCACACAGCATCAGTGGTATGGATCGATTTCGTACAGTTGGACTTAATAGTACCGTATATTCCTCTTCTTTGCCCTTAGAGCCGCTAGACCCCTTAATAAAATCCAATGTACCTTTAAAGACTTTTTGGCTGTGATCTAAAAGTACACCTCGTGCTTCTATGCTGCTCAAAGATTCACGTCCCTGATGAGTCTGCACATAATTCATATCGATTTTACGATTCTGATCACCAAAATAAAGAGAATGAATCGTTCCAGTGCTGTTTTTCCCTACCAATTTTGTTTTACAGCTTGTAATGGTTTGCAAAGCACCTAGTTCTACCAAGGTGAAATCAATCTGCCCGCTTTCATCAATAATTGCACTAATAGCATCGACATGAGTATCTTGATCAGCCATCATTTGCACTTTAATTAAATGAACAACAGCTCCTCTCTGGGCAAGCACTTTCGTCACGCCACTGTGAAACCCATTTTTAGTACAGGAAGATGTATAGTTGATGATAATCGTTACCTCACTATTTTCATGAGCAAGGATAAAATGGTCATCTACTAGGGTTGGATTTTCCTCATCTAAGTCATATTGAAGGATAATAGGAGTTCCTATTTTCTTCCCTTCTTCTATTTCAATGAAATAACCGCTGTTTTGATTCTTCTTAACAAAGTCTCTCATTGCCTCACTTACACCAGAATCCATTTTCTTTTCCATAAATTGAACGGTTTCTCTATGCAGGCGAATATCTGTAATGGTTACGCCCTTTTCTGATCCTTCCGTTACAGGCTGCTTGGAGTAACCCGCTATAGCAGGAATATCAGCTTCAAGGACAGTATCATTAACACCTAGCCACTTCCAGGTTCTCACTGGAATCGGATTCATATTCTGCTGTAGTTTTTCCATCTCATCATCCCCTATCCAATGGTGCCTTCCAATTCTATATTAATTAAATTATTCATTTCCACAGCATATTCCAAGGGAAGCTCCTTGGCAATCGGTTCTGCAAACCCTCTTACAATCATAGCCTTAGCTTCCTGCTCACTTATACCCCGGCTCATAAGATAAAAGATGGCCTCCTCACTGATTCTGCCAATTTTTGCTTCATGACCAATATCAACCTCATCATTTTGAATATCGATGACCGGCAGGGTATCTGAACGAGAAAGATCATCCAGCATTAAGGATTCGCAGCTTACCAAGGATTTGCAATGGTGAGCATTAGGCGCTACTTTTACCGCACCACGATAAACAGCAACTCCCCCCCCTTTAGAAATAGACCGGGAGTTAATATTGGAAGAGGTATATGGTGCTGCATGAATCACAGCCGCCCCTGTATCCAGCACCTGACCGCCAGCCGCAAAAGTCACACCGTTAAACTCCGCTCGTGCTCCTTCTCCTTTGAGAATACTTCGGGGGTACAGCATGGAAATCTTAGATCCAAAAGAACCAGAGACCCATTCAATGCTGCCATTCTTTTCAACCAAAGCACGCTTGGTATTTAAGTTCAGCATATTTCTCGACCAGTTTTCGATGGTAGAGTAGCGCAGGCTAGCATCTTCTTTTATGTATAACTCGACGCATCCTGCATGTAAATTGGTAACATTATATTTAGGAGCAGAACAGCCTTCAATAAAATGCAGCTTCGCTCCCTTGTCTACGATAATTAATGTATGCTCAAACTGTCCTGCCCCTGGAGAATTTAAACGAAAATAAGACTGAAGCGGTATATCCACATGAACGCCAGGCGGAACATAAACAAAAGAACCACCTGACCAAACAGCTCCGTGCAGGGCTACAAATTTATGATCATTTGGTGTAACAAGTTTCATGAAATATTCCTGAATCATAGGTTCATACTCTCTTAGAGCACTTTCCATGTCAGTATAAACTACCCCTTGCTTGACCAGTTCTTCTTTGACACTGTGATATACTACTTCAGAATCATACTGAGCTCCTACACCTGCTAATGATTCTCGTTCAGCCTGAGGAATACCCAAACGCTCAAAAGTATCTTTAATATCCTCAGGGACCTCTTGCCACTTCCCCTTCATTTCTGTGTCTGGACGAACATAGGTAACAATATCATCCATATCCAGTTCGTGCAAAGAAGGTCCCCATGTGGGCAGCGGCATTTGATTATAAATTTCTAAAGAACGAAGGCGAAAATCCCGCATCCATTCTGGATCATTTTTTTCTTTGGAAATAGCTAGCACAATCTGAGAAGTCAATCCTTTTGATGCTTTATAACGATAGCGGTCTTTATTTTTAATATCGTAAAGACCTCGATCAATCTCCTCAACAACAGTTTTTTTCTTATCCATGAAGCATATTCACCTCGCCTGAATCTGGAGTCTCTCCTCCCAAATGTAGAAAACCATTCTCATTAATTTGGGATATTAAGGAAGCGTCCCCCGTCTGAAGAATTTTCCCATTCATTAAGATGTGAACATAATCTACGTCTAATTGCTCAAGAATTTTGGTATTATGGGTGATAATTAAAATTGCATTCTGCTCATTTTTAAAGTGCTTTACTCCTGAGGAAACGATACGAACAGCATCAATATCTAAACCTGAATCCGTTTCATCCAGCATTGCCAATTGCGGATTGAGCATCATCATTTGTAGTATTTCATTTCTTTTCTTTTCTCCGCCTGAAAATCCAACGTTTACATGCCTTGATGCATATGTATTATCTATTTTCAAAGTCTCCATCGCTTGTTTCAGCTCTTTCTTAAAAGCCATAATTTTTACATTTTCGCCAGTTATGGCATTTTTGGCTGTCCGTAATAAATGTTCTACCGTTATCCCTGGTATTTCTTCAGGATTTTGAAAAGATAGAAAGATTCCGTTTCTGGCTCTTTCATAAGTCTTTAAAGCTGTAATGTCTTCTCCCTCAAAAGCAATGGACCCAGCAGTTATTTCATACTTTGGATGGCCCATAATCAAATTCACTAATGTCGATTTTCCGGAACCATTAGGCCCCATAATAACATGAACTTCGCCCTTATTGATTTCAAGATCCAGTCCTTTTAAAATTTCTTTGCCTTCAACGGCTGCATGCAACCCATGAATTGCTAAGAGTTTTTCTGCCATTTTTTCACCTCATTATTACTATCCATCATTTATTATAATCTATTTTTCAGGGTTTAATCCCTAGTATTCATAGTGAATTGCTGGGAATTAAATTTATTTTATTCTTTTTTCTACAGCATGTCAAGCCATACAGGATTTGTAAAAATATTCAGTAAAACACATAAAAAAACACAGAGGCACAGAGAATGCAGAGAAAAGATAGTAGAGTAAAAATCCTCTATTATCCTCTCTGTGGCCTCTGTGCTCCCTGTGGTTCTAACAAATGTTCTCTGCGTTATTTTTTATTTAGCAGCTAATGCTATACCAAGTTCAAGTGCACGTTTATTAATATCTTCTGTTCCCTTGGGAACTCTGTGAAGAATTGCTGTTGTAATAGATTCTACACTCACTGCTTTTGTTGTGGCTACAATCGCTCCTAAAGCAACAATATTAGCAAACAATGCCTTTCCAAGTTCAGCTGTAACCTTTTCCGTAATTGGAAGATGATATACGTTCTTTAAGTGTTCTGGCACACTTTTAACAAAGGTTGTATCAATCATCAATATGCCGTCAGCAGGTAAATCCTTTGAATACTTATCCACTGCTTCTTGGGTCATTGCCAAAACAAGATTCGGGTTAGTTACCTTTGGATAATGGATTGCTTTTTCTGAAATAATAACTTCGGATTTGCTAGCACCACCTCTTGCCTCTGGTCCATATGACTGAGACTGAATAGCCATCTTGCCATCAAGCAAGGCTGCTTCTGCTAAAATAATACCTGCCAAAATTAATCCCTGTCCGCCAGAGCCAGATAAACGCATTTCAATCATATTATTTAGCTCCTTTCTGTGCTCTATCAATAATTCCTTGGTATTGTTTTGTATATTCTGGTGCCTCACTTTGATGCAGCACACCGATCTTGAATTTTCCTTCCAGTTGCTCCGGACTTAATTTCTTAGCTGCTTCTACAGTAACCGCATGATCACGCTGGGTTTTCAGCATTGTAGATGCATCACCTTTTTTGTTTTGACGACCAAAATAGATCGGACATTGGGTAACAGCCTCAATCAAAGAAAATCCATCATGGCTAATGCCTTTGGCAATCACATCCACTAGCATGTTGGCATGAAAAGCCGTACCACGAGCTACGTAGGTAGCACCAGCAGCCTTTGCCAATTCTGCTATATCAAAAGCACGTTCTAAGGTGCCATAAGGTGCAGTTGTTGCTTTACTATCGGTTGGCGTCAGTGGTGAATATTGACCGCCTGTCATGCCATAAATGTTGTTATTAAATAAGATAACCGTTAAATTAATGTTACGGCGAGCAGTGTGAATGAAATGATTTCCTCCAATAGCAGTACCGTCTCCATCACCAGTAATAACAATTACATTTAATTCAGGATCAGCTAGTTTAATCCCCGTAGCTACAGGCAAAGCACGGCCATGCAGCGAATGAACCGTATCAAAATTCAAATAGCCTGATGCTCTTGAAGAACAGCCGATACCGGAGACTATTACAGTCTTATCCTGGTCAAGTCCTAGTTTATCAATCGCTTTTATAATAGAACTGGTAACAATACCATTGCCACAGCCTGGACACCAAATATGCGGCAAGCGAGGGCGATAGTATTTTTCAATTAATTTTTCCAATCTATTGTACCTCCCTAAATTAAAGATTTTTCACAAATGCTAATAATTCTTTTGGTGAAATTGGCTCAGAGTCATATTTGGACATTGGTTTTACTGGCACTTTGCCTTCCGCAGCTTTTTTGACTTCCCCCACCATTTGACCGTAGTTCAGCTCAGGAACAACAATCACTTTCACTTTTTCAGCTAATTGCGCAATTTCTTTTTCAGGGAAAGGCCATACGGAAATTAGACGGAACATGCCAACCTTAATACCTTCTTCACGAGCCATATCAATTGCTGCATATGCAGAACGCGCTGTTCCCCCATAGGTCACAATCGCAATTTCGGCATCATCCAATTTATATTCTTCATACATCGTGATTTTATCAATATCACGTTCTACCTTGTCATGCAGCCTTTTAAGAAGCTTTTCTGTAGCTGCGGCAGACCCATTAGGGAAACCTGTTTCATCATGTACTAAACCAGTTACATGATAGCGATAGCCTGTACCGAAATCCGCCATAGGAGGAACTCCATCACTATCGGGCTCATAGGCTTTAAACTCACTAGGTCCAACTCTTGGACCCTTGCGGACAGGTTTTTCAATAGTATCATAATCAGGAATCTCTATTTTTTCACGCATGTGCCCAATGATTTCATCTAGCATTAATAGGACAGGCATGCGATATTTTTCTGATAGTTCATAAGCCTTAATGGTCAAAGTAAAGCACTCTGGCACACTTGCTGGAGTCAAGGCAATCACAGGATGATCCCCATGAGTTCCCCATCTTGCCTGCATCATATCTCCTTGAGCAGGGGCTGTCGGTTGTCCCGTACTTGGACCTACCCGCTGTACATTAGCGATTACAATCGGAACTTCTGCAATCGTTGCATATCCAATAAATTCTTGCTTTAAAGAAAAACCAGGACCGCTTGTAGCAGTCAACACTTTTTTGCCAGTCAGAGAAGCCCCAACAATTGCTCCAATACCTGCAATCTCATCTTCCATTTGAATAAATTTGCCGCCAACTTCTGGCAGGCGTTTTGCCATTATCTCAGCAATTTCCGTTGATGGTGTAATCGGATAACCTGCGAAAAACGTAACACCCGCAGCGATCGCACCTTCAGCACAAGCTTGATTTCCTTGCAAGAGCAGTACCTTTGCCACTTATAAATCACTCCCCTATTTTTTTTCTACAAATATTGCATAGTCAGGACAACGCATTTCACATTGTTTACAGGTAATACATTTTGATTCATCGACAATTGTAATTTTTCCTAGAGCATCTAACCCTAATACTTGCTTAGGACAGAAAGTTACACAAACTCCACAGCCTTTACAATGCTTTCCAATGGTTTTTATAGCCATACCTTTCACCTCCATCATTCTCTTCTATTATACTAGAGATACTTAGATAATTGCGTTACAAGGGTATAAGACATAATATATATGAAATATGTAAAACTGTAAAGGCAAGACATACGCCAAAAACCAATGTATTCGCCATTTTTAGCAAATAACGCTGCAATTGTATTTAGCCATACCTATATTTCTACATATCTGCTGGAAAGGCGATGCCGATTTGCTTTCTGCACTCATCTATGACTTCCATTACATCTAAGGATAGCTGCAAGGAATTAATATTTGACTCTATTTTATGTTTGTTTATTAAATGGATAAATTCTTTTACCTCATAATACATAAAATCATTGCACTGTTCTTGTCCAATATCCTCACTTGAGCCGTTGTTATAAAAGATCTTTACCATTTTGGGTGTCGATATTTTATCAATTACAATGCTGCCTTCTTCTCCCTGTATTTCATTGCTGACTTGGGAATTGGTAATCTTCGAATGAGATATGATAACTTCCTTATCAGAATAATGAAGAACAATACTGCCTGCACCATCAACACCAGAGTCTAACAGTATCCCATTCGCTATTACCTTCTTTGGCTTGCCGAAAAGATAGATAGCAGGATAAATACAGTAAACACCAATATCCATGATCGATCCATTCGATAGCACAGGATTAAAAGCATTTGGTATTTCTCCCATTTTATAGGCATCATATCTGGATGAATATTGACAAAAGTTTGAGAAGAATTTTCTCACTGCACCGATTTTATGGAGATTTTGTTTAACAGCCTGAAAATTTGGCAAAAAAGTGCTTTTCATTGCCTCCATTAATAATACCTGATGATGCCTTGCAGACTCTACCATCATGGATAATTCCCTGCGGTTAGACGCAATGGGTTTTTCACAAAGAACATGCTTGCCATAATACATGAATAGTACAGCCTGCTCAGCATGTAACGAATTAGGACTCGCTATGTATACTGCGTCAATCTGATCGCTCTGGGCCATCTCCTCTAAACTAATAAATCGATTTTTTATCCCATGACGTTCTGCGAAAATTCGCCCCTGCTCTTTTGTTCTGGAATAAACAGCATTCAAGGAAAATTCACTATGCAGCTTAGCACACCGAATGAATTCATCAACAATTCGACTCGTACCTACTACACCAAAGCGAACCATAATTATCCTCCTTCTGATACCGCATCTTCTTTTGTCATTGCGAACAGAGTGAAGCAATCTCTAAAAAAGGATTGCTTCACTCTGTTCGCAATGACAGAAATGTTGGAATTTTATACTTTCTCCACTTATTTAAGAAAAGATTTGATTTGTGCCAAGCTGTTAAATACCTACATTAATATACATTCTTCCTTCATTTCTAATCCCCTGCCTGTTTTATATAGAAGTCAAAATTTTAATTTAAGCAATTTAATAGTAATATCATTATAATACCCGCTATTCAAATCACCTTCTTAAAACATCAAATACTCTTAAAAAATTTGCATATTTTTATCATCTTAGGAAAATCTATAGATAATCTACTGTAATGACAATGGGAGGTTCTTATGAAAAGTATGCAAGATCGAAAATGGATCAATCTTACTATAGGCTTATTCCTATCAGCGGCATTTTTTCTGGGAGGATGCACAAATCTTAACCCAGTTACTCCTGTTGATCCCACTCCCTCTCCAACGACTCCTGCAGCTCCAACAACGCCACCATCTCCTACAAAACCAGTAAACGACCTGAAAGATATTAAGGTTGTCTATAACTACAATGATAATGAAAAAGTACAGTTATCTGCTAATAATTTAATGTTAAAGGTAGGGCAAAAATTAATCCTTGAACCAGCACCAGGTCTTACTCAGAATACACGATTTACCTCATCAGGTGAATACTTCTTTGGAGATATACTAAAACAAGAAACAGGTGGTCCAGAGACGGGTAAAGCTATATTTACAGCTATAGCTCCAGGCAAAGGTAAACTTACCATAATTCCCAACACCACAGAAATAAAACGAGCTAGTGAACTCTGGGTAACAGTTCAATAATAAAAACATTTCCCATCTGCTGTTGCCTGCAATAGCAGATGAGGTTACTTTCATCAAATAAAATAAGCGGAGAAAATCGTAAAACGATTTTCTCCGCTTATTTTATTAAATAGAGTACTCATTTTGCCTGATCTAATGCTATTTTTACAGCTTCAATAAATTGCTTATGAGAAACAGTTGCCCCGGAAATAGAATCTACACGATCCACATTTTGCGTTTCGATCAGCTTAGGTCCATAGGTCGCTGCCCCTTTTACTCCTTGCTGCGCTTTTTGATAGAATTCAGGATTTTCAATTTTCCCGCTTGTCTTTCCGTAATCTATATCCTTAACCTTACCATCTTTTTGAATTCCTCGATAGTCGGCCTTGGCGATTTTTCCCTGTTGAATCGTAAGAGTTATTTCACCTACTGCTCCTCGCTCATCAGGGCTGCTTTTAGCCGTATAGGTGCCATCCTTATAACTGTGGTTATGCTCACTATGATTACTGTCACTGTGCACATTATTTGCTTTTTGACTACTGCAGCCAGCAAGGAGAAGGCCAACTAAGGCACCTGCTGCTGCTATGGACAACCATCTTTTTTTCATGAAACTTCTTCCTCCCTGCACACAATTCTACGATCCTTCCGATTTGCTATGCGGCCATGCTCCAAGACGATGCACCGTTCAGCCAGCTCGGCAACTTTCGGATCATGAGTAACCATAATAATGGTGTGCCCTTCACGATGAAGCTGCTGAAAGAATTCTAATACAAGTTTGGCATTGGTTTCATCCAAATTACCCGTTGGTTCATCAGCTAGAATCAACATAGGATAGTTAATTAGAGCGCGAGCAATACATACCCTTTGCTGTTCGCCGCCGGAAAGCTGACTAGGCAAATGACGAGCCCTTTCTTTAAGTCCTACTCGCTCTAAAGCCAATAACGCTTCTTGTTCGTCAGGCATACTGTGATAATATTGAGCTACCATTAAATTTTCTACTGCTGTTAAATAAGGAATCAGATGAAACTGCTGAAACACCAGTCCAATTTTATCTCTCCTGAGCATTGTCAAGTTCCCTGCAGTAACATCGGTAAAGTCTACACCATCTAAAACAATAGATCCCGTTGACGCTTTATCCATACAACCGATTATATTCATTAGGGTCGTTTTACCAGACCCGGATGGTCCCATCAGTGCCAGCCATTCGCCTTTTTCTACTGTTAAATCAATTCCTTGAAGAGCTTTCACACTCCCATAAATCATCGATACATCATGCAATTCTAGTAAACTCATATCCATTAACCTCCTCTACTCGCCTCTAAGTACAATCGCTGGTTCAACTTCCGTTGCAATTTTTACTGGGACTAGGCATGCTAATCCAGTAACTGCTATAGAAACAACCAATGCTAAAAGCGCAATCAATGGCTGAAATGAAATCATCCTGCCAAAAACGTTGACACTTACCGCTTGAGCAAAAAAGAATCCTAACACAGTCCCCAGCAGGCCGCCTAAGGCTCCTAATGCTAAACCTTCCCCTAAAAACTCAAAGATAATACTGCGATTTTCCGCCCCCAGTGCTTTCTTCAAACCAATCTCTTTACGGCGCTCTGTAACAACTGCCATCATCGTTGTAGCTACGCAAATTAAAGTAAGCAGCAATACTACAATTGTTACTAAATAAACCAGCGCTTGCAGTTTTCCAAGAACGGTCTGTTCCGATTGAGTCACTTGTTTCACTAGGCGCGGCTCCATACCGGGAACCTTCTCCCCAATTTGCTGTGTTAGAGTGTTTAGCTCTGTCTCATTAGCCGTAATACTGACCTGAGCAATGCTAATCACACCTTCCTTCTTTAACATTTGTTGAAGCAAGGTAAGATCAAGAAAAATAAAATTTTCTTCCGATCCTCCTGTTCGCAGAATACCAGCAACTTTCACCTTTTTCTCAGCTTCGCTGCCAGCTACAGCCAGAGTCACTTGCTGCCCCGGCTCAATTTCTAATCGTTCTGCCACTTCCGCACCAATCACGATATCTTCAGACTGATCTGCTGGCCACTCACCACGAATCTGCCAATATGGACTTACTTTCTTTACCGCCTGGAAACTCGTACCTGCAACTAGAAAAGGCTGCTCATTCAGTTTAATTCGGTCATACAAATACGGTGCAATGCCAATTAGCTTATCGGACGGCAAAAGCGCAGTTGCATTGGCAACCAGGTTTTGCATCATCACTTGCTGATCACCAGCAGGTGTTAACAATAAATTAGCACCATAGGAGCGAAACTCCCTGCCCATTTGCCTAGGAACATCGTAATAAATAGTAACAAGACCAGATACAACCGTCGCGCCAATTGCTACAGCCAATAACGCAATCAACATGCGAGATCGCCGACGAAGTAAGGCGTTCCATATCATCTTCGTGTACATTGAATATTTTGTCATCTTTGTCACCTGCCATGAAGTACTGCTGCCGGACGCAGCGATAAAAGCATTCGCATAGCCGGAAGGCTACCGACCAAAGTAATCAGAATTACTGAAATAATGACCCAAGGAATAACCATCGCATTAATTGCAACTGCTGTGCCAAATACATTATGACCAATAATTTGGGCAAATCCTAAGCCTAAGAAATAGCCAGCAATACCACCAAATAAGCCAGTCGTCATAATTTCCGTGAGAGTTAGCAATAAAACATCTCGATCTGTTGCACCAAGTGCTTTCAGCAAACCAAACTCCCGACTGCGTTCCATAATATTAGCCATTAAAAGATTGGAGATTCCGAGGGCTGATCCAGCTAAGCTAAGCCCTGTGATCAGCAGCATTAACAGCTGAGTCTTTTGCAGAATGGTTCCCTCTGATTCAGCTACCTGTCGTACTGGCTTGGCACGAGAATCGCCAACGGCTTCTTCAATTTGATAAGCAATTGAGCTTACATAAGCTGTACAATACCAGGTTTCCCATTCTTTCAATGAAAGACTTTTGGGATCATGGGCAGCTTTGCGGGCTAATTCATTTTCTGGTGTTGTGATAGCGCTTACTTCTATTTTGCCAATTTTACCTGGCAGATTTAGTCCTTGCTGGACAAAAGGCAGGGTCACAAAGATTTGATCATCTTCAGCACCACCGCTATTAAAAATACCTTGCACAGTTAAAGTCTCTCGCTGAACACCTCCAGGCAAGGCAACCTCGACTGAATCACCGATACGAAGATTTAATTTCCGAGCTAAAGTAGACCCAACCATTGCTCCCTTAATGTCAGCATCATTAATCCAATTCCCCTCAACTGTCCACCAGGATTTCAGCTCTTTGATCCCTGTTGCCACAACTTCCCCCGTAGGCAGTTCCAATTGTCGATTAAACCAGGTACCTACTACGGTTATGTCATCAGAACCAACGGTAGCCTTGGTTTCGAGTAAAGGAGAAAATGCAACAATATTATTAGCCCAAAAAATTGTTTTTAACTTACCAACATCAGCTTCCTGCAGATACTGCCCTGTTTTTCCAGAGCTGGCTTCTATTCCATAAACATCGCGTAAGACTGATGCTGCCCGAGGAATCACTGTAATGTTTGCTCCATACGCTTTCAGTTCCCGATTTACCTTATCGCCTACATCAAGCATTACATTCAGCATGGCTGTTGTCAACGAAACGCCCAATGCTATGGTAAGAGCTACCATGAACATTTTTCGGCTCTGCCTAACAAGAGCTCCTTTCAGCATCTCCCAAAACATGATACATCCTCCTTTACTTAAATCGTCCCTTTTCTTGCTCTAAAGCCTCTAAAGGTACGATCATTTTTCCTTCACTTACCTTGTATGCCAGCGGAATTGGATTACACCCGCCTTTAAAACCAATAGTTGCTGTATTCATTACAACATCGCATAACATGCAAATCACCTGATTATCCCGTTCAAAATAACCTGTTGGTCCGCAAATTTCACAAGCATCCAATCCAACACCGTACGCCGAACCACTCTTTTTGATCACGATAAACCGTACGATTTCACCTGTTGATGAACGATAAGAAAAGCGGTGCAAATGGCCATCATCAACTTTTTCCAAGGGAATACGGACTTGCTCACCTTCGGCGACTACCGCTACAGCCGGAACAATTTCAACTTTTTCATCGGCATAAGCCATACCAACGGTTGAAAGCAGAAACATGGTACATACACCTAAAGCTAATGCTCCGCTCCAGCGCATCTTTTTGCGAGTCTGCATTAGTATTTTTCTATATTGAGCAGGATTAAGCCCCATAGGCTTCTCCGGCTTGCGCTGCAAAATCAACACCGCTGTCAAAAGCAATGTAACTGTAAGCAGTGCATATAAGAACCAAACCTGATGATTAATTAAGGGCCCTATAATCGGTGTCATTTGTTTCGTGGTCAAGAAGATTTTTCTTACGGCCATGATTTGGACGACAATAAGAGCTTGCTTTGCCATAACCACTAAAAGTTGTGCCGCAAAAATAGCAATAATCTTCTGGGCAGACAAAAGACTTGCAGCCCGGACAATTGCCAGTCCAGTCAACCAGGTCAAAAGCCCTCCTAATAAAAATCCAATCATTTTCATAAGGAACTCTAAGCTGATTATCTCATTTGTAAAGGTAATCATCTCAATCGGAAAAAGAATAAAATCCAATCCATGATACAGCAGCAGGGCAGCAGCAACAATACAAGAAGCACTACCTGCCAACTTATATTTATCAACAGAAATCCCTTGTCTAACATTCCACCAAAGAAAGCTCAGCAGTGACATTTCGCCAATTAGCCCCAGCACAAGAACTAAACCTTCATACACTTCCCGTTTTACGGCTTTTGTGCCTAACTTGACAGTTGCGATAAAAGCGGCCCCCATGATTCCCCAAAAGATCCCGCGCCTAACCAACTTTTTAAAAGTTCCCGTCTCATCTTTACTAGCCAAAGCCAACAGCATGGCTAAGGGGATAAAAGCAATGGCTAAATTTTGCATAGCCGGGATCATGTTTTGCAGTATACTTTGCAGCATATTTTTCTCCTTTCATTTTAGTTTTCTAAACAGACTAAAAAGAATAGCTTTAGCATTCCTTGTAACTATAAAGTGACAAAGCACACCCTAGAATATTTTCTCTGTGTGCAAAAATAGGAAGACCATGAAATTCTTAAACTATAAAACGGTCCGGGAAATCATCCCGGACCGCTAGTCTTTTATTTACCAACTTCTAGGAATATAATCGAAATCCCAATGTAGAACTACTGGTTTGGTCCAGAAACGTCCTTCAACACCTGTTTCTTTATCCACATGCAGCAAGTAATTTTGGCGATTTGGACTCTCAATTGTAAAGGCTGCATCGTATGTACCGGCACCCTTCATTTTGATGTTTGCACCATAATGTGGTCCATCACTAGCATTCATCGGCATAAGAGTACCTTCAATCACTTCGCCAGTGCTCTTTTTAGTTAATTTATAATGTACAGTTAAGTTAGGAATAAATTCAGCAACGCCATAACCGGTATTATTTCCTTCAATAGCAGCAATATCTGTTTCCAGATGAATATCTGACTTATCAGGAGTCAATCCCATACCTGCTGGTTCCATTGCTACTGGCTGAAAATAAACTAGAGCCACTTTAAACCCTGCTTCCGGTACTTCGATATCATCACCGATAGGATATTCCTGGAACCCAGCTGCAAAAGATTGTCCTACTGTTAACACCAATACTGCTAAGCTAACAAAAGTCATTGATAAAAACTTTTTCAAATTCATGATACGACCTCCCTAATTTTTTTTCTTTTTTGATACATGACATTTCCAGCAACCATTAATATAAGAAAGAGTTGTGGTAATAGAGTCTCTACAGTCGGATAGATTCCCAAAAGATCAAACATGGGCATCCCCTCAAGAAGCGTAACCCCAATTAAACCTCCTTCCTGTAGTTCTTTCACTCCACCACCAGCAAAACTAATTGCTAAAATAAACATTAAAATACTAGTTCCCTGAAAAAAAGGTTTCAATGGAATTCTCACACTACCATAGCGGACCACTGCAAAAATTACTACTAAAGCAAGACATCCTGCACCAAATCCTAACCAAATCATTTGCATATCATCACCGGCATCATTAAATAATGCCTGATAAAACAAAACGACTTCAGCCCCCTCACGATATACAGCTAAAAAAGCAGCAACTCCCAAGGAAAAAGTGTTGTTTTTGGTCAAAGAACTTTGAACCTTGCCTTCAATATAATTGCCCCATGATTTTTCATCCGACTTACTGCTCATCCAATGTCCAACAGACAAAAGTACAAACACCGCTACCAGCATCGTCATACCTTCCATAATTTCTTGGCTGGCACCACTGAGATTAATCACAGAGCGGAATAAAATAGCTGTTAAAAAACTCGCTACGATAGCAGCTCCAGAGTAATTATAAATGACTTGTGTTTTTTCACTATTTCCAGACTTAATCAGATAAGCAATAATAGCACCAATAACCAAAATTGCTTCCGCGCCTTCACGAACCATGATCAGAAAGGCTGGCCAAAAAGTTGCCATAGAACTGCTTTGTTTACCACCGCCGTCCATTTGAGCAATGTCTTCACGCATCATCCCAATTAGCTCTTTCATCTGCTTTTTGACATCTGCTTCAGGCGCTTGATTGGTCATTAATTTTTTAATAGTGCTGAACTTATATTCCGTTAAGTTGGCCCTTTTAGCGGAAACAGTTGAATTTACTGCCTTCTCCAAGCCATCTTTTTCATACATCCCATAATACGCATCATTTACTATTTTTTTCGCCCCAGCTGTGTCTCCACTTTTATATACGGTTAGAGACTGATCCATCGTTTTTTCTATTTTATCAACGACAGCATCCCACTTAGGTGCTGCAAAAACCATTCCCTGACTAACTACTATAAATGCCATAATAACAACGAGTAACCATTTACGCATATTTTCACCTCCTTCTATCATCATTTTATTAGTCGATAATAAAATCCATTATCATTTAATAAAATGAAACATTCTACAATGAATTAAAGTTTAGCGATCTCAAATACGAAATATGGAAATATTTTCAACGATGATATATATAATCATTCTCACTTGAAAATAATACTGCTAAATATACGTATTGTCAAGATGTGGATTTTCGTAAAGTCACTATTCTATTGCAAAGGGAATTGTTAATATGGTAAGACAAACGATTGGCTTTCCTTCATTATCTTTTGCAGGTTCAAATTTCCATTTCTTAGCTGCGGCGATTGCAGCGTCATTAATACTTTTATAGCCAGACGGAACTGCGATTGCCACTTTGCCTGGCAATCCATTCTTTAAAATCTGCATGCGCAGCACAACATTAACCTTACGTCCAACTTCTTTCATCTCTGGAGGATTCACAGGATCAACTTTAACTAATACAATTGGCGGTGTTCCAAATCCAGTTTTTTTTCCACCTGAATTTGCTTGATCAGGCGAAATAACAGCCCCTTCTTTCGCATCTGGTATCTTGATAGGTTCTACTACTTTTTCTGCTATATCATCTTCAACAATTGGAGGCTGGGGCTCTGGAGGAATCTCCGGTTCAATCGGAATCTCCGGCAGAGGCGCTGCTGCTGCAATCTGCGGCTCCGCCTCTGCCGTATCATCACCAGGGACATCGATTAAACTTAATTCCATCACCTTTTCATCAGCAAAAGGAACATCTTGCTCTCGAAAAGCCAAATAACCCGTTGTTACCCAAAGAAAGATATGTAAAAAAATAGATAAAGCAATTGCTTTATTCCAACTACTCTTATAAGACATTATCAAATTTATACCTCACTTTCCGTTTAGTCATAAATACATATCATAACGGAATTTTTTTATTTTTATAATGATAATCAAGTTCATTTAACATTGAATTTAATCCCGATTTATAAATCTCGCAATTATAACCTTTTGTATTTTCATTGTATTGAAAATGAAAATTGTTATCTTTAATATTATGATACTCTCTTCTTATTGTAAATACCTTCCTACTATTTTTTTGATTTTATTTTGTTTTTTTAACATGTAACGTTATTTTTATTTTCTAGAAATAATAGGATGATATTCCTATAGCATCATACCTCCTCATTACCTGCTAGTCCACAGACTTCTTACCTTTAATACCTCTCTTTGCACTCTTTAGAGGATTTGTTATTTTCCATCCTTTTCAAACGCTCTTAGTTATTCCGCCTTCTGTAATAAGAAGGAAAAAGGATTATGGGGAAAAAACAAGAATTAAAATTTTATGATATTTCATTAAAAAGGCAAACATAACGCCGAAGGGGGCTACATGAAAGATTGGATAGCATCACATAAGCGACTCACATTCATCACACTAAGTATAATTTGCACATTGCTTGTTCTTTGGCAGGTATTTGCGGTTAAAATTAGGCAGGATATACAAGACACCCTTCTTTTGCGAGTCAGCCAGCAACTCAACGGGCAGTTGACTGTAGGAAGCGTCGATTTGTCATTGTCTGGGCGTATAAAAATTCAAGATGTCTCTCTCTATGATCAACAGGGTGTTCTTTTAGCCCAGGTACCAGTCATCAAAATGCAATATCGCTGGTCTGACTTGACCGGAGGCAGCCTAGGACTTCCTAAAATTGAAACAGTAACATTAGAACGTGGGGAACTATGGCTCAAACAAGCGAATAACCATTTTAACTGGGATGATTTATTAAAAAAGGAACAAGATGAGTCAACGTCCTTTCGCAGTAAAGTTGAGTTAGAAGACGGAAAAATACATATTGAAACGGCCTTATTTTCTCAGGTATTAGAAAATGCAACGGGTATCATTGACTGGCAGAACAGCCCAGAAATGACAATTTCTCTAAAAGGCAAAGCGGATCAAAGCCAAGTAAACGTAAATGGACAGTGGGGAGAAAACCTTCCCGGAGATTTTAACATCCAAATTGATACTCTTGATGTAGTTAAATTTAAAGAGCTTTTTGCCGATACATCCTATTCTCTGGAAGCAGGCACAATACAGCCATTACAGATTACCGTAAAACAGGACACTAAAGGAACCCTCCACTATCAGGCAGAAGGCAGTTTTTCTGATCTGAAATTAAATGGTAAAGTGGGAATTCAACAAGGCCATGGAAAGTTCAGCAGTAATGAAACAGGAATGCGTTTCGAAGATGTAAGCCTATTGATTTCTGGTCAGCCGGCACAAGGTCAAGGCACTATTTCCTGGGTTGATGGTATGGCCGTCCTTGATTTTTCTTTGACTTTACCGGATGCTGATCCCGCCGCTTTTGTCTCGGGAATAACTGCAATGCGTCCGCTAGCCTTGCAAGTGCAAATTGCCGGATCCGTTGCACAACCGCAAATCACAGGCAATTTCAGCCTACCTCAGATTAGTTTCAGCAGTATGGCAGTCAACGGCATTACAGGAAACTTTCGTTATACTGACGCTAAAGTATTGCTGCAGCAGGTACAAGGCACAGTCTATCAGGGAAATATAGCTGCTAGTGGAACGGTAATGACAGAAGATCAAAGTTATGAACTAGATGTAAACGGACAAGGCCTTACTAGTTCACAATTAACAGATAAAGATGTTCAAGGTCCTCTCGCTTTTAACGGTCACGTCAGCGGTAAAGGTGATACGGCAGTTACTAGAGGAAACTTTAGTATCTACGATGGCAAAACCTACGGCATCGCCTTTCAGAAGATGACAGGCTTATTTGTAAAGAAAGGAACGACTACGGATATTTCTGGAATTGCAATTCAAACGGCTTATGGAACTATCTATCCCGAACAGCTTAGCCAAGAAGCGTTAGAAAGACTGAAACAACAGGATATTCCTGTTTCCAAGGAAGAACTAAAGCAAGCGGTAACGAATAAACTCCTCGAAAAACTAATGCGCTGAGTTTAAGGCCAGAGAGCACAGAAAATGCTGAGAAGAGATAGATAAAGCCCTCCCACAGTGTCCTCTGTGCTCTCTTGTTCAACATTCCCGCTGCCATTTATACGTTACTTCGTATCATTCTTTGCTTCATACGCTACCGCTTATTTTTTGTAGCAATATCTACCCAAACAGCTAGTATCAATATCGACCCTTTCACAATAAACTGCCAAAAGGTTTCGATATTTAACATACTCATGCCATTATCTAGGCTTGCCATTACCAGCGCACCAACAATCGCACCACCGACGCTGCCTACACCGCCCATTAGACTGGCTCCCCCAATGACACAAGCCGCAATAGCATCCATTTCAGCATTTTGCCCAGCTGCTACCGAAGCTGCATTCAAGCGAGAACAAAGCAGTATTCCGGCAATGGAAACCAATAAACCATTAATGGCAAATATACTCAATGTCATTTTCGTAACATTGACACCCGATAATTTAGCCGCCTCTGCATTGCCGCCAATTGCATACACTCGGCGGCCAAATACGGTTTTAGTCAAAACGTAAGAAAAGGCCACAGCCATGATTGCCAGAATGAGTACTGGCACGGGGAACCCTTGGTAAGAGTTAAGAATAGTAACAAGTATACCAATTATTACGGCGGAAAAAACAATTTTTACTATTTCAGCAGACATTGGCGGAATTGCCAAACCGTATTGAGCATGAAGTTTTCGAACGGAAAGAGCGTTATAAATAAGAACGGCAACTGCGATTATACCTAATAAAAATCCAATTTCATTAGCTAGATATGCATTCCCCGCAAAGCGAATACTTGGATCAAGAGACGCAACGGTAGTTCCTTTCGTCATACCTACTAATATACCTCTAAATACCAGCATGCCTCCTAGAGTGACAATAAACGCTGGTATTTTTTTGTAAGCAATTAGCCAGCCATTAAAAATACCAATTAACAAACCAAGGATGAGAGTAATCCCAATCGCTAAAATTCCATCCATTTTGAGCCAGACATTAAGAACGGCTGTAATACCTCCTAATAGTCCCATAAGCGACCCAACGGACAGATCAATATGTCCAGCAATGATAATAAAAACCATACCGATAGATAAAATACCCGTAATGGACATTTGCCGAAATAAGTTAGACAAGTTTCTAGAGGTTAGAAAATCTCCGTTTGTCGTCATGCTAAATATAACCCAAATCGACACTAATGCTAAAATCATAGTATATGTCTTTACGTCAAAATGAAACATGGACGTAAAGGATATTTTTTTTTCACTGCTCATCCCAACTGCCTTTTTCTTCAGCTCCGCTGCCACGCAGTAACCCCTCCTACAGCACAATGCATTATTTGTTCCTGATCCAAATTTTCATGGTTCAAAAATTCACCTTTTATCCGCCCTTCATTCATGACCAGTATTCGATCAGATATTCCCAGGACTTCCGGCAAATCCGAAGAGATCATAATAATACCAATGCCATCTGCAGCCAATCGGTTCATCAGGTTATAAATTTCATATTTTGCACCAACATCAATGCCGCGGGTTGGCTCATCCAAGATCAGTACTTTCAATTTACGCAGCAAATATTTTGCCAGCACAACCTTTTGCTGATTACCGCCACTTAGGTTTTTAATACAAGTATCCAGGCCGGATGTTTTTATCTTTAGCTTTGCCATATAATCGTTTACATCGCTTAGTTCCTGACCATCATCAATACGATCCATAGCCAACCGATATTTCTCAATAGTAGCCAGTGTCATATTTTCCCTAACAGACATGATCTCAATGATACCATGGCGCTTACGATCTTCAGGCAGCATGGCAATGCCTTGCTGCAATGAATCATTAGGATGGTGAATGGATAAACGATTCCCTTCCAAATAAACCTCACCATCACATTTTCCATCATAAAAACCATAGATTGATGATACTAGTTCCGTACGGCCGGCACCTACCAAACCGGCAAATCCTAAAATTTCACCTCGTTTTAAAGAAAAATTAGCATTATCGACTAACTTTCTACTTGGATCACTTACATCATAAACCGTATAATTTCTAACCGCAAAAATCTCTTGCTCTGTACTGTGTACCTCCTTGGGATATAAATCAGTAATTTCCCGCCCTACCATCATTTCTACAATCTTTTCCTTCGTTAGCGTAGAAGCTGCTTTAGAACCTATTGAACGTCCATCACGAATAACGGTCACTGTATCCGCTAGCTGGAGGACCTCATCTAATTTATGCGATATGTAAATACAAGTAACACCCTTAACCTTCAAGCGTCCCAAAATATCCATGAGAATCTCTACTTCTCCCTCGGATAAGGAAGCGGTAGGCTCATCTAAAATAAGCAAAGTAGCATTTTTCGCTAACGCTTTGACAATTTCAATCAATTGCTGCTGCCCTGTTCCCAATTGTTTTATCAGTGTGTAAGGATTGACATCCAGCCTCATTTCACTTAAAAGTTCTTGCGTTTTTGACAGCATTGCCGGTATATGAATGCGCCCGTAAGAGCTAATTTCGTTACCAATAAAAATATTTTCATATACGGGAAGTTCCTTAAATAAAGCCAATTCTTGATGAATGATTGCAATACCGGCTCTTTCCGCATCAGCTATGTTACGAATTATCATCTTTTCCTGATCAAAAATAATATCACCCTGATAAGAGCCGTGGGGGTACACACCGCTCAATATTTTCATTAATGTCGATTTACCGGCACCATTTTCACCACATAAAGCATGTATCTCACCCTTTTTTACAGCAAAAGATACCTCATTTAGCGCTCTAACACCCGAAAATTCTTTGATAATTCCCTTCATCTCTAAAATCAAATCGTCCATTTTTATCCCCTCATATTTAAATTGAGCAGGTGGGATACAGCCCCACCTGCAATTTGAGTGATTACTTAGGCCATTTGTCTTTAGGAACGTTTTTGTATACATCCTCCAATTTATTATAAGCGTCTTTAATAACCGTATCTGCCATATTTTTGGCATCGACAGCTATAGGCGTCAAGAGAATAGAGGGAACATCTTTACTGCCGTTATTGACTACGCCATCTGTTTTGATCTGATCTCCTTTGACAATTTTCACCGCAATTTCCGCTGCTGAAGGTGCTAGAAGTTTAATAGGTTTGTAGACGGTCATGGTCTGTGTTCCTTCTACGATTCTCTGGCAGCTAGCCAATTCAGCATCCTGTCCGGATATAGGCACTTTCCCTGCTAAATTTTGTGCACCTAGAGCCTGCACAGCACCGCCAGCAGTACTGTCATTAGAAGCCACCACAGCATCAATCTTATTATTGTTAGCCGTCAATGCATTCTCCATGATCTTAAGAGCTTCTTCCGGCAGCCAATCTTTTACCCACTGATCACCAATGATCAGGATATCTCCTTTAGCGATGAATGGTTTGAGAATATTCATTTGACCCTCACGAAAAAGTTTTGCATTATTGTCAACAGGAGAACCGCCCATTAAAAAATATTTGCCTTTTGGTACCAGCTCAGTAATCGCTTTAGCCTGCAATTCACCGACCTTTACATTGTCAAAAGAAATATAGTAATCTACATCAGACTTTGTAATTAGGCGGTCATAACTTAGCACTTTAATGCCAGCCTTATGAGCCTGTTCAATAATAGGCGCCAGAACATCCCCATTGTGCGGAATAATGACTAAGATATCTACTCCTTGAGATATTAAATTCTCGCATTGTGAAAATTGGGTCTGATCGTCTCCATTAGCTGACTGGACAACCACTTCTGCACCCAGTTCTTTGGCTTTGGCAACAAACATATCTCTGTCATGCTGCCATCTTTCCAGCCGTAAATCATCCATACTAAGACCAATTTTCACAGACTTGTTCTTCTGAGAAGAATCTTTGGAAGCTGGCGTTTCTTGCTTGGTACATCCGACCATCATGAATAAAGAAGCAATGCAGACCAATACCGTAATTAATAATCTTACACTATTTTTCTTAAACACAATCAATTCCCTCCTATTATTAAGATCTCCCCAATTCTCCGAACATTACACTTCTAATAGATACTGATTTAAGATTCCTTTGATTTTTTCCTGACGGCCCGATTGATTCACGATCGGCTTATTTTGCAATGCATAGGCTTCTAGCATATGCAGATCAGCCTTGCCTTCTATAATCGCAAGACCTATTCCCTCCTTAAAGCTGCTGTATCGTTCCCCAAGTATATTTTCAAATATCTGATCTTCCCTTAGTTTAGCAGCAACTTTTAATCCTCTGGCGAAAGTATCCATTCCGGCTATATGGGCATAAAATAGATCATCCGGTTCAAAGGATTCCCTACGTGGCTTAGCATCGAAATTCAAACCGCCCTTACCCAACCCCCCGTTTTCCAGAATCTCATACATCACCAGCGTAGTTTCATACAAGTCTGTGGGAAATTCATCTGTATCCCAGCCTAGTAGCATATCTCCCTGATTAGCATCAACGGATCCCAGCATACCGTTGATCCGGCTAATCCTTAATTCATGCTGGAAGGTGTGGCCGGCAAGCGTAGCATGATTTGCTTCAATATTCATCTTAAAATCGTCTTGTAAATTATAATTTCGTAAAAATGCCATGGCCGTTTGCGCATCAAAATCATATTGATGTTTTGTTGGTTCTTTCGGTTTAGGTTCAATTAGGAATTGACCGGTAAAGCCGATTTCTTTGGCATATGTCACCGCCATATAGAAAAATCGCGCCAAATTATCCAGTTCCAGTTTTAAATCCGTATTCAATAAGGTTACGTAGCCTTCGCGTCCGCCCCAAAATACGTAGTTTTCTGCTCCCAACTCCTTACCCGTTTCCAGCCCTTTTTTCACCTGAGCAGCTGCGTAAGCAAATACATCTGCATTGCAAGTGGTAGCCGCACCATGAAGAAAACGGGGGTGGGTAAACATATTTGCCGTATTCCAGAGCAATTTGGCCTTACTTGTCTTCAAATATTCTTTTATCATAGCAATGATCTGATCTAAATTCGCATTTGTTTCCTTAAGTGTCGCACCTTCCGGAGCAATATCCCGGTCATGGAATGCAAAGAAAGGAACATCCAGTTTGTCAAACAATTCAAAGGCTGCTTCCACTCGTGCCTTGGCTCTATCCATTCCTCTATAGTTGTCCCAAGGTCTTAGCATCGTGGAACTGCCGAATGGATCGGAACCATCATGAGTAAATGTATGCCAATAAGCAACTGAAAACCGCAAGTGCTCTTCCATGGTTTTGCCCGCCACCAATTCTTGCGGATTGTAATACTTAAAAGCCAGCGGATTTTTAGATCTAGCTCCCTCATAGGTAATTTTTTTTATCCCGTTAAAATACTCCATCGTTTCTCCTCCTATTGTTATATACAGGTATGCAGCTGCCCCCCTTAGATTACACTGAGTTTTTCGAAGGAATCTTGAAGGGCACTATACAATTGACGGTAAACCCCATATAAAGAATTATATTTTTCTAAATTAGCTGCAATTGGCTCTGTTTGTTCCATGGCTTTAATCATCACACTGCACGCCTCCTCCATATCGGAAAATGCCCCAACCCCCACTGCAGCCAATATGGCAGCGCCGAAGGCAGGTCCTTCTGCCGAATTTACCACATGAATGGGCAGTGCCAAAATATCAGCCAGTATTTGACGCCATAAAACACTTTTGGCTCCACCTCCGCTCAAACGAACCTCATAAATAGGAATATGCTGTTCGCGAATAATCTCCAAGGAATCACGCAGGCCAAAACCAACACCTTCCAAAATAGCTCGAGTCATATGACCTCGACCATGAGTCATACTCAGCCCGATAAAAGTCCCTCTAGCATTTGGATTACTATACGGAGTGCGTTCTCCCATCAGATATGGCAAAAAAAGCAATCCTTCACTCCCAGCTGGAACGGTTGCTGCTTCTTGCAGCAACACAGCATAACCAGCATCATCGAATTGGCAAACCTCTTCTACCCACCATTTTAAGCAAGAAGCAGCAGATAGCATGACTCCCATGACATGCCATTTTCCATTGGCATGACAAAAAGAGTGCAGATGATTTTCGCTGTCAACAGAATAATTCTCCTGACAGGCAAAGACCACGCCCGAGGTGCCTAATGCCACCGACACCGTACCAGCCGTTACCACACCTGTACCTACCGCACCACTCGCCTGATCACCACCGCCACCGACAACGATAGTGCCACTATGAAGTCCGGTTTCCTGTGCAGCTTGCTCTGTTACGCTGCCCGTGATTTCATAAGATTCATAGCATGTAGGCAAATTTTCCTCTGATAACCCCAAAATATCCAGCATTTCTGATGACCAACAGCGATGAGCCACATCAAAAAACAAGGTTCCTGATGCGTCAGATGTATCGGTTGCATATTCTCCTGTCAATTTCCAGCGTATGTAGTCTTTAGGCAATAAAACGTGCTCGATCTGCTCATAAATCTCTGGGCGATTCTTTCTGACCCATAAAACTTTAGGGGCAGTAAATCCCGTCAACGCCTTATTACCTGTATATTCCGACAATTTATCCCCTAATCTTTCACTGAGTTCTTCACACTCTTTCTGAGTACGTTGGTCACACCATAATAAGGCCGGCATCAGCACATGATTGTCTTTATCAAGCAGAACCAAGCCATGCATCTGCCCACTTAAGCCAATGCCCTCCACTTTACTTAGTATGTTTTGAGGCTCAGTCAAAATTTCTTGGATTCCCTCACGGACAGCATTCCACCAATCCATAGGACTTTGTTCCGCCCAACCGACCTTAGGATAATAGACAGGATACTCTTTTGATACTGTTCGTAATACACTTCCCGCTTTATTTAGTAATAGCAGTTTTACAGAAGATGTGCCTAAATCAACTCCTAAAAAGCTCATTCCGCCTTATCCCCCCTTTGATCATTCGACAACTTTTTCCTTACTTCTACATAAGTTGGTTGCTTGGATAAACTAACCAAGTAAAAAAATATAGCGAAATGGTATCACCTCTCTTACATTCACACTATTATCTTTATTGTTTGTTGGTCAGATAAACTAATTCGATATTTACATGCATATTCCTGCTAACTAAAATTAAATATTTTAGTTAGCAGCTGCCAAAAGTATATTCACGAAACCGGTGACGCATAGAGTCTGGAAATGACCAATGCAGCTGCCCCCATTGCGCAAGCATGCATATTAAGCTGAGAAGGCAGGATTTTCACCGAAAAATATTTAGAAGCAAAACAGCGTTTCTCAGCCTCTCTCCTCAATTCATTCATCAAAATATCACCGACTAAAGGCAGGCTATTTCCAATGATGACAAGTTGAGGATTGAAAGCATTTATCAGATTTGCCACGCCAATACCAAGGCATTTACCTACGTACTCAAATGCCTTCCGAGACACCTCGTCCCCTGCAATCGCATTATCGATAATATTAAAAATTGTCAATTCTTCCACACATGCATACTCTTTCATATAGCGAAATAAGGCTTTTTCCGACGCATATTCTTCTAAGCAGCCTGCATTACCGCAAGAGCAAGGTATCCCGTCGAGAGAGACTGTCATATGCCCAATTTCACCTGACAGTCCCTTTGACCCTCGATAAAGTTCATTATTAATAATAATTCCTGCTCCAATTCCCGTGCCTGCACTAATGTATAAGAACTCATCTGCTCTTTTTCCTGCGCCAAACCATTTTTCCCCAATGGCACCCGCATTTGCTTCATTATCAATAAATACCGGGATACCAAATTTCTGCTCAATCATTGACCTAAGTTCAATATTTTCCCACCCTAAATTAGGTGCCGATAAAATGAGTCCCTGCTCATAATTTACAATACCCGGAACGCCAATTCCAATGCCAATAATACCCCGAACCGTCTGAGATGCACTCACTATCATTTCTTCTATTAAGGTTTGCAAATCGGCAATTCTTTGCCCTGGTGAGTTATGGGCATGCTGTAAATCAATGCGCTTTTCCCAAATAATTTCTCCTGCAAAGTTTGTCATAATGCTTAAGATGTAATTGACTCCTAAATCGATACCAATAATATTGCCAACCTCTTTATTAATAGAGAGATTAACGGGCCTTCGCCCGCCTTGTGATTCACCTGCTCCCATTTCTAAAACCAGCTCTTCCGTAAGCAGTTCATCCACTAATGCAGATACTGTTGACTTATTAAGCCCGGTAACTTTGGCGATTTCGGCTCTAGATATGGGTCTTTTTTTATAAATGGTATTCAAGACAATCATTTTATTAATTTGTTTTACTAACACTTGATCAGCTGTTTTCATATTTATCCTCTATCATGTTTCTATATTTAGAACAATTAGTTTATCGAATAAACAAACTAATTGTTCTTCTTTCGTTGCACCTGGTTTAGATTCCTGCTCACTATTTTCATTTTTCATAAATTTTATAAAATACACGAAGAAAACAGATTTGACCTACTATTAACTTTTTGTCTGCTCAAAAGCACCTACATAACTGAGAGTAGGCTTTTATAAGCCTACTCCATTATATTGATACCAAATTGCTTTTCCACGTAAAACGTTGCCGCCTTCTCCTTTTGCAACACCAGGTATATACCACAAATCCCATCGCTCCCAACTAAAACCAGGCCCATATTTGCCATCAGGATAACCATTACTTTCATAGCCTGGATTAAGGCCATCAAGATTGTTCGCTGCTTCTGCATGAGTCATCACACGATAAATATCGATTGTCAAATCCAATGCCTTACACAGCACAGCGATCACTTGACTCATGGATTCGATTTGCAATGCTGTCGGCGGTTCACTGCCAAGATTATCTGGCGTGGCACCGTAACCGCAAGCTAAACAAATACCAATGGATGCTGTATTTCTTTTATAGGTATGAGATTTTATTTGTGAGAAATCATTCGTGGTAACGTGGATACTGCCATCCTGATCAATATTAATATGATACTCATCAAAGAATTGACCATAATATCCTGCTGACCAGTGCAGATATAGTTTTACATCCCGATTTATGCCGTCAGCTGCTGACCAAAGATTTTTTTTACTTTGTAAGGCCAGTTGCTTCAGCTCTGTCAGTGTTACTTGTCTTGTGTCTGCTCGACTGGATGCATCGATGTCTTGCTGCATTTTACGAATATCAGCAACTTCCATGTCAGTAACCCAGCCAATGAGTATTGATGGAATCACAAATCTTTTCCATCCCAATGTTTCATTTATTCGCTGTATAGCTCGATTTCGTTTTTCACTGTTTTCTATATTATCTGCAAGCGCATCCAGCTCCAAAATGATCCTTCGGATCACTCCTTTTAGTTTGCTTTCGGATAACTTCGCAAATAGCACAAAGAATGCCATCATCGATATATTGGCCGCCAGAAGAGATCCTAAAACCCAGAAAAACAGTTGTAACTCACTTGGTATCATCATAAAAAGAGCCCTCCTTTCTGATTTTCAAATCCCATCCCTAGCTCTCTCTTTTCTATTCTATGTAAGATTGCAAAACAAGGTGACAATGTCTTATTTCTAAAAAAATACAACCTTAGCCAAATGTATGACTAAGGTTACTATAGGCCCATTATTCTGCTGTGCAGCAAGAAAGGCTTGGAATTATGCCTGATTTCTACTGTTTTGCGATGGAGTCTGCAACACATATACTTTCACTGGTTTAATGCCAAATCGATAGGCTTCTTTCACAGTCCATTTTGCAATGTCAATACGGTGCCCTTTAATTGCTCCGCCCGTATCCTCTGCTACCGCATACTCTTTTGTTCCATCAGGATACTTTATCATAACCCGAGAACCAAGGGGGATTATTTTGGGATCTACCGCAATTACTCCTGGTCTGACTTGTGTCCCCATATGAGTCTTATTCCCCCACTGATCGTTATCATGAGGTCCTGGAGCATATGCAGTCGCTGTAATGTTTAAAACCTGTTTTGCCCCAGCTTCTTCTGACGGTTGAGCTTGTGCAAGCTGGTCGGCTTGCTGAGGTAAAGCTTCTTGCGTAACAGGTGATGCCTCTGGCGCGGTTCCGGAAAATGGGAGAATTGCCGCTATGCCAGGAATAATGGAAGCCGCGACAACAGCAGCACTGCCAATCGCAGCAGCAATTTTCTTATAATGGCGCTTCGATTTGCAATGTTTTTTCTCTTTCATACGATCCCCTCCTAATGATTAGTATTTACCAAAGACGAATGTAAATATTAAAAACATATAAAAATGATTTGAAGCAAAAACATAAGAAATACATAAAAGCACTGGAAAGCCCAGTGCTTTTATGTCAGCTAGTATTCGTTATTTTTTGATAAGAATTTTAGTAACTTCTGCGATATATAAGGTATGATGATCCTTATCTGGGTACCATTTTTCATCAAGATCTTTTTCAATAAAGCATTCAGGCTTATATTCCTGTGCATATAACTTTTTGCAAAGAATCGCTATACTTGCTTCTTCAAAGAGTGGAATGCCATCTGCATGAAGAACCGTCAGATTCGAATTGCCAATTTTATCTTCATCCCTGCCAGATTTTGCTCCAAGATAACTTAACGTTTTTCTGAAACTTTCATCAAAAAAAGTGAGGGAGAAAGTATCGGATTGATCGATAAATTCTTTAGTAAAGCGTTGTGGGCGAATTACAATGTAAGCAACATTTTTTGCCCACATAACACCAAATCCCCCCCAAGAAGCAGTCATGGTATTCTGCTTTCCGTCTTTTTCGGCAGTAACCAACATCCAGTCTTTTCCTATCAATTTAAAAGGGCTTTGTTGAAATTCCTCAGGTTTAATTTCATTAAATATAGCCATAACTATGATCTCCTTTATTCTTCATTTTGTCTTACAAGCTTTTTATGTATATATAATAATATAAATATATAAAGAAGTACAGTATGCACCTTTTCGTGCTCTACTATCTAAAAAGAAAGTATTGCGTAGAATACTCTCATAACAAAGGACTATCTCTTCTGATGAAAAAAGAGTGGCCTTAACGCTTCCACCATATATAGCCGATCCAGAGTATTCCCCAGAGTGACGTTATACCTTGATACTCCTGAATTGTTTTAAAGGTTGCTAATATATATATCAGGCCGGCAAGCACCCCCAAAGCAAATAAATCATATGCAATTTGCCATACTTTAGATCTCTTGGCTGCTGTCTTCTTAGGAACTATTGATTTATACCATGGCTCAGGCGCAGCAATCATGATTTGATGTTTAGCATTATAACCATGCAGTATTGCTTCACTGACAATAGGCAATGGCTGCGTATCACCTAAATATTCTTTTAATTTCTGACCACAGTAACGACAGTATTTTGCATTATAAGAAGGTTTCTTACCACAAAAATCACAATACATGATTACCCCACATACTCATTTTTTCTATAGGATTCCCAATATTTATAATTTTTCTTCATTGAGACGAAAATGTAACAATAATGTCTTGAAACTCTCTCTTTGAGTTCTTCAGAAGCTTATTTAGCTTTTAGAATAATAAAAGCTGATTATCTCCATACCCCTTTTTATAGCTTTTGATAATATCATTCATTTTATAAAGAATCCCAAATTGACTGCATTGTCTTTGAAACAAGTGCCACAGCGGCTTTGCGTTTGGTGAATGGCACTCATATTCGTTGCCAAACTGATGAATGTATTTTTGCCGAAGCGCAGGAAAGTGCTCATCAAGCTTTTGATAATACCATTCCCTCTGATTCTGCCTTAAGGTTACTCCAAACAAAGGATATATAAACTTAGCTCCATTTTCATGTGCTAAACGAATCATCTCACTAATATTGTACTCGTCATCTTCTAAAAACGGAAGGATAGGCATAAGTAATATCCCTGTAAAAATTCCATTCTCTGCAAGTTCTCTAATAACAGAAAACCTCCTGGAGGAGCTTGCCACATTAGGCTCTATTTTACCGCAAAGTATATCATTCACAGTGGTAATGGTAATCTTGACAATCACTGGCGAGTGCTTTTGTATGGACTTTAATAAATCTATATCTCTTAGGATCAAGTCGCTTTTGGTAGCAATCGAAATACCAAAACCATTAGCATGAATTAACTCTATCGCTCCTCTTGTTAAACCATATTTCTTTTCAAAAGGATTGTATGGATCGCTCATTGCACCGGTTCCTACCACACCAGTCCTGCGTTTAGATTGCAACTCAGATGAAATTAAAGCAAGAGCATTATCTTTTGCTCTTACCTCATCAAAATTTTCCACCTGATAACAGTTACTGCGGCTGTCACAGTAGATGCAACCATGGCAGCAGCCTTTATAAATATTCATCGTATAATTTTTTCCAAACCAACTATCACCAGTATTATAACTAGATATAATTGTTTTTGCAGGTATAAATTTCATTTTATAAAATCACTTTCAACAACAAAAAAATTGACCATGCTTAATTTTATCATTAAGCAACTTCTTGGGCAAGACTTCCAGTCAGACATTTGAGCTCTTACGGCTTACCGGATAAGCTTTGTGCGCTGGTATTCATCTGATATTCAATCAATTCTTTATATCTCTTTCCAATATCCGAGATAGGACTAACAAAGACCTGCGAGGGTTTGCCTTCTTCCACGATGCGTCCATGATCCATAAGCACAATTCGATCAGCCACCCGCAAGGCAAAAGGCAATTCGTGAGTTACTACAATCATGGTACTGGAACGAAAACGGGCCAATTCCTCCATTACTACTAATACTTCACGTACAAGGATTGGGTCTAATGACGCTGTAGGCTCGTCCCACAACATAAGCTCCGGCTCATAAGCCAGTGCTCTAGCAATTCCCACACGCTGCTGCTGGCCGCCTGACAATTGATCTGGCTTATGATCCAAATGGTTATCTAAACCTACCTTACACAATGAATCCGCTGCCCGACTTTCGGCATTTTTCCGTTCCACGCCACTCATTACCAATCCTAGCATAACATTTTCAAGGGCGCTTAAACGTCCAATAAGATTAAAATGCTGAAATACAAACCCAATCCGCTTGCGAGCCTGCCGTAATTCATCCGGCTCCATTGCAATAATATTGGAGTCATTAAGCATGATAGATCCGCGATCCGGCTCTATTAAACGGTTAATTGTGCGAATGGCAGTTGATTTACCGCATCCAGAAGGTCCCATTAGTACAACGGTCTCCCCGGTCTCTACCCTAAGATTAAATTCATTAACAGCTACTAAACTGCCAAATTGTTTATAAAGATCTTGAATAACAAGCATTTTAGTCACCCAGCTTATTTAAACTTCATTTTACGGCGATTCATGGTTTGCAAGAGTCCTGGACGCCCACTGGGTATAACAATCTCTCGCATTACCTCATCAAAAGATAGTCCAAGTGACTCTCCAGCAGTCAATTCATCAATGATAATTGGACTAATTTTTTCTGTATTATTGGCAAGTAATAACCCCATAGCCGCTCCTAGGAAAGGGACTCCAATCCATGGCAAATTGGGAATCCCACCACCAGATAAAACAAACATTGCCGTAAGCAATAGTGCACCAATTCCCATACCATAGATACATTCCGGTGCAGTAAAACTATTTTTTACACCTTGCACGATTCGCCTGATCCCCTTGACCCGAGGTGTTTGATTAATAGTCGATTTTCGTCGAATGACGGTCATAATAGCTGTATGGTCAAGGGTCAGGAATATCATTACAGCAATCAGCGAAACCATGCCGGCTAAAATCGCTTTCACTTGCATCAAAATCGTCATAACTTCGGCCCGGGGATCAGGCTCAATAATCCCCACGGCGGAAGTATATAATGATACATTGTTATGCCCTACTACCCGATAGATAATAGGTCCTGCAAAGTCTGTTGTAATAGTGCTTTTGGTTAGGATTTGAATACGCTGGCTAGGAATTACCTGCCCTGCAATAAACCGATCCATTAAATTGGCTGAGCGCGTGATTTCCTCATCTTTCAAATTCGGAACAGCTGCTCCTAAGTACTTCAACTGCTCTGCAATAAGAGGTGTATTAAATTGCTGCAATCTAGTAATCCCAGTACCAGTTTCATTAAGAGATTGACGAGCTTTATCCACATCAAAGGTACGTAAATTAGTGACCATATTATTGCCATTGGCTACTATTCCATCAATAGCTGCCCGCGCTCGGCGGGCATCAGCTGCTACATTATCAACTGCGCTCAATGTATCTTGCAGAGTGACTAAATTTTGCTGTGTTGCAGTTAGTTGGTTAATAGAAGATGATACCTCAGGATTTAATAGTCGGATGATTTGCAAAGTGCTGACAAGGCTGCCCATCGCACGTGAAGAATTCGTCAATTGCAGCTGTATGGCACTGGTATCAAGCTTTGCTAAACCGCTTGTTGCTGCTTCAATCGTAGTTTCTGCTTTAGCCAAGCTGCTTAATGTCTCTTCTACCGCAGCAATGCTGCCACTATAGCTATTCAGCGCATTATTGGCAACGCCAGTCATATTTTGAGCATCTTGAGCAATCTTAGGAATTTGAAGAACCAAGCTCGAAGTCTCATTCAAAGCATTTCCTAATTGAGTGCGAGGATTGTGAAAAATGGCTGTACCCATAAGATTTCCAATATTATTATTGACAACCGCATGTCCTTGCCCATTGGCAGCTTGGGTTCCATCACCTTGTATAACCATTCCTTCAGCGGAGCCGCCACTCTTTACCATAGTTACCTTTACTAACACGTTTGCAGAATCCAGGGGTTCACCAGTAACAAGTTCATTGGCAGCAGCTCCCTGAAATGCAATCGTATCACCAAGCATAAACGTAACTCCAGCTGCTGGAGTAATAGCAGCTTTGGTAGCAAAGGCAGTTAAAAAACGTTTTAGTTCAATCATCGAACTCACTAAATACACCATATCACTGCTTTTGCTGTCCACAGAAACGCTTTCAGCATAGCCAACTGCCTTTTCCTCTCGTATTGCATTGGCAATCTGCTCACCTAAGCGCATAGAGTTCTCAGGCTCATTACCAACTGTAAATGCAATATCAATTGTATGATACTGACCAAGTAATTTTTCAATCTCCGCGTTGACAGAAGCTGATTTACCAATGGATTGAATAATAACAGTAACAGACCCGCCATCGCGAAAAGCAAATAATACGCCATCAATCTGCATAATTTGTTCAATGATTGTATTTTTGGCCCCTTCAGGCACCGCCTTTAAGGTTACTCGTGGTTCCGTCATAATACTAATCCCCGAGCGGCCTGGAACACTACCAAAAATAGTATCAACGCTTTCATACGTTTGTTTTGTTTTATTTACTGCTGGCAAGCCCACTAAAAAACTAGTCAATCCATTTAAGGTTGGACCCTCTTTTAGCTTTCCTCCAGGAAAAACTTGTTCAATTACTTTTTCGATCTGAGCTTGGCCATTTTGTTTCATCTCTTCTCTTACATTGATCAGCAGATCAAATTCTCCATAATCACCAACAAGAGTAGATATCGTTGCAGAAAAGTATGTATTTGCTGACATGGCGATTAAATTCGCCAAGGAAGACCCAATTACAATACTAACAATCAAGAGAATCACAATATCCCGGTTAAAAGAGTTGGAAAAGAAAGTACGCACAAATGTTTTACGTGCTTTAGCTAATACAGCTGCCACCTATGCTCCCTCCTCATAACTTCCCCTGCAATTAGCACAGATTAAACATTTTATTTGCAATAAAGATAATCTGCTATTATGTAAGAGTATCTGCAAGTTCGTCTTTTCTTACTCATCGAAGAAGAAATTTTAATGGCTGGTTTTGGCTGCGGTGGTATCCGGCTAATATAATAAAAGATCTTGGTACGCATTTTTTAAGCACTAAGGTTTATGGAACCGGGCTTGGTGTTCCTACTTGTTATAACATTGCAACACATCATAATGCTACGATTACGATTAATTTAAATGAAAAGGAACTACTTTTTATATTCAATTTCCAACTGTCAACGATAAGTACTACAAACTTTAATAGCAAGCATAAGTATAGAAATGACTTGAGCCAGTATTTAAAACATAAATACTGGCTCAAGTCATTTTATTTTATCCTGCGTAAAGCATTTCTCACGCAGTAAGCAGTCAAAACCAGCCCCAAATAGGCAAAGCATTCATCAAATTCCTCCATATTTTGAAGATGTAAATGCCTTTCACCTAACTCTGCAGCGATAAATGCTAGAACTGTAATGATCAGCTCTGAAACAGGGAAACGCCCTTCTTGCAGCAGCCTATACGGAACTTTAAATAATTCATATTTAATAACTGCCCATAACCAAATGATGATAATCACTGCAAGTGCCGGATTGACAAATGGGCCATAAGGCAATTGGGACAGCGGAAGAAACGAAGGTCCATCAATCGCATGAAAGCCGCTAGGATAAAAGACTCTCCCCCAACTTAATTCTCTTCCAATCATCAATAACCACAACGGTATCGCCCAAATCAGAAAGCGAGCAGCCGGACGATCTCCTGCTGAACGGGCTTCCTGCCACCATACGCAGGTTAAAAATAGACCTAGAGCTAATATGACAACCTGCAGCCATTCTAGCAGACTATTTTCCCACCCCCATGAAACAGGCAAATAAGGAGCAATGAAATATGACAATAAAACACCAACAAGTAAGATCCATTTACAATATTTCAATATAAAACCTCCGCCCAAAAATTAAACCAAATGACTATTTAGTCAATTAATATAATACGACCACTACCATTTGAACTAATAGCATGTTTAATTTTACCACCTAGCAATACTTTTCACAATACTAAATCGGGCACTCGATCTCAATGTAATCTTAACAAGTAATCTGCTACATTCCTTTCACTGCCATGTTAGATTTCAGCACAATAATCCAGCCGAATATCGCTAAAAAAGTAGCTCCTGTCGTTATTAAGCCTAATCCTATTACTATATTGCTCCAATTCAATGCTCCCAATAGCATGCCAAGACTCCCAAAAAGCGTATTTACTGAATTAATTAAAGCACTGACCGACCCAGTATCTGCTTCTTGCTGATCGAATAAAAGGCTCGTACTTAATGGGCGAATAGCGCCTTCAATCAGTGTAAAAGGCAAAAATGCAATAAAAAATAACCAGGGTGAATAAGGGCCTGCTATTATTAAACATCCTCCACTAATAAGCGCTGTGACAAAACAACCATGAGTGAATTTCTTAGGGGTAACTCGACCTACCATTTTAAGATAAAGTATAGGGCCTACTATCGCAAACAAAGAATTGACCGCAAAAAAGTAACTATACATTTGCTCACTCAACTGAAAATAACGAATGTACACAAAAGAAGATATTGCTACATAAGCCATATATGGTGCCATGAATAAGGAAAAGATAATAAGCATACTGGTAAAATTCATATTTTTGCTTACGACAAATAAACGAACTAAAGAACCTGTTATCGTGCCTTTATAGCGCTCCCTAACGCTTAATGTTTCTTGAAACCCTAAGGCAATGATTAAGGTTACAATACCAATGATAGTAAGTACCCAAAATGTTTCCCGCCAAGTGGCGAATTGTAAAATAATAGCACCTATAACTGGCGCGACCGCAGGAGCAACCACAGACATGCCTTGCACTAAGGCCAATATAATGTCTCTAGCTTTGCCGCTAAAGCAATCTTTTATTAATGCAAGAGATACGGCAATAATACTCCCCGCTCCTAATGCCTGTATAACACGAAATCCAATTAATTGATAGATTGTGCTGGATACTGCACAAAAACCACTTGCAATCCCATAAATTAGAATTCCAGCAAGCAAAATGGGTTTACGTCCATATTTATCACTAAGAGGTCCAAAAAGAAGAATCCCAAGGGCAAAAAAACAGAAAAAGAAAACCAATGTTAAGTTCACAAGAGATGCTGATACTTGGAAGTATTCTCCCATGGCTGGTAATGCTGGCAAATATAGATCGATGGATAAAGGAATAAGCATATTCATAATGGCAATAAATAGAATTAGACCTTTGCCTCCTAAATATTTCTGCTCTTTATCAGTAATATGTTGAATTGTACTTGTCATGATATTCCCTCCAATAAATTAAAAATAAAAAAGGGGCTGTCTCAATAAGAAATTGAGATAGTCCCTTATATGTATTAAAAATACAAGAGGCAGGTTCCGAAGAACCTGCCTCTTGGTGTAGAATTAAACTGCTATGAAAAACTTTACACATATAAATCCTACAACAAAAACAAATTCATATCAACTAGTTTTACCGCTTCCTATCGAAATCCTCATACCAGAAAACGATTCGGTCAGGCTGTTAAGTAAGATAATGGATCAACTTGATTATTCGCTGTTATACAAAGCGTATTCTCGTAAAGGCAGAAAATCAGTAGTCTCACCTAAAATGCTTTTCAAAATTATCGTTTATGGTTATATGAATAATCTCTACA
>NZ_FOTS01000015.1 GCF_900114615.1 Pelosinus propionicus DSM 13327 | reverse complement strand
TTCATCCTGAGGTAATCCTTCATTCAGATCAGGGCTTTCACTATACACATCCAGACTTTCAACTTTCCTTAAAAGACTTACATATCAAGCAGTCTATGTCCCGAAAGGGAAACTGTTTAGACAATGCATCCATGGAATCTTTCTTTGGTCATATGAAGGATGAAGTCGATATTAAAAGCTGTCAAACTTTTAACGACCTTAAAGAAACCATTTATAATTATATTGAATACTATAACTGTCATCGCTATCAATGGGGATTTAAAAAAAATGACCCCGATTCAATATCGGGATCATCTCATTGTGGCTTAATTTAGGCTTTTTTCTATAATGTCCTATTTCTAGGTACCAGTTCATTATATCAGCAAAGGTCTTTAATATTATAAAATCTATATTTTTACTCAGCAAATTCCTTAATAACTACCTTATCAGCTTCATCAACAGGCATTAATTGTACTCCAACCACTTCTTTACTAGAAGTAGGCACATTCTTCCCTACATAATCTGCACGAATAGGAAGTTCACGATGACCGCGATCCACAAGGACGGCTAATTGAATGACCTTAGGCCGTCCAATATCAATAATCGCATCAAGAGCAGCACGTACAGTACGCCCAGTGTATAATACATCATCAATAAGCACAATTGTTTTACCACTAATATCAATAGGTATTTGTGTTTCATGTACGATTGGCTGATAACTAAGCGTAGATAAATCGTCACGATATAATGTAATATCTAAAATTCCTACTGGCAGCTCTGCACCTTCAATGCGCTTTATTTCAGCGGCTAACCGTTCTGCTAAAGGGACACCACGGGTTCTTATTCCTACTAAAATTAAGTCCTTAATTCCCTTATTATTCTCAATAATCTCATGAGCAATACGAATGAGTCCCCGTCTTATAGCTTGCTCATCCATAATTACAGTTTTCTCTACTAAAGTACTCATATCCCTACTCCTTCCTAATTCTATGTATTTTTTTGTCGTAATACTTTTAAAATCATTTCCATATCTTCCGGTAATGGTGCTGTAAATCTCATAATCTCTTCCGTAACAGGATGAGAGATTCTAAGTTCAGCGGAATGTAAAGCTTGCCCTATAATAGAAAAAGGCATACGACCAGGCCCATATTTGGGATCGCCAACAACAGAATGACCAATATAGGTCATATGCACCCTAATTTGATGCGTACGTCCAGTAAGCAACTTACATTCTACTAAGGTATAATCACCAAATCGCTCCATCACACGAAATTTTGTAGTTGCTTCCTTACTATTAGTAAAGGTTACTGCCATTTTTTTGCGATCACTAGAATGACGCCCAATTGGCGCCTTAATAACACCATGATCTTCCTTAATATTTCCATATACAATTGCCAAATAACGCCGACTGGCCGTACGATCCTTAATTTGCTTAGCCAGGCTGACATGTGCTCTATCACTCTTGGCAACCACCATAACACCTGAAGTATCTTTATCTAAACGATGAACAATCCCTGGACGAGCGACACCATTGATGCCTGACAAATCTTCACAATGTTCTAATAAAGCATTTACTAATGTACCATTATAATTCCCTGCAGCAGGATGTACAACCATGCCCCGGGATTTATTAATAATTATAATATCTTTATCTTCATATAAAATGGTCAGTGGTATTTCTTCCGCTGTTAATTCTAACGTTTTAATCTCAGGTATATTTACTTGAATATCATCTAGCTCTTGCACCTTATAATTGGCTTTTGCTACTTTTTTATTGACTGCAACGTCTCCACTGCTGATAAGCCTTTGTACTGCAGAACGAGATGTATCAGGCATCTGCTTGGTTAAAAAAACATCTAAACGCTCTCCTGCTTGTGATTCACTTATATGATAACAATACACTTCATTGCCCATTCGCTTCATCCTCTTTATGTAAATAAACCATAGTAAAAATAATACAACCTACGCCACATACAATGGCCGCATCAGCAATATTAAAAACAGGCCAAATACGAAAATCAAAAAAATCAATTACATAGCCTGTTTTTATACGATCAATCACATTACCAATTGCTCCTCCTACCAATAAACCAGTACCAAAGCGCAGTAAACTATACGTCTTTGGTATCCGCGGATAAAAATAAATCGCAGCTGATACTAAGCTAACTGCCACTATTAAAAAAAACAAAGTTTGATGTTCAAACAACCCAAAAGCAGCTCCCGGATTTAAAACATAGGTAATATGAAAAATATCATCAATCACAGGTATAGACATCCCCAGAGTCATATGTGATTGAATATAAAATTTGGATAACTGATCCATTATTACCACGAATACTACTATTAATATAGGCACTAATCTTCTCTCCTATCCTATAAATAACATATTTCTTGCATATAAATAGATTTCATCACCAATTATTATCGCACATTATAAACTTACTATATATAATAAACAAAAATTGGTCAAAGGTAAAGTTTTTACTTACGTATCTTTACCTCCGGCCAATTAGTGGTTGAACTTTTGTCAAAAAGAAAAGCTCAGAAAATCTGAGCTTTTCTAGTGAAATCATTTTTAAATTTCACTCAAAAAATGACTAAGGCTTGGTGCCTATGTCTATGACTCATATACTCAAGTCATTTACTTTTATTATGTTACTTATTCTGGGCTAATTGCGCCCACTGGACAGGTTGCAGCACAAGAACCACAGTCAATACATTTTTCATCAATAACATATTGAGCATCACCTTCAGAAATAGCTTCAACTGGGCAAACAGAAGCACAAGCACCACATGAAATACAGCTACTATCAATTTTATACATGAATTTCACCTCCTATGTAGATCACTGTATACCATTATACTATATACTAGCAAGAAATCACATAACTAATATCATATTTAATATGATATTTTTACATTATACTTATACTCTCCTTCTAATAACTTATAAATTTTATTTTATAGGTCCTCATAGTTACTCTTTATCAGGGAAAAACCTTCGTTCTATATCGTCTCGGAAATAATGCCCCAAAGCACCAATCGCAATTAACAGGAAAGTAATAATAACCGCAGCACGAAGATTATAGGTAAGATTTTGACCAATAACAGAATATATGAGAATTGCAGGTGCCTGCCCAATCGCTGTTGCTATTGTAAATTGACCAAAAGAAAGAGTCGTTAAGCCAACGCCATAGCTTATCACTTTAAAGGGGATAATAGGTGTCAAACGAGTAATGAAAACAGCAGCTATACCATGCCTACGAAGAAATTCATCTGTTACCTTTAAATACTTGTTATTTATAAAGTTTTCAACAATAGGTCGTCCATACCATCTTGCAATAGCAAAATCTAAACATGCTCCCAATAATGCGCCTAGCCATGAATAGACAGCTCCATACTGCCAGCCAAAAACCCAAGCATTAGTTATGGTAATTGCTAATCCTGGAACAAAAGGGATTAGTGACTGCAGCGTCATTAGCAGGATACTGCACAAAGGTGCCCAAAAGCCATAGGACAAAATAAATTGGCGTAATCCGTCAAAGTCCCTGTCCCATAATAAGGAAAGCCCACTTTCAAAAAATCCTTGTATGCCAGGCAAATAAAAATATCCAATTACAGCAATAACCAATACCCCAAGTCGATACATCATGCTTTTCGCTATCATCATTGGTGTTGCCATAAAAGCACCTCCTAGCAAAACTATCCCTTCACGATGGATTTATAACATATTACGCTACTATCTTTATACTTTAACACACGTAACTCCTGCTGCGAATTAAAAAACTGGGCTCTAAAATTATCGCCCAGTTTTTTAAAGTTATAATCTATGCCTTTACCGACTTCCATCTTTTTCTTTCTCTGGAATGGCATCTATCGGATCAACAATTCCCTGCTTTTCATCACTATTATTGAATAGTTTCTTGTAATTATGGCTTCCAGGAATGTCCTGAGGTGTATCAGAGCTACCATAACGCATGACCGCTTGTAAGGCATCCTCACCATCAAAACCAATAAATTCATTTTTATCATGATCTAAAAAGTTTTGTTGAAAAGGCCGCGTTAGCACCTCCTCTTCTAAAGGCCTCGGAGAAGAATCTACAACATCGTATTGCTCCTGACACCGTATGCATTCATTTGCCCAAGGGATAGCCTCTAACCTGGCCACAGGTATTTCTTTGCCACAGGTACTACAATATTCATAGTTTCCATTATCCATTTTTTTAAGAGCTTTCTCCACACGCGACAGTAGAACCCGGGCGTTATCTTTTAAAGCAATATCTTTGCTGCGTTCAAATAATTCATCACCAATATCAGCAGGATGATTATCACAGACCGATAACTCTCCCGTTGAATAGGATAAACTTGTTTCTGATCCTGATTCTTCCAAAGAAGTAATTTGCTTTAGTAACTCCTGCTTCTCTTTGTCTAATCGCTTTGCTAATTCTTTATATATTACAGCATCCAAATTACCCTCTCCTAATGAATAATCTTTGTTACTTCACCGATTCTAAGTCTTTCTTTGATAGACTTATCGGTTTCGTTGCTATACCCTAAACATAGAATAGCTACTGCTCGAAGTCTAGGAGGGGCCTCCACTGCTTGCTGGATTTTGATTTCATCAAAAGCACCAATCCAGCAGGTAGAAATCCCCAGTCCATAAGCCGCTAATATCATATTTTCCGCGGCAACCGCAGTATCTTGCAAACAATATAATTGAGCACCACGCTCACCATATTTCTCATTAGAGCGAGCTGGATCAGCTAATATAACAATACTGACTGGAGAACTTTCAATTTGATTTTGCTCAAAGCAAGCTTCAGCCATTTTTCTTTTAATTTCTTGATTCTTTATTACATAAAAATACCATGGCTGCAAATTTCCTGCGCTAGGGGCCCAACAACCCGCCTCTAAGATTCTCGTTAGGGTAGGTTCAGGTATATCTTGCTGCACAAAATTTCTAACGCTATGACTTTCCCTCATACAATCAAAAACATCTTTCGTCATGCATAAACACCCCTATTTCTTTAATATTTAATATTTTCCATTTTTCATCTCTACAATGTGTATAATATCTGCTACGAAATTTCCAATACCCGGTATGTTGAGTAAAATAAGTTGATGTAATAAGTTTAAAACCATGGCAAAAAATACAGATGCACCAATAGCAATGCCTAATCCTCGCGCGATTCCGGCAATAAAATTGATAAGTATCAGCTTTCCTGGTCGTTCGAGAAGTTCCATATATTCAGCAATACGCATTGACTCTAAATGACATATCAATCTTTTTAATTGTACTGTAATTACATCTTGCTTTCCTTGCTGCTCCACTTAACATACCTCCAATTCTATTATCTCCATCTTATAAAAAAAAAACCGGAAATAAGTTCCGGTTTTTTACGTTCATTATAATTTCACGACTACATCATTGCAACGACTGCAAAGTGTTTCGTGCTTCTCCATCTTTCCTACAGTATCACTATAAATCCAGCAGCGTTCACATTTTTGACCTTCTGCTTGAGATACGACAATTGACAATGCCATGTCCTCTACTTGATATGCATTATCTGGTGCTTTTTCAGTATCTTCTACAACATGAATCTTTGATACAATCAAAATATTTGCCCACTCTTTTTCCATAGTTGATAATTGAGTAAAAACCTTCTCATTTGCATACAGCGTAACGTCTGCATCCAAAGAATGTCCGATCACTTTATTACGCCTAGCAGTTTCTAAAGCTTTTGTAATTTCACTGCGCATTGCCAATATAGAAGCCCATTTTGCTTCTAAGTCAGCATTGAGATATTCATCATGGGCTATTGGCCAATCAGCCAACTGCACACTTTCTGGCATATTCTGTTCTTGTTTCATATGCTGCCACACTTCTTCAGCAGTAAAGGTAAGAACAGGTGAAATAAGACGTACCAAAGTATTTACGATTTCATACATAACAGTTTGTGCTGCACGCCGCTCTCTGGAAGCAGGCAATGCCGTGTATACGCGATCCTTTAATATGTCTAAGTAAATTGAGCTTAAATCAACAGTACAAAAATTATGTACCGTATGATAGATTAAATGAAACTCATACTCTTCATACGCTTTTGTAACTTTTTCACGAACTTGTTCTAATCGTAAAAGTGCCCACCGATCGATCTCTAATAACTCATTATAACCCACTTTATCTGTATCTGGGTTAAAATCATGAATACTGCCTAGAATGTAACGGAAGGTGTTGCGTATTTTTCGATATACTTCAGACAACTGTTTCAAGATATCGTTCGAAACACGAACATCCGCCTGATAGTCAGCAGAGGCTACCCATAAACGCAAGATGTCAGCCCCATATTTTTTAATAACATCTTGGGGAAAAATAACATTACCAACGGATTTAGACATTTTACGACCATCACCATCTACCACAAAACCATGAGTAAGAACCGCTTTATAAGGAGCAATTCCCTTTGTTGCCACCGATGTTAATAAAGATGACTGAAACCAACCGCGATGCTGATCACTTCCCTCTAAGTATAAGTCAGCTGGCCATGCAAGTTCAACATGCTGCTCTAGTACAGCTGCGTGACTTGATCCGCTATCAAACCAAACATCCATAATATCCGTTTCTTTGCGAAAATTATCGTGACCACAATGAGAACAAGTAAAGCCCTCTGGTAATATTTCACTTGAATCTTTGGCCCACCATGCATCAGAACCTTCTTGACGAAATAAATTCTTAACAGCTGTAATCGTTATATCATTGATGACATGTTCATTACATTGTGTACAATAAAAAATGGGAATTGGAACTCCCCAAACTCTTTGACGGGAAATACACCAGTCATGACGATCCGCCACCATATTATGTATTCGATCTTCACCCCAGGCAGGAATCCATTGTACATCTTTAATCGCTTGCAGCGCTTGTTCCCTAAACCCATCCACGGATGCAAACCACTGTTCCGTTGCTCGGTAAATAACAGGATTCTTACAACGCCAGCAATGAGCATATTGGTGTTTGATTTTGCCCTTGCCCAATAGCATACCGCGTGCTGCTAATTCTTTGATCACAGGGACATCAGCATCATGTATTAACATGCCTTCAAATATACCACCTTCAGCCGTAAAGCGCCCTGCATGGTCCACAGGATTAATGATTGGCAATCCGTGCCTTATACCCGTTTCAAAATCGTCTGGGCCGTGTCCTGGAGCCGTATGTACGCAGCCAGTACCTTGTTCTAGGGTAACATAGTCGGCCAAAACAATGATAGACTCCCGATCGATAAAGGGATGGGAGAAAACCACACCTTCAAGATCAGCCCCCTTTAAAGTGGACAATATCGTATAATTTTCTAGTTTATTATCTTTTGCTACCGCTTCAATTAATTCTACTGCTAAAAGATATATTTCACCTTGGGATTCCACCCATGCGTATTCTAATTCCGGATGAACAGCAATGGCAACATTGGCCGGCATTGTCCAAGGCGTGGTTGTCCAAATGACACCAAATACATTTTCAGCATTTATTCCTACAGGCAAAGTCTTTTTATCATCCACTAAAGGAAATTTAACATAAATGGTATGAGATTTTTTTTCTGCATATTCAATTTCAGCTTCTGCCAAAGCAGTCTCACATGAAGTACACCAATACACCGATTTTAAACCTTTATAAATATGACCTTTCTTAGCCATTTCCCCAAAGACCTCAATCTGCTTCGCTTCATAGGCAGGCCGCAATGTTACATATGGATTGTCCCAATCAGCACCAATACCTAAACGTTTGAAGTCTTGACGCTGGGTATCAACAAATTTCAAAGCATAATCTTTACATTCACGACGTAAATCCAATGGTTTTAGTTCATGCCTATTTAGACCGAGTATTTTTATGGCAGCATGTTCAATCGGTAGACCATGCGTATCCCAACCAGGTACATAAGGAGTATTAAATCCGCGTAATGATTTATATTTCAAAATCATATCTTTTAAAATTTTATTTAAAGCATGACCAATATGAATATCACCATTCGCATAAGGAGGCCCATCATGTAAGATAAATTTCGGCTTTTCCACCTGCGTTGTACGTTTCTCATAAATCTTTTGCTGTTTCCAGTAATTGAGCATTTCAGGCTCTCTTTCTGGTAAATTTCCTCGCATTGGAAATTCAGTTTGCGGTAAATTAAGGGTTTTACTATAATCCAACAATAACACCTCCAAAAAAATAAAACCTCTTCATCCCTAAAGGGACGAGAGGTTGTTTCCCGTGGTACCACCCTAATGACTTTCCAGCCACTTTAGTAACGATATAACGCTCGTTAAACGGCAAATCTTACTGTATTTCAGTTTGCAGTTCAGGAGTGATCTTCACTAAACTTGATTATTAGGCTCCCACTATTCCCAACTCGCTGTAAAATCAGTTTTTTAGCTACTGTCTCCATCATCACTTGTATTCATATTAACATTCCACAATAAAACTGATTATAACCAATAAAAGGTACATTGTCAAATTACGCTATTCATCCTCACCAGATTCACCTAATATCTCCAACTGTGCTTGTACAAGGGTACGCATACGAACACGATATACGTCCACCTGTTTTTTCAAATCCTGATATTCACTAGCCATGCGGCGCACTTTGTTGGCAGCTTCCTCTGCGAGTTTCTGAGCGTTGATCTCTGCTTCTTTTATCATTAGCTCTGTTGTCTTTTTAGCATTTAGCTTTACCTCTTCTGCTGTCTCCTGAGCAACAATTAATGTATTATGCAAAGTATTTTCCATATGTTGAAAATGTTCTAATTTACCATTAAGTCGGTCCATATTCTCTTTCAACTCAATATTTTCCCGATATAATAACTCATAATCTTTTATGACTCGATCAAGGAATTCATCAACATCTTCTTCGTTATATCCTCTAAAACTTCTTTTAAATTCTTTATTATGAATATCCAATGGGGTTAGCATGAATACACCTCCTTTTATCTACATAAAACGTTTTAATACAATACTCATTCGTCCTTTTCTGGTTTGCCCCAGTACTTCACAAACTTCGACTCTCCCCCGTCCCCGCATTGAAATAACATCATTTTCTTTAATGGATTGAGCACTATTTTTAGCCTCCTGCCAGTTTACTTTTAGTTTTCCAGCCACGATTTCTTCCGACATTCGGCTACGCGAAGTACCAAAACCAGCTGCTGCTATAACGTCCAATCGAAGAGAGGCCACAGTCGTTTTGATTTCCTTTACTTTTTCTTCCCGAGGAGCAATATCTGCGATCTCCAATTGCGTAATACTAATAGGCGCCGCACCAATCTTGCTTAAATTTTGCATAAGAAAATTTAAAAAAGATGAATCGATAATAATTTGGCATCCATGCCCGCACATAATGAGATCACCAATAATTTCTCGCTTAATCCCAAGTGCCATCAATGCTCCCAACACATCTCGATGAGTAATTTGATAATATCTTTCATCCCATGTTACAGAGACAGCCTCTACTGCAGCATCAGAGGTACCTCGAAACTCTTCATTTATAAAAACAGCCTTGACTCGCTCTGCCCCCTCATAGCCGCCGCTGGATACTAGCTTTAAACGATCATAATGTGCACTGATCGTTTCTGCAATACTATAACCGTAAGGATCCAGAAACTCTGTTACTTTATACTTTCGGTTACGCAATGCTGCTTCAGCTAAATCCAATAATTTAGCTGCTAATTCACCTTCACCGCTAGCCTGATAATATCGTATAATTTTTTCTCGGTCACCCATGTGATTTTTTCCCCATCTCCTGTGAACGTTTCGTAGCTGCTTGTACTGCATCAATTAAAGCTGCTCTTACACCTTTTTGTTCTAATACATGTATACCCGCAATAGCAGTTCCACCTGGGGAAGTTACCATATCCCTTAATTTTGCGGGATGTTCCCCTGTTTCCAGAACCATCTTAGCTGCTCCTAATAAGGTCTGCGCTGCCATAACTAATGAATTTTGCCTGGACAAACCAACTCGGACACCTGCATCCGTTAATGCATCAATAAGTACAAAGACATATCCAGGACCACTACCCGACAATCCCGTAACTGCATCCATAGCATTTTCATCCATAATAATAGCTCTACCTACAGAAGAAAAAATAGTTAATACTAATTCGCCATTTTCTTCACCTGCATAATGCCCCAAAGCAAGAACAGACATCCCTTCCCCTACTGCCACCGGAGTGTTTGGCATAACTCTTACAATTGGAATCCGTACCAATTTACTCTCAAGTATTCCAATTGTAATTCCTGCTGCAATTGATACGACTAAGGTTGTAGGTGAAAGCAGCGGTGCAATAGCATCCAATACACCATTAATAATTTGAGGCTTTACAGTTAAAAATAAGATATCTGCTGCTTTTACAGTATCCTTTATACTCAACGTCGTAAGTACACCAAATTTCCCAGTCATATGGTCTAGACGATTTTGAGAGATATCATTCACTATAATCTGACTCGGCGTAACTAAATTAGCTTTTAATATTCCATCAATTAAGGCTTCAGCCATAGCTCCGCTACCGATAAAACCAATTTTTTTATTCTTCAACATCTGGTAATCCCCCGTATTTCAACTCTTTATTTATTCCATGGTAAGAATTCTTTATCACTGCCTTCTTCATGAGGACTATAAGTAACATCTACATTATTTGGAGCACAGAGAAATATATTGTTACCAATTTTTTGAATGCTCCCAGCTAAAGCATAGGTTGTCCCACTAATAAAGTCAATCATGCGCTTAGCAACTTCTTTATCACAATTCTCAAAATTCACAACAACAGGTTTTCGATTTTTTAAATGATCAGCTACATGTTGAGCATCATCAAAAGAGAATGGCTCCACCACCATAACTTTCATTTGTTTCTGAGCAGTGGGTAAATTTACTAGGTTATTATTTTTTTTCCCTTTCCCTACTTCTAATTCTTCTACTTTTTGCTTTGGATCTTCCTCAGCCTCTACAGGTTCAAATAAGCCTAAGCTTCCCCAGACTTTTTCCATAAACTTCATGTTCCTTTATACCTCCCTTTAATATTGACGCTGTCCAAATATCCCAGTACCAATACGTACTAAATTTGCTCCCTCTTCAACACCTACAATATAATCATTTGTCATTCCCATAGATAGCCACTCTATTTTTGTATTCGCCAAATTCATATCTTTTAGTTCCATAAACAATTGATACATATTGCGAAATAGAGGTCTGGCCTGCTCTGCATTGTCATAAAAAGGTGCGATCGTCATCGCTCCGCATAATCGGACATGTTCTAGATTACTAATACACTTTGCTAATGTTAAAGTATCTTTGGAAGCAATCCCAAATTTGGTATCTTCATCAGCCATATTAACCTGGATCAGAATATCTTGCCTTTTCCCTAAGGTACCGGCGATACGATCAATTTCCAGAGCTACTTTTTTACTATCTACAGAATGAATCAGGTCAAACAGCTGGACTGCTTGACGAACCTTATTGGTCTGCAAATGACCGATAAGATGCCATTCCACTTGCTTCTGAATTATTTGCGCTTTTTTAGCGGCTTCTTGTATTCTATTTTCACCAATTGCCAGCACGCCAGCAGCAACCGCTTCTTGAATGGCTGCTACATCATGATTCTTTGTTACAGCTACCAATTTAACATATTTAGATTCATTGATTAATGTCTTACTTCTCTTATGTACAGCATTATGAATATTTTCTATAACTTGGGTTAGGTTTGTTTGAATAGACATGGTAAACCCTCCATTATATGCATTATTCGCGAATAAACATTAATTTCCTCTTAAGTATCTCCTAAACATTAAAAATATATTGACATTACAATAATAAGAAAAATGCTCCGGCTCCTTTAAAACATATAAATTCTAAAAAAAATCTTGTAAGCATTCGCTTACAAGACAATAACAGCTCCGATTCTTCCAGTAGCCCCATTTTCTTTTCGATAAGAAAAAAATAATTCATGATTACAAGCAGTACATACACCACTGGTTACCACATTGCTTCCTTTCACACCTATTTCTTTCAATTGATGAACGTTGGCTTTCCACAAATCAAAATACCATTTGTCTTTTTCTTCGGTTTTTTCTATTAATTCTTCCCAATTATTGAATTGTTTTTTCAGTTTATTGATTACGATTTCATCAACAACATAACAGCAAGGACCAATAGAAGGAGCTATCCCAACTAAGCAATCTTCAGGCTTCGTGCCAAAATTAGATTGCATAGATAGAATTGTCTTTTGCGCAATCCTTTCCACCGTTCCTCTCCAACCTGCATGAACTGCGCCAATGGCTCGCTGTACTGGATCTACAATTAGAACAGGGACACAATCAGCAAAAAATAACATTAAAGGAATTCCCGGAACATTGGTTATTAAAGCATCTGTATTGGGGATTGCATCCTCATAGCTGCCTGCTCCTCTTCCTTCTTCTTCCTGGGTTACCACTGCAATATGATCCGTATGAAGCTGTTGAGCAGTCACAATATGTTTTGAATGAATCCCGATCCCTTGGCAAAAAAGCTGCCGATTTATAATAACACTCTCATCACAATCACCTGTATGCAGCGCTACATTCAAGGAACGAAATGGTGGCTTACTTACCCCACCAAATCGACTCGATATACCATGTTTAATAGCTAATGCACTGAAATGGGTAAACGTTCCATACCACTGCCCGCTAGTTCCATAGTTTAAAATAAATCGCTCCAACACTATACACTCCCATCAGCCTTTTTTACATATTCCACACCGAGTACAGCCTTGCGCACATGGAGCCGTAAATTCTTCTTTTTTAGCTTCTTCTAATTCTCGTTCTAAGTACAATGAATCCAGCCCCATATCCAGCACTTTCCAAGGCAAAATCTCACTTCCTGGCTCCCGCTGACGATATAAGTAATCTTCCTCACGAAGCATGTTCTTTTTCATCGCCTGCTTGAAACCTTTACTGCCGCCCTTCTTGTGAGCATCTAGCAATACAGCAGACAACCGCCGATCTCCTCTAGCTAAAACACCTTGAATATAGGCTTCTTTTGGCGATTCAACCAATACTTCTATTCCTCTTTGTTGTCGCAAACTAGAATTGATATACTTTAATCTTTTTTCTACTACTGAAATCTGAGTCATAGGCATCCACTGAAAAGGTGTAAAAGGCTTCGGAATAAAAGGGTTAACGCTTAAGGTTAACCTTCCTTTACTCCCCAAAGATTCCATATATGCTTTGATATTTTTTGCCATAGTAACGATTTCTTCAATGTCTTCATCTTCCTCATAAGGTAAGCCAATCATAATATAGAGTCGAATATGGGGTATACCTGCGTTAACCGCCATTTTTATGGAATTAAATAGATGCTCATCTGTAATGGTTTTATTAATCACTTTGCGCAATCGGATACTTGCTGCTTCCGGAGCTAAAGTAATGGTACGATGCTTGCTAACAGCCAACGCATTGACTAAATCCAAAGTAAGAGTATCGGCTCTTAAAGAGGCCACAGACATATGCATTCCTTGTTCTAAAATAATATTACATAACGAATCAATTTCAGGATAATCAGAAATTGCAGCCCCCATTAATCCAACCTTACTGCGATATTCTTTTGCCTTTACAACAGCCGCTTCTAATGTCTTTAGCGATCTTACTCGAGGGTTTCGATAGCAATACCCTGCCATACAAAAGCGGCAATGGCGGCCACAGCCACGTGCTACCTCAATCAAAAACATATCTTTAAACTCAGTATTTGGAGTTACAACCACCGTCTGTGCCTCATATTGATCCAACTCTTGAATCCAGCGCCGCTGTACATGCTGGGGCACTCCCCCAGAACAAGATACTTTTTTAATCGTACCATCTGCTTTATATTCCACTTGATAAAAACAAGGCACATATGCACCAGAAATTTGTGCTATTTGGAATAAAATTTCCTGCCTAGAGATATTATTGTCACGTGCCTGGTAATAGACATCTAATATTTCGTGTATGATTTCTTCGCCTTCACCAATGATAAATACATCAAATAAATCAGCTAAAGGTTCTGGATTAAAGGTCGCACACGGACCGCCTGCAATAACCAAAGGATCTCCTTCTCCCCGATCAGCAGCTAATACAGGGACCTTTCCAAGCTGTAAAATACTTACTACATTAAAATAATCCATTTCAAATGTTAGAGCAAAGCCAATTAAAGAAAATCCATATAATGGACGCTGCGTTTCAATTGTCATTAACGGTGTATTCGTACGAATATATTCAGGCTCTGTTTTTCTGTCAGGTAAAAATAACCTTTCACAGGCTGTATCTCCCCTAGAATTGACTTGTTGATAAATAATTTGAAATCCTAAATTGGACATTCCTACATGATAGGTATTTGGATACACTAATGCAAAGCCTTGACGTGAACCAGGAGGAAAAACCATTGCCCCCTGCTCTTCAGCCAAAGTTTTCTGTAACTTTTCTTTTAATTGCCAAGTCAAAACTTATCACTCCATCTTAAATACGATACATTCCTTGTAACCATCTTATTACAGATGTGCTACACGCTGCTCTAATTCTTCATGCTTTGCATCATTAAAGCGATCAATGGTACTCAGGTAACCAGTGATGCGTCGTACTCTTTTGATGTCTGACATAGAACATACAGGACATACATCTCCACCAATTACACCGAGATAACCACAACTCTCACAAAAATCTACGGGAAAATTAATGCCTGCATATCCAATATCACATTGCTGCATATAACGAATCACATCTTCGACTGCCTTAAGGTTATTTACAGGAGGTGCTGTAAACTCCACATAACTAATATGACCTGCATTTGTATATTTATGATAAATCGCTTCTATTTTTATTTTATCATATACACTAATAGAATAATTGACAGGAATATGAAAAGAATTAGTGTAATATTCTTTATCTGTTACGCCAGGAATTAAGCCATACTCACGGCAATCCATTTTGACGAAACGTCCTGCTAACCCTTCTGCTGGTGTTGCCAGTAATGTATAATTCAACATGTATTTATCCGTAGCCTTATCAACTTTGTTGCGCATGAATGCCACTATCTCTTCACCTAATATTTGGGATTCCTCCCCTTCGCCATGGTGATAACCCGTTAAAGCAATCAAGGCTTCAGCTAAACCAATAAAACCTACCGATAACGTGCCGTGCTTGATCACATTTGCAATTGTGTCATTTGCAGCTAATTTATCTGAATCCAAATATAAGCCTTGCCCCATTAAAAATGGCATATCCTTTACTCTTAATTTTCCTTGCACCTGATAACGATGTAATAACTGTTCACAAGTTAGATCAATGAGATCAGATAAACTCTGATAGAACTTCATTAAATTTCGTTCTGCCTTAATCGCAAGCCTTGGTAAATTGACTGTAGTAAAACTAAGATTTCCCCGCCCGTCCGTTACTTCCGATCCACATTTATTAGACATAACTCTAGTACGGCATCCCATATAACCAACCTGATCACCATAAGGTTTATTAAATGAAGCATCCATGAAGCTAAAGGTAGGATTCAATCGCTGAGATGCTACACGGATTGCCAGCTTAAATAAATCATAATTAGGGTCTTTCTTATTAAAGTTAATTCCATCCTTTACACGAAAAATAATATTGGGGAAAATAGGATTTTCTCCATGACCTAATCCTTTCTCATATGCCAATAAAAGATTTTTAGTTACTCTTCGTCCTGCCGGTGTAATATCTGTACCGATATTCAGACTAGAAAAAGGAACTTGTGCTCCTGCCCTGCTATGCATAGAATTGAGATTATAAATAAATGCTTCCATAGCCTGATAAACTTCTTCTTCTTTTACGCCTTCCATAAAAGGAGCCATATCTGAATCAAAAAAAGCAAAAGACTGACCACCATGCATATCATTTTGCGAACTTTGCAAAATAATAGCAGCTAAAGCCGCTGCAGATGCTGGGCGCTTCGGTGGCCGAATATAGCCATGCCCGTTATTAAAACCATTCTTTAATAATTTACCAAGAGGAATCTGTACGCAAGTTAATGTTTTGCCATAAAAGTCTAAATCATGAATATGGATGTCGCCTTTGATATGAGCATTCGCCATGTGTTCAGGAAGTAAGCGATTCAAATAATAAGATTTGCTGGCAGCGCTGGCAATCTGCAGCATTTTCGCTGAAGGAGAATTGGAAATATTAGCATTTTCCCGATTCGTTTCTACTAGAATGTCTGCAACAGCATCCATCAAATAGGATTGCCCATCCCGCATGCGAGTTCGTTTATCCCGATACAAAATATAAGCTTTTGCCGTCTTGGCATGTCCTTTTTCAATTAATATTTTTTCTACAGCGTCCTGGACCTCTTCAACACCAAAAGCCCCCCCATTATATTCTTGTTTTAAAAAGCGCAAAACATCTAATGTTAATTCCATTGCTAATTGCTTATCCGCTCCACCTACAGCCTTAGCAGCTTTAAAAATAGCTTCTGTAATTTTATTTTCATCAAAGGAGACTTCACGGCCATCTCGCTTTTTAATTTTCATAATGATACCTATTCCTCACTTTATATAGCTTATACTGTAAATTATTGTTTATTTTTCATTAATGCTTGCAATTCTTCCATAAAATTATCAATATCTGCAAATTGCCGGTACACTGAAGCAAAACGAACATATGCGACTTGATCAAGATCTTTTAAATGTTTCATTACAATTTCGCCAATTTGCTGTGTAGAGATTTCTCTTTCCATCGTATTGCGAATATCTCGCTCTACTCGTTCACCTAACGCTTCAATTTCATTAATCGGTATATAACGTTTCTCACAAGCCCTTACAATCCCATTTAATAATTTACTTTGTTCAAAGATCACACGACGACCATCTTTTTTTATTACTATTAAGGGGGACTGTTCAATCATTTCATATGTAGTAAAGCGGCGCATACATTCCAAACACTCACGCCTACGCCGAATGGTACTCCCCTCTTCTGCTGCTCGCGAATCAATCACTCGACTTTCAACACAACCACAAAATGGACAACGCATAGGAATTCCCCCTTTTGATAATCATTCAATAGGCCTTATAAAGCAATAGCCTTCTCTTGATGTATTCTCACGATATTTTAAATGAGCTACACCTATCAGCTCACTACAAAATTTTACTGCTCATTATCTCACTAGATATTGTGCCCTATTATTTACTTTACGCCATATATTGTGCTTCTCCTGCTTGGCTTTTAAATAAAAATTAATTTAAATAAAAACAATAAAAGAAAACGACTGCCAACTTCATAAAAAAGCTGCAATCGTTATCATTATAACATATGTACGTGACATATTTACTATAATCCTTATTTATCCAGGTGTTTGATTTCGGCAAAAGCAGAAGCCTCTACTAAAATAACATCAAACCCTATTTTATTAATTTTATCCCAAGGAATTACAACATCCTCGCTACGGCCAAACAGACCTAGAAATCTGCCATTTCCCGGAACTACGATGGCTGTTAATCTTCCACTTTCCACATCAATTTCAATATCTGTAATCGCACCTAACCTTTTACCATCAACAATATTGATTACTTCTTTAAGTTTAAGATCTGATACGCAATTGGTAATGCCTTTCATGTTATCCACACCCCCAATACATTCTATGAGGGACAAGAAGATTTATGATAACCCATTTCAATAAAATTAATCTAAGCTTACTATTTCCTTTATTCTATTTTTCCTTGCTCTGCTTTGCAGCATATGCTAAACATTCCTGCCCAGAAGCCTCCCGAACCACCTCTGAAGGCGATGAAGCACTTTTAATCCTCATTGCCCTACATCCATAGGGAAAGTTTCGATCCCAAGTTGTATAAAGATGCACACACTTACTACATATGGGTTTTTGCATAGTCTTTTTATCACCTCTAAGGCAGACGCTTCATACACGCAAAAGCAATATATTCATTTAAACTTTATAGTCTACTGTTACGCCGACTCGCCCAGCTGCATGGCTCGCTCGATTAACAACCCCATCTTTTTTTTCTTCTTTATCTTCTTTTTTCTTTAAAGATTGATTGTTCGCCTTTTCTTTGGGCATATATTCAGGTCTTTTAAATAGTTGTATACGTCCAATAGGCTTCACTCGCAATGCTTTTTCAACTGCTTCAATTGGTGGAATTCGTTCATCTCTTTTCATACCAATCACCGCCCAATATACTTCTATAATCTTAATTAAAACATGCTCCGCTATACCTGTCAATGATTCCTCTTTAAGCCCTAGAGTATTCTTTAATATTATTCATTATTTATCGGAATTTCCATATATTTTTCCATTTTCTCTCTACTATCGAACTGACAGATATCTGCCTGAATAAAAGCATTTGCAACATCTCTTTCAAGAACTACTAGTTCAGGTCTATCACTTTGTTCTATATACTCAATAACTTTGCATTCACCATTTTTAATAGCAGGATATGGTCCACTATTCTGATTCGTCCTGCCAATAATTAAACCACGAAATATGCCTTTACATGGCTTTCTCTCACGTGGCATATTGATCACCTCATCTAAATCTATGTGAGACTACTACCAATGATACCTTTGTCAATGATAAAGAAGAGAACACGAACCTAACGGTTCGCATTCTCTTCTGTAAGACAGCAATTTAAAATTTGTATGCAACTGCGGCACGGAAAGAAGTATTATCAGCATCGGTGTCAATTGCAGAATTGCTTTTATATAATAAGTTCAGTGAAGTAGTTTTATCAAATTTGTGGTTATAAATATAGTATGCACCTTTTTCTCCACGATCCCAATCAGTATAAATATCTGCATTAGTATCAGTTCTGTGGGAATAAGCGGATAAGTTGTTTTTATCATCAAAGGCATACGTTACCCCAAGGACGAGAGCATCATTTTTAGTATCAGCATCAGATTTAAGATAATCCGCTACAAAGCTGGCTTTACCCGTAGTATATTGAACATCAGTTCCCCAGAAAGTTCTATCACTACCTGCATTAGGATTAGCTTTTGCAATAGTGCCTCCAACAGTCCAATCTTTTGCAGGGTTATAAGAAGCATGAACGGAGTAAACTTTGTCCTTAGTATCAGTATCACCTTTACCAGCAACAAACTGTAAGGAAGTCACTCCAGATTTCCCAGTAGCAACTACGCCATCAAAAAGTCCATGTTTCTCTCCGATATATCCCTCACTGCTATAGAGCAAGGCTGTCGGACTAATAGATAGCCCCTGGCGTCCTACTTTATATTGAAAGTCTTTGTCCTTTACGATAATTCCATATTGATCAATAACAGCTACGCTATTACCATATTTAGCTTTGGAAAAATCCGGACCAATTTTATCTCCGCTAAGAGATTGTGCTGCAAAGCGGGCAAATAAGTCAACATTATTGCTTAAGGCCGTTTTGGCATTTAAGCGAAAACTATATATGCCGCCTTGAGTATCAGGACTACCATCAGCAGTATTAGAACGGTATTGTACTTTAACTTGACCATCAAATTCTACGGGAGCAGCAAAAGTAGCTCCTGTAGTTAAAACCATAGCGGCAGCAAGAGCAGTAGTAATTATTTTCTTCATCATATTTCCCCCAATATTATTGTTCCCCTATGGCTTCTTCGGTACTGATAGATATCCAGCGTGTATTTGGCTCCCCACCGACTAGCCAGCTTGCAGCTCTATCTAGATGTTATATCTATCCACCTCCAAGTACATCTAAGACTATACTTACAAAATTTTAGGATTATCGTTAATTCGTCGAACAAATCATAAAATCCTGCTGGAAATAAAAACAAATGTTTTTTATTTTCAGCACATTCATTGATATTATTTATCAATGAATTTTCATAGCGCACTTATGTCTCTTCCGGTAATGCATTTATATATTTTTTTACATTTGGACTAGTTAAAAAGGCATGGTATAATAGACTTATCTCTTACCAGATGCAACAATCGAGCAAAGGAGGAATGCACTGTGGATTTACAGGCTCTATTACTTGATAAAAAGAAAAAAGCAACCGAAAATAATAAATCATTCTTAAAGGCGGCTAAAGGGAAAGCTAACAATACCAGCCATCAAATGCCAATGAGGAAAGCTGGCAGAGGAAAATAAGTTTCAAATAAAGAAGACTCAGATTTAGATGGAACACTAACACCCATCTTGAATCTGAGTCACCCTTTTATGCAGGACTTAGCCATTCTTAACCCTACTGGAATCTTGGGTCGTTTTAGTCATTAGAAAATCTCTTTTAAAATACCAGAACATACGTTCTGGTATTTTTCTTTTATCCTCACATAAAATAGATAACACTCAATAATAATGGAGGATTTTATGAATGCGCTATATGTGAGGGTGTCAACAGATGACCAAGCCCGCAAGGGGTATTCTTTAAAAGACCAAATTGCTGCCTGTCGCAATCATTTATTAGCGATCGATCACACTGGGATAAAAGAATATGTTGACGATGGTTATAGCGGAGAATATTTAGAGCGCCCTGCCCTAGATAAACTACGAAATGATTTACAAAATGGGATCATAAAAATCGTAGCTATTTATGATCCCGATCGTCTTTCCCGTAATCTTACCAATCAATTGATTATAGCTGAAGAAATAGAAAAGACAGGTGCCAAAATTACTTTTGTTACTGGCGATTATGATTCCTCACCAGAAGGCCGCTTATTCTTCAGTATGAAAGGCGCTATTTCGGCTTATGAAAAATCCAAAATTCGTGAAAGAACTTCCCGCGGTCGCCGAGCAAAAGCACATCAAGGAAAAATCATTTCCAATGCCCACCCCTTTGGTTATGACTGGGACAAAAAGAATAGTATGTATGTTATCAACGAAGAGGAAAGTAAAACCATTCAATTCATTTATCATTTATGCATTCATCAGGGCTATGGTTCAAGGAGGATTTCCTTAGAGTTAGCACGCCTTGGTATTGTAGGCAAAAATAATCGTCCTCTCTCGATCTGCACTGTCTCACGCATTCTTACTAAAGAAATGTATTATGGACAGCACTACCTTTTTAAGCAACGAACTTGTAAAACTGGTCAAAATAGCCGCGAAGTTAAAGATAATCCTCCTGAATCTTGGATTCCCGTTATAATTCCTGCTATAGTCACTCGTGAAATGTGGGAATCTGCCCAATTGCAGATCCAACAAAATAAGAAATTGGCAACACGCAATAATAAACATAATTATCTTTTACGAGGACTGTTACACTGTGCTCTCTGCGGACGTTCCATGACAGCCTATTCTCGTCCTGCTAAACGAAAAAATGGTAGTGATAAAATTTACTATTATTATTCCTGTATTTCCAAAGAATCAAATACTTATACTGCCAATGGCACCTCTTGCCAGTGCCGTCGAATACCCGTAGAAGATTTAGAACAGGCTGTCTGGCAATGCCTCGTAACGCTGGCAACTTCTAAAGATCATTTACAAGAATACATACGAACCAACGCCAACATTAGCTATTCAGAACAAATAACAAATTTACATACTCGCCAAATTAAGCTACAAAAGAAGAAAAATAATACCCTGCGTTGGTACCAGGAGAATTTGATTGATAGCGAAACAGTAGAAAGAGAATTGCGGAATCTAAATAAAGAACTAGCTACTATTCGACTTGATATATCTGAGCTGACAACTATCCAAGAAAAAACAAATCAGCTGGCAACATCACCAACTGATTTAATCACAGTTAAAACCTTTGCAGAAAAACGCAATGTATTACTTAAACTATCTTATCGCATTTTTGCAGTAAGACTTAATGATTCTTTCGAATTTTACCTTGAAAAATAAATTATATTTATGAAATAACTTGCCGAAATCTTTTTTATCAGTGATTAAAGGCTATGTTTGCTTTTACCATTTGAATATCTGACTTGTTAAGATCTGAAGTCTTTATCATATTTTTCCCCCCTACACCTCTGCTTGTTCCATATAGTATATGACAGTAAAGAATAAAGGTGTCAAGAGATGCAACAGACAAATAAAATTCACTTTAGCCCATCTTTCCAAAGTTCAGCTAATTTCCAGCGAAATTCAACTTTTTCGTCCTTCTGCGCTGCATCGCTATTAACTTCTTTAGGCGTCAGTGCAGTCGCGTTAGTAATGTCAATAAAACAAAGAGGAGGAAATAATACGCACCACCAATTTTTACCTTCTGCCTTCCCGATAAGTACTCGCACCGCTTCATATTTTCCAGCCGGCAATACCAAATTACCATATGACTTTATAGGAAAGTCAAACATACCTAACTCTATCTCTACCGACTCATGAGATCCATTCATTGCTACGACCTTTTCCGCCACAGCAGTAAGTTCGTTCTGGTGCTCCAATACAACCTGCTTTGCCATTTCTTTATCAATCGCAGTTTCCAAGTACGGTGCTAGATAGGCAATAACAGCATCACGCACTTTTAACTTTAACTGCTGATCAGATTCACTATCACTATTTGCTAACACATGTAGACGTATTAGATTTTCTTTGCCGAGGGAAACGGGTAAATTCTCTTGACCATAATAAAGCAAGAATCCCCAACCAACAGCAACCAAAAGTACAATCAGTAAACTTCTTCCCCATAACTTATTGTATTTCACAATCAAATTCCCCTCTATTCCTTTATATATATTTGCGCATATGGCTAAGAGCCGCTTTTTCTAATCGTGAAACTTGTGCCTGAGAAATGCCAATCTCGTCAGCTACTTCCATTTGTGTTTTTCCTTCAAAGAAGCGCAAGTTAAGTATATGTTTTTCCCTATCGCTTAATCTATGCATTGCTTCTTTGATTGCCACCCCTTCAAGCCAATTGAAATCTAATTGCTTATCATCACTAATCTGATCCATGACAAAAATAGGATCTCCACCATCATGATAAATTGGCTCAAATAAAGATATTGGTTCTTGAATTGCATCAAGGGCAAAAATAATTTCTTCTCGTTGAATCTTCAATTCATCAGCAATTTCTTTGATAGACGGCTCACGTGAATGCCTGTTGACAAGAGAATCTCTTACCTGCAAAGCCTTATAAGCAATATCTCGCATCGAGCGACTAACGCGAATTGGATTATTATCTCGTAAATACCGGCGTATCTCACCAATAATCATAGGTACGGCATAAGTAGAAAATTTTACATTTTGGGAAAGATCAAAATTATCAATTGCTTTCATCAAACCGATACAACCTACCTGAAATAAGTCATCTACATACTCGCCGCGATTATTAAATCGTTGAATAACACTCAATACCAACCGTAAATTACCATATATTAATTGTTCTCTTACAGACAACTCTCCATTTTGAAGCACTACAAATAACTCGCGCATCTTAGTGGCGGAAAGCACCGGGAGTTTCGCTGTGTTTACGCCACAAATTTCTACTTTATTAATAATCATTTTATTCCCCCCATTGGTTTCCATAGTCCATTTGAATTATTACCATACATGAGCATTATTGCCATGGATAGTTAGTTTTATTCATCCTTGCTACAATGGATAAAACGAATGTCCTAGAAACCAACAAGCTCTTACCGAAATAATCCTTGCAGCTATATTTCTCATAAAAAATAAAAATACACCTCATCTGAGGTGCATTAGATAAGATTCAACTTATATATGTTGAAATAAATCTTCTACATGACAATCGTCAGGGATGGAATATAGGGGTGAGCGGCGTTACGTAGAAGCAAGCGAATCCCTATATTCCATCCCTGACAGACTAACAATCTATATTCAAGTTTCTCAATGCAGTGTATATAGACTAAATCTTTGCTTTATCGTTATTCCATACGCATAATTTCTTTACGCAATCGTTTAATAATTCTTTTTTCCAATCTAGAAATATAGGATTGGGATATTCCCAACATATCAGCAACTTCTTTTTGAGTACGTTCCGCCCCGTCATCATGCAAGCCAAATCGCAATTCCATGATACGCCTTTCTCGCCCACATAGTTTATTCATAGCAGTATGCAGCAGCGTCTTATCCACTTCTTCTTCAACGGATTTATAAATAATATCGTTTTCTGTACCTAGCACATCTGATAAAAGCAACTCATTACCATCCCAGTCGATGTTCAAAGGTTCATCAAAAGATACTTCCGCTCTGGTTTTGCTATTACGTCTCAGATACATCAAAATCTCATTTTCAATGCATCTCGATGCATATGTCGCTAACTTTATGCGTTTTACAGGATCAAAAGTATTTACAGCCTTAATCAAACCAATTGTCCCTATACTAACAAGATCTTCTATTCCCACCCCTGTATTTTCAAACTTGCGGGCAATGTACACGACTAGACGTAAATTTCTTTCAATAAAAATACTTTTAACCCCTAAGTCGCCTTTTTGCAAGCGCGTTAATAAAAATACTTCTTCGTCATTACTTAAAGGGGGAGGCAATACTTCAGTACTACCAACATAAAAAACCTCATCAGCTGCCAATAATCCTAGTTTTTGCAACAAACAGATCACTTTTAGTTTCGTCACTATTTTAATGATAGACCATGTTATGCGCATATACTTGCCCCCTCTTTTTTGTATAACTCATTGATGATCTGAGGATGTAATAAGCCAGCATATGTTCCATCCTCTGATAAAGCCCCGCTATAAATTCCAATTACCACATCCTGAATCCTTATTTCAGCTGTACCCGTTAGGGATACAAGTAAGGCATCAGCTCTAAATGCTAACAACATACTACGGCTCCCTATGCCATGATAAGGAATGATCTGCGTACGCGATAACCATTTATCATCAATACAACGGGATAAATTTACCAACCACATTTCTGGTACATTTTCTCGTAAAAAAGTTACCACATCCTCACTTAAAATTGGCTCTACACTATATTGACTAACTAGAACTACTGGTTTATGACCTATCGTAGTATATAGGCTGTTACCGGTATCAAGCATGGCAGTTAATTCAGCCACCTGCCCATTATATTCAATTTTCACACGATATAGGCTCTGATTTCGAGTTGTACTTGATACCATGCGTCGAATTATACTTACAATCAATATAGCCCCTAAACAACTTCCCCATAATATACTTTTCCAAGATAAATTTGTAAAAATTTTGTTCAAAGCATGAGAGTAATAATTCTCTTGCCAAAAATAAACCCATCCAACAATAGAACCACCTAAAATAAAAGATATAACATAAAAGGACGCCAACAATAAAAAGGACTTACGTTTAGACGTATAACCAAAAGCTATATAAATGAGCAGCCATGATATCACGAATTTAGCGAGAACAGTGTGACACAATTCCATGTTAGGCAACATGCCAAGTAAAACATAGCAACCCCCCACTACTGCAGCCAATAGAATTCGCCAAAATTTATATGCAACCCCCACTGTCCAAGCCGTTAACATTAAAACCATACTATTCATCATTATATTAATAATAAAAAGCACATCAGCATAGATATACATCGATAACCGTCCTATCATCATAAACGTTATAGAATATACATTTTAATAATAATCTATTGTTTCATTGCATAAGTTATTCTTATTATAACAAGAAGGTCTTTATTTTTTTGTAGAAATATGGTTTTTTTTTCCAACTATTTTTTTCTACAACTGAATGGTAAAGTGAATTTCGCTACTTTTATATCAAACAAAAAAGCATACAAAATTAAATTTCGCATGCTTTTTCTGTACAATATTCATTTATATTCTCGCCTGACCATACGAGAAAAAATCTAACGTCTCATCCATGTTGGTATATCTAAATCACGGACTTTAAATGGTTCTATCGTTGTGCTCTCCAATTTTCCCTTTACCACACTAAGAGGCTTGCCATCAAACCCTGTAGCAATTACAGTCACACGAACTTCATCCTGAAAATTTTCATCGATAACTGCGCCAAAGATAATATTTGCCTCAGGATCAACTGCATCAGAAATAATGGCTGCAGCCTCATTTACTTCCAATAAACCTAGACTTGGTCCGCCCGTAATGTTCAAAAGAACTCCTCTAGCCCCTTCAATTGAAGTTTCTAGCAGCGGACTCTTTATAGCAGCTTCCGCTGCAGCTACTGCTCGATTGTCACCAGAACCATATCCAATACCCATTAAGGCTGAACCTGTATCAGTCATAATGGTCTTCACATCTGCAAAATCCAAATTAATAAGCCCTGGTACAGCAATTAAATCTGAAATACCTTGCACCCCTTGGCGTAATACATCATCAGCAATACGAAAAGCGTCGATCATAGAAGTACGTTTATCAGCCACTTGCAGTAAGCGATCATTCGGTATGGTAATCAGAGTATCTACTTTTTCTTTTAGCTTTGCCGTTCCACTTTCAGCTTGCGCCTGACGTCTTCGGCCTTCAAAAGAAAAGGGTTTTGTGACAACACCAACCGTTAATGCTCCTACCTCTTTAGCACACTCAGCAACAACAGGAGCTGCACCAGTACCCGTACCGCCTCCCATTCCTGCAGTTACAAAAACCATATCAGCACCACGTAATGCCTTTATAATTTCTTCACGGCTCTCTTGAGCAGCTTTTTCACCAATATCCGGATTAGCACCCGCTCCAAGTCCTTTGGTAAGTTTCTCTCCAATTTGTATTCGATAAGCTGCCTGAGAATGCATTAACGCTTGTGCATCTGTATTTACTGTAATAAATTCTACGCCATGTAGACCAGCAGCAATCATTCGATTTACAGCATTATTTCCACCACCACCAACACCAATTACTTTAATTGCAGCAAATTGATCTAAATCCATATCTAATTCAAGCATGGAATTTCCCCCTTATAGTCACAAGATTTAGTTTTTAAAAAAGCTTCTACACTTACTCAACAATGACCGCCAAAGATTACTCTCCTGAGCAACTTGGGGTTCTGGCAAATTCTTTCCTGCATATTTTAATATCCCATAACAAGCTGCATTCTCAGGAGCACGATACTCTAAAGACAATTCCTGAAGAGCAACAACTTCAACCGGTATACCAAAAGTTGCTTCTACGCTTTGAACAAAACCAGGCATAGTCCCACAACCACCAGTAAGAAAAACCTTCTCAATTTTATTTTCTGCTAAAAATATTTTACTATGCTCATGCATTAAATAAACAAGTTCACAGATACGACTCTCAATAATTTTATATAAAAAGTCATAAGAAACATGCTTGTCAGTAGTACCATAGGCATTACAATCTAAAATGACCTCCTGCCCTTTTAGTTGCTTATTTAGTTTTGCATAATATTTTTTTATCTCCTCAGCATGTTCCCAGGAAATATCTAACCCTTGCATAATGTCACTTGTAATATAATTTCCACCTAAAGACAATGCTGTAGTGAAATAGAGTTGTCCCTCCTGACACAAGATTAACTCGGTACTTCCCGCCCCTATATCTATTACCAAAAAGGTTTCATCTGGTACTGGAATTGTAGCCTCTGTAATAGCAACAGCATTAGCAATTACACCAACAACATGTATACCTAATGTTTCAATTTCCTCGATCAGATTTTTGAGTGTCAACTTAGATATACTTATGACATGAGCTTCGACTTCTAAGTGAGCCCCCTTTTCCTGTAGAGGTAATCCAATGCTTCTTTGTTTATCAACAAATATCTTTTGTGGAAAGATATGTAACATTTCATGATCATCAGGAATTGCAACCAATGCAGCAGCACGATACACACGATTCACGTCATCAATTGTAATGTTACTAGGAATTGAAGGAGCAATGCTACCAATGCTATTCACTGCTTTAAGTTCCATACCACCGATAGCGATGTAAGCATTCTTAACAGAAATATTCGTCGCCATCACTGCACAGTCTACAGCTTGCTCTATCGATTTGACCAGCTGATTAGAATTGGAAATTACCCCTTTTTCCAAACCATTTGTTGTCATCTGTCCACTACCGACTATTGTTACATGCCCATCTAGAGCAATTTCTCCAACAAATATTTTAATATTGCTTGTACCGATATCAATTCCTAAGATATATTTACCATCCATGGCTAACCTCATTCGAAGTATTTCTACACCATAATCCTATTTCAACACAAATACCAAATTTCCTTTTTTTATTGTAATAAAGAGACAATTATCCTACTAATATTTTTTGAAAAGTTCTATCGCAAATTCATAATTTAAATTGTGACTTTAAAAAACACACTATTTATGGTCTTAATCAATGAACACTAATATGCTTCATTCTCTGTAGATATCGTCCTCTCCCTAAAAGTATATTCATATTAGTGATATAAAAAAGACTTGGTCTAAACCAAGTCTTTTTTATTATTTCCTTAAAAAATATCGTCGAATAATTGCCAAGTTTTGAAATATCCGTAAACCAAACGCTAACAGCGCAACATAATATAAATCAATACCCAATCCTTCGCCGATGTATACTAATCCCGCAGCCATTAAAGCATTCGTAAAAAATCCTGTAATAAATACAGTATTATCAAATTTTTCTTCCGCTCCCGCACGTAATCCACCAAATACAGAGTCCAAAGAAGCTAACAAAGCAACTGACATGAATTTTGCATATTCAACAGGTATAGTAAGAGGGAAAAAAATACCTAAACTAATACCAATAATAAGTCCAGCCAATGGTAAAGCCATTATTTACCACCATCCTTTATTGGCTTGGCATATTCAAAGCGAAATGCACCTTTATATGCAGGAATATCTACGATATCTTGTTTTTTTAGACTAACTTGAATTCCCCAAAACTGTAATGTCTCTATTACTCCGCCTCTCATTTTAAGAGAATTTTCCAAGGTTTGCGGTTCACCAATGACCAATATTTCATATGGCGGCGAATAACGTGTGTTATTTACTGACAGTGTTGGTCCTGCACAACGCACTTCTGATGTAGCAATTAGCCTCTGCCCATTAATAGAGATCGCCTCCGCACCAGCTGCCCACAGTTCATTAATTACCTTTAACATGTCTTCATCATGAATTAAATATAAGTTCGGATTTTCTCCTGGTTTCGATAATCTTTTACTATCGTCAATTGTTATACTAAGACCTGTTCCTCTTACAGCCACTACACCAGCGCCCATTTTAATATTTTCACTTTCTTTCGTCGCCGATTCAGCTCCTGTCGTCTGCCTTAATTCATATACTTGTTTTAGTAGTACATCCCGTTCTTTTTCAGTTTGACTTAAACGTTGTGATAAATCTTCGATACGCTGAAAAGGAATACTTGATCGGATATCCTGGGCCGTACGAAATTGTACCGCTAACATAAACCCTAGCACCACACATACCAAGGCAATAGCAGCTTGTCCTTGTCTAAGCTTCAGCAATTTCTCGCTCTCCTTTTGTTTTAACTATATTTTATGTTCTTGAAATCCCTCCCCCTCTTAAGGTTTTAATTTAATAAAAGGTGAGGCATAGGTAAGATCAATATATTCTACACTCATTTTTTTATCACTAATTTCATGCAAAATAGTATTTGTTAATTTAACTTTATCAGCTAATCTCTCACTACTTCCTAAACGTATTTGTACGGATGCAACTGTATAAGCACTAATTTGCTCTGGCGATCTTACATTTACCTCAGAGATTTGATTCAATACTGGTTCATCCAGCAGCGATAAATAACAAACAACACTTTGAATCGTTGGATTTTCAATTTTATCGCTGACATATTCGTTATCTAATCGAATTCCTGTTATCATGGGCACATTCATATTTTTTAAATTTTTAAAAGCAGCTAATACAATCCCTTTCGCATCCAATTCTAAGAACCCATAACTGCTAGTGATATATACGATTGGCTTCCGTTCCTTTATATGAATAACTATGGTTCCTGGAAAGCGTCGCGAAACCTCAACATCTGCTATTCTTAAGTCATTAAGTAATCGATTTTTTATATCCACTGTATTTAAATTAAATATATTCAATTTCTCAGGAATCTCAGCAATATGGTACACATCTTCCGCAGTTATATAATTATTTCCTTCAACTACTACTTCCCCGATAGTAAAATACGACGATTTGATAAATAATAGCCCAGCAATCAATATAACCAGTACTAAAATTAATCCAATAAACCCCTGATTCGGCCTAAGGCTTTTATCTTTCGGTGTATATTGCAATGATTCTAGATCCCCCATATAATCGCTCCTTGAAATAACGTTAATATCTATAAGTATAGAAGTAATGATACAACAATTTCAAGCATAATACAATTATAAAAAAGCAGACAGTATATTGACATGGTCTCCAATAATTACCGATTCAGCTAGCTCCGAAAAGAGGTATCTCTTCAGCACTAATTGAACAGTATCGATTCCATACAAATACTGTCTTATAACTACAAGGATTTAGTATTTTTATGTTACTTATTTTCTACTAAACATAGTAATTCCTCACATAATGCACTAAATGATATTCCCGCAGCAGCAGCAGCTTTTGGTACTAAACTAGTACTTGTCATTCCAGGTATTGTATTTACTTCTAACACATAAGGATTATTATCATCATCAAGCATTATATCCACTCTCGCAATACCAGAACATCTTAATGCTTGAAAAGCCTCTAAAGCAACTTTTTGCACAAGTACAGTGATTTCCTCTGATATTCGAGCTGGCACTATATATTCAGTAGTCCCTTTTGTATATTTAGAATGATAATCATACCTTCCTGAAAAAGGTACGATTTCAATTACAGGCAATGCTTTTAGTTCGTTATTACCTAAGATTGCAACGGTAAGTTCTCTACCTTTTATAAATTCTTCAACTAAGATCGTATCGCTATATTGAAAAGCCTGCTCAATTGCCTGGGATAAGTCTTTACTGTTCTCAACAATGACAACACCTATACTAGATCCTTGAGATGAAGATTTTACTACCACAGGTATACTAAAACCAGCAATAATTTCTGATACTAAATTACGACTTAAGTCAGATTTTGTAAATAAAAGAGAACGAGGTGTCGGAATGGAAGCGGATAAAAAAATTCTTTTAGAAATGCCTTTATCCATTGCCATAGCACTAGCTAACACTCCTGACCCAGTGTAAGGGATCCCTAATAATTCAAGAACTCCTTGTAATACTCCGTCTTCACCATATTGACCATGTATCGCATTAAAAACAACTTCAATTTTTTCTTCAGCTAACTGCTCCACAAAACGTGCAGGCTCAAGATCAATGCCTACTGCACCTTTGTATCCGCTTTCCTGAAGTGCTGTTAATATAGCTTTGCCTGTATTTAAAGAAACCTCTCTCTCTGCTGATGGTCCCCCCATTACCACTGCAATTCGTCTGCTCTTCATGCTAATATCCCCCTAGTCCTTTTTGTAGCGTAAAATATTTGCTCCTAAACTTCTAAGTTTTTCTTCTAAGGCTTCATATCCCCGATCGATATGATATACATTTTCTATTTCAGAAACGCCTTCGGCTGCCAAAGCTGCAAGAACCAATGCTCCACCAGCCCTAAGATCATGTGCAGCGACGATAGCTCCTGTTAATCTGGGTATGCCGCGTATAATAGCAGTACGACCCTCTACCTTAATTTTAGCTCCCATACGCATTAATTCATCTACATGTTTAAAACGATTTTCAAAAATTGTTTCTGTTATAATACTCGTTCCCTTAGCATTTGTTACTAATGATAACATCGGGGCTTGTAAATCAGTGGGGAATCCTGGATATGGTAATGTTTTAATATCAACACCACGCAGCTCTCCCCCTCTTACCCGAATTGAATTTTTTCCAGTTGTAATTTTCACACCAATATCTTTTAGCTTATCTATCACAGAAAAAACGTGTTCAGATAATATATTCTCCACAACTACGTCACCATGGGTAATAGCTGCTGCAATCAGAAACGTACCAGCCTGAATGCGATCAGACATGACAATATGTTCAGCTGGTGTAAGTTTTTTTATTCCGTCAATTCTAATCGTATCAGTACCTGCTCCAATTACTCTAGCGCCCATCTTATTAAGAAATACCTGCAAATCATATATCTCCGGTTCACGAGCCGCATTTCGAATAATAGTTTCACCATTAGCTAGTACTGCCGCCATCATAGCATTTTCCGTGGCACCTACACTGGGATAATCAAAGTTAATTTCTCCACCAGTCAGACAAGCGGCTTGTGCTTCAATAAATCCAAAGTTTTCTTTGACTGATGCTCCAATTTTTTCCAGTGCTTTTATATGTAGATCAATGAGTCTTGGACCAATTGCACAGCCTCCAGGATAAGAAAGTTTTACTTTATGAAACCGCCCTAACAATGGCCCCATCAAAAAGATAGATGCCCTCATCTCTCTCATCAAATGTTCTGGGATATCCGCGTCTTGTATATTAGATGTATCGATTAATAACGTATTTTTTTCTCTAATAATTCTAGCACCAAATAAGGTTAGAATATCTTGCATAACTTTAATATCTCGTAAGTAAGGAACATCATGAATAATGCTCACACCAGAACATAAGAGTGTCGCTGCCATAATCGGCAATATTGCATTCTTAGCTCCACTTATCCTAATCGTTCCATTTAACTGTACTTCCCCCTTGACGATAAATTTCTCCACCGTCTTCCCCCTCCTAGAAAAGTACAACCACCCTATAACTCAATTATAAACTTGACTTATGCCAAGTATCATCATCAATTTAAATCATTTAATTATGTAAGTAAATGCTACTATCCGAACCCACTTCTTATAGAAACAAATGCCTCCCAAAAGGGGAGACAATTTCTATAGCTACTGTTTTTGTACTAAAGTCTCAATAAGTTCTTCCCCTACACAATAAACATTCCCAGCCCCCATGGTAATAACCAAATCACCAGGCTCAACAATTTGACTGAGGTACCTAGCTATTTTATCTTTATCCGCAATATAAATCACTTTCTTGCTCGTTTGGCTTTCAACCTCCTCTTTCAAAACCTCACCTGTAATCCCTGGAATGGGTGCCTCTCCTGCTGAATACACATCGGTAAGAACTAATATATCACTTGACTGAAAAGCAGAGCCAAATTCATTGCGTAAAAATGCGGTCCGTGAATAACGATGAGGTTGAAATACACAAATTAAGCGATTCGGTTCTGTCTGACGTGCGGCCAATAATGTAGTTGCGATTTCAGTAGGATGATGAGCATAATCATCAATAATCCAAACTCCATTAATTCTAGCCTTTGTTTGAAAGCGGCGTTTGGCGCCTTGAAAATGAGCCAAACCTTCTGCAATTTCCTGAAAAGTAAGACCAATATTTAAGCCGACAATAACAGCTGCTAAAGAATTCGCTACATTATGCTTTCCTGGAACATTTATTTTGATAGACCCTAATAGCTGTTCGTTATGAAACACATCATAAGTAGTCATCGCGCCTTGAGTAGACAGATTACGCGCCATATATTGGGCAGCATGATCAATTCCGTAAGATATATAGGAACGCTCTACTTCATTTACTAATTTTCTAATATTCTCATTATCAAAGCATACAATACCTAATCCAATATTCAGCGGCAATTTATGTAAGAATTTTTTAAAAGTATCTAATACATTCTCCATTGTTTTATAAAAGTCCATATGGTCATTCTCAATGTTCGTAACTACGGCAATATGGGGCGAAAATTTCAGAAAAGACCCATCGCTCTCATCCGCCTCAGCAACTAAATATTGACCAGATCCTAATTTAGCATTGCCATTTAAGTAATCAACTTCACCACCAATGATTATAGTTGGATCTACTCCTGCATGTTCAAGCATAACAGCAATCATCGATGTTGTTGTCGTCTTTCCATGAGCACCAGCTACAGCAATTCCCTTATATTGCAACATTAAATATGCCACAATATCTGCACGATGAAAAACCGGAATTTTCTTTTCCCTTGCCAATTTGACCTCAGGATTGGTTTCAGGAATAGCTGTTGATATTACAATTGCTTGAGAATCTTGAAGATTCTCTTCGTTGTGTCCTAAAAATATATGAGCACCTATTTTTTCTAGTTTAGCAGTAGTCTCAGATTTAGTAAGGTCAGACCCTGAAACAATATATCCCATTTGTAGTAAGACTTTGGCAATAGCACTCATACCAGCACCACCTATGCCAACAAAATGAATTTTTCTTATATCTTTTAGCAAAAAATGTCTCCCCTTTCTTGGGCACCCTTACCTATCAGCTCTTATGCGTGTTTTATAGTATGCAGATCATCACAAGGGTGTTACAGCGTAATATTTAATGTTATTTAATTAGATTGAGAGCCATCTGGGCAATACTCTCTGCAGCCTTAGGGCGACCTATTTTTTTGCTTGCCCGAGACATCTTATCTAATTTTTGCGGATTATTTATTAATTCACTAATGTTTTTAATTAGTATATCGTAATTGAGTTCTTTGTCATGAATAAAAATGGCCGCTCCTTGCTGCTCCATCGCCCTAGCGTTATACTCTTGATGGTTTTCTGCAGCATATGGATAGGGGACTAATATCGACGGAGTTCCTCTTGCTGCTAATTCAGCTAGTCCAAGAGCGCCAGCCCTAAAGATCGCAAGATCAGCTACGGCTAATGCCTGAGGCATATTGTATAAATATGGTTTGATGATAATATTACCAGCAGTTGTTATATCTATACCACATTGCGTAATTTTTCCAACTATGCCATTATACTCGCTTTGGCCAGTAACATGCAATAGTTGTATCTCTTTGCTGCCTGCAAAATACTGATGAACCTTTATCATTGCCTGATTAATGCTGCGAGCGCCTCTGCTGCCACCCGATATTAATATCGTACGTTTGGTGGGATCAAGACCAAAAGCCGCTACGCTTTCTTCTCGGTTGGCAGATATAACTTCTTGCCGTATGGGATTACCAGTAAAAAACAGTTTATTTTGATTTGGAAAATTTTCACTTGCTTCTGTAAACCCTAAAGCAATTTTATCGACAAAACGAGATAAAATCTTATTCGTAATACCAGGAATTACATTTTGTTCCTGAATCATTGTTGGAATTTTAAGCAGGCTGGCTGCTAATAAAACAGGACCACAAACATAACCGCCTGTCCCAATAACAATATCGGGCTTAAACTGCCGAATAATTTTCTGCGACTGCCAAATACTTCCTATTGTTTTAGCTATCGTTTGTATATTCTTTACCGACAAACGCCTCTCAAATCCTGCTACATCTATAAACTGAATCGTAAATCCTTCTTTAGGTATAATGTCAGCTTCTAAACCACTTTGGGTACCTATAAACAATACTTCGCAGTATTTAACTTTCTCTCGTAACGCCTTAGCGATAGTAATGGCGGGGTAGATGTGGCCACCTGTTCCCCCGCCAGACATAATAATCCGCATATCGGACTTGCCCCCTTAACTCTAAAAACTTTAATTATTTTATCAGAAATTCTTACCACCCGCCACCTTATTTATCATGAATATACCTTGATACATTTAACAATATTCCTACCCCGAACAAAGTAAAAATTAATGCAGAGCCACCAAAGCTAATAAACGGTAAGGGGATTCCTGTTACCGGCATAGAAGCTGTAACCACAGCTATATTCATCAGAGCTTGCATAATAATCATTGTAGTTAAACCAGCAGCTAGTAGACTTCCATAAATATCAGGTGCAGAAATAGCTATTTTAAATCCACGCCAAGCAAATAAAAAGAACAATAAAATTACTGTTACCGTACCAATGAAACCAAGCTCCTCACCTAGAATCGCAAAAATAAAATCGGTATGAGGCTCTGGTAGATATAAAAATTTTTCTCTACTGCGTCCAAGTCCCACACCAAACAAACCACCTGAACCAAGAGCATAAAGAGATTGGATAATATGGTAACCCGTATTGAGAGGATCAGCCCAAGGATCATTAAAGGCCAGTAACCGTTTTAAACGATAAGGCTCTAAAAGAATGGCTGCAATAATTCCAGTAACCCCAACAAGACCTAGGGAGGTTAGGTGCGATAATCTTGCACCTGCAGTAAACAACAATATAAAAACAGTCCCACCAATTGCTAATGCTGTCCCAAGATCAGGTTCTTTCAGAATTAATCCAAAAATAACTAATAGGATAAGTAGTTGAGGTACGACCCCTTTGATAAATGAGCTTATTTTTTCTTGATTACGAGCTAAGCTAGCGGAAGAATATAAAACCATGCTTAGTTTAGCAATTTCCGATGGTTGTAAGTATAAAGACCCAAATCCAAGCCACCTGCGCGCTCCATTTACAACTTTACCAAATCCAGGTACAAGTACCAAAATTAAAAGTACTATTGTTAATAGTAATGTAGGTTTTGCAAATTTGCGCCATACATGATAATCCACGTTTAGAGTTACCAGCATTACCGTAATCCCCAAAGTTACCCAAATAAGCTGTCTCTTTAGAAAATAATAACTATCATCAAAGTTGACATAGGCTGAGACTGCGCTCGAACTATATACCATTACAACACCAACACTTAACAATGCAATAACAGCAAAAAAAAGAATAAAATCCGGCGACTTAGGTCTAACCGCCAAAGGAATTCCCTCCCATCATTGAATGCCACTCACATTCAACTCAACAAAATTATCAAAAAATTATTTTCTATAATTCATAAACTAATTTTTTGAACACTTTTCCCCTTTCTTCATAACTCGTAAACATATCGTAACTAGCACATGCCGGAGATAATAACACGACTTGCGGTTCCTTTGCCAGGTGATTTGCTAATTGCACAGCTTCAGTCAAACTATTTACATTATGGATTTGCGATACATCATTCTGAAGTGCTGCTGCTTCAAAACGCTCCCGAGCCTCACCTAATAAAATTAAATGCTCTACCTTTTCCTTGATCAATTCCATAAACACAGTTAAATCTGTATTTTTATCCCGTCCGCCTGCAATTAATATGATAGGTTCTTCAAAAGCCTCTAAAGCTTTAATTGATGACTCAGGATTCGTTGCTTTCGAGTCATTATAATACGGCACACCGTTAACCACTGCTACTTTTTCAATTCGATGCTCAACACCTGTAAATTTAAATAAGGTCTGCACCATAGAAATTAAAGTAACACCTGCAAAAAAGGCAATGCCGCAAGCGGCGAGAACATTTTCAATATTATGTCCGCCTCTAAGTTGTATCTTACTAATTGGACATACAACATATGTTTTTTCTTGCCACTTGATAATTATCATTCCATCTTTAACAAATATTCCTGAATCTAATTCTACCTTCCTACTAAAAAAGAAAACCTTAGAAGGGACTTTTTTTGCCATTTCTCGTACAGTTAAATCATCATAATTTAAAACGATATAATCATCTTTTGTTTGATTTGCAAAAATACGTTCTTTCATCGCAATATAATTCTCTAATGAATGATGTCGATCTAAATGATCTGGAGTTATATTTAAAATAGCAGCCACGCGAGGCCTAAACTGCAGACTACCTTCTAATTGAAAACTGGATATTTCAGCTACAACTATACCATTTTCACCAACTTCAGCCACTTCTTGTGATAATGCTAAACCAATATTTCCTCCTACAACAACATTGCGATCTGTTGTTTTTACCATTTCACCAACCAATGTTGTTGTTGTTGTCTTACCATTTGTACCTGTAATAGCCACAATAGGTGCTGTACACAATTGATATGCTACTTCAATTTCACTCATGACTGTAATATTTTTAGCTTTAGCAAATTGTACTAATGGAATTTCAATTGATATCCCAGGAGACAGTACGATATAGTCTATATCCCGAAGTAAGCCCTCTCCCTGTTGCCCCAACGCAAGATTTACTCCACATTGATGTATCGCCGATAAATCCTTATTCTTTAATAATTCTGCTGATTTAGAATCGCTTAATGTTACCTGCGCTCCACGATTTTGTAAAACACAGGCAACAGAGATACCGCTAATACCAGCACCAAGTACTAAGATCTTTGTTCCCTTAAATTGCATTTTATATTCCTCCAGTTTGACTAGCGACTAGAATAATTAAAGCGATAAGACTACAAATAACACCTGCTAACCAAAATACCGTAACTACTTTTTTTTCAGACCAACCTGCCAATTCGAAATGATGATGTATGGGACTCATACGAAATACTCGCTTGCCTGTTAACTTAAATGACACCACTTGAATAATTACAGAACAGGCTTCAAGTACAAAAACCCCTCCAACAATAACAAGTAATAATTCCGTTTTGGTCATCACTGCTACAGCAGCCAGGGCTCCCCCTAAAGCCAATGAACCAGTATCCCCCATAAATACTTTGGCAGGATTTGCATTATATTTCAAAAAACCAAGGCTTGCACCAGCTAATGCTACACAAAAAATAGCCAAATCAGGTTTTGCAAAACTCATAGCAATTACCGCATATGCTACTGCTGCTACCGTAGTCGTTCCAGCAGCCAAACCATCAAGCCCATCTGTAAGATTCACTGCATTGGTAGTACCTATTAACACTAAAAAAATTAACACATAGTACAATGGACCAAAATCAACAGTAAAGCCCGCTAAAGGCACCCATACATCAGTGCCCCGTCCCATATAAGTAGTAACAATATACGCCAAGGCAACAGCCATAAAAATTTGCCCTAATAGTTTTTGCCTTGCTTTTAACCCTAATGAACGTTTTAAGACAACTTTAATAAAATCATCTAAAAAACCAATTAGTCCATGCCCAATGGTTACAAATAAGGCTAACCAAATTTCCGGACTCTTACCACCATAGATAAGAACGGGAATAATAAGAGCAATTAAGATAATAATACCGCCCATTGTTGGTGTACCAGCTTTAGCATAATGACTTTCAGGACCTTCTTGTCTAATACTTTGCCCAAACTTCAACCTGCTAAGTACAGGAATTATCAGGGGTCCGATAATTAAAGCTATGATAAATGCCATCGCTGAAGCATATAACAACTCCTGCATATTCAACCTCCAAACCCTTCAGTTCCTGTTTTAAAAACATTTTTATTAGACGCTTAGCATCTTTGCATTTTTAAAACAGTTTTTATAAGAACATATTAATAATTTTTTCCATCTTCATTCCTCTTGATCCTTTTATCAAGATCGTGTCACCAGGTACAAGCAGCTTCTTTAATTCTGCTTGCGCTTGCTCATGATTAGAGCAGCTCACAACATGACTTATACCGCAGAAACTTGCTTTATTAGCAATGCTGACCGCTAACTCTCCGACTGTTACAACAATTTCAATCCCACATTGAGCTAGTTTTTCCCCGATGGCTTCATGAGCAGATACTGCAATCGATCCTAATTCTAACATATCGCCAAGCACAACCACTTTTCGGCCTTTTGCAACTTCAAGCATTGTATCAATAGCGGCTACCATAGACATAGGACTCGCATTATATGCATCATTCACAACCAAGTAGTCACCAATTCTTTCAATGTGTAACCTCATAGGACTAGCATTAAACCCTCTAAATCCTGAAACGATACTATCAGTATTCATTCCTAATTCCATGCCTACGGCAATTGCAGCTAAAGCATTATAAATATTATGTTTACCGGTCGTTGGTATGTCTACTGTAAAAGCAGCATTATTCGTGGAGCGGCACACAAAATCTACACTCTGGGATTTTATATGAATATTATCAGCTTTAATATCACCTTTTTGCAGCCCAAAAAATACTATACGACTCTTTGCTTGTTTAGCCTTTTCCCGCACATATATATTGTCACCATTTAATATCGATAGACCATTTTCTGGTATTACTTCCAGTAATTCCGCTTTAGCAGCAGCAATCTCTTCTATGGATCCCAGTAGTTCAAGATGGGTCTCACCAACATTTGTTATGATAGCAATTGTGGGTAATGCAATATTGGCTAATTGGCGGATTTGCCCTTTGCCCCGCATTCCCATTTCCACCACTGCGACCTCATGTTCCTGAGTAAGCTGCAGCAGCGTCAATGGCAGCCCAATTTCATTATTATAATTTGCCTCTGTTTTTAATACATGAAAATGATTGGATAATACAGCTGCAGCCATATCTTTTGTCGTGGTTTTACCATTAGATCCGGTAATCGCTACGACCGGTATGGTAAAACGCTGACGATGAAAACATGCCAAATCTTGCAGCGCTAACAAGGTATCGTCAACAAATATAGCTGTAATGTGCTGTGGCAGCAATATGTCTTTATGGCTAAAAATAACACCACGTGCACCCTTTTCTATCGCTTGTTGAATAAACTCATGCCCGTCAAAATTTTCACCAATTAGCGGAATAAACAAGTCACCTTTTTGCACCGTACGCGTATCTGTAGAAACGCCTGTAAATCCCTTTGGTTGGGTAGAAACAATTAGAGTTCCTTTTGTAGCAAGACAAACTTCTTCAACTGTAAATTCTGCCATTATTTCATCTCCTGGATGATAGTTTTTACAACTTCTTTATCATCAAATGAAATCGTTCTATCTTTTAGAATTTGATAATTCTCATGCCCTTTACCAGCAATGATTACAATATCATCCATTTCTGCCACATGCAAAGCACGTTCAATAGCTTGGCGTCTATCACTAATTTTCTCATAGATTTTCCCTGGTATTAACAATTCTCGAATTCCCGCTTCGATTTCATTTAGAATCGTCTCAGGATCTTCTGTCCGAGGATTATCAGAGGTTGCAATTACAACATTGCCATATTGTACAGCTAATCTCCCCATAATTGGCCTTTTCGTCTTATCACGATCGCCGCCACAACCAAAAACAACAATAATACGTTTTTTTGCAATCTGCTGAGCAGTCTTTAAAATATTCTCTAATCCATCCGGCGTATGCGCGTAATCAACAATAACACTAAAAGGCTGCCCCTCATCTACCAGCTCAAATCTGCCTGATACGCTTTGAAACTTTTCCAGTGCAGCTTTAATTATAGAAGCATCAATCCCTTCAGCTAAAGCTGCGCCTACTGCCGCTAACACATTATACACGTTGAATAATCCAGTTATTTTAAGTTGTAATGGCATGATACCAAAAGAACCAGCAATATCAATTTTTGTGCCTTTAGCCTGTATATTTGCATTCTGAGCCTGTAGATCTGCATGTTTTTCAATACCATATGTAATCGTTTTGCATTCAGTACGTTCTAAAATAAATGCAGCCGCCTTATCATCTGTATTAAGTATAGCAGTCTTGCCCTTTTTCTGGTTCTCCGTACTGCTAAGTAATTGAAATAATCTTGTTTTTGCTTCTAAATACCGTTCAAAAGTTACATGAAAATCTAAATGATCACGAGTCATATTCGTAAAGATACCGACATCAAATTCACAACCAGCCACTCGATTAAGAGCTAGAGCATGAGAAGAAACTTCCATAACTACATAATCCATATTAGCTTCTGCCATCTGGGCTAGCAGTCTTTGTAAATCAATAACATCAGGTGTAGTATTTTGAGTAGGTACTATTTTATCACCAATACTATTTTGAATGGTTCCGATTACTCCTACTTGAAAACCAGCCTGTTGTAATATACTTCTTATTAAATAAGTGGTGGTGGTTTTCCCATTTGTCCCCGTAACTCCAATCATACGTAATTTGCAACTTGGAAATTCGAAGAAAAATGGAGCAATCTTCATCATCGCTTCCCGTGTATTCGCTACTTTTATGACGATTAACCCCTGAGGGATGATATCAATATCTTTTTCAACCAAAACGGCTACTGCACCTTGGTGATAGGCCTGCACAATATAGTCGTGACCATCTGTTTTAGCACCAGATAAGCAAACAAATAAAGTACCTGGTGTAATTTTACGAGAATCTTGTGCTAAATCTGTAATTATTGTTTCTGTAACTTCTTTATTTCCTTCTATTATCGCCTTTGGTAATAAATCTATTAAGTCTTGTAATTTTTTTTTCATGAAAATACCTCCTACATGTCAACTATTATTACCATTGTTACCAATATTATCATAACCATGTGCAGATTACCATATCAGTACACTTTCAAATTCTTAAATTTACTTATCTTATTTAATTACAATTTTTTTATTTTAAAAAACTATTCAAAATACATTGTAATTTCACTTCCTGGCAATGCCTTGCTGCCTGCTAAAGGTTCCTGTCTTATTGATTTTATTCCCACCCCTATAGGTTTTATACGCAATCCTACTTCGGCTAATGTATCTGCTGCCTCACGCAGCGACTGCCCAGTACAATCAGGAACAGTAATCTCGCCAGCTCCGTATCTTGGAGTCATAGTATATAATAATACACTCGAATCTTTTGGTATGCGACTGCCTGGTTTTGGTATCTGATCCGCCACGCGTTCACCTGCCTCCTCAACTCTTACAGATAAACCAGATTTTTTCAGTTCCTGCGTTGCTTCTGCAACTAATAAGTTTATCACACTTGGCACAATTACATGAGTCTCTTTAGTTGTACTTGTTTCTGCTTCTGTAATTTTGGGTGCAATCTTTAAATATTGTAAAACATCATTCATTATGCCCGTAAAAACAGGAGCTGCTATTTGACCACCATAATATAAGCCTACAGGTTCATCAATGATGACAACCATTACAATCTGCGGCTTATCAGCTGGTGCAAATCCAACAAAAGAAGCGACATATTTTCCTGGCATATAACCTCCAGCCCCGACTTTCTGAGCCGTACCAGTCTTACCTGCAATACGAAATCCTTCGATATAAGCATTTTTCCCTGTACCATTTGCTACAACGCTTTCTAATACCTTTTTAACTTCCTGAGCAGTTTCCACATCAACAACTTGATTGATAATATCGGGAGTGAAACCACGAATGATTTCGCCATCTTTCCCTCTTACCTCTCGAACAATTTGGGGTCTAAGCCTTTGCCCGTCGTTAGCTACCGCTGCTACTGCTGTTACTAACTGCAACGGGGTTACCGCTATACTTTGCCCCATAGACATGGTTGCAATATTAATCGGCTTAACTTGTGATTGCTCAATAATGATCCCTTTTGCTTCCCCTGGCAGATCAACATTCGTATGTTTACCTAAACCAAAAGCAGTAAAATATTTATAAAAAGACTCAACGCCTAATCGAAGGCCAACATTTACGAAACCAACATTACAAGAGTTTTCAACTACCTCTTGGAAGGTTTGACTTCCATGCCCGCCATCTTTCCAGCAATGAATAGTTCGCCCTTGAACTTCTACAGATCCTGGATCAAAAAAACGTTCATTAAGACTCACGACTTTCTCTCCTAATGCTGCTGTTGTAGTAAGAATCTTAAAGGTAGATCCTGGCTCATAAGCATTAGAAACAGCAATATTTCTCCATAATTTAGGTGAAAATTCTGCAAAACTATTTGGATTATAGTCCGGTCGATTCGCTAAGGCTAATATTTCCCCAGTGCTAGGCTCTATAGCAATAATCGTAGCTGCTTGCGCCTTCGTATCTTGCATTACTTTTTCAAGCTCACGTTCAATGATTTGTTGAATTACGATATCAATGGTTAAATAAATATTATGCCCTTCTACAGGCTTTATAAATTGATGAGATGCATAAGGTATCTCCTGGCCTCGAGCATCATATTCCACCACAATACTTCCGCTGCGTCCTTTCAAATAGCTGTCAAAAGTTAACTCTACTCCATCTAGCCCCTGACTATCAATCCCGGTAAACCCCAGTATATGAGCTGCTAAATTGTCATTAGGGTAATAACGCTGATTTTCCTGGGTCAATCCAATTCCCGGTAAATTAAGCATATGTATTTCTTTGGCGATTTCTCTATCTACTTTACGCTTCACCCATGTAAACGCTTGACGTCTTTTCAATTTTGCCGCTAATTTATCCCTGTCTAACGTCAAAATAGCAGCCAATCTGGCTGCCGTTCCTTCTACATCTACTATTTCTGCTGGTATTGCGTATACAGATTCAGTGCTTATACTCACACCAAGCTCTCTCCCGTTACGATCAAAAATTGTGCCACGTTTTGCCTCTACAGGAATATCTCTCACTCGCTGGTCTAGAGCATTTTCGGTTAACCAATTGCTTTTGTAAAATTGGAGATACATTAGACGAAAACCAAGTCCTGACATAATTACCGCAATCAGAAGAAAAAGACAGGCCACCCTTTTCCTAATGGTAACATGTGATGATGACGCCAATGGGCACTCCCCCAATTTTTAATTATTGACTCTTACGATTTAGTAACATACTTACTATGCTTTTTTCTCCTTCAGCATTCAAATTATGAGCTTTAGAAGAACTTTCCGCACAATACACATTTTGCGGCATTACCATACCTAGCTCAGCTGTAGCTATCTTTTGAATACGCTGTGGTGATTTTAATTTCGCAATATCCAATTGCAATAATTCATTTTCCTTTTCTAATTTAATTACTTCTATCTTCATTTGTACTAACTCATAACCAGAGCGTATAATTACTTCGCTTGATGCAGTAAAAAACATGGCTGCTACTATAATCATCATAACTGTTGCTAAGCATTTCACTCGTAGCGCAATATCAGGTTTTACTAAGTATTTTTTTTTAATGGATGGGACTTCTGGTTGTTGATAAATATCCCAATCTTGTTTTTTATTTACTAACATGTATATTCCCCTTCCTTAAAATTAGAACAATTGTAGTCCCATGATATTACACTAAATTTTATAAATTTATTTTTTCCGCTATACGCAACTTCGCACTCCGCGCCCGTGGATTCTCTTCTAATTCATTCACCGAAGGAGCAATCGGCTTACCTATGATTTTAATCTGTGGTTTATTATTGCACATACATATCGGCAACGCTTTTGGACAAATACATCCTTTTGCAAGCAGTTGTAAAGTCTGCTTCGCAATACGGTCTTCCAATGAATGAAAAGTAATAATACACAATCTCCCACCCAAATTAAGTCTCTCTATGGAAGTCGTAAAAGCATCTTTTAAAATCCCTAACTCATTATTTACTTCAATACGTATAGCCTGAAATGTTCTTTTCGCTGGATGTGGACCCTCGCGCCTTGCTGCTGATGGAATCGCTCTTTTTATGATATCTACTAATTCTCCAGTAGTTTCGATCGCTTTACCACTTCGAAATTCAACGATAAACTTCGCAATTCTCTTGGCCCAGCGTTCTTCTCCATAAGTAATAATCATATCAGCCAATTGACTTTCCGAATACTTATTCACAACATCATAAGCAGAAAAATCGCTATTTGGATTCATGCGCATGTCTAAAGGTGCATCTTGCATATAAGAAAATCCTCTTTCAGCGATATCCAGCTGATGGGACGATACCCCTAAGTCAAATAATACGCCGTCGACCTTATTTACTTTTAATTCATCTAAGACAAGTCCAATATTTTGAAAATTATTTTGCACGATATCAACTTTGCACTTAGCACTGGATAACTTGACTTTACCTGTTTGTATCGCAGCTGGATCCTGATCAATGCCAATAAATCGCCCCGATGCTCCCAATTGTTTGACAACATGTTCAGCATGTCCACTTCCACCTAATGTACAATCAACATAAATACCTTCAGGATTCGTTACTAATGCAGATACACTTTCTTTTAATAACACACTAACATGATGAAATTCCACAGCAGTCACTCACCCCATTTAAATTCATAAGCACTATATTTTCACACTATATTCAACTTTATATACCTAAATCAACTAAGCTTTCAGCAATCTGAGCTACCGTAGGAGCAATTTTTTCATTATAAGCATCCCAACTGCTACGATCCCAAATTTCAATGCGATTTGAAACGCCAATCACTATGACATCTTTATCAAGCTGGGCATATTCCCTAAGAGTGTTAGGTAGTAATATTCGCCCTTGTTTATCACAAGAAATCTCCGCTCCACCAGAAAAAAAGAATCGTACGAAAGCTCTGGCTTCAGGTTTTGCTAGCGGTAATTGCTTTAGCTTGCTTGCCAAAATATCCCATTCTTTTTTTTCATATATAAACAAACAATTATCAAGGCCTTTGGTAACAATAAAATTTTCCCCCAACTCCTCCCGGAACTTGGCAGGTAAAATGAGTCTTCCCTTATCATCAATCGTATGAAGGTACTCACCCATTAACATAATTTTACCACCACCATTTTGATTCCCCTACCACTTTTCACCACAATTACCCACTTTTAGTGTTCTATCTTTATAAAATAAAATCCTTCTTGCTACTTAAAGAATTCTTCATCATTTAAAAATAAAAGACAAAAGACCCATCATAAAAGTCTTTTGTCCTAGTTTATATCTAAAATATTCAATTTTTTATAATGCCCAATTCTTCTAAGACAGGTGCGCCATTTAAGCGAATGAAGAAACTTCGAAACGTTTTTTGCCCTTTAAAAATAGGGATCCTCGGTAAAAGAAATATATCGCTATCAGCACCAACCTGCCCATATTCAATGGTAAATGCAGCCTTATATCCAGTTTTTCTCACCATGTCTTCAATTTCCCCGCTATAAGTGCCGGTTGGGTAGGCAAAATACTTAGGAGGCTTACCTAATTGTCGTGCTATTTCATCACGAGATTGATTAAGTTCGTCTAGAGCTTGTTCTTTAGTAAGACTTGTAAGGGACTTATGATTTGCAGTATGAGAACCAAAGATCATACCATTTTGCTGCATTTCTTTTATTTGCTCCCAAGTCATAAACCGTTCATCTTTACTAATAAAATTGGTAACAATAAAAATAGTTCCTGTAAAGCCGTATTTTTTCATGATAGGATATGCATTTGTATAATTATCAAGATAACCATCATCAAAGGTAATCAAAATTGGCTTATCTGGCAGCGATTTACCTGATTTTAAATAAGCCATCAGTTGATCAGGAGTAATCGTATGATAACCATTTTGATACAAATACTCCATTTGCTCTTCAAATTCTCGTGGAGAAACAGATAGAGCATGATTTAATATATCCACTTTATGATAATTTAATATGGGTACTTCTTGAAGATTAATAGGGTTGCTCTTATTAAAGCTCGCTACTACTGACTGAGTACCAAATTTAGAAAGGACAATCAAGAAAAAAATAATAACTAAGCTTATTATAATATTGATTTGCCCCTTTTTTATATTCAATTTTTGCCACCGCCCTTTATCATATAACCTCATTTTATCTTTATCTACAATATTCTACCTCTCTTTTGCAAAAAATACTAGTCTCTAGTTCGTATAAAAGTTTCTCGTTTGATAAAACTATGTATTAATAATTATGTGAATTAGGAGGCCGCTATATGCTTATAAACGAAAAAATGAGAATTTCAAAAGTTGTTGAAACAATAGCCTCAAACTATTGCTTTTTTTCGCGATCATGGTATCAGCATAATAACGTTAATCAATGCTTTAAATAAAGCAATAGAAAATAATAATTCTGACTGATTAAGCTTAGTACAATCCAAGTCTTTTTTAATTATAGGACAACAATAATATTTTTTGCTATTTCATAATCTAAAGCAATTTGTGTGTATCCTATTTTTAATACATAGACAGGATATGTTTGCAAAATTTCTATTTTTACCCCAGGCAACAACCCAAAAGCTGTTAGTTTGCGCAGATTCTCTCCACTTGTTAATAATAGACGTACAACATGTACAGTCGTATTCTTTTTGCATCTAACAATTGGCATCAGGTGAGCCATACTTTTCACTCCCTTTATGACATTCATGAATATTTCTATAGATACAAATTAAGAATAGGCAATAATTTCGAAAGCAATAAACCTCCCACAAAAGCAAAGACAATTATACTACATAATATTACCATTGAGATGAATATCCCTCGTTCTTTTATCATTACGGCTACTTGTGCAACACATGGTACAAATAAGGTCAGTGTTGCACTTGCAATTAAAAGTTGCTCTTTACTTAAACTTTGATTTGCAGCCATTTCATACAATCCAGCAGCACCATAATCTCTACGAAAGAAGCCTAACAGAAATGGCTGGGCTGTTTCTATTGGCAAACCCAGCAGACTCATGGTCGGTTGTAGAGAATATATAATATCACTTAAAATACCAGTTCGATCACCAAGCCACAAAATAACACTCGTCATTATAAAAATCGGCAGGATTTCTATAAAATACCACCACATCCGAATAAAAGCCTTCTGTAATACATTTGATAAAATTGGCAGGCGCAAAGGTGGTATTTCCATATAAAATGAACTAGAGTTGCCAGGAAGAAAACTTCCTGACAACCTTCCAATGATTCCAAAAATGAGAAGGATATAACAGCCCCATATCGTTAGAGATAAAAATGAATCCGACAATAACGCCAAGATAACACCAAGCTGTGCCGAACAAGGTATGGTCAAAGACAATAAGAACGTAGCTAATATTCTTTCGCGGCGTGTTTCCAATGTTCGCGTTACCACACGTAACATACAAAATATATTTAATATCATAACGAAACCTTTACTCTCCACTACCTACTACTTGTCCATTTATAACATATCAGCCGATATTACTCGGCTTGATTCAGTTGCAGAAAAGGCTCTAAAACATCTAGTAAATCATTAATGAGCTTTGGTGGTGGATTATCTTCCGGATACTCAATACCATCGAATTCATATTCAAAAACAACCTCCATTTTCATTCCCCCCCTAGGGTATATGCTCTCTCCTTGTCTAATATTAATAATTTGTGAAAACATTATAAATGTAGTCTAAAAAATTAAGACTTATGTTGAAAAGGAAGAGACAGTTCTTGTAGCTGTCTCTTCCTTTTCAACATAAGTCTTACAAGTATATTTAATCACACAATCTAATATATATTTGTTGTGACAATAAAATTCTTACTAATGTATTGCTTTTTTCTTTACTCTACCGCCCATCGCATCATGTACATCTGTTATTGTAATGAAAGCATTTTCGTCCTTTTCCTTTACAATCGCTTTAAGCTTAGCAATTTCAAGCCGAGTAAGAACAGAGTAAAGAATTTTTTTATAATCACCTGAATATCCGCCTTCACCATGAAGAATGGTCACGCCCCTCCCTAAACGAGCCATTAGCGCGTCAGCTATTTCATCTGGATTATCCGAAACAATCAGGATACCTTTTGACTCATCTAATCCTTCAATGGTTATGTCTATAACCTTAAAAGCAATGAAATAGGCCACCAAAGAGTACATTGCTTTATCCCAGCTAAAAATAAACCCTGCACTAGCTAAAATAAAAATATTAAAAAACATGACGATTTCACCTATAGAAAACCCGGTCTTCTTATCTAAAATAATAGCAACAATTTCAGTACCATCTAAAGATCCACCATATCGAATGATTAAGCCAACGCCAATTCCAATAATAATTCCACCAAAAACAGCTGATAAAAATGGATCTCTTGTAACTTCTGATATAGGATGAAAAATGGAAACCCAATAGGCCAAAGAAAATATGGAAAAAATAGTTGATATAGCAAATGTCTTTCCAATTTGTGTATAGCCTAAATATATAAAAGGTAAGTTTAGCAGTACTAAAAATACACTTAAAGGCATCGAAGTTAAATGACTTGCCATAATTGATATGCCAACAATACCACCATCAATGATTTGATTGGGAACCAAGAATTCTTCTAGTCCTACAGCGGTAAAGATAGATCCGATAAAAAGCATGATATACTTCTTAAGTTTGTCTATTAATAATTTTCTTTTTTTTAACATAAAACGCTCCTCCCATATGTATATTTTCTTATTCCCACAAAAATATAACTTATAGAGTAATAACTATCAACTTTATGCAAGAATAATGCTTTACTTAACGATATCACTATTAATTATTTTCTATTTTAATTTATGATTTCCTTTTATGCCCTACAAAAAAATACAAATTCCTTTAACCTCATAAGATATTTTTATAAATTTTTTTCTTCGGGAGGCTGCAATGAATGCGATTTACTGCCGTGTAAGCACAGAGCTTCAAGCGGAAATAGGTTATTCAATTAGTGACCAAATTCGCACTTGCCATGAGCATGCTGCCAAACTAGGCTTGGAAACCTCAAGCTGCTCAGAATATATTGATGATGGCTATAGCGGTGAGTATTTAGAAAGGCCCGCCCTTGACCGTTTAAGAGATGATCTGCATAATAAAAAAATTACGAATGTCATTGTTTATGATCCCGATCGCCTTAGCCGCAACCTAACAAATCAATTACTATTGGCTGATGAAATTGAAAAATTGAATACAAAACTATATTTTGTAACTGGCAGCTACGATGCTTCACCAGAAGGACGCTTATTCTTTTCGATCCGTGGTGCGATCAGTGCTTTTGAAAAAGCTAAAATTCGTGAACGTACTCTACGTGGTAAACGTGCCAAAGCACGAAGTGGTAAGATGATCCAGAAAACTCGCGCCTATGGTTACGACTGGGATGATGTAAATAGTACGTATAGTATCAACCAAACTGAAGCTGCAGTCGTACATATGATTTATGAATTGTATCTTAGTAAAAAAGTTACAATTAAAGAAATCGCGATTTTTCTTCGTCAACAAAATATTACGAACCAGCAGGGTAAACCCTTTACTCTATCAATGATTTATCGAATCTTAACAGATGAAAAATATGCTGGCACTAAATGGTCTTTTAATAAATATGAAAAAAAGATCAGTCAATATAAACGTAAAAGGATAGCGCGACCAAAAGAAGATTGGATTCCAATCCCTATTTCTCCGATTGTAACAATTGATCAATTTCAAAAAGTAAGACAAATCTTAACTGAAAACAAACGTAAAAGCCCTCGTAACACAAAACATGAATATCTACTGCGCAACTTCCTTAAATGTTCAGTCTGCGGTTATAGCTTGTCAGCTCATTCTAAGAAACATTCTTCAGGTAAAGAATATACTTGGTATAAATGTAACTCAGGAGGTAGTGATCTATCGCTAGCCCCATGTGGCAACCCATCGATCTCATCACTTGAGATCGATGAAATCGTATGGAAACATCTCTGTGCAATTATAAAGAATAATAAACAACAATGTTTAATTTCCTTTCCAAATGAAGCTACGTCTAAGACTGATAAAATAAAAGTTATTCAAAATCATCAAAGTGAATTAAAAAAGAAGCGGACAACAATCCTTCGGTGGTTTAATGAAGGAATGCTAACTTCTAAGGATGCAGAAAAAGAGCTTAATCGTTTAAAAGAAGATCTTCAAAGAATATCCGATTCTCTTACCAAACTCTCTTCTAATCCTACTACACAAATAGATCTTGAAGCTTTTTTTGCCGCAAGGTCTTTTATTGAACGGCGAACTATTATTGAAAAGCTGGGTTGGAAATTCTACATTGATCATCGCATGATACCAATGAAGATCAGCATTAAAATATAAACTTCTATAGACGTTTTATCTTTTACTTCTCACCATAACTGCCATTGTGCCACACCCTAATCCCAAAGCAAAAGGAATAACAGCTCTACCATTTAGTCCAATTCTTTTAAATATACAATCCATTAACATGGCTAATCGAGGTAAATATCCACTATCTTCTAAAATCGCAAACATAAAGAAAAAAGTGCTAACGATTGGTAAAATAATAATAAATGCATAACGAAACCCTAAAGTGAAAACTCCATATTTGCCCATTATCAATGATTGCAACCAATCCCAGGGTATATGTTGATACACATAGTATCCGATTAAAGGGTTCGCATAAGGAAGAAAGAAATTAATATCTAAATACTCAACTAAAAACCCTGCTCCAAATTTACCTACAAATTGATAGATTCCAAAAAATATTACTAAACATAAAATAGGTATTCCAGTTATTGGTTCCCTAGTTAAGCGACTTAAAGTTTCACCCATTCCTCCCGAATGTAGATTTCTTTCTTCCAGAACGGAGTCACAAATATGATCAATCGCCCGCTGCCGTTCTACAGCCATAATGTATTCCATATCATTTTGATAACTAGATTTAAGTTCATTTACTTTTGCTAAAATTTTAGAAAATGCATGTTCCTTCCGGCTTGCCAATGCACACAGTCGTTTATCACCTTGTATAAGCAAAAAAGCTGCCATGCGGGGCGATAAACCATAATCTTCGTTTATTTTTTCACTGATAAAATGAATGGCTTGTTCTATATCAGGAGAATATAGTAAAGAAAAACGAGGTTTTATAAAGGAATATTCCTGAACTTCTTCTTTAATCTTTTCGAGACCAAGACCTTTTGTGGCAATGGTAGCAATAACTGGAATTCCCAATATGTCAGATAAACACTCTAGCCTTAAAAAAATACCATTTTTCTTTGCTTCATCTATCAAATTTACAACTAATACGACCGGGAAATTCATATCAATTAGCTGCAGCGTAAGATGCAGCATTCTACGAATATTTTTAGCATCAATTACATTTAGTACAATATCCGGCTGCTCCTGACACAATAACATTCGTGACACTCGCTCTTCCTCTGTAAGGGGGATAAGTGAGTACATACCAGGAGTATCAATAATTTCATATGATTTTCCATTAATTTTGCTATACCCTCGAGATATATCAACTGTGGTTCCTGGATAATTGGATACTGCCACATATTGACCAGTCAGGTAATTAAATATTACGCTTTTACCAACGTTAGGCGAACCAACTAAAACCATTTTTGTCAATAGTTCCGTCCCCCATCTTAAAAATTTTGTTGCTATTGTCTATTCTATCAGCAATATAATTAGAACAAAAAAACAACCAATAACAGCATTTACTGTTATTGGTTGTCCATTTTATAATACTGAGGAAATTTTATCACTAATGGCAGTTTTAGGCATAAACCCTAATAATTTTTCCACCTTTTCTCCATCTTTAATTAGAATCATAGTGGGCAAACTCATTACACTATATTGTTGCGCTAGTGATCTATTTTCATCTACGCTAATCTTTACCACTTTAACCATGTCTCCTAAATCAGCAGCTAATTCGTCAAGTACTGGAGATAACTTCGTACAATGGCCACACCAAGGTGCCCAAAAATCTGCTAATACAGGTACTTTTGACTCCATTACTTCACTCTGGAAGTTTTCTTCATTTACATGAATTACATTTGCCATTGATTATGCCTCCTTTTTTTTCATTTCTACCATGACACATGCATGATGAACAACATTAAGCCCTAATTCTTCAGCTACGTGAATAACCTGCGGAGCATCGGCTCCCGGCTGTAACCAAACATTTTTTATACCAATTTGTGCACATTCATGCATAATCTTTTCTCCAACTTTAGGAGGTACTACTATATCTACAGCTTCTGGCTTTATTGGTAAATCTTTAAGTGATGGATAACATTTCCGTCCCAAAATTTCCGTAACACCAGTATTAATAGGATATACATCAATTCCACTATCTAACAATACCTTAAAAATTTTATATCCAAACTTTTCTTTATTATCAGTTGCGCCAACCACTGCCCAAGTTTTTAAGTTTATCATAGTGTCAATGTTACTCAAAGATTTACCTCCTTATATTAACTTTTAATTACATTATATTACCTTTGGGCATTTCTGGTCAACCTATGATTATTTTTCAAAAAATAAGGCGAATAAAGATAAGCAAATTTCAATACCAATCAATATGATAACCGCCCATTCTAAACGCGTCCCCCTCTTGGAATGAGCTAATCCTGAAAAAACTTCTATAATATCCATTAATGTATCTATTTTATGACGAAGTTTTTCATAGCGATCTGTTAATTCAAACAATATGGTAAGTTCATCAAATAGTTCACTAGCACCCTCATGATTCCAAGTAATTGCTGGTTTGTCCAATAACATAACATATGAAATGGTGCTTAACTTAAATTCTAAAATACTCGCTGACATCTTTGCTAGTTTTTCATCTGATACGGTTAACTCTCCGCGATATAAATTATTCACAACTTCTTCAATCTCATCTAAAACCCGAGAGATATCAGATTCAATTTTTTCTAAAGCTACAGATTTTGCCAATACGGTAGAAACGATATCAAATTGATATTCAGCTATTTGTTTTGTAACCATATAATCGTTATTAATAGCCGATTCACTTTCTGAGTTAATTTCAATCTTATATTCATCAACATATTTAAACGTATTTATATCATGTATACCATTTTCAATCGTTTTTAAATAATTGATAATATCCATAATTTCATGATATTGAAAGTTTAAAAATACAATACTGCCAAAATGAAATAAATAAACTCTTTTCATTTCTATTTCACGAACAATACCTTGTAACTCAGTACCTTTTAATATTAAATATTCTTCCCATTTTAGTTTACGATTACTACCAAAATGTTGAGAAATTTTATTTAAATTAATTTCGTTATTTAAAACAATTGCTTTAAACTCCGTTTCCATCACTTTCTCACTCTCCATTTGAGCTATTTCTCCATTTATCCAGAAATTAAGTAATTTTTAAAAATTGCTTTTCTCTGCATATTAGGATATTTTATTATATAGATATTAATAAAGAGAGGTTCTATTTATGAACATTCAAATCTTTGGTACAAAAAAATGCCAAAATACTCGCAAAGCTGAACGATATTTTAAAGAACGAAAAATCTCCTATCACTTCATTGACTTAACCTTAAAGGCCTTAAGCAAAGGAGAGTTAAATAATATAAAAAGATTTATTGATTTGAAGGACTTAGTAAATACTGAAAGTAAAGAATATGAGGCAAGTAATTTAAGATATATCATCCATAATACAGAGGATATTTTATTGAACAATCCTCTATTACTTAAAACACCAATTGTAAGAAACACTTCTAAAGCTGCAACAATTGGATACTGCCCCGAGATTTGGAAACAGTGGCAAGTTTAAATCTCTAATTTTCTTATAAACCATAAAGGTGCAATCTTACCTGATGCTCATATTGAGTAACATGTAAAGACAGCACCTTTGTGGCTTCTTTTTTATATTTTTTTCGATGATCAAAGTAGGAAATACTCTTGCTTATAATCTTGCTAATAATGATTTTATATCTTCTAAGTAGTTATTTACATCGAAATACAATACTTCTCCTGTACGTCTTACTTTCACTTCGATTAAATTCTCATTAATTGTTTTTGGTCCAACTGTAACCTTCAAAGGATATCCAATCAGATCCGCATCTTTAAATTTTACTCCAGGTCGTTCATTACGATCGTCAAAGGCAGCCTCAATACCTGACGCATTTAATGCCTTATAAATTGAATCTGATAAAGACATCTGCGCCTCATCTTTGGCGCTAATCGGCACAACAACAACTTGATAAGGTGCTATCGCTGCTGGCCAAATAATCCCATATTCATCGTTATTTTGCTCAATTGTTGCAGCCATAGTGCGACTCACGCCGATACCATAGCATCCCATAACCATAGGCTGCTCTCTGCCATTCACGTCTAGATAAGTAGCTTTTAACGCTTTACTATATTTCGTATGCAGTTTAAATACTTGACCAACTTCAATTCCTCTAGCAGTTTTTACCAGTAATCCGCAATGTGGACAAGGATCATTTTCTTGAATTAAACGAATATCAGCAATGATTGTTGGAGAAAAATCACGTTTAGCATTCACGTTACAATAATGTTTATCAAGAGTATTTGCCCCACAAACAGCATTATATTGATTCATAACAGTAGAATCAGCAATAAGCATAGGAATTTTTATACCAATTGGACCAATAAATCCAGGAGTACTCCCGAGGGTTTCTACTATCGTCTTTTCATCTGCTAGTTCAATGGTTAAACAATCCACTAGGTTCTGCAATTTAATTTCATTGACTTCGTGGTCACCGCGAACTAGGGCTACTACAACGCCCTTATCAGTATTATAAACAAGGGTCTTAATTGTCTTATCAGCGGTAATCCCCAATAAAGTTGTTACCGCGTCTATTGATTTAGTTCCTGGTGTCTCAACAATAGTTAGGGCTTTTAATTCCTCTTCCGGCATTAAGATACATTTTAATTCCGCTTTTTCAACATTTGCTGCATATTCACATGACGGACAGTATACAATAGCAGCTTCACCTGAATCAGCAATAACCATAAACTCATGAGTGCCACTGCCACCAATTGCCCCACCATCAGCTTCCACGGCCCTAAATGTTAAACCACAACGATTGAAAATAGCAGTATAGGCTTCATACATTTGATCATAGCTTTTGGCAAGACCATCCTCATCTTTATCAAAAGAGTATAAATCTTTCATAATAAATTCGCGACCACGCATTAACCCAAAGCGAGGACGGCGTTCATCACGATATTTATTTTGAATTTGATAAAGCTTTAGAGGTAATTGCCGATAAGATCGTACATCTGAACGTACCAATGTAGTAATCATTTCTTCATGAGTAGGCCCAAGGCAGAAGTTGCGGTTATGTCGGTCCTTCAATCTAAACATTTCATCACCATATACATCCCAGCGGCCAGTTTCCTGCCACATTTCTGCTGGCTGTATGATTGGCATTAATAATTCTTGGCTTCCTTTAGCATCCATTTCTTGACGCACAATATTTTCAATTTTTCTAAGTACTCTCAAAGCCAATGGCATATATGTATAAACTCCACCAGCAGCTTTGCGAATCATACCAGACCGCAGCATTAGCTGATGACTTACTACTTCAGCTTCTGCCGGAGTTTCACGTAATGTAGGAGCATATAATTGTGATACAAGCATAATTTAATTGTCCTCCTCAATGAGTTTGTCAATTTCTGTGAATAGAGCTGTTACTAACTGATCTTCTGAAACTCTTTTTACGATTTCACCTTTACGAAATACTAATCCTTGCCCCTTACCGCCTGCAATACCAATATCAGCTTCCTTAGCTTCACCTGGTCCATTCACAACACATCCCATAACGGCAACTTTAAAAGGTTTATGTACTTTGCTAAGTTTTTGTTCAACTTGTTCCGCAATTTCAGCTAAATTAATATTACATCGCCCACAAGTTGGACATGAAATTAAGGTTGGCCCATATTCTCTTAATCCTAATGACTTTAATATTTCATTTGCAGCTTTTACCTCTTCTACTGGATCACCTGTTAGAGATACACGAATGGTATCACCAATACCTTGTGCTAATAAAGCACCAATACCTACTGCGGATTTAATCATCCCCGATTTTATGGTTCCAGCTTCCGTAATCCCTAAGTGCAAGGGATAGTCAACTGCTTCAGACATCAATTGATAGGCTTTAATAGTCATAGGCACATTATTGGCTTTCAATGATATTTTAATATCTCGAAAGTCTAATTCTTCTAAGATGGCAATATGCTGCAGTGCGCTTTCCACCATTCCAGCAGGCGTAGGGTGCCCGCCATATTTTTCTAAAATACTTTTTTCTAAAGAGCCAGCATTCACCCCTATACGAATCGGAATGCTTCGTTTCTTTGCTTCTTTAACAATGATTGAAACGTGAGTTGCTTCGGCAATATTGCCGGGATTAATTCGCAGAGCATCAATACCATTTTCCATTGCAGCAATTGCTAAACGATAATCAAAATGGATATCTGCAATTAGAGGTATCTGCACTTTTGATTTAATCTCTTTAATTGCTAATGCTGCTGACATATCTGGTACCGCTAAACGTACTATATCACACCCTGCTGAACCCAGCTGCATTATTTGAGCTACTGTACCTGCTACATCGTCAGTTTTGGTATTTGTCATAGATTGAACAGAGATAGGAGCCTTCCCCCCAACCATTACCTTGCCAACAGATACAGGATTGGTCATTTTTCGTTGTATGAATTCTGTCATTTCTTCACCTCAAAATCTACGATCTAGGCTGCAATTAATTTATTAAATAAATTTAAATTCACCCTTGATTTCACACACTTTTTAAATCTATCTCATGCTTAAAAAATCTTTAATCTAGAAATATCTTTAAAGGTAGCTACTAAGAATAAAAGCATCAATAAAGCAAAGCCAATCATTTGAATAAATTGCATATGTTTTTTCTCCAAAGGCTTACCTCTTAATCCCTCTACAACTAGGGTTACAAGATGCCCGCCATCAAGCATAGGTACTGGCAACAGATTAATCAGTCCTAAGTTAATACTTAAAAATGCAGCAAACTGCAGTAAAGGAATCAACCCTAATTGCGCTACTTCACCTGCCATTTGTGCCACACCAATTGGACCAGCTACTTCAGCAGCAACCTTTCCTGTAATCATTTGCGCAATGCCAATGACCATACTGCTCGCTACTGCATATGTTTGCTTAGCAGCTAAGCCAAACGATTCGATAAAACCTGGATGGTATTTTTCAATTTGCGGCATCACACCGATTATCCCTCTGTTGGCTTTTTCATCAAATTCTGGAGTTACTACCGTTGTTCTAAATTCACCATTATGTTGATATTTTAGTGATAGTTTATTACCAGCATTTATTTGTACAATATTTACAAATTCTCTCCATGATGCAATTTCTTGATTATTAACCGAAATGATTGTATCTCCAAGGGATAATCCCGCCTGCGCTGCAGGCTTATCAGCAAAAACATTACCTACAATGGGAGAACTTGAAGGAGTATCAATACCCGAACTCAAAAAAATGGTCAAAAATAATAAGATTGGCAACACAAAATTCATTGTTGATCCAGCTACAATTACTAACATTCTGGCAGGAATTGATTTTGCATTAAAAGAGCGATCATCTTGCTCCTCATCAGGATCCATACCCGCAATTTTATTAAAACCGCCTAATGGTATAATGCGCCAAGAATATAACGTCTCACCATGCTTATAACTAATTACTTTAGGACCAAAGCCAATCGCAAATTCATCTACTCTCATACCAGTCATTTTTGCGGTAATGAAATGTCCTAATTCATGAACAAATACCAATAGACCAAATACAAAAATGGTAGCAACGGTTGTCATCAACAATAGAATCACTCCTATCTTTTATTATAAACTTATTAAATAGCTTTGATAATTTCCTGAGCCTGTGCACGCGACCACAAATCAGCACTGTAAATTTCATTTAGATCAGGCTGCTTATTGACCTCATGACTTTCCATTACACTTCTTATCACTATGAAAATATCAAGATAGCGAATTTTCCCTTGCAAAAAGGCATAAACTGCTTCCTCATTAGCTGCATTGAATACACATGGCAATGTTCCTCCTGTATTCCCTGCAATAAAAGCAAGTGACAATATAGGAAAGTTAACCATATCAGGTGCTGAAAAAGTTAATGCCGAGAGTGTTTTAAAATCAAGCTTGGGATACTCTGTAACAGATCTTTCAGGATAAGTTAAGGCATATTGAATCGGTACCCTCATATCCGGTTTTCCTAATTGAGCCATCACAGATCCATCTACAAATTCAACCATAGAATGAATAATACTTTGACGATGTACAACAACCTCAATTTGAGAATATGAAATATCAAATAACCATCGAGCTTCAATAACTTCTAAGCCTTTATTTGCCAGAGTAGACGAATCCACTGTAATTTTTTTCCCCATCGACCAATTTGGATGCCGTAAACAGTCCTCTATAGTAACATGCTCTAATTCTTCTCTTTTCAATCCATGGAATGGGCCACCTGAAGCAGTAAGAAGAATACGATTCACTTTTTTAGAATTCTCTCCTTGCAAACATTGAAAAATTGCACTATGTTCACTGTCTACAGGGAGAATCTTAACATGGTTGTCTTTTGCAATCTGAGTTACCAACTCACCAGCAGCTACCAATGTCTCTTTATTCGCCAATGCAATATTCTTGCCAGCCTTGATTGCTTTCAACGTTGGTTTCAAACCAGCAAACCCGACTAAAGATGTTAATACGGTGCTCACATCTTCATGAACAGCTGCTTCTAATAAGCCTTCCTCACCAGCTAAAATAATTGTTGAACCCGAATATCTTCTTATGAGCCTATCTGCTGCATTCTTATCAACCAATACAGCTATTTTAGGTTTAAAATATTCAATTTGCTTCTCTAGTAAAATATCATTATGATAAGCTGCTAATGCACTTACACAAAATTGATCTTGATTAGCTGCAATAACTTCTAAAGATTGTGTGCCAATAGAACCAGTGCTACCTAAAATCGCTATAGATTTCATTCTAAAAATCTCCCTTAACCTACTTAATTATACACTAGAAGAAAAAAATTAATTACCGTAATAGAAACATATGGATATAGTAATAAACAATAGGCACTGTAAATAATATACTATCAAAACGATCTAAAATTCCGCCATGCCCCGGCAGCAATTTTCCAGAATCTTTTACTCCTGCAAAACGTTTTATCGCAGATTCTGCTAAATCTCCAATAGGCGCAACAATACCAACTGCTAACCCCATTATCATACTATGAATTACCGGTAGCCTAAATAACAATCCTAATAGAGTAAGAGCTAAAATACTACCGAGAAGTCCCCCAATGGAACCCTCGACTGTTTTCGCTGGACTGATTGTTGGACACAGTTTATGCCTCCCAAAACGTGACCCTATAAAATAAGCAAATGTGTCATTTGCCCATGTTCCAATAAAAGCTAACCACAAATAACTAGCTCCCATAGACAACGTTCCCATAGAAGTCGTTATGTATAAAGAACTATCAGTATATCTTAAAAGCAATAAATGGGAAAAACCTACTCCAATATAAGTAATGCCAAGTATAGAAAAAGCTACATCAATAACAGTAAACTTATTTCCTGACAATACCATATTTATTAGAAACAATAAATTGGCAAAAACGAATGTCATGGTCAATTCCTGAGAGTTGCCCAACCAGGCGCATCCTAGTATCAAAGTATTTACTAGAATACCCAAATTATAAAATACTTTTATATTCTTATTACTCAACATTATATAAAATTCATGCCATGCCAATAATGTAAGAATCAAAATAGCAGCAGCAAATAACCACTCACCATAATGAATTACATAGATAGTAATAGGTATACCTATCACTGCTGTTAAAACCCGTCTCCCCAGCATTCAAGCACCTACCTATAGCCTTATTTTTTTAATCCCCCAAATCTTCGTTCTCGTTTCTGATAGTCCACGATAGCCTGTAGAAAATGTTCAGGTTTAAAGTCAGGCCAATAAATATCAGTAAACCAGAATTCTGCATACGCTGATTGCCATAATAAAAAATTACTGATTCGAAAATCACCACTAGGTCGAATGATCAAGTCAGGATCAGGTAAACTGGCTGTATATAAATTTTCCATTATACTTTTTTCACTAATATCCTCAGGTAAAATTTCGCCTCTAACAATCTTCTCACCAATCATCTGAACAGAACGTACAATCTCTGCTCGTCCACCATAATTGACTGCTAAATTAAAAACTAACCCGGTATTATTTTTAGTATGCATTTGAGCTTTTTCTATTTTTTGTTGTAATCCAATAGCTAACCCATCTACTTTACCAATAAAGCGAATCTGCACATTTTTTTGATGTAATTCGTCAATTTCGCTTTCAAGATATTCAGAAAATAACCGCATTAATAAATTCACTTCATCTTCCGGTCTTTTCCAATTTTCAGTGGAAAATGCATATGTCGTCAATACTTTCAAATTCATATTAACTGCCGTTGTGACAATATGACGTAAACTTTCTACACCTGCTCGATGGCCAAAAGTACGCGGTAATCCTTTTCGCTTTGCCCATCGCCCATTTCCGTCCATGATAATAGCAACATGTTGGGGCAATTTTCCTTGTTCTACTACATTTTCTGTAGCAATCTTCTCATTTTTTTTGTTAAACCATTTTTCCCACATGTTATGACCTCCAAAATAATCTAACAAGCAAATAAACCCCCTCTTGCGAGGGGGTTCCAGTCATGGAGCCAAAATAGCACCAACAGGGCAAACCGCCGCACAGGCACCGCATTCTACACATTTTGCTAAAATGGTAAATATGACATTCCCTTCATGTCAAAACATATACTTACAGAAAAAAGTTACTTTATAACGATTTTCAAGATTATGTTTATCATTGCAAGTTAACATTTAAAACTTTCTCTCCCCATTTTAGCAGCAGCTACCAGATGATATACACCATTATTAAACTGCTGCCGTATAACATAAAAACAATTCTCCGATAAGTCAGATATGTGACGCGTTGGACGAGTCACAATTACCGTATATGGTATCTGCGCTTCATTTAGCTGCTTTTCTGCTACATATAAGGATTTTGCTACAACATCTATCATATTATACTTCCATGATCTCTTTTTCTTTAGCATTCATAATAGCATCTACTTCCTTTACGTACTTATCAGTCAGTTTCTGCATATCATCTTGAGCTTTCTTTACATCATCTTCGGATATCGCTTTGTCTTTCTCAAGTTTTTTAATTGCATCATTTGCATCACGCCGAGAATTACGAATGACAATTCGGCTATCTTCAGCTTTCTTATGAACAACTTTCACAAGTTCCATACGACGCTGCTGCGTCAATTGTGGTATATTCAAACGAATGACGACTCCATCACTGTTAGGCGTAAGCCCTAAGTCTGATTTCAAAATTGCTTTTTCAATTTGAGCGATCATCGATTTTTCCCATGCTTGAATTGTAATCATCCGTGGTTCAGGCACAGCAATGTTTGCCACTTGATTTATCGGTGTAGGCGTACCATAATAATCAACTGTAATTTTATCTAACAGTGCAGGCGTAGCTCGCCCTGCACGCAAAGTAGATAATTCTCTGCGCAAGGCATCAATTGCCTTCTTCATTTTCTCGGTATTACTATCATATATTTCCTTAATTAACATTTTTATCCCCCCACAACAGTACCAATATCTTCTCCAAGGGCAGCCTTCAAAATATTCCCCGGCTCATCAATACTAAACACAATAATGGGAATTTTATTATCCATGCACAAACTAGTAGCAGTTGAATCCATAACACCTAAGCCTCGTTTCAAAACCTCAATATACGCTAACTCTTTAAACTTTTTAGCTTCCGGATTTAAACGGGGATCAGAATCATATACACCATCCGTATTCTTTTTCGCCATAAGTATTACATCTGCTTCAATTTCCGCTGCTCTAAGCGCAGCTGTTGTATCGGTAGAAAAATAAGGATTACCGGTACCTGCAGCAAAAATTACTACACGATTTTTTTCTAAATGGCGAACAGCCCGACGCCGGATATAGGGTTCAGCAATTTGACGCATTTCAATTGCAGTTTGTACACGAGTATCCACATCACATTGTTCTAGAGCATCCTGAAGAGCCAGAGAGTTCATTACAGTAGCTAGCATTCCCATATAATCAGCAGCAGCCCTATCCATTCCTTTCGCACTTCCAGACAAGCCACGCCAAATATTTCCTCCACCTACTACCACTGCAACTTGTAAGTTTGTATTTCTAATTTCTTTTATTTGGCGAGCGATAGAGTCAACAATAACTGGATCAATACCATATCCCTGCTGTCCAGCTAAAGCCTCACCACTAAGCTTTAAAATTACACGCTTATATTTAGATGTAAGCAAACATATCCCTCCATCCTTCCATTTAAATTCTACAAAACTCTACTAAATCCTTTAATAGATTTAAGAAAAGACAAAGCCTTTACCTTATCTTATAAGATATAGAAATAAGCTTTGTCTTCCAAATTTGAAATCAAAATTTACTATACTCTGATTCCTTAAAAATAAGAGAACACTGCAGTGTTCTCTTATTTTTTAACAGCAGCCATAACTTCAGCAGCAAAATCATTGCTTTTTTTCTCGATGCCTTCACCGAGCTGGTATCTGGTAAATCTGCGAATGGAGATATTTTCACCAATTTTAGAAATATTTTCATTAATAAGTTGAGTAATTGTCTGATCTGGGTTTTTGATGAAAGTTTGTTCCATTAGACAGACTTCTTTATAGTATTTTTCAACCCGGCCAATGATCATTTTTTCCACAATATTAGCAGGTTTACCTTCATTTATAGCTTGAGCTTTAAGGATTTCTTTTTCATGTTCCAACACTTCTGCAGGTACTTCTTCACGACGAACACATGTAGGATTCGTAGCAGCAATTTGCATGGCAATATCTCTTGCTAAATCTTTAAATTTATCGGTTTTGGCAACAAAGTCAGTTTCACAATTGATTTCAACCATTACACCTATACGTCCGCCACCATGTATGTAAGCTTCAATTACTCCCTCAGAAGCAATTCGATCTGCTTTTTTAGCAGCAGCTGCTAAACCTTTTTCACGTAAATAGTCAATAGCTTCATCTAAATTACCTTTTGTTTCTGTTAAAGCTTTTTTGCAATCCATCATACCTGCACCAGAACGTTGGCGCAATTCTTTTACCATTTCAGCAGTTACCATATATAAAGTCCCCCTATCTATTATTAAAGGTAAGAGGGAAAAATATTATTTTTCCCCTTACCTTTATCTAAATACAATTACTCAGCTTCTTCTATTTGTTCGCCTTGTCTAGCTTCCAAAACAGCATCTGCCATTTTAGCTGTAAGCAATTTAACAGCACGAATAGCATCATCATTACCTGGAATGACATAGTCGATTTCATCTGGATCACAATTAGTATCCACAATCGCTACAATAGGTATACCAAGCTTCTTTGCTTCAGCAACAGCAATGCGTTCTTTACGAGGATCAATAATAAATAATGCACCCGGCAATTTAGTCATGTTCTTAATACCGCCAAGGAACTTTTGTAATCTTTCCATCTCATGACGAAGAGTAATAACTTCCTTTTTAGACAATACTTCGAAGAGTCCTTCCTCTTCCATTTTTTCCAATTCTTTCAAACGTCCAATACGCTTCTGAATAGTCTGGAAATTTGTCAACATGCCACCAAGCCATCTTTCATTAATGTAATACATGTTGCTTCTAACTGCTTCTTCTTTTACTGCATCTTGAGCTTGCTTTTTGGTTCCAACAAATAAAATTGTTTTATCTTGTGCAATTTCACGCACAAAATTATAGGCATCTTCCACCTTTTTGACTGTTTTTTGTAAGTCAATTATGTAGATACCATTACGCTCCGTAAAAATATAAGGAGCCATTTTAGGGTTCCACCTTCTAGTTTGATGTCCGAAATGAACACCTGCCTCTAAAAGCTGTTTCATAGAAATTACTGACATACTTACACCTCCTGTTAAATTACCGCCGCAATCCGCATTTTTTATTTATCACTAACATAATGTTAGCACAGTAAACAAAATTAGAATGCGTGTGGATTTACAATACGAATCATTATATCATAGTTATTTTTATATAACAAGATATTATACAAGTTTTTTACGTTTTATTTAAATACTCCATTTATTTTTTATTTAACTGCAGCAGCAGAATGATTTCACTTTTACTTATTCCTGTAGTTTTTGCTATTTCAATACTGCTATATCCTTGTTCAGCCAAAGCTAGTACAGAATTACGTTTATGAATGCGTATGACTTCTTTTTCATTATCTATCACCTTATCATTTTTATCTATAGGCTCCTGCATTGAATTCAATGGCTGAAAAGAGATTTGCATTTTTTCTTCTTTTTCCTTTTCTGAAAACTTCGACAACTCCGGCAATAATTGCCCATCCTTAGGTTCTTTATCTAAAAGCTTTTCCGCCCTCGTAATCTCTTTATCCAATCTGGCAATTTCTGCGTCAGCAGTTATTAATATATCCTCTAAGTAACGAATCCGTTCTTCCAGCCGTTGAATGACAACCTCAGCTGTTCCCTCTATCTGTTCTTGAAATTGAATGGTAGAAGATGCCATCGTATGAGAAAATAAGTTCAACAATGTTTGTCGCTTATACAACATAAAAATAACAATAAGAATAATAACTAGCATAAAAATAATAAGATTTAAAAACATACTTTCACCTCATTAACTCTCGATAACAACCATATTGCCTCATGTTTTTATATCAATAATATGTCCCCTAACGGGATCATCACTAGAAGCTCGATTTACCTTGTCTTTTTCATTAATGCCCTCATCATTCTTTCTAGGCTTTTGCTCATTCGAAGAATGATTCTCTCCCTTAGACTCCCTTTCGCGGCCAACCTTGCCACCCTCATTTTTACCTGCACTTTGTACCTGATGCTGACGATTCGTAGAAATATCATTCCATTGTGCAGCAACATGTTGCTGCTGTAGCGTTTCTTGACGATTTGCAAGATTCTGAGCCTTGCCTACTTCAGTAGCTTTTGGAATCAACACTTGCATCTCAATTGGATTAATGGACATTTTCACACCACCTTATACCAGATACAAAATTGAGTAAAACTCAGTTATATTTATTTAAAAGTACCAATTTTTATTTCACCGTCTTCTGCATACAAAGAACTGAACTTTAGAGTGTCACGTATTGGTTTAACCAATGTACCAATTACAACCTTTACTCCGGGATACATAACATCAGATACTTTTATACGTCCAGCACGCATTTCCTCGAACTCACCTTCAATTACAGCCATTCGGGTACGCATAGTTTCGACTTGCCCTACTAAGTGAAATTGAGCTTTTGTTAATTTTAGGAGCATTTCTCTTTTCTCAGGAGGTATCGTATGTTGATCCATTGAGCGTAAAATACTCAACGCCTTTTGGGCTTGTTCAAGATTAATTTCAACTTTTTTCATTTCACGACGTATATGTTGATACTCCTCCCGCAGTGATGGATTGACGCCAACTTCTAGCTCTGTACTGGTTGACATCTGTGTACCAATCACTTTAGCACGAATTTCTTCTCCAGCCATAATCGTCCCACCAGTAATTAAGCCACGGCGTCCCTCTACTAAAATCTTCTTTCCCGCAGTTATTCTAGAATGAAGTATAACATCACTAACCAAAATATCCATTCCTGCATGAACTGTAGCATTTTCAATAAATTTAGCAACTACATTTTCTTTCGCTTTAACATAACCGCGATGCATTCCTTGAATGCCCATTTTTATCACTACATTCTTTCCTTCTACAGTACCGCCACTTACAGTGCCAAAAATCTCCACATTGCCTTCTGCTTTCACTGAAAATCCTGGTTGCACCGAACCACGTATGGTAACATTACCAATAAATTCAATATTACCTGTCGAAACATCTACATCTTCTTTTATTTCAATAATGGGCATCACATTAATTTTATTATTGATCATCAGGATTTGTCCTGCTATATCTGCCACAATGGTATTCGTATCCACAACACTTACATTTTTCCCTATAGGAAGTAAAATATCTTTACCTGGTTTTGCAATAACGTTATTACCTAATACATCCATTCCAGCAATTCCCGGTGTTGCTGGAATCTTCTCTGCAAGAAGATCTCCTTCTTGCACAGTAGTAAACAAATTTAAGTTTTTAAAATCTACACTACCGTCTTCCATTTCCTGTGGACGACTTTTTGATGCCAATGTAAAATGGTGTTTAATTTGAGCATTTGTCCCATGAATTGGTTGTTGGCCACAAGCAAACGTCACCTTTGTACCAGGAGACTCGTAAGCCTGCTGAATAGCCTTATCATCAATACCAAAAACAATACTACTATCCTTGATTTTTTCAAGTACAGATTCCATAGTTAAAGGAGTACATCGTGGCGGCAACACAATCTCTAAAACTGCTTCCATCTTGTCACGTGTCAAACTTACCTGGACTTCTGGATCAGGTTGAGGCTCTACGCTAGGTTTTTCTGCTACTTTTACTGGCTGATTATCTCTAGCTTTAATCGCAGTAATGATTAAACTACGATTATACTCTGCTACTCCCTGCTTATTTAATTGCTCAAATATAGCTACTTCGTTTACAGAAGATGTGCTATCTTCAATGGAGTGTATTGTTACAAATACACCACTCTCATTAACATCAATTGAAAATCCAGGATTCTTATCGTTTTTTTGTCCATCTTGAACCTCAACGTGTTCATCACCAATCATAGCTTGATATTCCCCCTTAACGGTGTCAAATAAAACTTGATTTAATCCGTGATAATGCTCCCCTTAATCGGAAAATTGATTTAGTATGAAGCTGAGAAATACGCGCTTCAGACAATTTCAATATTAAACTGATCTCTTTTAAGGTTAATCCTTCATAATAATACAAAGAAACGACTAATCTTTCTTTTTCTGGTAATTTGTCAATTGTTTTGGCTAAGGCTTGTTTTACTTCTTCTATTTCAATTTGTTCTGAAGGATTCGTTAAATGAGCAGAGGATTTTTCTGATTTTATAAATTCATCTAAAGGCATAATCGTACTAGCATTAAGCTGATTTAATAGAACATATAGTTCATTAAGAGAAATACTAAGAGCATCAGCAATTTCACTATCAGTAGCGGCTCGCCCTAATTGATTTTCAAGCTTTGATACTGTTTGTTCATATTGTTTTGCTTTTTGACGAATACTGGTAGGCACCCAATCTTGTGCACGAATGGCATCAAGCATAGATCCCCTAATACGAACAACAGCATAAGTTTCAAACTTAATTCCTCGCATTGGATCATATTTTTCAATTGCATCAAGTAAACCAAAAAAGCCGTTACTAATTAAATCGTCTTTATCTACATATTGTGGCAAGCTAATTGCTATACGACTCGCAACTAATTTAACTAATGATAAATAATATTCGATTAGCTTTTCCCGTACTTCTACTTTTCTATTTTGCTGATATTCTATCCACAAATTCATAATTTCTTCTATTTTAGCTTGTTTATTCTCTAACATCTATGGTTACCCCCATAAACCCACGTATACCTCATTCTTTGGGGCGCGTTATTTGTTCAAAACTAGTAGAGGTAAAAGGAGCAAATTCTGAATTTCCGGTAACGTCATCTGAAGGCTCATTTTCTTTCAACGTATCACTTTGATACTTTTCATTTAACTTCTTTAATGCAATCTTTTTAAAAAATCTTTCCACTATAAGTCCTAATCCATAGCCAATAAAACCAAAAATTGCAACAGAAACAATAATACGATAAATAATAGTTTCTAGCCTAGCACCTTGCAACATACCGTTAAGCAGTGTCAGGGTACCAACAATGAGTGCTAGGCATAGAGCAGTACGCAACTTTAGCACCTTCACACCCCCACTAATTATAGTTCTTTTTCACCTTTAGCAATTGTTTTGATTAAATAAATACCTGTATCCAAATGTAATACCACGGTACGCCCATAATTTCCGCCCGTATCATCTGCAATTATTTTAATATCCATTTTTTTTAATAACATACGTACAGCTTCTGTATTACGCTCGCCAACACGCATAACATCTGTTGCATTTGCAAAAGTAAACATTTGAGCTCCACCAGCAATTTTTGCTAACACACGTTTTTTTGCAGCCCCTAAATTAATCATTTCATCTAACATTAAGGGCAAAGCCGTATTTGCAAACTTAGCTGGATTTTCAGCTGAACGTGCTTGTGTACTATCAGGAAGCATAATATGAGCCAAGCCACCAATTTTAGTAACTGTATCATATAGTGCAATGCCAACACAAGAACCTAATCCATAACTTATAAGACTAGAAGGATTACAACCAACTTTGTAATCAGCCATCCCAACTTTTATTAGTTCTGACATTATTCCTTCACCCCTATTGCCGCCAAAATGGTATTTAACGAACCAGGATCAGGAATCAAGAAAAAATGTCCTTTTACACCATCACTCTCAGTAGTAAATTCGGTCTCAATTACGAGTGCATGATCTCCCATTTGTCCTAACTGGATCAAAATAACGCTTAAGATAGCTCCAGCCATATCCATTGCTAAGGCTGGAATCGATGGTAATAAAGTTAAAGACGTAAAGTGGGATAACGCATTAAGATAAGCACCTGCAAGAATATTACCGATTTCCATTAACGCAGACTCATCCATAGAATTTAATGAGGTTGTATGCCCCTGCTCTCTCCCCATTAGCATATCTACTAAATAAAAAGCACTATCACGAGGTAACAAAAATAAAATACTACTGGGAGCAGGACCAAATACGCGTAAATATACACCTGCGACCATTGCATCTGGACCACCAACTACATCTGGCACCTCCCCTAAAGGCATAATAGCAATTTTAGGAACTGTCATATCAATTTTACGATTAATAATCTGTGATAATGCTGTAGCGGAATTTCCAGCACCAACATTGCCAATTTCCCTTAATGCATCTAGCTGCAGCATTGACAGTTTTAATATTTCATCAGACAATAGTTCCACCTCATTTTAAGCTCAATAATTACACTACCTTTACTTCTTGACCAACACCAATAATCTCTTCCAAATTCAATAAAATGAGTAGTCGATTGTCCAATTTTCCTACTCCACTAAGATAACTTGCTGCCACACTCCCCGCTACAACATCTGGCGAATCAATATTTTCCTGATCAATTGTCATAACCTCTGAGACAGCATCTACGATCATACCAACAGATAATTCATCTACCTTGACAATAATGATCCGTGTATCTTCTGTCAAGACTTGTTGAGGCAAGTTCAAGCGTTTCTTTAAATCAATAACTGGTAGAACACTGCCACGAAGGTTAATTACACCTTTAATATAATCTGGTGTATGAGGAACTCTTGTAATATCAGTAATCCGTTTTATTTCTTGCACTTGCAAAATACTGACACTGTATTCTTCCTTGCCTAGTTTGAAAACAACTAGCTGTACTTCACTGCTTGCATAACTTTTTTCTAACATGTGCTGCTCCTCCTTATTGGATTAATGAACCGATATCTAATATAAGTGCGACTTGACCATTACCCAAAATAGTTGCACCAGCAATAATTTTAATTCCGGCTAAAAGTTTTCCTAAAGATTTTATTACAATTTCCTGCTGTCCTATTAGATTATCAACAATAATTCCGGCACGCTGCTCTCCAATATGTACAATAACTACAAATAATTCGTCTTCCGTATGTTGTTGAGTCTCAGAATCTGGTATATTAAGCACATCTGCTAATCGTACTATAGGAATAATTTGTCCTCGAAGCAGAATCACTTCTTTATTTTGCACTGTTTTAATATCAGAAGGTACAATATTGATCGTACTGTCAATTGATCCTAACGGAATTGCATAAATTTCTTCTGAAACTTTTACTAATAATGCTTGTATAATTGCTAAGGTTAGTGGCAACCGAATTTTAAACTTACTACCTTCATTGACCTTGGTCTCAACATCAACCATACCACCAAGAGATTCAATTTTATTTTTTACAGCATCCATACCTACACCGCGCCCAGAAACATCTGTAACAACAGCGGCTGTAGAAAAACCTGGCAGAAATACTAAGCGCACAGCTTCATTGGCATCCATCGCATCAGCTTCACCTTGTAAGATAAGCCCCTTCTCAACTGCCTTGCGTTTAATAATATCAGCATTGATTCCCTTACCATCATCTTCAACCATAATAATTACATTATTACCTTCGTGGCGGGCAATCAGGCGAATTTCACCAATAGGATTTTTGCCTTTTTCTTCTCTTTCATTTGGATGCTCAATACCATGATCAATCGAATTACGTAATAAATGAACAAGAGGATCACCAATTTCATCAATAACAGTACGATCAAGCTCTGTTTCTTCGCCTTGAATGATAAGGTTGATTTCCTTATTAAGATCCCGAGATAAATCTCTAACCATTCTTGGAAAACGATTAAAAACTTGTCCCACAGGAACCATTCGCACTTTCATGACAACGGCCTGTAAATCTGTCGTTACACGATCCATTTGTTCAATTGTTTCTACTAGATCAGTTAACTTATGGGTAAGACCAATTTGTTCCAGTCGGGTCTTATTAATTACTAATTCACCAACAAGATTTAACAAGGTATCTAGTTTATCAATATCCACACGCACTGATTGACCACTTTTATTTTTCTTTTCTACTGTGGTTTGCGTATGTACAGGAACGTTTCCAGCTTTCTCAGCTTCGTCATCTTTTTTCATTGGCTCTATAGCTTTCGGAGCAGCGATTTCTCCTGTAGCGTCATTAGGCAATACGCATGGTATAACAATCGCTTGGTCAATTTCTGAAATCGATAATACTGTGTGTTGAATTTTTTCTGCCTCACTACCTGATACCACAATCACTTGGAAACTAAGAGAAAAATTTTCTTTTTCTAATTCTTCTACTACTGGAATACTTTTGATTACTTCACCAATTTCATCTAACGCATTCATAACCATATAGGATCTGGCAGACTTTAAAAGACAACCTTCTCGCAAAGAAACTTGTACTTCATACGCCTGCATACCTTGATCACGTGCTTTTTTTATAATGGCTATTTCTGTATCACTAAGCTCAATTGTTGAAGCCGCTCCTAATGCTATGCTAACAGCTTCTGTTTTTGCAGGAGTAGGTAAAATAGACTCTCCCTTAGCCAGGGCTTTAAGTTTAGTAATCAACGGCTTGCTATCAATAGAGCTTTCATTATTTGATGCAACACTTTCTACTAGTTGCTCTAAAGTATCGACACATCTAAAAATAGTATCAATAATATCATGACTTGCCTTTAATTGACCTTTACGTAATAAATCTAATATATTTTCCATCTCATGCGTTAATTCTGCAATTGTTGTAAATCCCATAGTAGCTGACATACCTTTTATTGTATGAGCACTACGAAAGATTTCGCTAAGTACAGATAGGTTTTCAGGATCATTTTCTAAGTCTAATACACAACTATTAAGCGTTTGTAAATGTTCTCGAGATTCTTCTAAGAACATTCCCATATACTGATTTGTATCCATCATTTCCACCTCCATAATTATTTGACAATAGCTTTAACAATTTCTGCAGCAATAGTTGAAAGTGGCGCTACTTTATCAACCACACCGAGCTCAATCGCTGACTTAGGCATACCAAACACAACTGCTGTAGATTGGTCTTCGGCAATAGTGTAGCCCCCCTTTTGCTTGATAGCCTGTATACCTTTAGCACCATCATGACCCATCCCCGTAAGAATTACTCCAACAGAATTCTCTCCATAAACCTTGGCAACCGATTCCATCATAGGATCTACTGCTGGTCGGTGCCCACCAATAGGAGGACTCTGATTCAATTTCACAACTTTTTTATTACCTTCACGCTCGATGCTCATATGATGATCACCAGGGGCTATTAGTACTAATCCCTCACGTATAGTATCATTGTGTTCAGCCTCTTTTACGGTCAAAGAGGATAAAGAGTTTAAACGTTCAGCTAAGGATCGAGTAAATCCTGGAGGCATATGTTGAACAATGACTACCCCGCAAGGCAAGTTACCAGGTAATCTAGTAACAATTTCCTGGAGGGCCCTTGGACCTCCCGTAGATGTACCAATTGCTAAAATAGGCTCATTTGTGGATTTTTTAACAGACTGAAATGGAAGATTCGTCATAGATGGTAATATTACCTTTACTTTACTTAATTGAGATACGTTTGCTTTAATTGCCGCTCGACTTTTCGCTACTATTTCAGTACTAATACCAGCTATATTAGAAATAACACCTGCAGTCTTTGCAACAAAATCAACTGCACCTAACTCTAAAGCACTCAGTGTGGCTTTTGCTCCAGCACTAGTCAGACTACTAAGCATCACTACAGGAGTTGGTATTTCTTTCATAATAATTTCTAGCGCTTGTAATCCACTCATAATTGGCATTTCGACATCCATGGTAATTACATCTGGTTTAAATTGTTTTACTTTCTCTACAGCTTCTTTACCGTTTCGTGCTGTGCCAACTACCAAAAAATCTGACTCAGCAGAAAATAGATCTGATAATAGCTTACGCATAAAAGCAGAATCATCAACAATTAATATTTTGATCATCATTCTACCTCCTGTAAGTTAGAGACCTCTTTGACGATGTTCCAACTGCTTTTTAAATATAAACCTACTTATTTTATCTCGCACAATATTACGCGTATCGACAAATTTAATACTAATCCAAAATAATTGTCGATCTTCTTGTGGTTTCTGTACTCGGATAACTTCACCATCAACCTCAAGGTCACCTTCTTCTGGAAGAGTCAGTCGCAGAGTTACTTTTGTCCCTATTTTTATAGATTGTTCGCAAATCGCTTGCAATCCGCCACCACTAAGGTCTCGAGTCATTACCTTAAGAGAAGTAGCTTCCTCAGCATCCTCTTCTAAAAAATACTCTATTTGCAGGGGCTGAGACACATCGAAACGAACGAAAGCTCTTTGCTGCGTCTTTTCAATTTCATAGGGCATTGTAACAATCCAGACTGGTAAAGGATACATTCTCTTGCTCATAAATTTACTTTTAAAGATATAAACGCCACTCTCAGTAATAATTTTGCCATAAAATCCACGACCGCTTTCTAAAAAAATAGGACGTCCCTTTTGCATTGGCATGGCAATTACCATCTCACTAGAAGTAATTTCTTCAATACGACTAGTAAATCGTGGAGTATTGTTATTTTGGGATAACATAATTTCCAAGCGTTGATTTACTTTTACAATCTGTTCCAAGCTAATAAGTCTTTCCTCCTTACTACACAAACTCACCGCATTAATCCTAATAACTTATTAAAGAAACCTTTAACCCCTGTAGTTTTATTGGTAGCCCGATCTAATAAACGATTGGCTATTTGCTCAATACAGCGAGCTGATGCAGCATTAGGATATGCCAATAACAACGGTGTTTGCTTTTTTACAGCCTTAACTAAATTACTATCTTCATAAACAAAACCAAGACTGCTGATTGTTAATCCCAAAAATTTAAGAGCTACTTTAATCAGCTTATCGGCTGCAATATTGCCCTCATCAGGCTCCATGACACGATTAATCACTAATTTTAATACGGAAGCCCCAGAGTGATTTACGTAGGTTTTCACCATCGCATAAGCGTCTGTAATTGCCGTTGGTTCAGGAGTTGTTACAATAATGACTTCATCAGCAGCTACCACAAAATTCATTACACTTTTACTGATGCCTGCACCAGTATCAATCAATATGATATCTGCCAAATCATCTAATAATGTAATTTTATTAATAATACGCGTAAGTTGTAAGTCATCTAAATTTGCTAAATTATAAAGCCCAGACCCACCTGACATAAATTTTATTCCCAGAGGACCATCTGTTATAATATCAATTAGAGAAAATCCACCTTCTAACAAATGCAGAATATTATACGGTGTTGAGCACCCCAATATTACATCTACATTCCCCATTCCTAAATCTGCATCTATAATTAACACTCTTTGTCCTAATTTAGCCAGTGCCAGTGCTAAATTTACTGTAAAATTAGTTTTACCAACACCACCTTTACCACTAGTAACAGTGATGACCCTTGCGTTGGTACGATTTGCTTTTATAACAGAACTACTGTTTTTGCCAGATGAACTTTGCACCATTTTTCGCAATTTTTCCGCCTGATCCCACATCATTACAAGTCTCTCAATATCAGTGGCGTTAATCTATTCATATCAACTAACTCTATGTCATCGGGAACATTTTGTCCATTTGTTACATATGATAGTGACATTGGGAATTGATACAAAAGATTTACAACAGTGCCAATGTTTCGTGTTTCATCAATTTTTGTAAAAATAACTTTATCAGGCATACATATAGAAAATTTCTCCACAATATCTAATGCATCCTTATATTTAGTAGTAGCACTTAATACTAAATATTTTTCAATCGCATCATCTATATGTAAAAGTTTTTTCAATTCATCTAGCTGTTCATCGTTATGAGGACTTCTCCCTGCTGTATCAATTAAGATCAGTTGTTTATCCTGATCACTATCTAGTACTGTTTTAAGTTCATCAGCGGCATACACTACATGAATAGGTATTCCCATAATATCAGAATACGTTTTTAATTGCTCAACAGCAGAAATGCGATAGGTATCAGCAGTTATTAATGAAACTTGATATCCCTCTTGAATCGCAAATTTAGCTGCTAACTTAGCAATGGTAGTTGTCTTGCCTACTCCTGTTGGTCCAAAAAACGCTACTACCTTTCTACCTTGATCAGGTATTTTAATACCTTCTGCACTTTTAAAACAAGTTTGAATCTGTGTAATAAGCAACTGTTTCAATTCCGGACTACCAACTTCAAATTTAGAATAATCAATTGGTAAATCATGTATAATTCGTTCTGCAATCTTTATATCAATATCATTATTCATTAACAGGTCGAGAATAGAGGAATGCTCACTGCCTTGAGGAATTTTAGATATTACTTTTTCTAGTAAATTACGCATAGTAGCAAGCTCAGATTTTACAGCAACCTCAGGTTGTAGAGAAACCTCTTCAACACAAGGCTCTGCCTTTTTAGGTAATATAGTGGTACTAAAAGAGGTGTCCACAGCTGCTGTAACCTCGACCTCCTCTTTTGAAAAAAAACCCCAAAGACCACCTTTACGATATTTCCTTGTATGTAAAATAATGGCATCACGCCCTAAAGCACCTTTCGCCTGAGCGATGGCATTTTGCATAGTATCAGCAGTAAACACTCTAACTTTCAATTATACTCTCACCATCCCTAATGATTGTACATCAACTTTAGTCTCTAACTCCGCATACGACAAAACAATTAAATTAGGTATGCTACGTTCAACTAACTTATAAAAATACGTTCTAATTGCAGGGCTGGTCAGAATAATAGGTTGATATCCAATATTGGTTATCTTCGGCAATTCTTTCGATATGCTTGAAATAATATTTTGCAATAGTTGTGGCTCAAGTACTACATAAGAGCCGCTTTCATTGCGCTGAACAGCTCCTGCAATGAGATTTTCTAGCTGCGGATCAACAGTTATGCAGGTTAGCATATTATTCTGTGCGTACTGCCGTGATATTTGCCTAGCGAGTGCATGACGAACATATTCTGTTAAGATATCAGTATCTTTGGTAAGTTGTGCGTAATCAGCTAACGTTTCAAAGATAGTCACCATATCTCGAATGGAGATTCTTTCATGTAATAATTTCCCTAATACTTTCTGAATATCGCCAATGGATAATAAGGCAGGCGTCAACTCTTCTACGACTGCAGGATTATGTTGTTTTACAGAATCAACTAACGTCTGAACCTCTTGACGACCTAAAATTTCAAAGGCATAGGCTTTAATAACTTCTGTTAGATGCGTGGCTAACACGGATACGGGATCCACTACTGTATATCCTGCAAGCTCAGCTTGTTCACGATTCGCCTCTTGAATCCATAAAGCTGGTAAACCAAAAGCTGGCTCTACAGTTTCAATCCCATTTACCTCTTCAAAAACAGTGCCTGAGTTCATCGCTAAATAATGATCTAATAATAATTCGCCTTTCGCAATCTCGATTCCTTTTAGTTTTATCACATATACATTGGGTTTTAATTGAATATTATCACGGATTCGAATAGTTGGTACAATAAGTCCTAATTCTAAAGCACATTGTCTACGTATCATAACTACCCTGTCTAATAAATCCCCTCCTTGGGAAATATCAACCATTGGTATTAAGCTATACCCAATTTCTAATTCCATTGTATCAATTTGCAATAATGATACAATGTTTTCTGGGTTTTTAACTTCTTCATTTTCCTTTTCTTCTAAATCAGTTTCTTGTGAAACATGTTTATATTGAATTGTTTTTTTCAAAATATAACCAACAGCAAAACAAATAAGACCAAGACTTATAAAAGGAATTAAAGGCAAACCCGGAACAAAGCCCATTACTGCCAATACCCCTGCAACAATAAAAAATACTCGTGGATTCGTAAAAATTTGCCCTATGAGATCCTTACCCAAATTGGACTCCGATGCAGCTCTTGTTACTACAATACCTGTTGCTGTGGATATTAAAAGTGCCGGGATCTGATTCACTAATCCTTCCCCTACCGTCAACAACGTATAACTATGTAAAGCTTCTAGCACACCTAGATCTCGCTGGACCATACCGATAATAAAACCACCTACGATATTAATTACAATAATAATGATTGCTGCTATCGCATCACCCTTTACGAACTTACTAGCACCATCCATCGCACCATAAAAATCAGCTTCTCGCTGAATCTTAACCCGACGCTGCCGTGCTTCATTATCAGTAATAGCTCCAGAATTTAAGTCAGCATCAATGCTCATCTGTTTACCAGGCATTGCATCCAGCGTAAATCTGGCAGCAACTTCGGCAACACGTTCAGAGCCTTTGGTGATTACCAAAAATTGTATAATAATTAAAATTACAAATACAATAAAACCAACAATGGCATTACCACCGACAACAAAATTACCAAATGCCATAATTACTTCACCAGCATAACCATCCAATAAAATAAGTCGCGTAGAAGATACATTCAGTGCTAAACGAAATAGGGTGGTAATCAATAGTAACGAAGGAAAAATCGAAAATTGCAATGGTTCAACATTGTAAACAGCAATCATTACAATCACAAGAGCCAAGGAAATATTTAACGCTAATAATAAATCTAATAAGAATGTTGGCAAAGGAATGATCATCATAATAACAATGGTAATAATTCCAAGGGCTACAATAATATCACTATATTTAGTTAGTTTACTTAAACCCGGAAAGGGCGATGTTTGCGTAGCCATATTTTACTCCTTCTACAACTTAGGACAAGCGTTTTTTTAGTTTATAAACATATGCCAAAACTTCTGCAACAGCTTGATATAATTCCGGCGGTACAGGATAGCCAATGTCTACTGCTGCATATAAGGCTCTTGCTAAAACTTTATTCTCAACAATTATTACCTTATTTTCTTTGGCAATCTCTTTAATTCTTTGTGCAATTAGGTCTTGACCTTTTGCTACGATAATGGGAGCCGCCATTGATTTTTCATATTTTAAGGCAACAGCAAAATGAGTAGGATTCGTTACGATGACGTCTGCTTTTGGAACTTCCTGCATCATACGCTGCATGGACATTGCTCGCTGTCGCTGTTTTATTTTCCCTTTAATTAATGGGTCACCTTCCGATTGTTTAAACTCCTGTTTAATATCATCCTTACTCATCTTTAAACTTTCCTTATGCTCCCACCATTGGTAAAAATAATCAAATGCAGCCAAAACAAGCATTACTGCGCTAATTTGAAATACCAGACTTAAAATTAAGGATGCTGCTAAATGTAATGAATCAATAAGCTCAGCACTAACTAAACTAGGAATCTGCTCAATCTGTTTTCTCATAAACCGAAAAATAAAGTAACCGATAATGATAATTTTCAATAAAGATTTTACGAGTTCCACTAATGAGCGTTTTGAAAATAAACGTCCGAATCCTGAAATAGGATTAAGTTTACTAAATGTAGGCATCAGAGGCTCAAAAGAAAATAGAAAGCCAACTTGAATAAAATTAATCGTTAAGGACACTATTAATATTACACACATAACTGGCAAAGCCGTCTTTAAAAAGACGATAGCAAAGCCAAGGAATGTTTCTCGAATGGAATTAATCGTCATATCAGCCATTGCAACATTAGAAAAGCTAAGTTGCATGTACCTTGAGAGTTCATCATAAATATAGGAACCAATTAGTTTCAATGTAAAAAATGCTGCTAAAATGATAAAAACTGAATTGACTTCTGTACTTTTAGCAACTTGACCTTTTTGCCTAGCTTCTCCTTTTCGCTTGGCAGTGGCCTCTTCAGTTTTCTCTCCGGCAAACAGCTGTAAATCGAAAGGCACCTTCTTAGAAAATGATTGTGCCTTACTAAAACGCAGAAAGAAGTCGGAAAATATCTTTATACATCCCATTAAACGCCATCTCCAAAAAAAATATATAAAAAGGTAATGCTAAAGATAAAACAAATAAACCGACAAGAATTTTTCCTGGTACACCAACCACAAATATGTTCATTTGCGGCATCGTACGAGCTAAAATACCAAGAGCTACATCTGTTATTACCAGCGAAATAAGTATAGGCAAACTGATTTTCATTGCAATAACAAAGGTACCTCCCACCATATCAACTATAAAATTAGCTAGAGCCGCTTTAACTACCACACCAGTAACTGGGACTAACTTAAAACTGACAAACAAAGCAGATAATAACACATGATGTCCATTTGTTGCTAGGAAAATAATCAACGCCAGCATATACTTAAAGTTACCAACTAAAGGTAGTTGACTTCCCGATTGAGGGTCAATAATATTAATAACGCCAAATCCAATCTGCGTGTCCAATAATTGTCCTGCCATTTGTATAGCAGAAAACACCAACGAACTTAAAAAACCTATGGTTAATCCGATAATAAGTTCTCCTATTACTATAAAAATGTAAGGAAGGAACTCATTGGGTATCGCACTGCTATCATTAAATACAATCGGATATAATATATATGTAATAATTAGTGATAAACCAGCCTTAATACTAACTGGAATGTTTCGACTGCCAAAAATGGGAGTCATCATAAAGATACCCGTAATACGAACAAAAATTAGCAAGAAAAAAGCTACTTGATTTTGCAGAAGTGAAAAAAAATCCACAAATAATTACCCCTTACGTTAACGTACCATGTTAGGGAGGTTGATAAAAATCTCACGAGTATAATCAACCATCAAACTTAACATCCACGGACCAAAAACTAATATCGCGATAAAAATTGCTATAATCTTAGGAATAAATACTAAGGTTTGTTCTTGAATTTGAGTAGTAGCTTGAAAAATACTTACTAAAATCCCTACTAACAAACCTAATCCTAACATGGGAGCAGCAATCAGCATTACCATGGTTAATGCTTCACGACCAACTTGTATTGCTAAATCACCTGACATACTTCCTCCTTTAGTGGAAACTATTAATTAATGAGAGAATAATCAAGTGCCAACCATCCACTAAGATAAATAATAACAACTTAAATGGCAGAGAGATCATCACAGGAGGCAACATCATCATTCCCATAGACATTAATGTACTTGCAACCACCATATCGATCACTATAAAAGGAATATAAATCAAAAATCCTATTTGAAATGCCGTCTTTAGTTCACTAATTATGAAAGATGGTATTAAAGTAGTCGTCGGAACATCTTCGGGAGAATTAGGACGAACACCTTCTGACAAATTCACAAATAATGCCAAGTCATTTTCCCGCGTTTGTTTAAACATAAACTCACGCATTGGTTTTAACACTTCTGTCAGCGCAGCATCTTGAGTAATACTTCCGGCCAAATATGGCTGCAATCCATTTTGATTTGATTGTTCTAGATAAGGAGACATTGTAAAAAAAGTTAGAAACAAAGCCATGGCAACCACAACTTGATTTGGCGGCATTTGCTGTGTTCCGAGAGCGCTACGCAAGAACGATAAAACTACTATTATACGTGTGAATGAAGTCATCATGATCAAAATCGACGGCGCTAACGTTAATACCGTCATTGTAAGTAATATCTGCAAACTAAGCGCAACATCTTTAGGATCATTAGCAGCTCCCACTTCAACATTGATACTAGGAAGAGGAACTAAAGGTGCAGCATTTGCCAATACTGGTATAACAAATAAACTAATGAAAACTATAACACCGAGCATATCTTTTCGAATTTTAGCCACTTACCTCTTCCCACTTTCATGTTTTTGTTTACTCTGCATATCACCAAAAGCAGTAGGAAAAGTTTGTGAAAATTTTTGCAGAGAAGCAAGCTGCTTTTGAAAAATTGTATCGAAATTTTTTATTGGTATTCTTAATTGTTCCAATTGTTCAGCTTGCATTTTTTCAATTTCCTCAGGATTTGTTATTTCCTGCAGTACAGTAATCGCATGATCTGTAACACCTAGTATCAAATACTTACCTGCAATTTCCACTGTATAAACAGCACGATTTGCACCAAAAGATAATGTATTAATGACCCTACTGCTGCCATTAGCAGATAAGCTTCCCAATTTTTTTCCTAAAAAACGGGAAGCAAAATATGCAAGGGCAATAACTGCTGCAAAGGTTATTAATAACGAGAGGACATAGGAAACAGTAGATAACCAAGATATAGAAGCCGCAGGCTTAGGTTCTTGATATTGTAAATAATCGCCATTGGTTTCTGTCGCATATACTTGCCCATTTAAAAATATTCCAATGCAAAAAAGAAGCACTAAGAGCCTCCAAATAATTTGGTATTTACTCTTATACATTATTAACCAACTGCTTTGCGAACTGCTTCCAATACTCGGTCTGGTTGAAAAGGCTTAACAATAAAATCTCGAGCTCCTGCCTGAATTGCTTCAACAACCATTGCTTGCTGCCCCATAGCACTACACATGATGACTTTTGCATTAGGATCAATTTTTTTAATTTCTTTCACAGCAGTAATACCATCCATTTCAGGCATTGTAATATCCATAGTAGTAAGATCTGGTTTCAATTCTTGATATTTTTCCAATGCCTTTAACCCATTTTCCGCTTCACCAACGATTTCATATCCATTTTTACTTAAAATATCTTTAACCATCATACGCATAAATGCAGCATCGTCAACAATTAATACTCTAGTTGCCATTCTTTTGTCTCCTCCTAATTATTCTATTATCATACTATTGTAAACTATAAGTCCGCTCTAATGGACTTATAATATCCGTAATTCTTACACCAAAATTTTCGTCAATTACTACAACTTCACCCTTGGCAATTAACTTCCCATTCACTAATATATCAACAGGCTCACCAGCTAATTTATCCAGTTCTACTACTGAACCAGGTGCTAATTCCAAAATATCGCGAATTAATTTACGAGTTCTGCCAAGTTCTACCGTTACTTGCAATGGCACATCCATAATAAGATCAATATTAGTATCAGAAACAGGCATCGTACCTTGCACCAAAGGAGCAAATTGTACAGGTTGTACATTAACAGGTTGTATATGCTGTTTTGCAACTGAAGCAGCAGCTACTTGCTGCTGGGCCTTAGCAGTTTGTGCTTGCGAAGACGATGTTTCTGCAACCTTAGGAGATTCTGTAACTGGTGCAGCTGCTGGTGGCTGTACAGCATTCATAAGACTGTCTACCATTTCTTTAGATACATCAATCGGCAATATTTGCATAATTTCACTATCAATCAGATCTTCCACTTCCATACGAAAAGCAACGCGAACGATGTTGTCATCTGATCCAACCGCATTTGTAATGCTAGAAGCAACTGCAAAATCAATCAAATTTACATTCGGCGGAGCTATGTCGATTTTCTTCCGAAACATAGTTGACATAGATGTTGCGACGCCACCCATCATTTGATTCATAGCTTCACTCACAGCGCTCATATATAATTCATTTAATTCAGTAGGAGGATTGAGCCCATCCCCTCCCATCATCAAATCCGCAATAATTAATGCGTCTTGTTCGCGAATCGCTAAAACATTAGTTCCAACGATGCCATGTGTATATCCGACTTCAATAACCAAGTATGGCAGAGGGTATTGTCCCTTTATTTCTTCTAAATTAGATACAGATACACGTGGTGTAGTAATCGATACCCGACGTCCAAGCAATACAGACAATGTAGTTGCCGCACTTCCCATAGAAATATTACCAATTTCACCAAGTGCATCTTGTTCTATTGCGGATAACTCAGGTGCTGGAGAGGATGAAGTAGCTTCTCCCCTGAGTAAGGCATCAATCTCGTCTTGGGATAGAAAGCCTTCAGTCATAATTTTCATCTCCTTCTGAAATTACTTGTGTTATTTGTAATGCAACCTTATGTCCTGAGAGCCCTGGCTTCCCTCTAAACTTTTCACGCTGACCCACAATTACATTCAGGTCATTTTCGATTTTGCTCTCCAGCTGCAATACATCATTCACTACTAAACCTAATAATTCCTGCACAGTAACTGTCGTTCTCCCTAATTCTACATATAGAGGAATAAAAGCTTTTTCCAGTTTACGCTGTATTGCATTAATATGTTCAGGCAACGCTTGTTTAGCAACGGACGAAGCAACCCAATAAGTAGTAGTCAATTTTGACATAATGGGTTCAAGTACTAGATACGGAATACAAATGTTAACCAATCCTTCAACCTGACCAATTTTCACATGTAATGTAATAATGACAACCATATCATTAGGCGGTACAATCTGCGTGAATTGAGGATTCGATTCAATAATTTCCAATTTTGGTTCAATTGCAACCACCTGTTTCCAAGCATCTGAAAAGCATTCTAAGGTTTTGTTTATCACCCTTTTAACTATGGCTTCTTCAATATCAGTTAATGATCGTGTTTTAGCAGGCGGTAAGCCGGGACCACCAAACAAGCGATCAATAATCGAAAAAATCACATTTGGATTCAGCTCTAGAATCGCATTCCCTTTTAGAGGGCGCATTTGAAAAACACCAATAACACTTGGATTGGGCAATGAGCGAATAAATTCTTCATACGTTAATTGATCAACAGAAGCTACATCAATATGTACAAGCGTCCGAAGATGTGCGGAAAGGTAAGTGTTCATAAGACGCGCAAAATTTTCATGCAGCATATATAAGGTACGAATTTGATCCTTAGAAAATTTATCAGGACGCTTAAAATCATAGACTTTAATCTTTTTTTGTTTCTGCTCATCTTTTATTTCTTCAGCTGATACTACGCCTGTAGATAATGCAGATAACAGATCATCAATTTCAGATTGGGATAACACATCTGAACCTGCCAATACGTTCTCTCCTTTCCACCACTCTATTACATATTATAATACGGCATACAATCTAAATCTACTGCAAAACAAAATTGGTAATATATACGTCATACACGCGATCATCACCAAAGGCTTTATTGATTTCACTTTTCAAAAGTTCCTTTAACTGTTCTTGCTTAAGAGGATCAAAATCTTCGATCTTTAGAGAACGCAATACAAAAACCGCTGTATCTGCAAGTTTTATTTCTTCTGGTGAAGGCATTTTTCCAGTGGCAGCTGCAGCAGCAGCCTTTTTGTCAGGTTTTAGCTCTACAATAAGTCCAATTTTCAAGTAACGCCCACTACTTGCACCACCAATATTGATCAACAGCCCATCTTTTGCATCACCCAATTTTACAAAAACACCCGGTTCACGTTGCGAACTTTTCTTGTCCACCGTTTTGTCAGCAACAATTTTAGTCGCAATAAAGTAAGAAATCCCTCCAGCCAATAATAAACCAAACACAATCATCCCTACCATAAGCATCATCGGAAACTTCTTTTGACCATCAGCCACTGCTACACCCCCATTTTAGACTATACATAAGTTGACTTAATGCTAATACACAATTAACTGCAAACTCTTATACTTATCTTTTAACTTATTAAAATGACAATAAATATTTATCATATAATTTTCATTCTTGATAAACAGACAGCATTTTTAATAATAGATACCTCTATCTAAACTTACCAAAAATAGCTCGACGATAATCCATTACTTTACGCACTACTTCATCCATAGTTTCTTCGACAATCAACTTCCTACCACTCGTAAGAGTAATCACAGTATCAGGTGTTTCTTCGATCGTTTCAATCAATTCTGCATTTAATATAAATTCCTCTTGGGATTTAAGACGTGCTACTTTTATCATAAAAAAGCCTCCATACATTCACATTTTGTAGAAGGGGGGATTTTGCCCCCCCTTACTTATCATTAACGTTTAAGGTTTACAAGCTCTTCTAACATATTATCATCAGTAGTAATAATTTTAGAATTAGCCTGGAATGCACGCTGTGCAACGATCATGTTTGTAAATTGCTGTGCTAAATCCACATTGGACATTTCCAAACTGCCAGGAGTAAATTTACCACGTCCTCCTGTACCTGCCGCACCAATCTGAGCCTCCCCTGAATTGGTTGTTTTTGTATACAGATTACCTCCTGCAGAAAGTAAACCATCAGGGTTATTAAATACGGCTAAAGCTACCTGCCCAATCGCCTGAGTTTTTCCATTGGTAAAACTCCCCATAATTACACCATCAGTACCGATAGTTTTTCCATTTAAGGTACCGGCAGCATACCCATCCGTGTTACTGATTTTCGCCGTAGAGTCACTGCCATTTTGAGTCATTGTTGAGCCGCTAGGCTGCACTGTAAAAGCACCTGCTCCCTCATATGGACCTCCAGTAGGATCAATGGTTAGGGCATTGAATACTGTGCTGGTATCAAAGGTCCCATCCGCATTAAATTTAATAATAGACGATCCTCCACTAACATGAGCAACTGTAGTTTTTCCATCCGTACCACCTATAATTTCCTCTGATGGAGTAAAAGTCCAGGTATTAACACCTGTTTTGGTAATGGAACCAGTTAATGTATATTTATTTCCTTGAGTATCATATAAATCATAGGAAATCGGTTGAGCTGAATCATTTTCTGCTGCAGCAGTTGCTGAAGTTACAGCTGTGCTTGAAGCATCAGAAAGTGCTGTAGTGGAGGTTACAGAGCTATTTGCTGCAGTAGATAAACTTCCAGCTGCAGTTACAACAGCGGTTGTCGTAGGATGAGCACCTGTTGCACTTTCTGCTGTACTTGCTGCTACAGTTGCTGCAGTTGTTGCTGTTACTACTGCTGTTGCTTTTGTTTTTGCGGTTGCTGCAGCTGTTGCAGATGCCTTAGCTGCAGTTAGAGCTTCTGCTGCAGTACCAGTACCAGCAACCAACGCATCCGCTGCTGTTTTAGCTGCATCTGCAGCTATTTTAGCTGCATCTGCAGATGCCTTAGCTGCATTTGCTGCAGTCAGGGCATCAGTCGCTGCGACTTGAGCAGCTAATGTTTCCGTCGTAGAATTAGCGGTAACTGCTGCATCTGCCGCTGCCTTTAATGCATTTGCTGCTGTAACTGCATTAGTTGCATTTGTAACTGCTGTCGTAGCGTCTGTTGCTACAGTAGCAGCGTCTGCTGCTACTGCTGCAGGGTCTAACGCTGTAGCACTAGCATTTAAATTACCCGCAAGGGTTATTGTAGTAGATACTTTAGCTGGCATTGTTGAACCCACCGGAATTTGCAATGCTGATATTGGCTGAGTAGTATCAACAACACCAGAAGCATTAGCTTGCCAGCCTAATACACTATATCCTGCACTATTAACTAAATTTCCCAGCGTATCCGTCGTAAAATCACCACTTCGAGTATACATTTGATTCGTAGAGGTACCTACAACAAAGAATCCATCACCTGAAATCGCCAGATTTGTTGATATACCAGTTGACTGTGTACTGCCATCAGTAAAATTGGTGCTAATACTGCCTACACCCACACCCAAACCTATCTGCATAGGATTTGTTCCTCCTTGAGTACCTTGAGGACTAGAGGCTCCCTGGAGTGTTTGACTCAGCATATCTTGAAATGTAACGTTAGAAGCTTTAAAACCTGTTGTATTTACATTAGCAATATTATTACCAATGACATCCATATAGGTCTGATTCCCTTTTAAACCAGAAACAGCAGCGTACAAAGAACGCATCATAATAAATCAACCTCACTTTTTATATATTTTCTGACTGTATCAATCAATCAACAGTCAAAGGCTCTCCACTAGAGGTCCAGCCTTATACAATTACCGCACTATCAATATTCGTAAATACATTATCTTTGGTATTTGCACCATCCATCACTGTAATCACTGTTTTATTTTTTACACTCACCACTAAAGCTAGATTACTATTACTCATAAACACCAAAGACTCATTTGCACCTTTCTGTGAAGCTTTTTCTACGGCTTCATTTAATTTAAGCAACTCTGTCTGCCCTAATTTAATATTCCTACTTTGCAGCCGTTGCAGAGCATGCTGAGAAAATTTTACACCTGCTAACTCTTGGGATAAAATTTGATCAAAAGATACAATATTTTGTTTCCCTTGACTATTTTTTGCATTATTGATTAACTTTCCAGCAATCGGGCTTACAGGAGTCATAGACTGTTGCAGGCGATATATACTGTTGTCAGTCATATCTCTAACCTCCTGTTAACTTACCTATTTTGTAGTCTCAGTTACTTTACTCAGATCAACCGTTGTCGGAACAACCAACCTAGTAATTTGCTTAGATGCAAAGGTACTTGTTGTAGTTGTACCACTTGAATCTGTTTCTACTGCGGTAATTTGCACGGTTCCATTACTGTCAACAGTTGCGCTCTTAATTACTCCAGAATGAGATACTTTGCTGCTATCAGTCCAACTAACTGCGCAATTCGCCAAGTCACCTGTTGTGGTAGGAAGATATGCTGGATATTGTACAGCATCTACTCCAACAACCAAACTAGTCACTCCAGAGGATGTACTTGTTCCTCCCACTATACCTGTAATCGAATTGCCACTGTCATTGGAAAAATTGATCGTACTGCCAATCAGATTGCTGGCATGCATATTGGTCATCGTAGCATTTAAATTTTGCATTTGCTCTAAACTGGAGAACTGTGCCATCTGGGCAACAAATGCTGTATTATCCATAGGGTCCAGCGGATTTTGATATTGAAGTTGCGTAACAAGTAATTTCAAAAAATCATCTTTTCCTAAAGCACTATTTGAAGCTTTCGCGGTTGCACTATTAGCTGTACTAGTATTGGCTGCACTATTACTAGTAATTACATTAGACATAATATCATCTCCTTTTTATATTCGATAGTCTACACCAGTTCCTTCCAAATTTGATTCTACTACACTAGTCGAATCGTCTAGAGCATCAAGGAAATCTTCCTCAATCTTTTTATTCTGCACTTTCACTTCAGGTCTTTGTCGATTTTCATGTTGCCCATTAGAAAAAAAGTCTCCTAAACCTGCATACACATCTACATTATCGATTTTTAACCCCTGATTAGATAATTCTTGTTTTAATTGCGGGAGGGATGCTTCAATAATATTTCGGACTTCATTATTATTTGAATGGAAACTCGCACTAACCACACCACTCTCAACTGTTACCTTAAGAGTCAATTCTCCTAAATGTTCAGGCTTTAGTTGAATAATCATCTCGGTATTCTTTTGACCAGAAATTAAGCGAGCCTGATCAACAATTTGAGAAGCAACATGGTAAGAATCCTTTACAGGTTGTTGAATCACTTGTTTACCGTTGGAAACAGTAACTTGACTTTCATTTTTTATTATTTGTTGATTTAAGGCACCCGCAAAAGTATCTGAAGTATTTGTGGTTTGATTAGGAAGCGGACTCTCAACACTGAGTTGTTCATTACTGCCTAATAACATAGTGCTTTCTTCACACACGTTCTCCAGCTGAGTAACATTATTCATTGCCAATGAAGATGTAGTTAGCGGTTTTACATCAACAGAATCCACCAACGAAGCAATATCTACTGCTGCTATTCCTGCTTTATTTTGCGCCGTCATTTTGTTATTAAATTGTGACACATTATTGGTTTTTCCTATTCCGTTATTGTTGACAAGTACAAAAGAAGGCACTGCTTCTAATAAAGCACTGTTAGTTGTTGCGCTGACTTTATTTGAAGATTGATCACTAACTTTTGCTTGTTCTGCCGATTGCTTATTTTGCAATAACTCTCGTAACTGTAATGTAAATTGATTAGCATTATTATTGTCCACTGCCACATTTGCATCTGTCTCTTTTTTTAATAAGGCTGCCAATTGTGCTTGAGAACTATTCATACCAGTAGCCACATCTAACCGGATAGTAGGTTTCCCTATTAATTCAGCAAGTTGATTCGAACTGGTATTAACCGTTTGTCCCTCAGTATTGTTTACAGGCAACTCTTCTGTAAAGTTAACATCACTTTGAGTAGGTGCTAGCACAACATTCATCTGTGCATTAAGTCCCATCATTTCTGAAAGTAATTGAACCACAGCAGAATCATTATTGTCATTTGCAATTTTTTGCTCCGTTTTGTCGGACTGATTATTTAAGACCTTGCCAAAATCCGCTCCAGATTTACTGCTACTGGAAGAATTATTCTTCTTATTCGTAGATACTTGTGAGGTTGCACTTGGTTTTATCTCTATTGGATTTGCAGTTGTCGTTACAGCCATTTTTTTCACCTCCTTTCACTACTTGTTTATATGTTAAAAGTTAATTCAAATTTCCGCCGCTAAGCATAGCTTGGGTAAGAATTGCAGCGCGTTCTGGACTAAATAATGGTAAAATTTTTGAAACTTGTTCATCTTCCATTTTATTTAAAATTGCTAATACAGAACGATCATCCAGCTTATTCAAAATCACAACAGCCTCGTCAGGTTTCATCCCACCATATAATCTTGCCAATTTAGAAATACGCTTAGCTTCTTCTTGCTGTTTGATCTTGGCCTGTTTTTGTAGTTCAGATTCATCTACAACTACCGGCACAGCAGGAGATAAAATAGGAGCTACCGCTTGCGAAGGTATCATTTTTGTCTCATTAGAAGTTTCCACTTGGTTTTGTTCATCTAATTCAACAGTCTCAAAATTAGTTTTAGGCTGTGGAAAGTACTGTCCAACCACTGGGTATTCATTTAACTTCCATTTTTCAGTCATGCCTTTCATATCAATTAAATTCAAATAAACTCCCAGGGCAAAACCAACAGCAGCTATGAGTAGCAGTATTATGATTGCAATTAATACTTTAAATATTATTCCTAGCTTTTTTTTAGATTTTTCAGGCGTACTCATATTTATTTTTATTTGAGAATCAGGCGTCACTTTTTTTGCCATATTGTTACCTACCTTTGAAGACTGTTTCAACTATGTAAATCATTAATTTGCCAATGACATTACTTTAGCGACATAATCTTTTGTTTCTGTATAAGGAGGAATACCATTGTATTTTATTACTGCTTGGGGCCCTGCATTATAAGCTGCCACGGCTTTGGTTAGATCACCATCAAAAGAGGTAATTAATTGCTTCAGGTAACGAACACCACCATCAATATTGTCACGTGGATCTTTACTATTGCGAACACCTAATCCCTGCGCCGTTTCAGGCATCAATTGCATTACACCTACTGCACCGGCCGACGAAACTACGTCTGGCGACAAATTAGACTCCACTTTCGCAACAGCCATAACCAGCTTAGAGTCAACTCCATATTTTTTAGCTGTATAATCAATAATTTTACTTATATCATCTGAAACAAAGTTTTTTTCATTGCTAGAGTCTTTTGATTGTACTCCCGCTAACACAGTAGAAAAATCATGCTTATTCGTTGGAGAATAATTAAATCGCTGCTCAATAGTATTGATTCGTTGCAAAACTCTATTTATGCTTTCCATTTGATCACCCTACTCTTCTCTTACATAAAGTTGTAATCCTATTTCATCTAAGATTTTTTGCTCTTCCTTTAGCAATTCAGCTTGATAATCTTGTATTTTTTTCTCACGAAATTTTTCTACAATCGTATGACCTTTTACTGCATCTTCAAGTTTCTTTAAACATTCTAGTCTATATTCATCAGCACGTTTGACAGAGTCTTTTTGCTGTTGAATTTCTGTTTTCATTTTATCAAAATAATGTTGGAATGACTTAAAAGTTTCAATTGACAATAAAGTCTGCTGAAAGTTGCGCAGTAGATTCATATTTCGCAATACATCTTCTTCCAAATTTGACAACTTTTCTTTTTCTATTCGAAATTGATTTGTGGCTTGCCAAAATAAAATTTGCGCCTGTTCTTTTTGCATTTTACGAAATTTAAGTAAAGTTTCTAATCGAAATTTAAATGATTTCACCTTATCTCACACCTCAAAACCTTACACTTAAGATGTTAATGACAGCAATTTTTCAATTGTTTCATCTGCAGACATTTTCTCGTAAACATCCTGTTGCAAAAAGGTTTTAACAGAATCAATAGCTGCAATTGCATTATCAATATTGACATTACTGCCAGCAGCGTACGCTCCAATATTAATTAAATCCTCCGCTTCACGATAGGTAGCCATAATTGATCGCATTTTTTGCGCTGCCTTATAATGGTCTTTTTCCACAATATCTAACATTACCCGACTTACACTCCCTAAAACATCAATGGCCGGATAATGATTTTGGGCAGCAATACCACGATCCAATACAATATGTCCATCTAAAATACTGCGTACAGCATCTGCTATAGGTTCATTCATATCGTCACCATCTACTAAGACCGTATAAATGCCAGTAATTGAACCATTTTCGCCCGTCCCAGAACGTTCTAACAATTTTGGCAGCATAGCAAAAACCGACGGGGTATAGCCGCGTGTAGCAGGAGGTTCACCAACAGTTAATCCTACTTCTCGTTGCGCCATGGCAAAACGAGTAACCGAATCCATCATCAAAACAACATCTGAGCCTTCATCACGAAAGTATTCTGCAATAGCTGTTGCAGTCATTGCGCCTTTGATACGTACTAAAGCAGGCTGATCGGATGTCGCAATAACTACCACTGATCGTTTTAAACCTTCTTCTCCTAAATCACGTTCAATGAATTCTCGAACTTCTCTTCCCCGCTCACCAACTAAAGCAATAACATTAATATCTGCCTCTGTATTACGAGCAATCATACCTAACAACGTACTCTTCCCAACACCACTACCTGCCATAATACCAACTCGCTGCCCCCGACCTAAAGTTATTAGACTATCAATTGCTCGTACGCCTACTGATAATTTTTGTTCAATGCGTTTGCGAGATAAAGGATGAGGCGGAGCACTATGTAACGGATATTCTCCTTTCACCGCTAATGGTCCTTTATCGTCCATAGGATTGCCTAATCCATCCAAAATACGACCAAGTAAATGGTGTCCTACATTAACTTTTAACGACTGATGGGCTGAAAACACTTCGCATCCTGGTCCTATGCCTTGCATTTCTCCGATAGACATCAACAATACCCTATTTTGACGAAAACCAACGACTTCAGCAGGAATTGTATTCCCTCCATTTCTAGGAGAAATATAGCATAAATCACCCAAGTTAACACTAGGACCTTGAGATTCAATCACCAAACCCACAATTTGTGTTATTTTACCCGCTATTTTCATCGTCTCAGAATCATGTACAGCACTTAGATATTTTTCACTATTAAAGACTTTCATGGCAATACTCCTTGTAATGCTTTACGGAGCGCATCAAATTGAGTATCAATTTTAGCATCAACAACACCATAAGATGTATCAATCACACAACTGCCTGCTGTAATCGTACGATCTACTACAATTGTTAACGCTTGTTCGCGTCCTACCATATTTTGAAATTCCTGCTTGGCTTGCAAAACGATATCAAAATCAGCACTACTCACTCTAAGAACAATTTGTTCTTGATCCTTAACTTTTTCCAACGCACTTTTGACAATAGGCAATACAACCATAGGATTCTCTTCAATTTGACAAGCTATGACCTTACTGGCAACAGCCAATGCTATTTCAATAATTTGTCGTTCTGCAGCTAAAATCATTTCTTTAGCTTCTTTTTCACCAAGAGTTAATATTTGCTGCGTTCTATCAATAGCATTCTCAATCTGCGACTGCATTTCTTCTAATCCTGACTGTTTTCCTTGCTCGACTCCTTGTTGGTATCCCTTTTGATATCCTTCATCATAAGCTTGTTGTTTCAAATGCTCCACTTGCTGGTTTGCCTCATTGATTCGTTGATTTGCATCTTTTTTAGCTTCATCAATAATAGCAGCTGCTTTTTCTTGCGCTGAAGCTATTATTTCATCTGCCACTGAAGTATCCACCGAAACCTCATTTAATTCTTTACTTACTTCAATATTATCATCAACAATAATATTATTATTTAGTACTAAAGGTTCCACTTGCATACAAGCAAATCGTATAATATTAGCCAATGATTTCGTCCCCTTTACCACGTGCCACAACTATTTCTCCTGACTCTTCCAGACGACGGATAACATTAACAATTTTTTGTTGGGCTTCTTCTACATCTCTAATTCTTACAGGCCCCATATATTCAATTTCTTCACGCAACATGTCAGCAGCACGTTTTGACATATTTTTATAGATTTTATCAGCTACTTCAGTCGAAGACGCTTTAAGCGCTAACGCCAAGTCCTTACTTTCAATCTCACGTAATACCAATTGCAAGGATCTATCATCCAACAATACAATATCTTCAAAGACAAACATGCGACGTTTAATTTCTTCCGCAAGTTCAGGATTTTGCACCTCTAAGTTTTCCATAATTGTTCTTTCTGTGGATCGATCAACTCGATTGAGTATTTCCACAATAGAATCAACACCACCAGCAGATGTAAAATCCTGAGTAACCATGGCTGATAATTTTCGTTCCAAAATGCGTTCAACATCTTTCAACACATCAGGAGACGTACGATCCATCGTTGCAATCCTTTTTGCAACATCAACCTGCCGATCCGGCGGTAAAGATGACAATATTGCTCCAGATTGTTCTGCTTGTAAATAAGACATAATTAAAGCAATCGTTTGTGGATGCTCATTTTGGATAAAATTCAGCAATTGTCCTGGATCTGTTTTACGAGCAAAATCAAAAGGTCTGATTTGTAAACTCGAAGTTAGTCTATTAATAATAGAAACAGCTTTTTCTGCACCAAGTGCCTTTTCCAAGATTTCACGAGCGTAATCCAAACCGCCAGAAGAAATATAATTATTCGCCACTAACATTTGATGAAATTCTGCTAATACTTTTTCTTTCTGCTCCTGTGATACTTTTCGCTGATTAGCAATTTCTAGAGTAAGTTTCTCCATTTCATCTTCTTTTAGATGCTTAAAAACCTGAGAAGAAACCTCGGGACCAAGGGCTATCAATAAGATAGCCGCTTTTTGTTTATTACTTAATTCATTTGATTGGTACATACTTACCCCCGCTCTACTCTTCGGACAACCAAACTTTAATTAACTGAGCTACCTCTTCAGGTTTAGCTTTGGCTAGCCTTTCAAGTTCTTTACGCTGTTCAGATAATTGTATTTCCTGAGCTGTCATTTCAGGCGTTTCCACTGACATTGATTCAGTTGCAGCAGCAATTTCTTCTTCTACTCTTTCTTCTTCTTGCCTTTTACGAAGACTACGCATACGAAGAATGTACAAAATGCCAAGAACCGTTATTACAGCTAAACCTATCTTCAACCATAAAGCTTGTCTTTGTTGACTTTCAGCTTCCATTTCTTCTCTACGTTGCTTATCCGCTGCTTCAGTATTAAAGGTAATACTCTCAACAGAAACTGTATCACCTCTTGCATTATTAATGCCAATTGCAGAGCTTACAGTTTTGAGAATGCTATCTTGTTGTGCCTTATTCACGCTGGCATCAACCAAAACAGCAACTGTCAATCGTTTTATAGACCCTGGCGTTGCTACAACTTTTTCTTTTGTTTCGTTGATTTCATAATTACGGATTACTTCTTTTTTTTCATAATTTGACTGATTTGTATTGGCCGTCACATAACCAGGTACATTTGTCGTCGTTCCCGGTACTCCCCCCGGAGTATTTGGTGCACTTCCCTTAAAATTCTCATTCATTTCTTGCGAACTTCGTATAATTCCTTTGTCATCTACTACCGGTTCAAAGGTTTGTCGATCTACCACACGTTGATCAAAACTTAACTCAACATTTACTCTTGCCGCAGCTTTATTAGCTCCTAAAACCTGTTCTAATAGCGACTGTACATCTTTTTGTAAACCATCTTGTACTTTTTTAGTCATTTCAATTTGCGTTAATGTAACATTCGCTCCAGAAACTCCATTAGAATCATTTTCCTCATTCAGTACACGTGCCAGCTGATCTACCACTGTTATATTCTCAGGCTTTAGCCCTTGTATACTGTGGGCTACTAAATTAACTACACCTTTTATTTGTTCCTTTGATAATTGAGCCCCTGTACGCAATTTGAGCATAATTGAAGCTGTTGCAGGCTTTTCATTTTTTTTATACAAACTATCTTCTGAAAGCACTATATGTACTCTAGCTTTTTCTACTTCTGATAATTGTTCAATCGTACGTGCCAATTCACCTTGCAACGCTTGCACCAAATTCACTTTATTTTGAAATTCAGTAGCACCAAATTTACTCTGCTCAAATATTTCAAAGCCCTTATTGCCTCGTGGCAAACCTTGACTGGCTAAATCTAACCGAATGCGGTAAACATCTTTTGCAGGAACCATAATTGCATTTCCGTTACCACCAATTTCATGGGTAACTTTCATTTCCTTTAGTTTTGCACTTACCTCACCAGCATCCTTAGCTTCCATCTCAGTAAATAAAGGTACAAGATCCGGGCGACCACCCCACCAAAAACTCCACGCTAAAATAATTGCAAATATAAGTATAGCCGAACCAAGAATCATATATCTTTCTTTTTTACCCAGGTTTTGCCACAAGCGCAGAGACTGTTCTTTCCAATCTGCCATTGTCTCCACCCTTTCAACTCAACAAAAATATTGTCATAATTATACCTGCATACGCATAATTTCTTGATATGCGTCAACCACTTTATTTCGCACTTGCATCGTTAACTGCATTGCTATTGTTGCTTTTTCCGCCGCTATCGTCACTTGCGAAATATCTTGTAATTTTCCTGCAGCTAGATCAAAAGAAGCTTTTGTTGCATTCTGCTGCAAACTATTTACTTCACCAAGCGCATCGGTTAAGAATTCTCCAAAATTCTTCTTCCCCTCTTCTATTGGAGTCTTTATTTTTTCAACCATACTTGAATGAACTGACGCTAATTTAAGTGCTTCAATACGCACAAACAATGACCTCCATTATTTTCCGATTTCTAATGCTTTAAGAGCCATGCTTTTCGCGGTATTAATCGTAGTGACATTTGCCTCATAAGCCCTGGTAGCTGTAATCATATCTACCATTTCAGATACAACATTAACATTAGGCATTTCCACATACCCATCTTGATTTGCATCCGGATGTGTCGGATCATAGATTAAGCGAGCTGCTGAATTGTCTTCGGTAATTCCAACTACTCTAACTCCATTTCCAACATCGGTACCTAACTTTTCAGATAAAACCTGGGAAAACGTTGCTTGATTTTCCCGAGGAGAAAACACAACCATTTGACGCTTATAGGCTCCTCCTTGACTAGTACGAGTCGTATTAACATTGGCAATATTATTAGAAATTACATCCATTCTAAGTCGTTCTGCCGTCAAACCTGACGCTGCTGCATCAATAGCACCAAACATTCCCAAACTTATCCTCTCCCTTCTTTTATTGCGGACTTAATCCCTGTGAAATAACCACTCAATTGTTGTACTACGGCATTATAATAGATATTATTCTTTGACAAATTTGCCATTTCAATATCAATATCTACATTACTGCCATCAGTTCTAAAAGAAGTTTTATCAATTACCTTTACTGTTGGAGTTGGAATCCCTTTTCTTTGAAGTGGTAAATGATGACTATTTGTTTTAGTCATCTGCAATTTGCCTCCATCTACGGCATCTTGCAGAAAATCCTCAAAGACCACTTCACTCTTCTTAAACCCCGGCGTGTTAACATTGGAAATATTATTACTAATTACCTTTTGCCGTAAAGAAGACGCTGATAGGGCTTGTTCTAACACAGACACTCGTGGCGACGCTAGAATTGAATTTAACACACATAATCCTCCAGTATTATATAATACATGTAAATTAATTACATTTTATTACAAAAATTTATAACTAAGCATTATTATTCTATATAATCCTTCAAATACCTTTGTTAAAATACTAAATCCAACAAATTTTACACATTTATAATTCTATAAAGTGACAGAAATTCCTTCACAATCAAAAATCAATACTTGTTAATGATATAATACTTTTCTCATTTGCACATCTACCAAAAGATATAGAAATCCCTCTATCTACAAATTTTTACAATCATCATTTTCTCAGAATAACTAAGAGATAAAAAAAAGAACTACTGCTATTGAACCTATCTCAATAGCAGTAGTTCTTTTTTTATCTAGCATTACTTTTTAAGCTTTTTCAATTCTTCAAATAAACGTTCATTTAGTACTTTTATATAAGTACCTTTCATTCCTAAGGATTTTGATTCAATAACTCCAGCGCTTTCAAATTTACGTAAAGCATTAACAATAACTGAACGAGTAATCCCTACCCGATCTGCAATTTTACTTGCAACCAATAAACCTTCATTACCTTCTAATTCATTTAAAATATGAATCACAGCTTCAAGTTCAGAATAAGAAAGGGTACCAAGAGCTACTTGTACCGTGGCTTTTTTGCGAGCTTCATCTTCAATTTTCCCACTACGATCTCTTAAAATCTCCATACCAACAACAGTTGCACCATATTCAGCTAAAACAAGATCTTCATCTTGAAACTCAGTATGGAATTTAGCTACAATTAATGTGCCGATTCGTTCTCCTACACCGTGAATAGGGACAATAGTAGTAAACTTATCTGTGAATATACACCCTGTATCTTCACTAAAAGAACAAAGACCTCCTTCAAGACTTAAGTTTGGGGATGTCTCGTTAACCCGCAGTAACCAATCTACGTACCGTTCAGGAAAACATCCTTGCAATAATACTTTATCACGCATTAAATCACATTCAAAATCACCTAACAAAGCATATCCAAATATTTTCCCATCTTTAGCAACAATATACACATTTGCTTCCATCACTGTACTGAGCACGCGAGAAATTTCATCATATTCCACTTTCTCGGATTTTTGCAATAATTTATTAATTTTACGAGTACGTTCTAACATCGTTGTCATAATACTGCCTCCTACCCTTCATTAGGTTATATAACCTAGTTTATAATATAAAATGACTTAAATCTGGATTCACTACAATATGTGCTAATTTAGTTTTAACATAATCGCTATTGATTAAAACCAATTTTTCATTTATATCAGGTGCATCAAACGCTAAATCTTCTAATAATTTTTCCAAAATAGTATGCAAACGTCTAGCACCAATATTTTCAGTTTGAGAATTTACTTCAAAAGCAATTTCAGCTAATTCCTCAATGGCATCATCCGTAAATTGAATTTTTACATCTTCCGTTTCTAACAGGCTAACGTACTGTTTAATTAAGGCATTTGCTGGTTCTGTTAATATTTGTTTTAAGTCAGTTTTCGATAAATTCGTTAGTTCTACTCGAATGGGAAAACGCCCCTGTAATTCAGGAATCAGTTCAGAGGGCTTTGCCATATGAAAGGCTCCTGCTGCCATAAACAATATGTGATCCGTTTTTATAGGACCATGCTTGGTAACTACGGTAGATCCTTCTACTATAGGCAAAATATCGCGTTGTACCCCTTCTCGTGACACGTCGGGACCAGACGATTTTCCACGACCTACGATTTTATCAATTTCATCCAAGAAAATGATCCCGGAGTTTTCTGCCAAATCTAAAGCAATGGTAATCACTTCATCCATGTCAATAAGTTTTTGTGCTTCTTCTTGAATAAAAATTTTACGAGCATTAGCAATGGTTACATTTTTCTTTTTTTGTTTCTTTGGTAAAAAACTTCCAATCATATCTTGTATGTTAATACCCATTTCCTCAATGCCAGCACCAGAGAATGCTCCCATCATAGGATTTACAGAATCTTCTACTATTATTTCTATAAACTCATTTTCTAATTCACCATTATCTAATCGTTTTTTCCAATATTCCCGATTTAATATTGGAGATTCAACTTTTTCATCAATTACTTTATTTGATGTTACATCAGTATTTGAAGCTGTACCACCAAATAATATTTCAAAAGGATTACGTGGCGTTTCTTTTTTAGCAGATGGCACAAAAAATTCCAATATACGTTCTTCAGCAAACTGATGTGCTTTCTCTGTTACCTCTAGCATTTTGGTTTGCTTCACCATACGAATAGCCGTTTCTACCAAATCACGGACCATTGACTCAACATCACGCCCAACATAACCAACTTCAGTAAATTTAGTAGCCTCTACCTTTACAAACGGTGCATTGACTAACTTTGCCAGCCGCCTCGCAATTTCAGTTTTACCTACACCAGTCGGTCCAATCATCAAAATATTTTTAGGTACAATCTCATCTTGTAAGTTTGCTGCTAATTGCTTACTGCGCCATCGATTGCGAAGTGCAACAGCCACTGATTTTTTGGCTTGTTGTTGCCCGACAATATATTTATCTAACTCTATTACAATCTGTTTAGGTGTCATCTCAATCATACTGTCACCCCTTTTTATAACTCTTCAACTGTGATATTACCATTTGTATATACACAAATACTTGCTGCAGTTTGAAGCGCTTCTCGAGCAATTTCAGAAGCAGATAAATTAGAGTGCTTTACTAAGGCCCGAGCCGCAGCCAAGGCATAAGGACCGCCTGAGCCAATAGACATAACATCATCATCCGGCTCAATTACTTCACCATTTCCTGAAATGATTAACATATGATCTGCATCTGTAACAATAAGTAATGCTTCCAAGCGGCGTAATACTCTGTCTACACGCCACTCTTTAGCTAATTCAACAGCAGCTCGTAATAAATTGCCATTGAATTCTTCCAACTTTACTTCAAATTTTCCAAATAAGGTAAATGCATCAGCCACAGATCCAGCAAAACCAGCTAACACTTGACCATGATATAAACGTCGAACCTTCTTAGCATTATGTTTCATTATCGTATTACCACCAAAAGTAACTTGACCGTCACCAGCAATTGCTGTTTTCCCCTGCTTTTTTACAGCAACAATGGTTGTTGCGTGAAACATAAACACCGCCTCCTATGCATCACATATGCATTATGATAGACCGTCTTTAATTTTTACATTCGCTACATGACTAAAAAGAACCTCCTCAACACTTGTAAATTAGCAAATTCGACAAATCCCTCGATATCTGCCCAATAATTCATTACAGAGTGCTGTGAGGCATTCTTTTCAATCTTTAAGTATAGGATAAATAGCATCATTGTCAGAATAACAATTATGTACGTTAAAATTATGTCGAAATACGAAACACTACAAAGACTGATCCTCTCATTTGTCAAGCTATGTAGGAAAATTTATTAATTCATACTAGCACAATAACATTAATTATGCAAGATTATTGTATAATTCTTCTTTAAATTTATCAATAGCATTTAATGACCGTTGAGCAATTAAATGATTTTTGATTTTTTTATCTCGAATTTTTTCCACCCAAGGTGGCAATAATCCAAAGTTTATATTCATAGGCTGAAAATGCTTAGCTTCGGCATTCGTAATGTAATGACACAAAGCACCATGGGCTGTTTCCTTCGGAAATACCACTGGCTCAAGTCCTGATAATATACGACTTGCATTAAGTCCAGCTACTAATCCGGAAGCAGCGGACTCCACATATCCTTCTACGCCTGTAATTTGTCCTGCAAAGAATATACTGGGATTTGTAATCATTTGCAGCGTAGTAGATAGAATTTTAGGAGAATTAATAAATGTATTACGATGCATGACACCTAGACGCACAAAATCTGCTTTTTGTAAACCAGGTATCAATCGGAAAACTCGCTCCTGTTCAGGCCATTTCAAATGTGTTTGAAACCCAACAATATTATACAAGGTTCCAGCAAAATTGTCCTGACGTAACTGAATTACTGCGTACGGTCTTTCTCCTGTAGTTGGATTTTCTAAGCCAACTGGTTTCAGTGGTCCAAAACGCAATGTATCAATACCGCGACTCGCCATTTCTTCTACCGGCATACATCCTTCAAAAAAGATTGCTTTTTCAAAATTTTTGACAGGGGCAGTTTCCGCATGAGTTAATTCTTTCCAGAATAGTTCATATTCAGCTTTATTCATGGGACAATTTAAATAGTCATCATCTCCCTTGCCATAACGAGAGGCTCTATATATTTTACTCATATCAAGAGAATCACCTAATACAATAGGAGCCGCAGCATCGTAAAAGTACAAATATTCATTACCTGTTATTTTTCCGATAGCTTCTGATAAAGTTGGAGATGTTAAAGGCCCACTGGCGATAATTAATAATTGTTCCTGAGGGATATCAGTCACTTCACCACTTATAACTGTTACTTTAGGATGATTTAGAAGAGCATCTGTTACATATTTACTAAATGAATCACGATCGACAGCTAAGGCTCCACCTGCTGGTACTTTACTTGTATCTGCTGCTTTCATGATTAAAGAATTCATTTTTCGCATTTCTTCCTTTAGCAATCCAACAGCATTTTCAATTGCAGCTCCTCGTAATGAATTACTGCATACTAACTCTGCAAATTGATCCGTATGATGAGCGGGCGGCATAACATGGGGTCTCATCTCATGCAGTTCCACCTCATATCCCGCTTCCGCAACTTGCCAAGCTGCTTCACTGCCAGCTAAGCCAGCTCCGATAATAGTTACTTTTGACACGGTTGTTCCTCCGATTATATCATTTATGATTTAATTCTTTTTCGTTAGCGTCGTACCTTTTAATTTTCTTGAAATTATTTTACTTTTTTTTGTACTATTAGTTACTTTTTTTTCATCTTTTTGACGCGTTTCGCAAGATTCATTGCTACACATTATATTAAATTTACCATTTTTCAAATTATGTCGCAACATAAAGGCACCACAAGCCTGACAATTTTCTTTTAAAGGTATATCCCATGTCATAAAGTCACAAGTAGGATAATTCTTGCATCCATAAAAGATTTTGCTGCGCTTTGTTCGACGCTCAACAATACTACCAGCGCATTTAGGGCATTGTACTCCTGTTTCTTTTAAAATAGGCTTAGTATTACGACACTCTGGAAAACCAGGACAAGCTAAGAAATCACCATAACGGCCATGTTTTACCACCATGAATCTACCACAATTTTCACATGGTACATCAGACACTTCCACGGGAAGTTCAACATGACCAATTTCTTTTTCTGCTTGTTCTAAATCTACAGCAAACCACGCATAAAACTCTCGTAATAAATCAATACGTGAACCTTTGCCATCAGCAATTTCGTCAAGACTATTTTCCATTTTAGCTGTAAATTCAACATCTACAATTGCTTTAAAATATTGTTTTAATAAATCCAAAACAACAAAGCCTAATTCTGTTGGTTGAAATTTTTTTTCTACTTTAATTACATAACCTCGTGCTAATATGGTTTCAACAATCGGTGAATAGGTACTTGGACGACCAATACCTTTTTCTTCTAGTACCTTTATTAAGCTGGAATCTGTATATCTAGGCGGTGGTTCTGTAAAATGCTGTTTCGGAATAATCTTATTAACCTTTAACTTTTCTCCAATCGTTAAGTTAGGCAATGTAATATCTTTCTCTTTTTCTTCACCATCTTTGCTTTCTGTATATACAGCCATAAAACCAGGAAACTTGACCGTTGAGCCTGTTGCCCGTAAAGAAAAGCGACTTGCTGCAATATCTACAGTTAACGTATCATATATTGCAGGTGCCATTTGACTAGCAATGAATCGTTCCCAAATTAAAGTATATAATCGCAACTGATCTCGGGAAAGATATTTGATTAGCTTTTCTGGGGGGAATTCTAAACTAGTAGGACGAATGGCTTCATGTGCATCTTGAGATTTCTTTGAAGAATATACTGGAATCTTTTCAGGTAAGTAGTTCTCCCCATATGTTGCTACAATGTACTTAATGGCTTCTTGCTGCGCCGACTCAGCTAAACGCACCGAATCAGTACGCATATAAGTGATAAGTCCAACTGGACCAGAGCTGCCAAGATCTAGCCCTTCATATAATTGTTGAGCGACCATCATTGTTTTACGAGAAGTAAAGCCTAATTTGCGTGATGCCTCTTGCTGTAAACTGCTTGTAATAAAAGGCGCAGCAGGATTTCTCCGTCTTTCTCGCCGCTTCACGTCCGTTACCGTAAATTCAGCTTTTTCTAACTCTTCTTGTATACTTTGAGCTTGTTCTTCGTTATCAATTTTAGCCTTATGATCTTCAATTAAAATAAGCTGGGCATCAAATAATGCCGTTTTGGGCTTTCCTCGCAACTTTGCAACCACTGTCCAATATTCTTCCGAGACAAAAGCCTGGATTTCTTTTTCTCTATCACAGATAATTCCCACAGCTGCAGACTGCACTCGTCCAGCGCTAAGGCCTTTTCTTACCTTTCTCCACAGCAGAGGGCTTAATTGATAGCCAACAATTCGGTCTAATAGCCGCCTAGCTTGCTGCGCATCAACTCTCTCCATATTAATAGGCCGAGGTTTTTTTACAGCATTTTGAATTGTAGTCTTTGTGATTTCATTAAACTCAATTCGACAGGCCTTATCTTGTGGAATATTTAATATATGTGACAAATGCCAGGCAATAGCTTCTCCTTCCCGATCAGGATCAGATGCCAAATAAACAGTATCTGCTGCCTTAGCAGCATTTTTAAGACTTTTTATAAGATCGCCTTTACCTCGAATATTAATATATTTAGGCGTAAAATTATTCTCTACATCTACACCAAATTGGCTTTTAGGCAAATCCCTTAAATGCCCCATAGAAGCCTTCACCGTGTAGTTTTTTCCAAGAAACTTTTCAATCGTTTTTGCTTTTGCTGGAGATTCAACTATAACTAATGCTTTGCTCACTTAACTCCCTCCTTAGCGCAGCGCAAATAGCGTTTACCGCTATGCTCTGTCACTAAACCACGTAATTCAAACTGAAGTAATATATATGCAATTACAGCGGTACTTAGCTTTGTTTTCATAACGATGTCTTCAATTCCTAAAGAATTGTCATATGTAAGAATATCATAAACCATTGCTTCCTCGCTAGTGAGGTCGATTCTTTGGATCTTTTTTTCCCTAGCAGCAATATGATATTCTTCTAATATATCGGCAGCACCATCAATAAGTTTAGCCCCCTGTTTGATAAGACGGTGTGCTCCTTTGCTAGATTGTGAAAAAATACTGCCAGGCACAGCAAAAACATCGCGTCCTTCTTCTAAAGCAAAATCAGCTGTAATTAATGCTCCGCTTCTTTCTGCAGCTTCCACCACTACCACACCACGGGACAAACCGTTAATAATTCGATTGCGCGCTGGAAAATGGCCAGGATGTGCTATAGTGCCAGGGGCATATTCAGAAACTACAGCACCACTCTCTGCTATTTGGTTTATCAATTTACCATTCTCAGGCGGATAGTTAATATCCACTCCACAACCAAGAACTGCTATTGTATATCCATCTTTAACTAATGCGCCCTGATGAGCAGCTGTATCGATACCCCGAGCAGCACCACTCACTACCCATACTCCTGCTTCATTCAGCTCTGATGCCAGTAACTGCGCAACATTTTTCCCATAGGAAGTGGCTTTCCTCGCCCCAACAATTGCAATAAGATGATCAGTAATTGGCAATGTACCACGATAAAACAAAACTTGAGGGGCATTGTAAGTATTTAAAAGCAATTTAGGATATTCCGAATCGCTATGAGAACAAATACGAATCCCATTTCTCTCCCAATCACGTGCTAATGTATATATATCTATTTTTTCCCGATGTATGAGTAATTTATTATAGATTGTTTCATCTAAATATCCACATAAAAATAAATCACGCTTATTAGCCAGCCACGCCTGCTGAGCGCTACCAAAAAAAGAAACCAACCCTTTAAGACGCATGTTACCAATCCCAGCGACCATCTGTAATGCTGCCAAGTATATTTTCTCCATTTTTCCCTCCAACATGATTACATTTAAATAATCATATATTTATTCAGGAAAATCATTATAAAATAATGGTAATTATAGCACACTTCCACAATACACACCAACAAAAATGTCAATTATAAAAACCTTAACGTAAACATTAGCAATTGTGTCTTATGCCGGCTTGAGAATAAATATAATCTGCTATAGCTACAGTAGCATGAGGTCGTCCTATTCTTAAAGAATTTTTTCGTAATCGTATTAATTCGTCTGGTTGCTCAACAAACAGCTTTACTAAGATGAATTGTATATCTAATAAAGAATCCGCTCTTAAAGCCACCTTCTGCTCAATTAAGTAGCTCGTATTTGCTTCTTCTTGTCCCGGTATTGGTCGATAAATCAGCATAGGTACACCTGCGCATAATGTTTCTGCACAAGTTATTCCTCCAGGTTTAGAAATAATTAGATCTGCAATTACCATTAGTTCATTAACATAATCAACATATCCTAAAACTTGTACCTTATTACGCACTTTAGACTGTAATTTTGTTACTTTTTGATACATCTTTTTATTTTTCCCTGCAACAACAATAACTTGTAGCGGAATGCCAATATTTTCACAGCATTGAACAATTTTATCCATAGGCAAAAGTCCTGCTCCACCACCCATAATAAGAATTGTTCTTATCTCACTACGCAACTCTAATTTCTGCATTATTTTTTCTTTGTCAGGTAATCTGGAAAATTTTTCATCAACAGGAATTCCCATAACTTCTACACAGCTACTATTAATTCCGTGATTATATAAGAAATTTCCCATTCTTTCATTGGCAATAACATAATGTTGAATTTCCGGATAAACCCACAAACGATGTACAACAAAATCAGTAACTATGCTAACTACTGGAATTGTAAGTTTTTTATCTTTTAATAAAGAAGAAATAATCCCAGCAGGAGTAGCATGAGTACATACAATAATATCTGGATTATACCCTAAAATGTATTGTTCCATTCTTCTAGCTAAATAACGACTAATAATTTGACGACCGATTAATGCAACAGGACTTTCATTTCCCCATCCATAGGCTATCCCATATATTTTAGGAAACAATTCTAATACCTTGAAATATATAGTTAAAATATTTTTGCCAATAAATGTACTAAAAAAATCAAATACATTTACCAACCTAGTTTCAACGTGATCATGCCTTCGACACATTGTTTCGGCAATTGACTGAGCAGCTTTTACATGTCCTGCCCCGATTGGAGCACTGATAAATAACACTTTGCATGATTTAGCCAACTTTCGTTAGCCTCCTATCTTATCGTTCTAAAAAGTCTAAATTCATTTTTTTATATAACATAACCTCATCATTAGTATTCATTTTTTGCAATAGATCTTTAGAAGTTAGCCCTTGATATACAGGAAGATCATAAGCAATCTCTTGCAACGGTATAAGAACAAAGGATCTCTCATGTAAGCGAGGATGAGGCAATTGCAGCACCTCATCCTGGATCATGTAGCTCTGAAAAATAAGAATATCAATGTCTATATTTCTAGGGCCCCAACGTTGCTTGCGGATTCTACCTAAATGATATTCTGCCTGTAGGCATTCTGATAATAACTCATGAGGATTTAACATAGTATTTATACTAATAACTAAGTTTAAAAAGTTAGGTTGATTCACAAAACCAACAGGCTTTGTTTCATACAAGGATGATATTTTATCAATAGCAATTTTACTATGCTTATTTAATTCACAAATCGCCGACTTTATATTACTTTCACGGTCTCCCATATTAGAACCTAATCCAAGTATAATCATTACTTATTTACTCCGGCTCACTTCTACCTGAACAAAATTCAAAGGTCCAGGGATAGGTACAGCAGGCTTACGAATTCTTATAGTAACACTCGTAGCAATGCTTGTCTTCAAAATTAATTCTGCAATATGTCCGCCAACTGCTTCTAATAGTTGGAATCTTTGATTCTCCATGACGTCTTTAATTTGGGAGTAAACCATCGTATAGTCAATTGTATCAGTAAGGTTATCCGTTTTAGAAGCCTCACTTAAATCTGCATGTATTTGCGCATCCACATAAAAACGTTGCCCTTGTTCACGTTCATATTCATAAACACCATGAAACCCATAAAACACCATATTTTCTAATAATATTGTATCCTTCATCATATATCACTCCTCATCATTGCATCTGTCATTCTTGCTATTCTAGTCATTGCTTGCACATTATGTACACGGACAATATTACTACCTTTCATTATTCCAATAGACACGGTAGCACCAGTCCCCTCCGACCGCTCTTCGACTGACAGGCCTAATACTTCTCCAATAAACCTTTTATTGGAAGTACCTAGTAATATCGGGCAACCTAATGATCTTAACTCATCTAAACGCGACATCACTATCAAATTTTGTTCTGGCGTTTTACCAAACCCAATACCCGGATCAATAATAATGTTATTAGGATCAATACCTGCTTGAATGCCAATAGAAATACTCTTTTGCAGAAAATTATATATTTCTGACATAATATCCTGCTGATAATATGTAGTATCTTGATTATGCATGATAATAATAGGTGCATTGTACTCGGCTACTACCCTAGCCATCTTTTGATCCTGTTGTAGTCCCCATATATCATTGATCATATGAGCACCCAATTTTAAGGCCTCCAGCGCAACGCTGGATTTGTATGTATCCACCGAAACAGGCACTGTCGATATCGATAAGACTCGTTCTAACAATGGACCTAATCGATTCATTTCTTCTTCAGCTGATATTTTTTCTGCTCCCAAATAGGGTCTGGTAGATTCAGCTCCAATATCAATAATATCGGCGCCACACTGTATCATTTGTTCAACATGATACAACGCTTTATCAATAGTGTTATATTTACCGCCATCTGAGAAAGAGTCTGGTGTAACATTCAAAATCCCCATTATTAAAGTATGCCTTGGCATAATCTTTAAAGAATGATGCTGCCAATTATATGAGCGTTGAGGAAAACTCTCAATATTATTTATAGTTCTCTCAATAGCTTCTGCAATTGAAGATAATCCCCATGGTTCTATTTTCAATTGAGAGATAGCCTTTTGAAATTGCTTTTTTGTTGCACACAATAAAACATCTGCGTAGGCAGTTCCAAAATCTATTGTACTTCTCCCTACAACGACCTCTCCACCATTAACTAGAAATGCTTGTTTTAAAAAATTAGCATTTTGGGTTGAAATGTTTTCTAATTTTATTACCCTAAATACAACTTTATCATCCATAGCCGGAATTTTAGTTTTATCACAATTTATCTTAGCTAATTCCACTTGAGCTTGCTTTAGATTATCTATTCCTAATGCACGTACATGAAAAGTCATTTTCTCCTCCTTCTGCATCCCAACATATCCTTTATTGTACCACAGCTACGACTTTTTTTATGAATACTTTTTAGTCAATTCTATTGTATACTCCAATCGAATTAAACTTTTAGCAAATCTATTTATAAAAAATAAGGAAGGACTTAAGTAAAACTGAAGTCTTTCCTTATTTTTATCATACTATATGTTCAATTATCTCAAAAGCCTCAAATAATTCCTGTTTAGTGTTAAATTCAATTCGTTCTACTTTATTGTTCTTATAAATAAATTCAAGGGATTCACTATCTTTAACAACTTTCAATAGTAATGTATAGGATATTACCAACCAGCGAAATTCTGTCATAATCGCATATTTATATATAATGTATATATTTTTATTCGTAATAACCAAAATCCCTTTTTTACTTTCTCTGTATATAATCGGAAAGACTTTGGTAATTTGATCGCCTATCCACAAATTAATTGGTAAGCCTTCAATATCTTTTCGCATTTGTAATTTTAAATTACCAAACATAGGGAATAATTCCTTTAAAGAAGGATTATTATCAAAATCACCAGGAATGATGCTAACGCTTGCTTGACCTTTTACAAAAGCAATATGTAAGTTTACAATATCTCTTCGTTTAGCTTTATAGATAATAAGGCTTGGCATATTATCCACAGCTAAACGAACAGCAAAGGCACTCCTTACTAATACCTTTTCTAAAATTTTTATTAGATTTACTCTATCTGTGGTATACTTCAACATAATACTGTAATATTCATCATGCATATCTATTTGTTGTAATAAGGTATCCCTTATATAAATCTCATTCTTTACCTTTTTCTCCTGGTCAGAACTCTTTGCTACTATTTTTTCTTTTATAACCTCATGTTGGGCAACCTCTAAAGCTACCTTATCATTTAGTGAAGTTTTTTTTCCACAAAAGGGACAGAAATTCATTATATGATTTTGCGGCAACTCTTCACCACAAAAAGGACAATATTTAAAACCACTATACGTCATCCTCTGTCACCCCGCTTATATAAACAATCCATCTTTTGCTATATCATCAATTTGCTATTATTGTACAATAATAGTATAAAGACCGCAATGATAAGTTGTCATCTATAATCCTTAATAATTAGAAAACACCATTCACTTGCGTGAATGGTGTTTTCATAAACTGGCTCCTTGAGTAGGACTCGAACCTACGACCGATCGGTTAACAGCCGATTGCTCTACCAACTGAGCTATCAAGGAATAAACTGGCAACTATCTATCCTCCCAGGCCGTTTCCAACCAAGTACTTTCGACGTATAAGGGCTTAACTACTGTGTTCGGTATGGGAACAGGTGGAACCCCTTAGCTATCGCCACCAGATATACAGAGGTAAACATCTCAAAGAGTATGCTCCCTCAAAACTTCACAGAAGCAGCGCACCCAATCTTTG
>NZ_FOTS01000033.1 GCF_900114615.1 Pelosinus propionicus DSM 13327 | reverse complement strand
TGAATAGATGCCGTTCATGTACCCATAGACAAGAATTTTAAATAGACGCTTCGGTGATCTCTCGATTCTCCCCATTCGGGAGTACGTAGTGTACAGTTTGCTATAATCCAGCCTTTCTAACACTGCGCTGAGTAACCGTACCGAGTCATCTTCTGGGATCATCTCGCCGATGTCCATCGGCAAGACTAGTTGATATATATTTGTGTCTGTTATATAATTTGCTTGTATTTTCATGTTCCAACAAACTTGATTTTACACAAAAAAATGGCTCCCGGCTACTGCCGGTTGCCATTTTTGTTTTTTAGGGCTAGTGCGACAGCCCCTTTCCTTACCGATGGTCGCGATGTTCACGGATTTCCCGCAAAGCTCTTTCATGTCGTTCAATCTCTTTTTGCTGTCTTTTATGCCACGCTTTTTTACTCTCATGAGGACGCCGTTTCATCTCATGTTCATGTCGCTCATTTTCAGACCGTTCCCGCTCATGTCTTTCACGTTCCATGCGATCGCGTTCATAAGGATTCGGTCCCGGACCACGTTGATCATATTGCTCATATTGCCCCATCGGAGGCATATCTTCATTATGTAGCGGCGAAGCCTCGATTATGGATGCACCAAAACCAAGCTGCAGCATGCCCGCAAGAGAATATATCATCATTTTCTTTGTTATGCTTCTCATAAATCATTCCACCTTTATCTATCTTAAAAAATGTATCGTCTCTATGCACTTTTTTAGTAAGCCTTTTACAGTATGAAATTTGTTAGCTTTTCCGCCTCCTCTTTTAATACGTATTTTAATTATAAACTGCTAATGTGACAGCTTCGTAACAACAGCATAACAATTTATAGATATTCCATTCAAAAATCTCTACACTATCTAAGAACGGATACGCTCATACTTATAAAAAAACTAGACAGCCATAGATCAATGGCTGTCTAGTTTAATATAACTCATAATTTAGGATTCCATTCCTTTAACTTATCAACATGGGAACCAGCCAGATCCATGACACTCATGTTATGAAACATGGCATCCTCAGGAGTAATGGTGACAATTTGAATGTCATCATAACACACGATCACATTTTCTCCATCATAGTCCAAGATATATTTATCCGGATTATAGTTTTTCAACTGACTGATACGATATAAGGAGCCAGCTACAAAATAAGCTCGATACAATGGCTTGTAGCTGCCATACTCCGCACTAATCGTCGGCAATTGCCAATTACCGTCTACAACCAGGCCCGATGTTCCATCAGATGCTAATTGAGCTTTGGGATGGATCTTGTCCTTATCCAGAAAATTTTGCACCAGAGCAATTCGTTCTTTACTCTCAGGATGATCGGAGAATAAATCATTTTGTGAACCTTTTTCCAAGCTGGAAAGTTTCATCAAACCCATTTTCATACTATAGGGATTATAGCCCGCCTTAGAAGAATGAAGATATCCAAGATAATCAGCTTCTCTCTCATCAGATCGGCTATAGCCGGCCATAATCGCATTCATGGCTAAATTCTGAAGTATCGCGGCCTTATCACCAAATACTGCAATAAAACCAATATTGAGCAGTAGATTTTTTTCAATTTGTTTAACCGAATGCCGTTTGACCACATGTCCTATTTCATGTCCGATTACACCAGCTAATTCATCATCAGATGGCATTAGATCCACTAAACCCTTAAATATGTAAATAAACCCGCCAGGTGCTGCCATGGCATTGACATCTTTCGAGTTTAAAACTTTAAACGAATAGGGTAAATCTTTTCGGTCACTAACAGCTACCATGTTCATACCTATTTTAGTTACCCGTTCTTGCAGTGCTGGATCATCCACCACGCCATATTTTTTTTCAAGCTGCTTGCCTACATCACGGCCAATACTGATTTCACTCTTCGTGCTAATCATAGCGGCCTGAGCACACGGCACCCCATACAGGGTAACAATGCAAACAATTGCAGCAAAAACCACTCCTATGCGAAGTATCATTCTATGTACCATTTGAGCCCTCCAATCGAATACATCATGATGTAGCATCTCATGAATATTCTATCATATCTGGCACAAAATAACTCACAGAAATAATTTCCTAGCCGTCTAAACCTCATCTCCCCTGCATTCCCCCCTCGCCTTTTCTATGGCTTTTGTCTCAAAAGACAAGAAAATATGGTTGGTCAGATAAGCCAAAAGGGAGGACAAAATCGTCCCCCAGAAAATCTTGGGCAAATAATTCATCCGTAACCCGTCAAACAGCAGGACGCCTAATCCCCCTGCATGAATTACGGCTGCAATGGTTGCAATACCAATGGTAGAAACAGTTGCGATACGAATACCTCCTAAAATAATCGGTAAGGCTAGAGGCAGCTGTATTTTTAAAAACATATATTTGGCACTAAGCCCCATCCCATATCCTGCTTCGATAATAGATGCATCGATGGACTGAAAGCCCGCTACTGTATTCCTGACCAAAATGTATTGATTGTAGATGACTAACACAGCAATAGCCGTCATCTTTCCCAAACCGAATGCTGGAATCAAAAAAGAAAACAAGGCTAAGCTGGGTATGGAGTAAACAACGCCAAAGAACGATAATGCAGCCGCGGACAGCCATTTTGACCTTGAAAGAAACAATCCAATTGGTATTGCCACTAAGAGAGAAATCAGCATACTTAAACAAACCAAATACAAATGCTCTAATAGCAGCATTAACATTTGATCATAATATTTTAATAGATACGTAATCATATGCAGCCACCTTATTCATTAAGCAGATAAAACTTTCCCCTGTCTGGTACTCCCTTTAAGCTGCTCCCATGTGATTTTACCTACTATACCTCTTCTATTATCCTCTACCAATACATGCTTCTGGTCATTTTCTAAGAAATAAGTCAAAATATTATGCAAGGATTCTTCTGTACCCACACGAAAAGCACAATCACTGAGTTGGGGATCAACTGGAAGCATTACTGATTGTGCCTTTAGTACTTTTAATCGCTGCACAATATCCTGGGTTTCAATCAAGCGAGCAACATATCCATTAGCGGGCTTTGTAATAATGCCATAAGGCGTGTCAAACTGCTGAATTGTTCCCTCGTGCATAATCACCACTTTTTCACCTAGCTTAAATGCTTCATTAACATCATGGGTCACAAAGAGTATGGTTTTATTCAACTTCCTTTGAATGCGAATCAGCTCCTCCTGCAAGTTCTGCCTCGTGATGGCATCAATTGCACCAAAGGGCTCATCCATTAACATAATGCCCGGATCAGCTGCCATCGCTCTAGCCAAACCGACCCGCTGCTGCTGGCCTCCCGATAATTGTCTGGGATACCGCTTTTTAAAATCCAGAGGCGAAAGGCATACCAACTCTAAGAGCGCATCTACACGCTTGGCAATTGTATCTGTATCCCACTTTAAAAGTTGAGGAATGGTTCCAATATTTTCTTCAACTGTCATATGAGGAAATAAACCAACCTGCTGAATCACATACCCAATTTTACGCCGATACTCTTCTAAATTTAAGTTATGAATGTGCTCTCCGAAATACAAGATTTCACCGGATGTTGCCTCATAAATTCGATTCACCATTTTTAAAAGAGTCGTCTTGCCAGATCCCGAAGTTCCTAAAATAGTAATAAAGCTTCCTTCGCTAATACGCATATTGACACCTGCTACAGCGTATTGAGACGTATTGGCATACTGCTTACTTACATTACGAAACTCGATTGCAGTTCTAGCCACTTTATTACCTCCTTTTCTCATTTCCCAAGTCTTGGCGCTGCTGCCTGATTTATTTGATCGTATTAAAAAACTCCTTTGCTACCTCATTGTATTCCCGTTTCTTAATATCCACCTCAGCATTTAGCATGATCACTGTTTTGTTATCCAGTTTTGCCGTCACTTTATTCAAGATATCCTTTATCTCAGGGTACTTTTCCACTACATCCTGTCTGATAACAGGAGCAATATTATATGGCGGCCATACATGCTTGTCATCTTCCAATACAACAAATTCATCCTTGCTCAACTCTCCTTCTGTGGTATATGCTACCGCCAGATCTGCCTTATCATTGTGAAGTACATCATATTTAATGCCATTGTCATATAGCTTGCGGTCTTTAAAATCAAAAGAACCATATACCTTGACCAGGGCTGGCAGTCCATCTGCTCTCTCATCAAATTGGCCTTGGGAAGCAAACCGAATCTGACTGGCATGTTTCTGCAAGTCAGAGATTGTTCGGATCTGATATTGCTCCGCTGCTCTTTTATTCATCACTAGACCTTGAGAATCATTGGCAGCAGAAGGGTCCAGCCAAATCAGTTTAAATTTTTCTTTATACTTAGCAGAAACTTCACGATAGACTTCTTTCGAATCAAATTTAGGGGTTTCTTTTAATACCGTTAGCAAACCTGTCCCCGTATACTCAGGATAAAAATCAATATCACCATTGGTAAGGGCGTTATGAACAATCGCACTGCCTAAGTTTAACTTACGCTCGACTGTATAGCCCGCATTTTCTAAAGCTAAGCTATATAACTCACCTAAGATCAGGGATTCGGTAAAATCCTTTGAGCCTGCCTTTATCGTCACCTTTTTCTCTTTTACTTGATCAGAGCTGGCAGGGTTGCTGCTGCATCCTGTTACAACCAGTAATACGGCTGCCATGGATAACAACAAAAACATTCTGAATCTCGATATTCTTTTACTCATTTTTCACTCTCCTATGTTTTAATCCCGCTGATACTTCGTAACCATATGCTGTACAGCTGCTAAGGATATCTCCGTCAAAACGGATAATAATGCTACTGACATCCCTCCAATCAATACTATCCTTACATCATTCATTCCAATGCCAGTAAAGATAAAATCTCCTAGTCCTCCGGCACCGATATAGGATGCCAATGTGGCACTAGCGATAACCTCCGCAGCAGAGGTCCGCAATCCTGTCAATATGAGGGGCATCGCTAAAGGAATTTCAATACCAACTAAAATCCTGCTTGCATTCATTCCCATCCCTGTCGCACATTCCAGCACAGAAGGGTCAATATTTCTAAAACCCGAGTATGTATTAATCAATATCGGCGGAATTGCCAGTAGCGTAAGCGCAAACAAAGCAGGTACAAAACCCGTACCTAATATGGGCATCGCAAGAACCAACACCGCCAAACTAGGTATGATGCGCAAAATAGTAAACGCATTGATCACCGAGTAGGATATTCTGCCATTTTTTGAGCACCAGATTCCTAAGGGAACGGCAATCATAAAACTAACAGCAATCGCAGCCAAGCTAATCTCTATGTGTATAATGACAGCATCATAATATTTATCAATATTGAGTAATAGATATGCAATACTCTCATTTATCATTCTATTTCCCTTTCTCATGCAGTATGAATTCCTTGTATTACGGATTACGGTCGATTCGCTTCCCCTATTTTTTCCTTATCATTCTTTATGGAGTAAGATCGTTTTATAGACCGCTTATTTTCTTTCCCGCCGAAATAAAATAAAGACACCAAGTAAATTCCCCTAATAAGAGAAAATAACTTAGCCTCTAATGCTGGCCTTTCAGTCTAGTACACCAACAGTGGAAATAATACGAATAGTATTTGTACTGGCATCTGCATATAAATAGTAAAGTACATCTATAGAACCTCATCGATCGCAAGTTATAAGATAACGCTGTTACGTCTTGCCGTCATCGCAAACAGAATGAAATAATCTCCGAGCACACAGAGGATTATAAATAAAAAAATTTATACTTTGTGCATATATAAGCAGGTATTATTGAATCAATGTAGTATACTATATAATACAATTTCAACATATAGTGCGCACTATATGTTATAGAAGGTGATTTTATTATACAACTTACCATACGACAGACTAACATTCTGGAAATCATACAAATCCTTGGTCCAATTACAGGCAGTCAAATCGCAGAAAAACTTAATCTCAGCCGAGCAGCTCTTCGTTCTGATTTAGCTATTTTGACGATGTCCAAACTCGTCAGTGCGAAACCGAAAGTTGGCTATTACTTTACAGGCCGCGACCTGCAGCAGCTAAATACCATGTCCTTTGATGCCATTCTCATTGCCGATACCCTTTCTGCACCTATTGTGGTGAGAGAAAGCAGCACCGTTTATGATGCAATTCTTACCTTATTTACAGAAGACGTCGGAACGATTTTCGTAGTATCTGAAGACAACTTCTTAGAAGGGGCCCTTTCACGAAAAGATCTATTAAAGGCAGCAATGGGAGGAAAAAATAACAATGATCTTCCCGTCAATATTATCATGACGAGAATGCCAAAGATCATCTTAACAACGCCAGAGGAATCCGTGCTGTCTGCTGCTCAGAAACTTCTGTATCATCAAGTAGACGCTCTTCCGGTAGTTAAAATCATAAAGAATGGTGGAATCACAAAGTATCAGGTAGTTGGTCGTTTTACGAAAACGAATATCACACGACTTTTTGTTCAATTAGCAGAAAAGTAATCATTCATTCAACTTCTAAGACAAAGGAGGTCCTCTTTTGAATATTCTACATAACAGCCAGGTTCCCGTTGTATACATACTCTCGGACTCGATTGGGGAAACAGGCGAATTGGTTGTAAAAGCAGCAATTAGTCAGTTTAATGGTGCGAACATCGAGTTTGAACGCAAGCCGTATTTAAAATCTGCTGCACAAATTGATGCGATAGTAGAACAAGCATCACAAAGAAACGGAGCGATCTTCTATACCTTAGTTCGTCCGGATTTGAAAGAGGTCTTAGAGACCAAAGCACATACATTAGGAATAACACATGTCGATATTATGGGACCTGTCATCGATGGCCTGCAAGCAGTTACTCACTTGTCCCCGCGCAACGAACCGGGTCTCATTCGCAAAATTGATCAAGCATACTACACCAAAATTGAAGCCATTGAATTTGCTGTAAAATTTGATGACGGTAAAGATCCTCGTGGCCTCTTGCAAGCAGATATTGTCATTACAGGTGTATCACGAGCATCAAAGACACCGTTATGCATGTACCTGGCTCATAAAGGAATTAAAGCTGCCAATGTACCTTTAGTGAAAGAAATTCCGCCGCCGGCCGAGCTATTTCAGGTGGCTTCTCATAAAGTTGTCGGGCTTACTATTAAACCGTCTTTATTATTCGAAATTCGCAGAGAGCGGCTAAAAGCAATGGGATTGCAGCCGTCCAGCAACTATGCCAATTTAGAACGTATTATTGAAGAACTGGATTACGCTCAGGATATCATGCGCAAAGTCGGTTGTCCCGTCATTGACATCACAAATAAAGCAACAGAAGAAACTGCTGAAAGAGTTCTGGATTTTTATCGAAAAGGAGTCGTTGAACAATGAAAAAATTCGTATATTTATTTGACCAGGGCAGTGCCGATATGCGTTCACTATTAGGAGGCAAAGGAGCAAATCTGGCAGAAATGACTAATATTGGTCTGCCTGTACCACCAGGCATGACCGTTACCACAGATGCTTGCAAAGAATACTATGAAAACGGCAAAAAGCTTCCAAACCAAATTATTGAAGAGATACGCCAGAATTTGGCTCACCTGGAAAAGAGCATTGGCAAAAAACTAGGAGATGTAACCAATCCCCTGTTAGTTTCGGTTCGTTCTGGAGCCGTATTTTCAATGCCTGGCATGATGGATACCATCTTGAACCTTGGCCTAAACGAAAAAACGGTACAAGCCGTAGCTAAAAGTACAAACAATTTGGTCTTTGCATACGATTCCTACCGCCGCTTTATTCAAATGTTTGGCGATGTTGTTTTAGAAATCCACAAATATGAATTTGAACAAATTTTGACGCAGCACAAAAAAAAGCAAGGCGTTACCTTTGACCAAGAAATGTCTGCTGATACCCTGCGTGCAGTAATTGACAGTTATAAAGAACTCGTATTAGAAAAAACGGGTTCCATCTTCCCTGAAGATCCAATGGAACAATTATTCTTATCGGTTGAAGCGGTATTTCGCTCTTGGAACAATGACCGAGCCTTTATCTATCGCAATCTGAATAAGATTGATCATGATCTGGGTACTGCTGTTAATATTCAGTCGATGGTATTTGGAAATATGGGAAACGACTGCGGTACCGGTGTAGCCTTTACCAGAAATCCATCCAATGGTGAAAATCTGTTATATGGAGAATACTTAACAAATGCCCAAGGAGAAGATGTAGTCGCCGGTATTCGTACGCCTCAGCCCATTGCAAAATTAGAAGCAGAAATGCCTGCAGTTTATGCCCAATTTGCAAAAACAGCTAAAATCTTAGAAAAACATTATAAAAATGTGCAGGATATTGAATTCACTATTGAAAAAGGTACTTTATATATACTGCAAACTAGAAATGGCAAACGTACTGCTCAAGCAAGTATTAAAATCGCTCATGATCTAGCGGCAGAAGGCTTGATTACTAAACAAGAAGCTTTGCTATTGATCGAACCGGGCCAGCTTGATCAGCTGCTGCATCGTCAAATCGACCCTAGTGCCAAGCTTGATATAATGGCTACGGGTTTACCAGCATCCCCCGGTGCCGCTTCTGGCATTGTTGTCTTTGACGCCAATCATGCTGAAGATCTTGGCAAAAAAGGACAAAAAGTAATGCTGGTGAGAACCGAAACTACTCCTGACGATATTCATGGTATTATTGCAGCACAAGGTATCTTAACCAGCCGAGGAGGCATGACCAGCCATGCAGCGGTAGTTGCTCGAGGCATGGGAAAACCTTGCGTATGCGGCTGTGAAGCAGTAAAAATCAACTATCATACTAAAACCTTCACCATTGGGGACACAATGATAAAAGAAGGCGATCTCATCTCCATTGACGGCGCAACAGGGCGGGTCATCGCAGGCGTTGTCCCTATGAAAGATCCTGAACTATCTACGGAATATCTAACCCTATTGAATTGGGCTGATAAGTACAAAAAACTAGAAGTTCGAGCCAATGCAGACAATCCTGCAGATGCACAAAAAGCCTTAGAGTTTGGAGCCAAAGGCATTGGATTAACTCGTACAGAGCATATGTTTATGGGCCAGGATCGCCTGCCCCATGTGCAGGAAATGATTTTGGCTGAGAACTTTGAAGAACGTCAAACTGCCTTAACTCATTTACTGCCAATGCAGGAAGAAGACTTTTATGGTATCTTAAAAGTTATGGCCGGATATCCCGTCTGCATTCGTCTCTTAGATCCGCCCCTTCATGAGTTCCTTCCCAGTATGAACGAGCTGCTGATTGAAACAACTACCCTGCAAATTACACAAGAAAATATGACTCTCCTCGCGCAAAAAGAAGCCTTGCTTCGAAAAGTACGTGCTCTCCATGAATCCAACCCAATGTTAGGACATCGGGGCTGCCGTCTTGGCATTACATTCCCAGAAATCTACGAAATGCAAATACAAGCCATTTGCAATGCAGCTGCCCGACTCACCGTCGAAGGCTTGAAAGTCTTACCTGAAATTGAAATTCCATTAACCATCGGCAGCGCAGAAATGAATTTCTTCAAAGAAAAAATTGATACCATTGCTAACGATACGATGGAAAAATATAAAGTAAGCTTCCATTATACTTCAGGTACTATGATTGAATTGCCGCGGGCAGCCCTCTTAGCTGGCGAATTAGCAGAAGCAGCGGAGTTCTTTAGCTTTGGTACGAATGACTTAACACAAACCTGCCTAGGATTTAGCCGCGATGATGCAGAAGGAAAATTCCTGAATGATTATTTAGATATGAAACTTTTATCGGATAACCCCTTTATCACTCTCGATCGCAAAGGCGTAGGAAAGTTAATGCAAATCGCTGTAGAAAGTGGGCGGAAAACCAGACCCGACATTCTGATTGGTATTTGCGGCGAACATGGCGGCGAAGCTCGCTCCATCGAATTCTGCCACCAAATTGGCCTTGACTTCGTCAGCTGCTCTCCCTATAGAGTTCCCATTGCCCGCTTAGCTGCCGCACAATCTGCCATCAGCAAAGGTGAAAATTACGGAACAAAATAAGTCGTTATAAAAAACTAGAACCTCCTGTGCATTTAATTTTGCACTGGAGGTTCTTTTCCTATTTCCACTTTTTCGCTGCACGATTGAATTTTTTCCAATTCTTATTTGCTTTCTTCTGCAGCAGCAGCTGTTCACGCATCTGCCAGCCCATCAGCATACCTGCCTCCAAATGCACTGCCCTGCTGGATTTACTACGCAATAAATCCTTTAGTAAAAGCTCCGTACTACGAACATCCGTTATATTCCCAAGAGTGTCCTGCAATTTTTCCAGTTGTTCTTCAATAGAAGCTCTATCACCAAGCAGCGGCTGCATTACTTCTACTACATACCTAAGTTTCTTGATACCTAGCCGGAAATTATGTACATCGCTAACATCGGACCAAACTACAGATTCTGCCCCATTTCTCACTTTCTTGATCCAATTGACTAATCCATTGCTAACAAACTTTTCTGCCGTAGAATCGGAAACAATAGATCCCCGCCAGTCGTTATCTAACAGTTCCCCCCACAGACCAAGCAGTACGGGTGTTGTTAAACCAAAATTGAACTCGCTTACAATCTTCTCCATTTCCTGATTACGACTCTCTGCCAGAACATCTCCTAACCAAACCTTGGAGCCTCTTTCCTCAGACTGATGCTCTTGCAGCTGACGCCAACTGGCATACGCTACATCTAACTCTCGCAGGGCAGCCAGCCTTTGACTAATCTTTTTTAGCTCATCCTGATACCAAGTGTATTGTTTGATCACATTCAAGGGCTCAGCAAACTCCATAACAGATCGCAGACGCCGTAAGCCAATGCGCAATTCATGGACCAATTCCGGCAGCTGAGGGTTTTCAAGAAAAGCGCGCTGTGCTGTTAAAATATGATGAATCAGGTCTATCAGCAATTCGGATATAGCCTCACTAACAGGCTTGGCCGTACCCACTTGCGGTACAGGATTTTTCTTTTGCTGTACAGTAGATAAACCTGCCAGCAAAAGTCCTCGATAAAATTTGCTATCTGATTCTGGCAGCAAAGGAAGCTCCCTGGATAAAGCAGCACCTAGCATAAAGAGTGTCTTAGGATCGCCTGCTTTTAATTCTAATTCAATTTCTAAGATAGGAGCTGTCTTCTCACCTGCAATAATAGCACCTTTATCGGCTGCAACTTCAATCGTACTACTATCAGGCATCACAACATCTACCATTCGCCGTTCAAAGAAAGTAATCAGGATCGGCTCTACGATTTCATCACCTATGACTTCCTGCAGTCGTTCACCAATTTCCGTATGCGCAAAGACTCCTATATCAGGTTCATTGCTGGAAACAACTACATTCCATTCTAACCTAGCATGCAGTCCGCCCTTCGAAGAACCGCCGCCCTTCACGGTCGCAATCCAATTTTCACCTTCACGGCGCAGCCGATATGCCAATTGTGCTTTTTGCAGTGCATGACTAGGCGTATCAAAGTAACGAGCTTCTAATTGCTGGATATTCTCCGATCCAGAAACAGTAACTGACACCAGTGCTTCTGCTGACATGATTTCTTCCCAGACACTCTCGTCGGAGCACCCCAGCTTCAATTCCGTCTCGATATGATTTGGCAATTCGATCACCATCCTACCATAATCGTCATATTCTCTTTATCCCAGAGTATAGCATGCCCTATAGCTTGTCAATGTCTCCCAAAAAAGATTCTTTTTTAAGAAAACCTCAAAGTTAGCATTTGCTGACTTTGAGGCGTTTTATTAAAAGGCTGCAGTGTCTGGTGGAATTTCGAGAAACTCCACACCGGGATTTCGCTCGCTAACCCAGCGAATTGCCCATTCATTGCTAAGCAGAAGCACTGGACGATCTTTGATATCACGTATCATCATACCGCTGTCAATGCTCTTCATCGATTTAATAGCCTGTTCATCGCCAGATAACCAGCGAGCAACACTAAAGGATAAGCGATCCATAAGCAGCTCTACACCATATTCATTTTTCAATCGATATTCCAGCACCTCAAATTGCAGGGAGCCAACTACACCAATAATAAAGGCTTCGGATGCAAATTCACTCTGACGAAAGACCTGCACTGCCCCTTCTTGGGTCAATTGGGTCATTCCCTTAACAAATTGCTTCCGCTTCATTGTATCCTTAGGCTGAACCTTGGCAAACTGCTCCGGAGGAAATACGGGAAAATCTTGAAAGGTAAATTTAGCTCCTTCCTTACACAACGTATCTCCAATTCCAAAAATACCTGGGTCAAATAAACCGATAATATCACCAGGGTACGCCTCATCAATAATGGTACGCTCCTGAGCCAGAAATTGCTGTGGCTGTGCTAATTTAATTGCTTTGCCTGACTGGGCATGATATACAGACATCCCTCTAGTAAATTTACCAGAACAGATACGAATAAATGCCAAACGGTCACGGTGGGCTGGATTCATATTGGCCTGGATTTTAAAGACAAAAGCAGAAAAATCCTCACTTGCAGGATTAATTTCTCCTTCACTAGACATACGTGCTACAGGAGCAGGTGCCAGTTTTAAAAATTCCTCGAGAAAAGGCCTTACTCCAAAATTAGTCATAGCACTACCAAAAAACATTGGAGTGAGCTCACCGGCAGCTACCAGATCATAATCAAAAGCATCGCCGGCCATATCTAACAGTTCAATATCTTCACACAATGACGTGTGAACGCTCTCACCTAACAGATCGCGAAAAGCAGGATCACTAACGCTTCCCATCGTGGAAGGCAGCACAGATTGCCCATGGGCACCATCTTTAGCAAACAATTCCACTTGTGCCTGTTGGCGATTATAAACGCCAACATAATTGCCGTCGATACCTACAGGCCAATTCATAGGATATGCTCGTATCCCTAAAACCTGTTCAATTTCTTCCATGAGTTCAAAAGGATTCTTGCCATAGCGATCCAGCTTATTCACAAAAGTAAATACAGGAATCCCCCGCTGACGGCATACATGAAACAGCTTTTTTGTCTGATCCTCTACCCCTTTTGCCACGTCAATCAGCATTACGGCACTATCTGCGGCCATAAGAGTACGGTATGTATCTTCACTAAAATCTTGGTGACCAGGTGTATCCAAGATATTCACCCGATATCCATCATAATCAAACTGCAGTACACTAGACGTTACAGAAATACCTCTTTGCTTTTCAATCTCCATCCAGTCAGAAACAGCATGCTTTGCTGCCTTACGTGACTTTACTGATCCTGCCAAACGGATGGCACCGCCGTATAACAATAATTTCTCCGTTAATGTTGTTTTCCCAGCATCCGGATGGGAAATAATCGCGAATGTTCGCCGTTTATTAATCGTCAATTCTAAATCTTCCATTGTATCGTAAAAAACCCCCTACACTCATACCTAGACTATACAAAATTACTCTTCTATTACTATATGTTTACCTATCTAAAATGTCAAATATTATCCTACCCTATACTCGTATTTCTCATGCTTTTTTCAAAAAACCGTTTCCACCGCGAAGACCGAAAAAACATATAAAAGACCGAACCGCAGAGAGGGATAGGCTAGCACCAAAGATAAGGACTGCCAACAATTTGGCAGTCCTTATTCTCGTTGCACTATGCTTCTTTTAGAATTTGGTGTCGATTTACCGGACCACCTTTTAAGGTATCAGCCGTTTGATTATACGTAAATGCAGGGTTAAGAGCTTTCACAAAGCCAACAAACCATTTCTGATAGCATTCTTTCATAAAGGCTTTATCCACGCCAGCTTTCGTCCAATTCCGTTCCTGCAGGCAGGTTTCACCTTCCCATATAACCGTATCAGCTTCATTGACGGTTACTACATCTCCCTGATCACAAGGCATGCCATTTAGTATATAGTCATTGACTGCCTGATAAATCCCCGCTGCTCTTTGTCCATCATATTTTTCCTGGGATTTGGCGTGTTCACCGCACAGCTTGCCATGTTCAGCATAGGCGGATAGTACAATATCTTGAGCGGCGCCGCCGCAAGTATCCAGCAGTTCTTTAATGAAAGCAGCTTCCCTGGTCTCTGCAATTGTAATCTGACGCTGCAGCCAGCCATGAATATTGGAATGATCAATTAACTCGCCAAGCTCTGTATCCGGCAAAGGCTGACCATAAATCTGCCAAACCTGAGACTGCAGCTCCTCTGCCGCAGCTCCGCACATTTCCTCAGCCTTCTGAAAAATCAGCTGCTCGCGTTCAACTACCCGTCCGATTTTATGATATAACCAGTAATGAATATGACCTAAAAATGCACTCATGATGAGCCTCCTAAATTACTTTATTTAAACCTGCTATAATTTCTTTTACATCTAGACCATGAATCCCCGCCGCCTTTTCTAACGCCTCTCCAGTGGCGGATGGGCATCCTAAGCATCCCATACCAAAGGAGCGGAATACAGGAACCGTTTGTGGATAAACCCTGATAATATCACTAATTACACTCTCTTCTGTAATTTTATCACCAATTACCAATGTTCCTTCTGTGAGACCACCTGCTACAGGAACAATCACTTTTCCTTCTGCTGATTGAGGCACTAGGGGTTCTGTGGTTTGGCTTACTCCTTGGTAAAAAGCAGCTAGCACATCCGCTCTAAACTTTTTAAAGCCAACACGATCGATAAATTGTCCCATTCTCTCTATATCCGCGTTCTTTTGATAATATTGAACGATAACATCTACAATACGTATCACCTCATCGTATTCCAAACCTTCTATTAAAAGATTTGCCAAACGAGGATGGGCACCAGCCGTACCGCCCACATAAATATCCCAGCCAATATCACTTCCCATGACACCAATATCTTTTACATGCACCTCTGAACAAGAATTGGCACAGCCTGCTACACCAAATTTCATGCGAGAAGGCATTTCTTTTTTATGATACAGCTTGTCAAGTTCCATGCCTAGTTTAATGCTGTCCTGCTTGCCTCTCTTGCAGAAGATATTTCCAGGGCATATTTTGATACTGCGCACGCAATTGGCAAAGCCCATGGCAGGCTGCATACCAAGTTCTTCCCATATTTTATCGATATCTTCGGCCTTAAGTCCTGTAATCATCACCCGCTGCGCAGATGTCAGCTTCAAGACTCCATGATATTTTTCAGCTATATCAGCATACTTTCTCATAACATCTGGTTTTATAAAACCTCCAGGCAAATGGGGTGTTATAGCATACGTACGATTTCCATTATGAATCTTTTGTAAATTAGCACCTTTAGGTAACATTGTGCCACCTCCTCAAATATTATCTTTATCATACCCCATAATTTTCATCTTATCTGTGATTTATATCAAGTTTTTTTAAAAATATTTATTTTCTTCGCAAAAAATGCTACGACCAGTAAAAAACGTATTTTGAAACGCGAATACGCGAAAAACACGAAGAAATCGCAACCCTCTTCGTGTTCATCACTTTTTGTGCCTAAATCATCACTATAGAGCAAATTTTGACATTTTATCCTGTAATTGTCCTACCATATTGCGCAGCTCAGTGACACAAACAATCGTCTCATCCATGTCGAGGATCTGCTTTTCCGTGACCGTATGAACCTCCTGGGTAATAGCAGAAGTTTCTTCTGATCCTGCTGATATATTACTAAATACAGTTACAATTTCATCGCTTTTGCTGCTCATAACCGTAAATCGACTCTGCATTTCAGACATCTTATCCGTAAGAGCCTCAACGGCTGCCGCAATCTCTTCAAAAATAGTCCATGTTGCATTCACCGTTTCCTCCTGATCACTTACAACCTGCTGGGCCTTTTCAATAGAAGATACTGCAACTCTAGACTGTTGCTGAACATCTTGAATCAATGCCTTAATATCGTTAACCGCGCTGCCCGATTGCTCCGCCAATTTCCTAACTTCTTCTGCCACTACAGCAAATCCTCGCCCCTGCTCTCCTGCTCGCGCAGCTTCAATAGAGGCATTCAACGCCAGCAAATTGGTTTGGGCAGCAATCTGCTCGATGACAGTAGTGATGGAACCAATTTGTCCAATCATTTCATTTACTTTTCGTACTACAATATCTACATCCTGAGAGGCCTCTCTGCCTTCAGTCATCTTTTCGGTCAGTGAACATATAATCCCTGCCACTTTATCATTTAAACTGCACATCTCCCCATAGCTTTGCCCCATCTCATCCGTATAAAGCTGAACGGCCTTGACATGACTTGCAAGCTCATGCATACGCCCTACACCAGACTCCATCTCTTGAGATTGATTCACAGATACGCTTGCGATCTGTCCCACAGACAGCCCCACTTCTTTAATGGAATGACTATTTTTTTCGGCTACAGCTTTCATTTTATCCGAATTACTTTCAACACCTTGACTGATCTGCTGTACTTGGCACAATAAGATGATCATATCGTTTTGCATTTTCAGGATCACATTAGACAATTCCCCCAGCTCGTCTGTACGAGTGTTAAAAGATTGTAATACGTTTGTCTTAAAGTTACCAGCTCCAAATTCACCAATATGAGTAATCGCGGCAATAAGAGGCCGTGAAAAATATCTGGAAACAAATAACGCTGCCGTAAATGCGAATCCTATGGATAGCAATGCTACTGCTATAATTACACCGCTAACGTCTTCTTGATTCTGCAATCGCATCGTCATCCCAAAGAAACTAATCAGTACTAACGGAACTAGTGTAACCCCAATAAAAGCTGCAATTAACCTATTTCGTATTCCCCAAAAACCTCGCCTATCCACTTTTCCACTCCCTCTTTCTTTGCCGCAGTACAACGATTGGTAAACTGCGTGAATTTTTTCATAATTCACTTTATTATATACAGCTTTTTGTGATTTTTTTGTCGAAATAAGTCAAGAATGACAAATTCTATCTAATAAACAACCAAAAACTACAAGTAACATATTATGTTCTTTTTCTACTTTTTTCGCATCAATTATTACATGAAGTATTATCAATATGCAATGTTGTATTTTTACTGTTGACATATTTAAAAAAACCATTATAATAAGTCTAACAATACGTTTACAACTTTACACTTTAAAAGTGATGATGGAGAAAAAGAAGTACCCCTATGCTTCAGAGAGCCGGGTAAGGTGGGAGCCGGCAGCATATGTATATTCTTGAGTCACTCCTGAACTGCAAGGCTGAAAACATTGAGTAGGCCGCGCCGGAATCAGTTCCTAATGGAACGCAGCCGTTAACTTGCTAGGGTTTAGCAATAGACCTGATGAGAGAGATGTATTCATACTTTTTGAATACAACAAGGGTGGTACCGCGAGAGAAACCTCTTGCCCCTTTTTTAGGAGGCGTGGGTTTATTTTTTTTATCTATAATTAAAAGGAGGCTATTATTATGCATAGTAACATTGTAAAAAAAGGTTCAACCAGAGCAGCCCATCGTTCTTTATTTTATGCCATGGGATATGACCAAGAGGACTTGAACAAACCGCTCATCGGTATTGTGAATTCCTTTAACGAAATTATTCCTGGTCATGGACACCTAAAGGACATTGTACAAGCTGCCAAATTAGGCGTTGCTGCTGCTGGCGGAACTCCCATGGAATTTCCGGCGATTGGTATCTGTGATGGGATTGCCATGGGACATAAGGGGATGAAATATCCTCTGCCCAGCCGTGAGCTTATCGCCGATTCGATTGAAGCTGTAGCCGGAGGTCATGCATTTGATGGTTTGATCCTGGTGCCAAACTGTGACAAAATTGTTCCTGCTATGCTTATGGCAGCTGCAAGAATCAATATTCCCTGTGTAGTCGTAAGCGGCGGCCCAATGTTGGCAGGACGCTACCAAGGAAAAGATATCAGTGTAAGTACCATGTTTGAAGCAGCAGGAAAGTTTGAAGCGGGAAAAATCACTGCCGACGAACTCGATACCATGGAAAAATCCGCTTGTCCTGGCTGTGGGTCCTGCGCGGGACTATTCACAGCAAATACGATGAACTGTTTGACGGAAGTACTGGGCATGGGACTTCCCGGCAACGGTACAATTCCGGCTGCCTATACAGGAGCACGAAAAACTCTTGCTAAAAGAGCAGGATCCGTAATCATGAACTTAATCAAGAATAATATCCGGCCTCGGGATATCATGACAAGCAAAGCCTTTGAAAATGCCATAGCCGTAGATATGGGAATTGGCGGATCATCCAACACCGTACTGCATTTAACTGCTATAGCCCATGAAGCAGGTATTGCGTTGCCTCTATCCTTATTTGAAACCATCAGTGCCAAAACTCCATATATTACAAAGTTAAGCCCAAGCGGCACTCACCATATGCAAGATTTAAATGAAGCCGGCGGTATTAATGCAGTTATGAAAGAACTCACTAAGGCAGGGGTCATTCATACGGACGCTCTTACCGTCACCGGATTGGTAGAAGACCGCATTGCCAATGCTGAGATTACCCGTGATGATGTGATTCATACCATTGAAAACCCATATCGAAACACAGGCGGCATTGCTGTTCTTTCTGGCAATCTGGCTCCTGACAATGCTATTGTCAAAGAAAGCGCGGTAAAAGAAGATATGCTAGTCTTCGAAGGACCTGCTCATGTATTTGACTCCGAAGAAGCCATCATTGAAGCGTTGCTGGCAAAAGAAGTCAAAGACGGAGAAGTTGTTGTCATCCGCTACGAAGGGCCAAAAGGTGGTCCCGGCATGAAAGAAATGCTCAACCCTACTGCTATTATTACAGGGATGGGACTGAAAGTAGCACTTCTCACAGATGGAAGATTCAGCGGTGCGACCCAGGGAGCCTGCATCGGTCACATTTCTCCGGAAGCCATGGAGGGCGGTCCTATTGCTCTAGTAGAAAATGGAGATCAAATCGCTATTGATATTCCAAATCGCAGTTTAGTCGTAAAAATCAGTGACGAAGAAATGGCTGCACGCCGCCACAAATGGGTACAGCCTGAACCTAAGATTAAAACTGGTTATTTGTCCCGATATGCTCGCCTAGTCACTTCAGCCAATACAGGTGCTGTATTAAAATAAGGAGGTCAAAAGTCTATGGCATTCATTGAAAGGCTCTCCAAGCTCATAACTCAATATTTTCCCCTATGGGTTATTGTGTTTGCAGCAGCCGCATTTTTTCAGCCTGCTCCCTTTAAACCCATTGGAACCTATATTCCTTATTTGCTTGGGCTTATTATGTTAGGTATGGGACTTACCATGTCATTAAACGATTTTAAATTGGTACTTACCCGCCCCAAAGACGTCTTCTTCGGTATACTGCTGCGCTACTTGATTATGCCCGCAGTTGCCTTTGGAGTAGCCAAATTACTCAGCCTGCCGCCAGCCTTAGCGGCAGGGCTGATACTAGTAGGAGCCTGCCCCAGCGGCACTGCCTCCAACGTAATGACCTTCATCGCTAAAGGAGATACGGCTTTATCCGTTACCGTATCTAGCTTCAATACGATTTTAGCCCCTCTTCTCACCCCTTTTATCTTCCTATACCTTGCTGGAACCATGATCCCTATTCAAGCAGGTGCTTTACTGGTAGATATTTTAAAAATTGTTCTGCTGCCAGTATTCTTAGGCATCGCCCTACGCATGCTAGCCTCGTCATTTGTTGAGTCCTTTAACAAAGCCATCCCTGCCTTCTCTGTGGTAGCTATCATTATGATTATTACGGCAGTAGTGGCACTGAATGCAACCAAGCTGGTAACCATAGCAGGAATGGCCTTTTTAGCTGTTATTCTTCACAACTCCATCGGCCTTTTCCTAGGTTATATTACTTCAAAAAGCGTAGGAATGGGTGAAGGCAAAGCCAGAGCCATTTCTTTCGAAATCGGCATGGAAAACTCTGGTCTGGCTGTTGCTTTAGCAATGGCACACCTTGACCCTATCGCAGCGATCCCCGGTGCAATCTTCAGCGTTTGGCACAACTTCAGCGGCAGCATCCTCGCAGGCTACTGGAGCAGTCGCAAAATAACGGAAGAAAAGACAAACTTTAAAACCTAGCCATAGTGTAACAAACATGCAAAAGCCCCAAAGATCCTGACAGCATTCGCCTGCCAACGATCTTTGGGGCTTCTTTTATTTCATTCCTTGTATCATATTCTCAGAAACACTGGATAATTCTCCGGCCATAGATGCCAGCCCCTGACTGGCTTTAGCCATCTCCTGAATGGAGCTTGCCTGGCTTTGAACCGTCTGATCAATATTCACGACTTTGCGATTCATGCTCTCGATAGAATCCTGCGTTTGCTTTAAGGAAGAATTAATATTCTGTACCGACTGAGCACTTACAGAAGCCAATTTGCGAATTTCTTCGGCAACTACGCTAAACCCTCTGCCGGCTTCCCCAACGCGGGCCGCTTCAATTGCAGCGTTAAGCCCCAGCAAATTGGTCTGATTGGATACGTTTTTAATAAAATCCACAATTTCATCCGTCTTATGAATCGTATCAGCCAACTCTTTGCTTAACGCACCCAGGTCACTGCAAATATTTGACAATTCTTTGGCTCCTGCAGCCAGCGCATCCATACTCGCCGTGAATTCATCCGAAGAATTGGCTAGAGTTCCGGCTATAGTATGAACTTTTTCCTGATTCACAACAGCCTGCGTTGTAATCAGACATCCAATTGCCTGATTGCCGTCTTTTATCGGAATTGCGCAGGCAATATAAGGAATATCAAAAGCTGACTGTTCCCGAGAAATCATGCGGATCACACGACTTCCCGTATTGATGCATTGTTCACATGCCTGCCCCTTCATCGGCTCGCCAGCTCTAACACCTAAATCGAAACTCTTACCTGGAACATACGCCGTATACATTCCGTCCTGAATCACTGACACGCCTACATCCTCGACAAATATTTCATTGATATAAGGTGCCAGTTCTGTAAACATCTTTACGATTTCCCGCCCCGAAAGATTTGACACTCTCTTCACCTCATCCATGGATCTTCAGATTGCAAGATCTTCTTATTTTACAACGACATATCAAAATCGCACTTGTATTTTTCCAGAAAGCCAGTATTAAATTCTCCCTCAACAAACACACTGTGATTCAATAATTGCTGATGAAAAGGGATGGTAGTATAAATTCCTTCAATAACAAATTCACCCAGTACTCGTTTCATTCTATCGATCGCATCTTGCCGACTTTTACCCCAAACGATCACCTTTGCCACCATAGAATCATAAAAAGGTGAGATTTCATAGCCTGCATATACCCCACTATCAATTCGCACGCCAAACCCGCCTGGAGGCAGATATGCCTCGATTCTCCCCGGCGATGGCATAAAATGATTTGCTGGATTTTCCGCATTAATTCGGCATTCAATAGCCCAGCCATTGATTTTTACGTCTTCCTGAGAAAAGGACAGCGGCTCTCCTGCAGCAACCGCAATCTGCTCTCGAATCAGATCGATTCCTGTAATCGCCTCTGTGACTCCATGCTCAACCTGAATGCGAGTATTCATTTCCATAAAATAAAACCGACCGTGTTTATCTAGCAAAAATTCTACCGTTCCTGCTCCTTGATACTTCACGGCTTTTGCCGCCAATACGGCAGCATCTCCCATCTGCTTGCGCAATGCCTGATCAAGAGCAGGGGAAGGAGCTTCTTCTACCAGCTTTTGATGCCGGCGCTGAACGGAACAATCCCGCTCACCAAGATACACCACATTTCCATATTGATCAGCCATAAGCTGAACCTCTACATGCCTAGGATCCTCCAAATACTTCTCCAAATACACACCTGCATTGCCGAAGGTAATCGCCGCTTCCTTCTGGGCCTGACGAATTCCTTTGATTAAGTCTTCCTCATCTTGAGCTACACGCATCCCTTTTCCGCCGCCACCGGCTGTTGCCTTGACAATGACAGGATAACCAATCTCTCTGGCCACTCCAATGGCTGTATTTACATCCTCAATAATGCCATCAGTACCTGGAACAATCGGAACACCTGCATTTTCCATCGTTTCTCTGGCAACGGCTTTCGCTCCCATTTTGCAAATCGCATCAGATTCAGGACCGATGAAGGCAATCTGATAATTGGCACAAGCTTGCGCAAAATCCGGATTTTCTGCCAAGAAGCCATAGCCGGGATGAATGGCATCTGCTTTAGTAAATTGAGCAACACTCAGCAGCCTGTTTATATTTAAATAACTATCCTTAGAAGAGGCAGGGCCAATACAATATGCTTCGTCTGCCAATTTTACATGGCTAGCTTTTTCATCTGCTGTTGAATACACTGCAACAGTTGCAATGCCCATCTCGCGGCAGGCCCGGATGATTCGCACCGCAATTTCTCCCCGATTTGCAATCATGACTTTCTTAAACATCACGTTTTCCCCTTTGGCATGATTATTGTTCTAACACATCTTTCTTCTTAAAATACAAGAAAGTACATTAAAAATACATTTACCGTCAATAACATGAGAGCTGTCGGCACCTGGGCTTTAATAACGCCGTTCTTGTCGGGCAAATCCAGTAATGCTGCCGGTACGATATTATAATTGGCAGCCATAGGTGTCATCAAGGTTCCACAATAGCCTGAAAACATGCCAATTGCTGATAAAACTGCCGGATCACCGCCGTGAAGTTTTACAATTAACGGCAGTCCAACCCCAGCTGTCATGACAGGAAAAGCAGCAAAGGCATTTCCCATGACCATAGTAAAGAGTGCCATTCCTACCGTATAGGCAAAAACAACCAAGAACCGATTATCAACAGGAATAGCTGCGCTTACCAGATCGGAAACAACTTGCCCAACACCTGCAGCAGCAAATAAAGCACCCAAAGTTGCCAGCATCTGTGGCAGCACAGCCGCCCAGCCAATAGCATCGATTAAACGCCGTGATTCTTTAACAGGCTGCATTCCTTTTTCCTTGGTCAACATTATAGCTGCCAGCAGGGCAACTACGCAGGCAACACCTAAACTGACAAGAGTAAGATTCGCCTTATCAAACAAGTCTAAACCAGCTAGCTTTACATCTTTAAGTCCAAGGGTCCCAAATACAGTAATGATCGGAATGAGAAGTGCCGGCATGAATAACCAATTTCCTAGTTTTTGGGATTGAGCAATACGCTGCTCTCCTGTCGCTTCCTCATGTTTTCCCATGCCTACGCCGCCAAATCCGGCAATAACCGCCATAACAATTACCATTATGCCTACATGCATCGGTTGAATAACAGTACCAAACAAGAAGGAGACAGCATAGATTCCCCAAAATGCACCTGTTAAAATCCGTTTTGAATTCCCTTTATCATTCATTGCCAATAGTGCAATCAGAGCGACAAATATCCCTGCAATATAATAAATATAAGTAAGGCTGATAATCATAATGCTGCACCTTCCTTTGCTTTTCCATGACTAGAAGCACTTTGTTCTACTTCCCGGGCAATCTTGCGATCCAATAAATACAACCTCACACCATGAATGATAAAAGCAGCAATCGCTGTAGGAATACCCCATAGAGCAATATGCAAAGGTTCTAGTATAATACCGTTTTGTTCAAAAAATCCCTTCATAAGTAATACAGCACCAAAAGCAATAAAGATATCTTCACCAAAGAATACCCCTACATTATCGGCAGATGCCGCAAACGCTTTAATCTTATTACGGGTATCCTCCGGTAATTCTCCATGCTTATTCTCGGCTGCCGCCTCTGCCATTGGTGCAATCAGAGGACGCACCATTTGTGCATGGCCGCCTAAGGCTGTCAAACCAATTGCTGCTGCAATTTCACGGATGAATAAATACAGTATCAAGACACGGCCAGTCGTAGCCGCTTTTATTTTTCCAATCAGCTCTTGAGCCTGCTCCTTTAGACCGTTCCTTTCCAATAGTCCAATAACTGGTAGGGTAAGAATGAATAAAGACAAATACCGATTCTTTATAAATGCTTCACCAAAAATAGTAAGAATCCTATCAAATGGCAAATTTCCAGCGATACCCGTTACAATGCCTGCAACGACAACAACCAGCAAGGGATTAAACCGTAATACAAATCCAATAATAACAACTGCGATACCTAGAAGTGTCAACATGTTCCTCGCCCCTTTACGTATTTTCTCTATGACTCAATTTTCACTAAGAATAACGGCTGTCCATATTCAATAAAGTCTCCATCATTAACCAATCGCTCTACAATCGTACCTTTTACGCCTGCAACGACTTCATTGAATAATTTCATGGCTTCTAATACACAGACAATCGTGTGGCACTCTACTTCTTCCCCTACCTTAACGAATGAATCTGCCCCTGGCTCAGAAGCCATATAAAAGGTCCCGACTGTGGGAGATACAATGGTGTGCAGCGGCTCTGCCTGGACATCGGGAATCTCCTCTGCCAGATGCTGCTCGCCTTTAGCAGCCGTAGGCACCGCTTGCAGTGCCTCCAAGGACACGCGGGAATCAGTCTGCACTCTATGAACCCCAGCTTTTGAAATTACAATTTTACTCGTTTCCTGTTCTAATTCAAAATGCTGTATCGATGACTGCTCTACCATGCGTATCACTTCTTTTATCTCATCAAATGTAAGCATTACTTTCACTCCTTGTTCTTTTTATCATGGGCAAAGTCACGTTGTAATTCCAGCTAACTGCGATTGAACCGTAATGGTAATGCGCTGTATATCCGCTTCTCTGGCAGCATATAATCTTTCGGCCTCTGCCAAAGAAATCTCCACAAACCAAATTCTGCTCCCCGGTTTAATCTGCGCTACTGTAGAAATATCCGCACCCGCTACTTGGGCAATTTTGGGATATCCTCCTACGGTTTGCCGATCTGCCAGCAGTATAATAGGATTGCCATCTGGCGGTACCTGAATGGTTCCAAGGGCCACTGCTTCAGAAACCATTTCTAAAGGCTCTGTCAGCTGCAAAGATGCTCCTGAAAGACGATATCCCATTCTGTCCGATTGCGTGGTAACCTGGAAGGGCTGCTGAAAAAGCTGTTTTCTGCTGTCTGGACTGAATAAGGGAAACTGACTGTTTGGTATAACGCGAACTTTATATTCCTGAGACGTTTCTGAAACATACGATTTTCCGACATACCAGGATGGAAAAGCAAAAGAACGGGAACCCATAGTCTTTTCTAAAGACTCTGCAAGGGACAAGGGAGAAGAACATCGTACAGGAAGGATATCTCCCTGCAATAACGCTCTGCCTTGGTAACCGCCAATCTTCGCCCGCAAATAAGTACTCTTACTGCCCATTACCTCGGGTATATCATAACCGCCTCGAACGGCTAAATAAGAACGGCAGCCGGATTTTAAAGCACCAAATTTTAAAACACTTCCCTTTCGAACCAAAACCGGCCTGCCCTGAGGTACTGACTCTCCATTGATAGTTGGTGACAAATCGCCTCCGGTAATAGCCAAGAGAAGATCGGCTTCTAAAAGAAGCGAAGGTCCCATAAGAGTCATTTCAAGCGTTGCTTCTCCCTCTTTATTTCCAACTAAAAGATTGGCAAGGCGCAAAGCGTAGGTATCCATGCCACCACTGACAATCACGCCATACTTCTGGTACCCGTATCTTCCCAAATCCTGTATACTGGTCAGAAGACCGGGGCTAAGAACTTTGATACTCATGATCTTCCTCCCTTATATTCTTCATACTCCTTACGAGAAATGGGATAAAATCGTATCCGATCCCCTGACTGCAGCAGAGTGGGCGGATTGTCCTGAAGTCTAAAAAGCTCTACTGGCGTATTGCCGATAAGCTGCCAGCCGCCAGGTGTAGCAATTGGATATACCCCCGTTTGCATGCCAGCAATTCCAACAGAACCCGCAGGAATGGACATGCGGGGCGATTGCCTCCGAGGAGTTGCAATCGTCTCGGACATTCCGCCCAAATAAGGAAATCCGGGAGCAAATCCAATCATATATACCAAATACTCACCATGACTGTGAATGTGGATTACCTCGTCAACCGTAAGCTTGTTACATTCAGCTACATACTGTAGATCAGGTCCAAACTCCTCACCATAACAAACCGGAATCTCCACGATCCGTGGTGTATAATCTGCTCCACGCTCCAATTTGCACAACTTCTCTCTTACCATGGCTGCAACAATTTCAAACGTAAGCAGTGATTTTTCTTCAGGAACATCTTTTTGCATCTTCCTGACCTTCATCGGATTATAAAATATAGTAACACTAGAAAATGCCGATACATATTCAATCATTGCCGGTAAAGGATTCAAATCCAGATCTTCCGTAAACACTTTAACCCTGCTGTGTATTTCCGGGTCAATTCCTTTACCGAATTCAATTAGGATCGCTGATTCACCAAATGGAAGAATCTTGGCATCCGAAATCTCATTCTTAATGCTTTCACTCAAGCTTTTCACCTCGCTATCTTCCACTTACTGCACGAATGGCAATGGTAGACTCTTCTAAAAAGCTGCGAATCTGAGAGGCAAATGCTAAGGCATGAGCACCATCACCATGGATACACACAGTATCTGCCTTAATCGCAATATCCTTGCCCTGCTGCGATCGTACAACGCCTTCTTTTATCATACGAACCACCTGAGACACAGCCTGCTGCTGATCGGTAATCATAGCCCCTGCCTCTTTTCTCGGGGTCAAGGTTCCATCGGCTTGGTACGTACGATCCGCAAATACTTCATGAGCGGTTATCAGTCCGATTTTTTCTCCGGCAGTAACCAGCTCACTGCCAGATAGGCCAAATAAAATAAGTTCTGGATTGACCTTATATACAGCTTCTGCAATCGCCTCGGCAAGATCTTGCCGCTTTGCCGCCATATTATAAAGAGCACCATGGGGCTTTACATGCCGCATCGTTCCTCCTGCTGCTTTTACAAATCCATAAAGTGCTCCGATTTGATAAACAACCATCTCATAGGCTTCCTGGGCAGATATATCCATGTTCCGCCTGCCAAAGCCGTTGAGATCAGGCAGCCCGGGATGAGCACCGATCGCCACATCATTCTGTATGGCAAGCTTCACTGTATTGAACATCACATGAGGATCACCTGCATGAAAACCGCAAGCTATATTCGCCGATGTAAGAAAGGGCAGAATCAGCTCATCCGTTCCCATGGTATACGCACCAAAACTTTCTCCTAAATCGCAATTCAAATCCACTCGATACATATAGTCCCTCCTTCAAAGCAATAACAAAAAGACGCATCAAACAAAGAGTTACCTTTGTCTGAAGCGCCTTTGCTTCCTCTGCTCACTGAGTTGCCATGAACCCAACGATTAACTTGTGATTTATCATATCACCCTATAACTTCTTTTGTAAAATTGAAAAAAACAATAGGGCACTTCAATTTTATCGAAAGTGCCCTGCTCCTAAGTGATAGCAAGGAATGAGAAACCCTGCTCACTCCTTTTTACATGCAGATATAATCTTTTTATAACGGTCCTGCTCATCTTGTAAAGCTTTAATTGCCTCTTCTTCTGTGCAGCATCGAAAGCGAATGCTGTCACCGGGCTTTGTCTGAACCAGCTTAGGCAAATCTCCTCGAATCACAGATCCTACCTTGGCATATCCTCTTGTCGTTTGATGATCAGCCGTCATAATAAAAGGCATGCCATCAGCAGGTATTTGAATCGCACCTAGCCACACAGCTTCTGATATAATATCAGCATTACCAAGATGTTTGATCTTGGGACCTTTCAGCCGATATCCCGTCCGATCGGACTGCTTGGTTACCTTATAAGAACTGCCGAAAAAAGTATCCAGCACGGCTGACCCAAACATCACATCCTGAGGTCCTAAAAGCACTCGCAGTTGTACCTCTTTACCATACTGGGGAATGTATGTACTGGACAACTTACCAATCTGTATTGTCCTCTCCACATCTTGTCCCACATGCAGTACATCTCCCTGACGCAGTACTCTTCCTTCATGCCCTCCGATTTTCACTGGAGTACAAGTGGAACGACTTCCTAAAACAACTGAAACGTCAAAACCACCCCGAACAGCCAAATACATTCGATATCCGCGGCTAACAGCATTGAAGCGAAGTACGCCTCTTTTAGGAACAGTGAAGGCCGACCAATTCGAAATCGGCGTATGATTGATAAGACCTTGCATATCCCCGCCGCAAACAGCCACAGTCTGTTCTTCATCAAACTTGAACGTTCCTCCGCTGCCCGTCATTTCCAGCACAGCAGCATCCAAACAGTTGCCCACCAGCAAATTCGCTACTTGGCTGGCATACCGATCCATCGCTCCAGAAATGGGCATACCATATGCCTGAAATCCCCAGCGTCCCTGATCCTGAATGGTCGTAAACAACCCCGGCTCTATCGTTGTGATCATACGTTTCACCTCCCATTACAGATAAGAAATCTCAGGTACATACGTCCCTTCTTCAACCGATCTGCGAACTGCAAAATATCTCTCAATCGAAATTTCTCGAAAATGCAGATAATCCCCCACTGAAAATAAAAATGGCTTATCACTCGTAAGATGAAAGGCTTTTATAGGAGTACGCCCAATCAGCCACCACTCTCCTGCACTTTCAATCGGATAAAATCCCGTCTGATTGCCGCCAATCGCAACCGATCCTCCAGGAATCCTCTCCCGGGGTCGTTCCTGCCTAGGCACTGCAATCTCGCTAGGCATCCCTCCCAGATACGGGAAACCGGGTATAAAGCCTAGCATATAGATCAAAAAGGGCTTGGAAGTATGAAGAGAAATCACTTCCTGCGGTGACATTCCTGTATATCGCGCCACGAATTCCAAATCCGGCCCTAACACACCTCCATAGCAAACCGGGACATGCACCACCCTAGGCGGGAGCAATTCTTCAATGCATTTATTTTCAATCCTTCCCAAGAGCTGAATCACTGATTTTGCAAGCTCTTGACGCGTAATCACCAAAGGATCAAAATAAGTAGTCACAGATCGATAGGTGGGAATCACCTCAATGATGCCAGGAATTTGCTCTAAATGGAGCAGCTTAGCAAATCGTTGAACTCGTTCATTGATTTCAGGTGAAATTTGATTCCCAAATTCAATTACCAAACCATGTTCACCAGCCACCAGCATCCGAACAGAATTGATATATTCAGCCATTTCCAGCTCACTCCATTTCTTTACTTATAAGAAAGAGAGCCATAAATGCATGCATTTATAGCTCCATCGCTATTCGTTTGCTAAATTATGAAATCACTTTACCATAGGATCATCTGAAAAACAAGACCTGCTGTATTATTTAAGCAATCGTTCTTCCATCAGGCGAATAAAAGCTCGTATTCCATGAGAGAGCCACTTATCCTTATGATACGCTAAATATGCATTTGTCTCAAGCTCGACTCCCTGCCACGGCAGTTGAATCAATATACCTGCTTTTAACTCTTCAGCTGCAGCAGCTAAAGGCAATACGGTAATTCCTAAATTATTAATTACCATTTGCTTAATCGTTTGAATATGACAGATTTCCAAAATGGTTTTAGGAACAATTTCAGCTTTTGCCAAACCTTCTTCCAAAGCAGTTTGATAAGCCGTTCCCGATTCCATAAAAATCAGTCGCTGTTCCTGCAAATCTTTGATCTGCACGTTATGACAGGCTGCAAGAGCATGATCTGGTGACGCCAGCATTCCCATGGGTTCATCCCATAATAATGTACTGATCAAATCGGTATCGGATGAATCTTTCTCATGAAAAAAAGCAAAATCCATCATATTTTTTCGCAGGAGATTTCGAAAATCACTGCCTATGCCGAACTTCACTTTTAATTGAACATCTGGATACAGCAATGTATATTCCTGCAGCAAATCGGTTAAATAATATACACATAAAGACTCTGGCATGCCAATCATGATTGGTCCTCGGGGAATTTCAAAATGATCAAACTCATTTTTAGCATCATCAGCCAGCTTGGTAATTTTCTCTGCATAATCATAGAGTCTTTCCCCATCTGTTGTCAGCATCAGCTGATGCCCGAACCGTTCAAAAAGAATCGTATTTAATTCTTTCTCCAGAAGCTGAATATGAGTCGTTACACTCGATTGCGTATACCCTAAAAATTGGGCTGCTTGTGAGAAGCTCCCTAAATTTACTATACTCATAAACGTCTTTAGCTGACGAAATTCCAAATCCTATCACTTCCTCTCACAAACTGGCAGAACGTGCTCTCTGCCGATTTCAACTTGGGTTAATAGTATAGTATCGTAAAATGCAAATAAAGTCTACCTCCTATGAAATGCGCATATTCTTGTTTTCCATTCTATGTTATAGTAATGATAAGCTAAATTTTCTGCCGACAGATTATAGCCCTGCATATTTCAACTGCTAAAAAGCAAGCTAATTGCATACCTGCAAAGATAAAGGCTGAAGATTTGGGAAAAAACGATAGAAAGAAGGAATCATCATTATGGACTCCATCATTCAAGTCGACCAAGAAAAATGTATCCGCTGCAGTATCTGTACCAGCGTATGTCCCACAGATGTTATCCAAATGGGAAAACATGGCCCGGAAGACACAGGAAACCACTGTATTGCCTGTGGTCACTGCGTGGCCGTCTGTCCGCGAGAAGCTTTAAATAATTTAAAAGCCCCTTTATCGAATCAAGTATCCTTAGAAGGCCCTCCTGTACTCGATGCAAAGACCGCCGCAACGTTCCTGCGCTCTCGACGTTCGATCCGCTGCTATAAGTCATCCGCAGTCCCAAAAGAGAAACTGCTGCAGCTTCTCAACGTAGCCAGACTGGCACCAACGGGCGGCAATTCCCAAGGGCTCACCTATTGCGTGATCGATAACCCTGATACGCTAAAAGGTATTACCGCTGCAACCATCCAGTGGATGGAAGAAGCCGTTAAGGCAGCTTCCCCAATGGCTCCTTACTTCAAAGGGATTGTGAACAAATATCGCAAAACAGGCCATGACGGTATCCTCCGCGGTGCTCCCTGTCTAGTTGCAGCCATTGCTCCACGAGACTTTATGCCTCGCGGTCGTGATAATACTCACTTTTCCTTGGGATATGCTGAACTATATGCACCGACACTTGGATTAGGAACCTGTTGGGCAGGATTCTTTGAAGCCTGTGCTTTATCCGGTTATCAGCCCCTGCTCGATCTTCTGAAATTGCCTGAAGGTATGGCGGTTACTGGGGGCATCATGGTCGGCTACCCCAAATATACATATAAACGGCTTGTCGAGCGAAAACCGCTTCAGATCATCTGGCAGTAAACAGCTTTGGTTTATATGAAAAGGATATACACTCAGAGACATCCTTGAATGTATATCCTTTTTTATTACCAATTAATGTACCTTCTCTAGCAGTATTCAGTTAACACTAAGAAGAATTTACTTATCATTCGTAAATCCTTGTTTCTTCATGGTTGGATAAACATCGGGAAAATATACCTGTTTATATGCATTTGCGACTTGTTTGCTCCAATTTGTATCCTTATCGCCACGCTCACTATAATATTTCGACATGACAGCATCATATTCATGCTGAATGGACAGGAGGGCAACCTTGGATTGCACAAGCCCCCTGTATTTTTGGTCTTTGTTGCTGATTTTTATAAAGCATATACTGCTTGTGAGAAAAATGGCAGCCATCAGATCATCCATGAGAGTATCGAAGGGAGTTTGGTCGGGGCCGTTGATGCAGGTCTTGCCATAGGAGCGGCTATTATTGGTCAAGATTGAACCTTGGTTAGCTGTTCGCAGTATAACATTTCCCATTATCCAATCTTTTGCATTTAGTAGAAAACGGTTGCTTTTTATTCTCTTTTTTAACAGATATTTTACTAAAGCTTTTAACTTCTATATTGTTAATGTTGATATTTCTAAATTCAGGAATCCCCATCTCTGGTGGCTCCACGGTTTTAGCTAACACTTTCCAATGAGCAGGTACCTCTCCATCCTAATCTTCTGGGATTACAGCATAACTATAGCTTGGATTCCAATTAAGCTGAAATGAAAATGGATTAGGAACATCTATCATCTCTACGTCATGAACATGTATGTTCTCAATAACTCCTCCTCGCGTCCTTGCAGATTTAAATCTCAAGCCATTCTCTGTACCTTTGGCTTTAATATTGTATATTTCTACATTACGAACGCCTCCAGAAGTTTCACTCCCTATAGTGATTCCTCCTCCTAAACCCGTCTCACAACCTCGAATCACAATATTTTCTGCCACTCTATTCACACGCAGACCATCAGCATCTCCTCCGGATTTTATACACAAATTATCATCATTGCACTCTATATAACAATTTTCTACAAGAACGTTGGAAGAAGAATCTATATCAATTCCATCGGTGCTAGAACCTTTATTTTCTCTTATCTTTAACCCATCCACATGAACTTTGTCAGAATAACATATATGTATATTCCAAAATGGAGAGCGAATTGAATTAAATTTTTCCAGTATAACTTCTGAAGAGTTCAAAACTATAATGTTTCTTGGTCTTTCGCAGTCATAATCTACAGCCCATCGTACCCCTTTAGCAGTATAATCCTTTCTCATACCACCTAATTTATCCTCTCCCCAATACTTATCCCACCAATATTCTCCTTGCCCATTTATAAGTCCTGCCCCGGTAATTTTAACATTATTCTGGCCACATACGTTTATCAAACCACTAGGCCAATCCATTTCGATGCCCGCAACTCTTGACCAAATAGTAGGATAAGCTGTTTCATCTACCACTCCTCTTATCTCAACACCTTCATCAATTACCATCTCTACATTAGATTTTAAAAATATGGCTCCAGTCAGGTATATTCCTTTTGAAAAAGCAACAACCCCTCCGCCAGCTGTAGCTGCTCTATCGATTGCATTCTGAATTGAATTTGTACAAAGAATTTTTCCATCAGGCTTAGCTCCATAATCCAAAACTTTAAATTCTCGCTGTTTTTCTTTAGCCATTTCTATATCTCCCTAAACTATTTTTACTAATCTATGTCAGAAAATGCTGATGTTATAGCTTCATCTCAGCTTTCAGAAACCAAATTGTGATTGGGATCTAATAAAACAATCTTAATGTAACTGGTCCTAAAAACCCTGACTTAACTTGTGTTTTTGAAATTTTATTACTAATACTATTCGTTACTTCGATCTTCAATTTAAATTCTGTGGATGTCATAAAATTAGTAACATCATATTCAAACGGAGCCCACATTTTAATTCCTACTTCTTTTTCATTGATATAGACTTTTGCGATTTCCCACACTTCACCTAAATCTAACAGGGCCTTTTTTATCTGTGAAACGTCTTCTACCTTAGACGAAGTTTCATAAACTGCTTCTCCTGAAAAGCATTTCATATCCTCATATTCCGTCCATGATATTAATTTCCCACATATAATATTCTCCATTGAAGGTCTTTTTAAAGTCCATGCCTCATTTATATCCACAGTTTTAGCTTCTAATACTTCCTTTTTTTTAGCGAACTTAGCCTCTCTTCTTTTATTGACACATATTATAATAGAATCCCGCCTTTTGATGTGTATAGGAATTACTGAGTTCTCTGTATCTATCCTGTCTAATTCCAATTCTTCTATTTTACCACTCCAAGAATCCCATTTTTCAAAATATCCAATATTTCTGATTGAGAGTTCACCTTCGATAGTTTTTTCACCTTCATTTACCAATAAGTAAAAATCGATCCCCTCTTTTATAACATGGCTTACCCGCAAATCAGGATTATACGGCAGCAATGAAATATGTTTTTTACCCATTTCCCCTAGACAGTTAACTACATCCTCATATTTTTCTATCTCGATTGCATTTTTTAATGCATGTTTTTTATTATTAGGGTTATATACTATAATACAACCTCCATTTTGGGAAAAACGATTCAAGATCTCGTTTAGCTTGCTATCTAATTTACTTAGGTCTTCTATTATCACCGTATCATAATTTTGTTCCTGAATTTTAATAAATTCCTTAGATAATATACAGCTATTTATTAGTACATTGTCTTCCAGGTAATTAAATTCTATCTGGTTTTGATATAAAGGTTTTACTATATGCCAGGGCAAATGATCCTCTTCGCACAATACAGCTACCGAAGTAACATTCACATTGTCAGTCATAAGCCAAGACATTCTTTTGCCATACGTTGCGATAATATTATAATCTTTCCACCACAAGTTATTCGGTCCTACATCTGGCGGGCGCTCATTAGTTCTCTTGTCTCCCTCAATGGAGTACAAAAAGGCATGTGGATATAAAAGATTAGTTCCTCTGACAAATAACCAATCCATAAACCACTTCATATCATCAGCTGAAAATTCCCACTGACGTCCGTCAGGCCCACAACATCCAAAACATTCATTGGCGTTCCTTCGTCTGCCTAGATGCCTAGCGGCATCAGAAGCACATTTTCCCATGGTACTATGTTGCCCTTCAATGCCTTTATTATCTTCTGGACCAATCCAACGCCAAACAACATCTTGTCCAGGAATTTGAAAATACTTCAAACAACCTATATCATCACTTGCCTCAGGATGCCCAGTTAATGCTATATTATGCTTTTCACACCAATCAGAAATCGGTTTGTAATACGAGAACTCCAATTTTTTATTGACAGCTTTTTTGAAATTTCTTCTTTTCAATTCACTATCTACGCCAACATCAAACCATAACGCCAGGACATCCAGCTCTTCATTTCCCTGGCTTTTATACCAATCCATAAAACCTGTCGTCCAAGGTTTTATCTTATTTCCATCCACACATCTGCCCAAAATATTAGGTTCATCTGTAAACATAGCAATAACAGTATTACCAAAATGCTCTTTTAAAACAGCATAATAAGCTTCATGAGTCACCGTAATAAATTTCTTCATAGCATCTTCATTTAGTAAATCAGCTGCTAGCGGCGCATCTCTTTCACCATCGTCTTCACCAAAATGAATACCACGTATTGTTCCCTCAGAAAACGTTGCTATCAGGGAAATGATTACCCACTCTCCCATATCTGTCGGAGTAAAAACAACTTTTCTATCATTTGAATACAACTTTATGGCACTTTGAAAATCTATTGTATTTTCTGCTGTTTTCTTGGCAGCTACACTTAAAATACACTCTTCATCACCTTCTATTTCTTCGTATATCTCAGTATAACCTTGGCATTTATGCTGAGCCATCCGTAGACCACGAGCTGCATATTCCGGATTATTTTCTACCACTTTCCCATGGGCAGAACCTGACGGATACATTCCTTCATCGTATAATACTACTTTCATGTTCAGTTTTTTTGCCTCTTCAACTATGAATCTAACAAAATGCATATATTTTTCCCCTAGATAAGAAATATCTTTTGATAATCCTATTCGAGGATGAATTACAAATCCGTCTAATCCCTTACTTTTAAACTCTTTTATTTTTTTTAACAGTGCTTCTTTATCTAAGGAGCTATTTAAAAACCAAAAAGGAATCAATGAAAACTCTTCGTTGGGACTAGAAAATTCCTGCTTTAATTTTTCTAACATCACGATAAATCCCATTCTTTCAAATATTTATTTGTGTTATTAAGCATTTCTGCAAATAATTTTTCAGCCTGGCTTCTTGAAATGCTAACCAATGGCTCATTTACAAAAGTATTAAATGCTAATTTTTTATCTTTAGTTAATGCTGCTTTTACAATTGATTCTTGATTGATCGCATGCCGTTGTACAATGTTTAATATATCTAATGGAAGCTTGCCAGCATAGACAGGTCTAATGCTATTTCTTTGTATTAGCGCATTTGTTTCAACTATGCTGCCTAATGGAAGATTGCCTATTTGCCCTTTGTTAGGTATATTTACGTTGCTGACTGTATCTTTTAAGCCTAGCAATGCTAGAATAATTTCAACGCCTTCTTCACCTGATGGCTTTACTTCTATGTCCTTTTCGCCTGCAATTATTTTTTTAGTATCACTGATTTTTTCTTTTAAGGTTTTCATCCGAGAATCAACCGACGTTAATTGCATTTTCCAGGAAGCAATCGTTTCTTTGTCCCGTAAATAATTAGGCGGCATAAATTCAGCCAAATGCCGGTTGCCAGCTGCTGCAATGAGCCCATATTGCTTAAATAAATCAAATTTTACCCGATGGGCACTTTCAAAAGAACTAGATTTCCAAAAATCTTTGTACGGTTCGAACCCTGCTTCATAATATTTATCAGCAAATCTTTCATATAGTGGCATTAAATCTCTTCCTTGATAGGATGCTTCACTAATTCCAGGTAAAATGATTAATACCAATCACATTTATTTTTATTTCTTTACGCTTTATATCCTTAATACCTTCCATATCTTCCAGCATTTGCGTAAATAGTTTCTGAACATGGAAAACTTCATGGCAGCAGCCAAAGGCTTTAATTTCTGGAAAAATTTCAAACAATGTTCTTGTACATACCGACATAGGATTAGTATAACTAAGAACCCATGCCTTGCAGAGACTGAAATGGAAGTTAAGTTTGACACAAATTGTGTCAAACCGGTTATTTTCACCTTTTCATCTAAGCTTCTAGGCATCTCAGCTAATAAAGCTTTGGCAGGAATTAAATAAAGTAATCCGATACACGACCCCAGCACACACACAATGCAGTAATACAATGTAGATTGACCAGGCCACCATATTAATGGAATGATCATAGCCCTTAAGGGGATACATATTAATAAGAAAAATTTTCTTCGTCCAACTCTTCTCCCTAATGGGTTTTTATAAAAAATTATTACTGATATGTCCCACAATCAGACTAAGCAAAGAAGTCAGAAATCTAGTAACTGTTAAGATTGCAACTGCTATAATGGATAACGTCACAGAAAGTGGTATAAAAATACCATTAACCATACAGCAGCAATCATATCTGTGCCGCCAGCAAAATTATACATAGAAGACCTTATTATATTTTTCCATTCAAGTTTTTATTAATTTCCATAGGACAATCTCCTTATAATCTCCTATGCGAAATACTTGACCGACAAGGATAAAATCATAAACTTCTTTTGTATTACTTTATATTTTGAATTTATTAATAGCAGTTTGTAAATTTTCCGCCATCTTTGCCAGGTACTGACTTGAGGATGCAATCTCTTCAATAGATGCAGACTGCTCCTCCGTTGCTGCTGACACTGTCTGTGTTTGTTCAGCCGTACTCTTGCTTTCTTTATCAACCTCTTGTATAGATCCTACCATATGTTGACTACTATTGGTTATCTGCTGAATGGCAGCTGATATTTCATGAATTTGGTTTGATATTTCTCGAATCATCATAATAATCTCGCGAAAACTTTTTCCGGCTAGACTTACCACTTCAGTTCCAATATTAACTTCCTTTTTGCCATCATTCATAAAAACAACTGCATCAATGGTTTTTTCCTGAACTTCACCAATTAAATCAGCGATTTGTTGCGTAGCTTTTTGTGATTGTTCTGCCAATTTGCGAACTTCATCGGCAACAACCGCAAAACCTTTGCCAGCTTCTCCTGCTCTAGCCGCTTCAATCGCTGCATTTAAAGCCAAAAGATTGGTTTGTCCAGAAATACTGGAGATGGCTTCAACAATCTGGCCAATTTGTTTTGATTTTTCTTCCAACTCGCCAATTGTATTGGAGGTAGCATTTGTTTTCTGCTCAATTATCACCATTTGTTTTACGGCTTTTTCTACAGCGTGTTCACCATCATTCGCCGCCTTTGCCGTCCTTTCTGCTGACGCCGATACCACTGTAGCATTTTCGGCAACTTGATTAATTCCCTTGGACATTTGTTCAATAACTTCTGTTGTTGAATGAACTAAGCACCGTTGATTATCAGCACCTTGCGCCACTTTATTCACTGATATGGCGACTTGATTGGATGCTTGAGCGGATTGTTCAGCACTGGCCGTTAATTGCTCGGATGATGCCGCGACTTGTTCAGAAGTGTGAGAGATTTGTTTAATCAAACCACCGATATTTTTATTCATTTTATCAACAGCTTGCGCTAATCTGCCAAATTCATTATCCAAACTCATATTCCTTGTCGATACTTTTTTAGAAAAATCACCGCTGGCCAATTCGCTTATGAAATCTACCGCATCACTAAGCGACCTGGTAATTGAACGTGTAATAATCCACCCCACTGCTATTCCCGCTATCATAGCAATTATAATTATGGAAATAAACCACAAGATTGCCTTTTCAAAATCATTTTTATTTTGTTTGTTAATTCCATCAGCAGCTTCTTCCCTATAATCGGTAAGGTCGCGTAAATTTATGCTTAGTTTATCAAATACAGGACGAGCTTCTTTTGTATATAACTCATATGCTTCGCTTTTTTTGTCCTGCACAGCAAGGTTAATAACCTCCTGCCTTATCACACGGTATTTTTCTAAATTGCTGTAAGTCTGCTTTAATGTCTCAGACTCAAAATCATCCAATCTGATTTTCTCATAGGATTCAAGGTTTTTATAAATTGCCAATTTTTCCCGGGAATCAATATCAGCTATTATATGCTTCTTTTGTTTATCTTCTTTAGTAATCATCAAATCGAACATTTCTGCTTCAATTTTCCGTGACTGATTACGGTTATCATTTAGCCACTGTACTGGCAACATATACGCATTATACATTGAATTCATCTCATTACTGGCTTTTAATAAATAATAGTAACCTGTACATCCTACCGCAGCTAATGAAATCATAAATACAGAAATCAATAAAGTTAACTTAATCGCCATTCTAGAATTATTTAACCAGTTCATTAAATTCACTACTCCTTATAAGAGAATATATTAGTATAGTGACTTACCCTACTCAATAATTGCGACAATATTTTTTTGAGTAGGGTTTATAAGTTAGTTATAATGTAACTATTATATGTATCTTCTTTATGATCTCATAAACTCAATTTCCCGCAGCATTCAAATGACATTGTTAAAATTTTGAACATATTTTTCAAACGCGACATTACTTTACTACAGTAGAATGATCTGGCTGATTTTTAACTTCGCAGCAGAGTAAATCATTATTACCCCAACATTTGTCATAAGCAAAACCCGTCAAATCTTCTACAACCGCTTTAGCCTCATTAGAAACGTTTGCTTTAGAACCACCATTTTTCAATCTTTGTACCTCTTCAGCCAATATCTTATGAACTTTTCTATCTAATCTAAATCTAAATGAAATTGCTATACCAATAATAATCATAATAATAGGAACAATGGTATATAATATCAGCAGTGCGTCGATTGTGCTTTGAGGCTGACTGGCCGAATTCTTGACAAAGCCAGTTGCTTCTAACAGCACTCCAACAATTAATACTTCAAGAGTAGTAAAGAGTACATCCAAAAAGTTACTAACCCCTGAGTATACCCCTTCTCTTCTTCTGCCTGTCATTACTTCATCAATATCAGGTATGAATGCAAATGTATACTGCATGGCGTTAACTAAACCTGCCTTGCCGAAATTCATAGCAACGATAAACGTAATCAATAATATTTCCATATGCGCTGGTTTTACTACGCCAAGATAGAGGAACCCTAAGAGAACAATGATAGCGCCAATTCCTCCTAAGCGATAGGTAACATTACCGTTAGTCTTAGCGGTTAGCCATATATGGAATGTCAAGAATGCAATTCCAAACACAAAGCCCATGCTTGTGGATACCGAAACCACTTTTGGATTTAGCATTAATACAAAAACAATAAAATAAGTATTGATTGTGCCAGCTAATGACCGAAACATCTGCTCTGATAAATACATCCCCAAATACAATCGATAAGCTCTTAGCTTGATAGCAGAAGAAAAATCACGACCAATCGTCACAAAATGCTGGAGCAGGGACGGTCTTGGCTGAGCTACTTGCAATAATGTTTCATCTATCGGACGTTCAAATACCGATAGATAAAATAGTACCAGCATGACAAGTGATACTAAATCATAAACGATTGCGGCGATGAAAAATGTCATAGGATTCTTGTCACCGAAAACGCTAAAGAAATATACGGTAGCCATAGACGAAGATATACCTGCAATGGCCGCACCAACCTGATTCAGCCCTGCTAATTGTGCCCGTTCAGAGGGTGTTCTTGTCATTTCTGCGGCAAAAGTACCTTGAGAAACAATTGCTAGCGGATTAACAAACGCGGTTACTATCAGTAATGTTGCATAATAAATTGTCGGCATATCCGGTATCCAATAAAGTGGGAAAGTAAGTACTTTGAAAGGAATGGAAATGAGGAGAAGAGCTTTTCTTCTTCCAAATCTTCTGCCAAACTTCGTTTTATAAAGATTATCACTAATTGACCCCATCACTGGAGTAAGAAAGGCACTAATCAGTTTGCTCGCAGCAAGTACAGAGGTAATCATAACAATGGATATATTGCAAAATGTTGTGTAAAAATACATTTGCCAGGCATTAACTAGCGTATCTGTCACTGTGGACATTTGATAACACGCAAACCCCAATTTATTGATTAACTTTAGTTCACGAACAGGTTTTTCCATCCTATATTCTCCCCTCAAAATACATTATAATTAACTATTTTATCCAAACGTATCCTAAGAATCGCTCAATCACTCTCTAACAATATCGTGTCATACATTATGGCACTGTTATTATTAGTAAAAGTAATAACATTTTCACCTGCTTGTAACAAATCGGAACTAATCTCTATTTCTTCCATGTGGTACCAGCCACTTTTGTTACCAGATCGATAAATAGTGCTGTCATTGGTATATGTAATGGTTTTAACAGTATGTCCATTCACTGTAATGGCTAAATTCCCATTCTTTCCATAGATGCCGCCTTTAGTAAAAGCCGCCATAGCTACCGTCAGATAGAATTTTTTCTCATTGACATTCTGCATATTAAATCGTACATTCCAATCTCCCGATTTGGTTTGCGCATAATACCAGTCCTCGCTATCCTTGCTTTTACCCACCACATAATCTAATTTTTCAGGAACATCAGCTTGCCACTTATGATTTCTTAATTCATTACCATACTTAAATTCCTTTGCAGTACGATCGGCCACACCAATTTGCCATAACTTATTTTTATGATAGGGTGGATCCCAACTAATCGTTCCCAGATTCATATTAGCTTTCTCCACAACTATGTTATCTTTATTTAATTCATTAGTTATATATCCTTTTGTGGCATAAGCGTACAAAGTATATGTTCCAGGCCTAACATTATTCAATTTGAAAATTCCATCTTTATCAGCTTGGGAATAGAATATATAATCCCCTTTCTGTCTGATATAATCGCCGCCGGATTTAGCTAAAACGACCATTGCTCCTTCACTGGACCGTTTATGAGTCATAGCTAATTTCCCTGTAACAGAGGCTCTCTGGATAGGATATAGTGGCTCAGTCATCCAAGCATATGGCCATTTTTTTCCCTCGGTTATCGCTTTTTCCTTGGCATCACGAATCACTTCATCTTCATTTCCAGCATTTACATAAACATACCATGGACCATATAATTTCTCCCAATTAGCCGGAACTGTAAAATCACCTGTTCCAAAATGAGCACTTGTCATATAATTCAATGTAATGGCATCATAATGCACTAAAAGATCTTGTTTTAAAGGACCGCTCGGGTAATATTCCGTGCTGACTGGAATAAACCAAAAGCCAAAGCCATTACCATATTGCCCCCAGAAAGGATTGTCTTTAAAATAACCAGCATAATCATACTTCGAATATATCTTACCGTTGGTATATAATTCACCGTCCGGTAATTCATAGGTTTCATCTTGGATTTTTTTGTACTGGATCATATAGCTGCGCAGCGGCTGCCTACCTTTTCGTTCTGCATTATAAGCATGATCAAAAATACCAGTGTCTAGTCGATACACTGATCGCAACTCGCTAAGCTTAAATTCATTCCCAAAATTATTTTTTACAACCGTATAACAATAAATTCCACTTTCTCCTTTTTTCATAATAGTATGATACTCAACGTAGAGCATACCCGTTTTATCAATATAAGCAATATGAGCTTCATCTGCAGTATTTGAGATGACCTTCAACTCAGCCACAGTTAACGGTCTAGCTTTACCTTCTGCGTAATAGTCCACATAAAAAGTATCTTTACCATCTACAATATTGTGAGCTAGCTCCACATTATTTTTTACTAACGACTGAACTGTACCGTTCTCCTTAAATTCGACGGTCAATAATCCATTTGATATTCTAACTTTCAAACCATCAACCGTTAACTGAACATCTTGTCCAATCTCCTTCGATGTCTTTTCATCTATTGCACTCGAACGTTGAGCAGCCATAACTGGTTCCAAAGAACAAAATAAGATTGACAAGATAATTGGAAATACCCATAGCAAGCGTCTATACATTCATATCCCTCCATAAAATATATTTTTTAATATTTCAATTTTTTCTGGATATTTGGTATTAATCACTTTCTAATAAAATTGTGTCATACATTATGGCGCTATGGTTGTTGGTAAAAGTAACGATATTCTCCCCAGTATGTAACATAGCTGCATCCAATTCAATCTCCTGCAAATGATACCAGCCGCTTTGAGTCGCTGAACGATAAATCGTAGTATCACTAGAATAAGAAAGAGCTTTTACTACATGGTCGTTCACTTTGATAATTACATCAGGATCTTCGGCTCCATCAATTTTGCCTTTTGTAGCTGCTGCAATGGCTACTGTCAAATAATATTTCTTAGCTGCAACATCTTTCATCAGAAAGCGTATGTTCCAGTCTCCCGGTTTCGCTTGTGCATAATACCAATCTTCACTCTCTTGGCTTTTCCCTATTACATAATCCAACCGTCCCGGAACCATACAGTGCCATTTATAATTTCTTAATTCATTGCCAAATTTAAATCCTGTTGCAGTACGATTAGCGTTGCCAATTTGCCAGAGCTTATTTTTGCGATAAACTGGATCCCAAATGATTTCACCTAGATGTATATCAACATCTTTAACAACTATATTATCTTTTTGAAATTCACTAGTTATGTCGCCTTGCGTAGCATAGGCATACAATGTATATGTCCCCGCCCTGACGTTATTTAATTTGAAATTCCCATTTTTATCAACTTGTGAATAAAAAATATAATCCGCTTTTTGCCTGATAAAATCACCACCGGGTTTTGCTAAAACAACCATCATCCTGTTGCTGGACCGCTTGTGAGTAATTGTTAATTTTCCTGTGACAGCGCCTCTAATCATAGGATATAGAGATTCATTAACCCAATCGTACGGCCACTTTTGTTCTTCAGCAGCAGCTTTTACTGCGGCATCACAAATCATTTCTTCCTCGTTGCCGCAATTTATATAAAGATACCAGGGCCCGTATAATTTCTGCCAGCTTGGCGGTACATAAAAATCACCTGTGCCAAAATGAGCGCCAGTCATATAATTTAAGATAATCGCGTTATAATGTACTAATAATTCCTGCTTTAAAGGACCGCTGGGATAATACTCATTGCTTACCGGAATAAACCAAAACCCAAAACCGTTTCCGTACTGCCCCCAAAAAGGATTGTCCTTATAATAGCCAGCATAATCATATTTGGAATATATTTTGCCATTGGTATATTCTTCACCATCCGGCAATTCATAAGTTTCATCCTGGATTTTTTTCCCTTGGCATAAATGGCTGTGCACAGGTTGTTTGCCTTTTCGTTCCGAATTATAAGCATGATCAAAAATACCAGAATCCAAACGATAAACCGTCCGCAATTCACTAAGTTTGAATTGTTTTTCTGTATTGTTTTTGGCAACAACATAGGAATGCAGCCCGCTTTCCCCTTTTTTCATGAGTATGTTATACTCAATATGCAGCAAGCCTGTTGTATCAATATAAGCAATATGAGCCTCATCTTTAGTATTCTTAAGCACTTTCAAATTGCTCACTGTAATATTTCTAAATTTGCCCTCCGCATGATAGTCAAGATAAAATGTATGATCTTTATCCGGGTCTGTAGCTGCACCACTTAAGTTTTTAACCAGTTCTATATTATTTTTAGTCAGCGACGTTACCATAGCGTTTTCATCAAATTCGACAGTTATAATTCCATTTGATAACTTGGCTTTCAAGCCACAAGTTATCAATTCAACATCAAATTCCATTTTTTCACTTCCATTGACCATTTTTATTAGTTGCCTTTGCCGATTAACCATTGGGGAAATCTCAAAATCCAACCTCATCTGCTATAACGATTACAGTTGTTCGCCCCTTAACCTTCATTCCATTGTGTATGATCGCTGTGTAATTACACATACGCTCCGGATGATTGCAATTTTCGCATTTTCCTGTAAATGTACAAGGTGTTTGATGATTGTTTCTTTTTGCATTCATTGGAGCAATTTTTTTTATTCTCTTTAATGCCTCATCAATATCTTCTACAAGTTTATTTGCTCCAACCACCACTATGACTTTTTCTGGTCCAAAAATCATAGCAGCAACTCGATTACCTGAACAATCAGTACATACAATTTCTCCATTTCTGGTAACAGCATTTGCTCCTGTTAAAAAGTAATCAGCCAGTAAGGCCTCTTTATAAAATCTAATATGCTGTTCTGAAGAACCTTTTTGATAACGATCAATCAGGCTGTACTTTTCAGACCTTAGCGTATCTAATATGTTCATCTTTTCCAGGGTTACAGAACCACCAAGACCTATAGATACATTCTCTGGTATTATATCTAGAACTTTATTTCTTGCCTCTTCTAAATCAGTTACACAATATGCCTCAAAACCTTTACGCTCTAATACAGCAACCATATACTTTGCGCTTTCTTCATGCTGCCATTTTTTCATGTCACTCATACTAACATTGTTCTCCTTTCCATTTAGCTTAGCAGTTTGCTGACAACTTGAAGATGACTTTTCTAAAAAAAATAACTTTAAATTTATTCAATAATTCTCATAATGCTTTGAAAACAACAAATTATGTTGTTTTCAAAGCAAGAACTGAAGAAGCTCAAAATGATATTACAATGATTCAACTTTTTTAATTAAAGAAGACTTCCAGTTGCAATCGAATTTGCGTTTTATGATCATAAGTATCTCCGTTAATAGGCATAGCATAAAGATATCTGCCAGTAAATTTCATGTTTTTAACAGGAACATACTGATATACAATATCAAATCCCTTTTGTCCATTCGTAATACTGGAAAGAGTTTCCCCTGAATTAGTCATTAAACCTGTTTTTGTAGAATCATATGCATAATCTTTGATATCAGAATCTGTCTTAATGGTAGCCTTAGCCTCATTCCTTACTACTTCAAAAACCCAGCCATAAGATCTGACTTTAGCAAGATCAGCTTTCTTATAGCTTATGCTGGCATAATATGCGTGATTGTTGTCGTCGCGATTGCTTTGGGCATAATCTCCTCGCAATGTAACATCGGAAGTGAGCTTTTTAGCAAAAGCACCCTCGAAAATTCTACCTGATTTATACGTTGAGTTAGAACTATTGGTAAGATAAACTGCACCAAATAAATCAGTTGTCTTGTCTAGAGAATATTTGAAATCTATAGTAGCTACATTCGTGCCATAACCAGGATTAAGACTTGATTCTCCTGCAAGCCCAGCAGAACTAGATGTAACAGTCTTTGTCTTAACATATGTATATTTACTGTCATTTTTAGCCCAACTTATATTTGTTTTTACTACCTTACCAAAGCTATAACGAAACCCTTCTCCAAACTCCTTGTTTACAAAGCCAAAAATAGGATTATTCTTAAATCTCCCCGCTTCCAAAGTACCTGAACCAACAGGTCCTGTAATAAACATTTGTTCAATATCAAAATCACCAGAAAGGTTATCAGCCGCAGCAGTATCAACACCATTAGAATCTTTGTTGCCTTCTAATCTAACTTCCGCAGTCCAACCTGGAGCAAATTCTGAACGGCCTACCAATTCAAAATTGTAATTGAAATCTTTCGGGCGCGAACTGGAGGTTGTTGTACCCGTACTTGTTGTTGTATATTTACGGTCAGATCGGATACGAAAGTTTGAACCACTCCAATCTATGACATTCCCTTTTTTATTTTTTGAAGATGACTCAGAAGTAGCTAGAAAGCCAACACCCAAGTCCTTGAGTTCGCTGCCGTATTCGGTGGTCATTTTCTTTATAAGTGCTTTTGATTCATCATCTATATTTTTATTTTTTTCTGATTTTTCGATAGCTCTGCGTACAATCAGAGCCATTTCATAACGGGTAACAATTTTTTCACCTTTGAAAGTTTTATCATCATAATCATCAATGATACCAGCTTGCAACAATTTGTTAACAGCGCCATATGACCAATCAGTATGCGGAACATCATCAAAAGTACGCTTGGCAGCAAAAGCTGTACCAGCAATACTAAGCATAAATACTAGTGCTAATGTAATAATCAAACCCTTTTTCATCTTATCCCTCCTAAGTTATTGACTTTTTTCTAAGTCAACTAGAAAATGTAAGCTGAGCGTCCATTGTTTCCCCAACAATGCTCATATCTATCGCAAACTACAAGAACTAGACTAGCAGCGGAAGCTTAAAATCCCTCCCTTTCCTCCGACAGTCCTTCTAGTAATAAACATTGAATTATATGTCAAATTCGAACATTACCAAAAGGATTACTTAAGGTGTACAAGCAACACCCCAATGCGATCAATCCCAGATGTTATAATCAGAGCAAATTGTCATATATTTTCAATTTTTATTATTTTCTCCCCTGTTTTAAAATATAATTAATCAGATTTTAAGCTGTTCATATTTACGATATTTTAAGCACATCTTAATCGGCTATATTTTTGGGGGTAGAATTAGATATCAATGGTTTTTCTACTCTATTGTACTTTTTCCAATTTTCATACCCCACCGGATTATTGCCCCATAAATTTTCATACTTCCATCCCGTTAAAACCTCAACAGTACTGCGAGTTATATCATCTACGTCGCTTTTAAGACCGCCATTTTTTATTCTTTCAATTTCTTTTTTGAGTATAGAATGTGATGCATCTGTAATTTTAAATTTATATGACCCTATAATACCTACAATGAGGAATGCTAAAGGTACCAGTACCAATATAACCACCATAGCTGTCAAGGCTTCATGAGACTGTTGCTTTATGCCAGAGACAAAATTAAACTCTTGCAATATAATCCCAACCACAAAGATTGCAAGTGCTTGTGAAGCTTTCCTTAAAAAAGACATAAATCCAGCAAAAACACCTTCTCTTCTACCACCAGATACAATTTCATCTACATCAGGGACAAAGGTATAATTGTTCCAAGGAATAAAGTTAATCCCGCCTCTTCCAAGCCCAGCAACAGCTGACACTACATACAAGGCAATTACACTATCAGCACCAACACCATATATAGCCAAATACCCAAAAATACTTAGCATAAACAGAGAAGATACAATTCTAAAGGCTGATCCTGGACTCACTTTCAATGTCACATATGTGGCTATTCCCACACCAGCAATTTGAAATATATACATGATAGCCAGCAAATTTGACACTAAAACCGCATCTTTAAAAAGAGCAAACACGATAAAGTAAGTGAATACGGCATTGAAAGTGTCTTGTGCTAGATATCCGCCTATGTACATTCCCAAATGAGCTCTGAATGTTTGAATTTTAAGAGTTGTGATTAAATCGATATAAATTTTTTGTATGTTCTGTCCAATACCCAATTTTACTTTTGGCTCTTTAGACTCTGTGGATTTTATTTCTTCTAACGATCTTTCCCAGGTAAAGTTATATACAAGTATTAGCACAACTATGAAAATGCCGGTAAAAATGGCTCCTGCATATAAAAAAGATCCAGAAGATTCTTTTCCCAAAGCGTTGATTAATCTCCCTGGCAAGAATGCTGCTACAAATGCCGAAAACTGAGCACAATACATTCTGGCACTGGTAAGTTTTGCACGCACTTTATAATTTGATGTCATTTCCGCTGCTAATGTGTCGTAAGGGATTAATATCATAGTGTATACAATTTCAAATATGATATATGTCATCAGATAATATAGATAGGAAAAGCCAGTCATCCATATGAATGAATAACAAATAACCAAGGGAATACTGATCAGTAAAAAAAATTTGCGTCTGCCAAATTTTCTGCCCAATCGAGTTTTGTGAAAATTATCGGTTATAAAACCCATTGTAGGGCTAGCCACTGCATCAACAATACGCGCCAATGCAAATATAGAGCTAGCTTCTACTAATGTTAATCCACAAAATGTAGTATAGAAATATAATAACCATGCGCTCGTTAATGCAAAGGCTCCCGCGCCTATAAAATCGGTTATACCATAGGAAAAATAATTGATAAATTTTAATTTTCGCTCTTCTCCAATCATATAAACACTCTTCCTTTCAAAATATGATTAGTCCAATTACATTGTTTTACCCAGCAACAACAATAAAAGCCTTCCTTCTCTCCACTAATTTCATCAATTGAAAAGTATATTTAGCTGTAATAGGTCTAAAATCAAAATTATAAAAAAATGATATAATGATTGGAAAGTAGGTAACATTACGAAGTACTACTAAAATAAGCGTATTAAATATAACTATGTAAATATTCTGACAGACATAATATTGCAAGAGATTGTCCATAAGGCATAGAGGTAAGAGGTATATCTTTATACTCTTGAATAGTATTAAAGACAGGGGTTCCAAAAGAGACATTTTGTAGCTCGCCATCTTCGCTGATATTATTCAAAATCCCCTGTATTGCTTTAATCGCTATCTCTTCATATTTCTTATCAATATAACGCTTGCGAACTGCCTTCAATATGCCATAAGCAAAACCAGCTGTAGCCGAAGCTTCTAAATAAGAAGTATCATCATCCAATATGGTATGCCACAAGCCACTATGTTCATCCTGACATTTAGCCAATGCTTCTACTTGATTTTTTAATGCATCTAGAAGAAACTCTTTTATAGAATCATCCTCATTCAAGTCCAAAAGCTCTAAGAATTCAGGTATAGCTATTGTTATCCAGCAATTTCCTCTTGCCCATAAAGCATTTGCAAAATTATGCCGCCCTTCAAAATTCCAGCCGTGAAACCAAAGCCCCGTTTTTTTGTCTGCCAAATACTTGATATGTAATAAAAATTGTTTTTTTGCTTCTTCTATATACGCAAGATTATTGAAAAGCTTACCTACTTTTGCTAAGGGCAACACACACATCATTAAGGTATCATCCCAAATTTGTTGCTTATTTTCACTATTATAAACAATATGCTGCAGACCATTTTCGTCTGTTCTAGGCATTTCATACATGACCCAATCCAACCATTGCTCTAAATAAGGCAGATAGGATTTAATTTTTGTATCTTCATATAAATAAGCTAAGGTCAAGAAAGGCGACACTGTATTGACATTTTTTGTTGTGCTCCTCTCTGCAAACCGAGCAGTAAACCACTCATTTATAATACATAAAGCTTTTTCGTCTTGGGTTAATTCATAGTACTTATACATTCCATATAACCCAATTCCATGGGTCCATTCCCAGCCGCCCCAGCCTTTCGTATCTATAATCCTTCCATCGTCGAGCTTTAATAGAAACTCTCCAGTTTCGTCTTTAATATTGATTAAATTATCCATAAGTAAATTTATTTTATGTACTATATCTCTTCTTCCAACGCCCTTCAAACTATTTGCCATAAATTTAATTAACACTCCTTTTCCACTTTATAGTCATTTTAAAAAGAATACTTCTTGCAAGTTAACTGTCACCGGAGAATTATCAGAATGAGTCTCCATCACCTCCTTCATATAAGCCCACCATTCCTGGCAAACCAATGTTTCGCTGCTTTTACGCCATTGACTTTCATCTTCAATTTCAAGGTACGCAAACAATGAATTGGTATTGGGATCAAAATGAATCGAATAATTGCATGCCCCATGTTCTTTTAGCATCTTAACCATTTCTGGCCAGATCTCATCGTGACGTTTTTTGTATTCTTCATAACAGTTATCAAATAGTTTCATCAGAAATGCTTTACGAATCATTTCTTTCCCTCCCTTCTTTACTGTGAAAACTTATTTTCATTTTGCATTGAGTATTCCTTCTACTGGATTCACCCCGAAGAATCTGGCCAAATCAGTAAGTTGCTGCTCTGTAATAATTTGTTTCACTCCTCCTTGATGAGAACTAATCAGCATATAAATTTGCGCTGCCTTTTCCACAGTTTCGATCAAGCCAAAGGTCTCATCCATTGTTGTACCTGCGCCAAAGATTCCGTGTTGTGGCCATATAACCAACCGATAATCTTTCATTTTTTTTGCTGTTCTTTGACCTATTTCATTCGTTCCCGGAACAATCCAGGGAACGACACCAATGCCATCGGGAAAAACAACCAAACACTCTGTACACATCTGCCACAAAGTTTTGGTGAAAATCTTCTCATCAAGATCATGCACAAAAGTCATCGCCAGTGTATTTGTAGCATGAGCATGCATGATAACACGATGATCTGGATCTTTCTGCAGGCGTTCACTATGACTCATAAAATGTGCTGCTAATTCACTAGTGGGTCGACTACCATCGTCGTATCCCCATAAAATATCAATCCCATTTCCATCTTTTGTTACACGAATAACCCCAAGATTCTCTTCCGGGTTGGCAGCCACATTTTTAAAGAATTTACCCGTTCCAGTTACAATAAAATATTTGCCGCTCAACTCTTTGACTGGGAATTCAAGAGAAAGAGTCCGCTTTACATCATTTATATCGATATATTTTTCCACCTCATTCTCTGTTAGAAGATAACTGAGGTTGCCACCATTACGTTCATCCCAGCCTAGTTCCCACATATTGCGAGTAACTTCCATCATCTCATTTACAAAGGGAATTTTATGTTGTGTTGTAATTAATCCCATATTTATTCCTCCATTCCTTGACTAGCAGCCATTATTATGGCATGCAATTACTTATCCTAATCCTATCGTTTTAGCAATACGTCTATTTCATATTTCTTTACATCTGCCAACCATGATTCTCGAATCGGAACATCCATTGTTTCGCAATAGTAATCCCAGATTGCACCGAAAGGATAGGATTTCATTTCTTCTAACATAGCTAAGCGGGTTGTAAAATCAGCTTTATTTTCAACTTCTTTTAGCATTTCAGTCGGCTCAAGCAACGCACGAAGCAATGCTTTAAGCATATTACGCGATCCAATTACCCATGCAGCAATGCGATTAATGCTAGCATCAAAATAATCTAGCCCTATATGAACTTTACCTAACAAATCATTACGTACAAGTTCTTTGGCTATTTCCTGTAATTCATCATCCATAATAACAACATGATCGCTATCCCAGCGAACTGGACGACTCACATGCAGCAAAATTTCAGTATCAAACAACGCTATAGCAGAAAGCTTGTTTGATATGGTTTCTGTCGGATGAAAATGACCTACATCTAAACAAATTGCCTTCTTATTTTGAATCGCATAATTCAAGCAAAATTCATGGGAGCCTACTACGTAACTTTCTGAACCAATGCCAAACAACTTGCTTTCCACTGCATCCACAATATATTGGCAACTTATTTTCTCAGCAAACACCTCATCAAGTGCTTCTTTCATCCGTTTTCTAGGTGCCATGCGGTCAATAGGTACATCTTTAAATCCATCAGGAAACCAGAAATTCGTAACACAAGTCTGCTTTAATTCTTTACCAAAATATTCAGCAATTCTGCGAGATACTTTGCAATGTTTTATCCAAAAATTTCGAATGTTGCGATCAAGATGGCTTATAGTGAATCCATTCTGGAAATTAGGGTGGGAAAAACAAGTTGGGTTGAAGTCCAAACCAAGCCCATGTTCTTTTGCCCAGTCTACCCAAGGTGTAAAATGCTTCGGTTCTAATGCATCTATATCAACTTTTTCATCAGTATCGGCATAAATGGCATGTAAATTCACCTTATGCTTTCCGGGAATCATCACAAGTGCTTTTTCTAAATCCTGACGGAGCTCTTGAGGGGTGCGAGCTGCTCCTGGGTAATTACCTGTAACTGAAATGCCACCTGATAATGCTTCATTTCTAAGGAAACCATGCACATCGTCTCCTTGCCAGCAATGCAGTGAAAGTTTTACTTGTGCCAGTTTAGTGAGCACTGCTTCCACATCAATTCCTATTGCAGCGTAAATTGTTTTTGCTTCTTCATATCGTCTGTTCAGCAAATTTTCCATTTTATATTTCTCCCTCTACAACTCTATATTTTTATTAAAAATGCTCTTATAGATCATAACCTACTATTTTAAAATTAATATAATTAGCATGTTCTTATTAACTGGTTAAATCTTTTATACACTTCATCTAAATTTTCGACTTTAGTAGGTTGATATGTTTTTATAGCAAAAGATTTCATAATCACTTTTCGAGCTTCAGCAATAGTATTCACTTCCCCCTTACTAATCATCTGCACCAAAATATTACCTAGTGCAGTTGATTCTACTGGACCTGCAATCACTGGAATTTGTAGAACATTTGCTGTAATTTGGCAAAGCAGTTCATTTTGCACGCCTCCTCCAACTACATGTAAAAAATCAATCGAATGTCCAGTGATCGTGACAAGTTCCTCTAGTGTCTTATGGTACATTAAGGCAAGACTATCAAAAATGCACCTGGCAAGCTCTCCCCTTGTATTTGGTACTAATTGCCCTGTTTGGCTGCAATAGTTTTGAATTTCGCTGATCATATTCTCCGGTTTCAAAAAACAATCATCGTTACAGTCAATTAAGAACTGGAAAGGTATAATTTTTTCAGCTTCCATCATAAGATCGGCAAAGGAAAACTCTGTACCTAAATCACGATGCACTTCCTGAATCAGCCAAAGTCCCATAATATTTTTTAAAAATCGATAGGTTCCATAAGCTCCCCATTCATTCGTAAAATTCATGGAATAGGACTGTGCATTCGCGATGGGGTAAGCATTTTCTACTCCCATAAGAGACCAAGTTCCACTACAAAGATAAGCAAAGTGCTTACCTGCCCCTGGAACTCCCAGAACAGAGGAGGCGGTATCATGACTTGCTACACAGACTAGCTCACATTGAGGTAAATTATACTGTTCCCGTAGGGATGCAGGCATCATTCCTATAGATGCACCTGGCTCAGTTAACATAGCGAACTGTTCGCGCCTTACACCTATCAGATTTAACAAATCATTATCATATTCTTTAGTAGCAAGATTCATTAGTTGGGTTGTTGATGCATTGGTTTTCTCACTAATTAATTTTCCTGATAAGCGATAATACAAATAATCCGGTATTAACAGTATTTTATGTGCTTTTTTTAATTCTTCCTTATCATGCATATACAATTGAAACAACGTATTAAAGTGCAAAAGCTGGATTCCCGTTCTTTCATAGATATCCGTAAGAGATATTTGTTTTTCTATGTCCATCATGGCTGTTTTAACACGATCATTACGATATGCATAAACTTCTTGTATACGGTTGCCTTGTGCATCTATCAAAACATAATCTACTGCCCAAGTATCAATGCCTAGAGTACATTCTTCGACACCTGTTTCTTTAGCCACTTTCAAACCATTAATAATTTCATCAAACAATTTATCAATATTCCAAAAATAGTTTCCATTTTGACCAATAACCCCATTATCAAAACGATAAATTTCTTGTAATTCAATTTTTCCATTATTGAGACTTCCACTCACCAAGCGTCCGCTTGATGCACCAATATCAATTGCAATATGTTTTTTCATCTGCACTCCCTTATTTGCGACGAATTATATAATGAGCTTTAGCACTATACCTTCTTGTTTATTTATGTTGTTTTTCCACAATTAGAACGTTTCTTAAATTAAATCAATTGTTGATTTAATTACTATTTTCTGAAACTTCTACTTTAATCTTATCATCATAATCTTTTTTGTCAATATAAAAACAGATTATTTTGTTGATTTTATTTGTTTTTTCTTTCTTTGGGTGCTTTTATTTATATGTTTGTTTTTGTTTGATATACAGTCACTATACCGTTATAATATAAATAAGTGCCATATTTGAATGTAAAGGAGAAACCTTTATGCTTGCCATAGAACGTCGGCAGAAGATTGTCGAAATTATTCAAACAGACAGAAAAGTACATGTATCAAATTTGAGTCAATTATTTGATGTCACAGAAGAAACCATTCGCCGCGACTTGGAAAAATTAGAAAATGATAATATGCTGACTCGTACTTACGGAGGTGCTGTCCTCAACCAACATACAAACGAAGATTTATCCTTTCCCGCAAGAAAATCAATCAATAGTGATCTTAAACAAAAAATTGCCCTAAAAGCTGCTCTGCTAATCAATAATGGTTCCACTATTATGATGGATACAAGTACCACTTGTTTAGAACTCCTACCTATCCTTCAGGACAAAATGAATATAACCATTATTACGAATTCAATTAAAATTCCTCATGATTTTAGCAATTCAGATTTCAATATTATTTCGACGGGTGGAACACTCCGCGCTTTCTCTCTTGCACTGGTAGGATCCGTCGCCCACAATACATTCCAAAACTATTACGTTGATATGACAATCATGAGTTGTAAGGCACTTTCCTTAGATAAAGGTATTATGGAGTCAAATGAACCTGAAAGTGAATTAAAAAAAAGTATGGTCAAACAAGCAGAAAAAGTCATTCTACTAGCAGACCATACTAAATTTAATAAAACCGCGTTTGTAAAACTTTTTGATTTTAGCTATATTGATTATGTAATTACGGACTGTGAACCTGCCGCCAATTGGATGGATCTCTTTAAAGAGCATAATATTCAAGTAATTTTTTAAACTCAACTTGTAGAGGGAAATCGAAAACAATGAAGGTGTCGTAAATAGTGGGGGTGCCTGGTGGATTATTGCTTTAACACTTTCAGGTGCCGTTGCTTGGAGAATCCCAAGTATTCTGGTCAAATTAAAATTGCAGCACTGTGATGCCTTGCAATATGCAACAATGCTTAAGGAGCTATCCTATTTCCTTTTATTCAGCTTTGTTTGAACATGGTACCGTACAGTGGGGATTCTACGCAATAGCTTATCTTCTATATGATGGCGTATTAGCTTCAGCATTAGCATTTTTCCTCTGAATCTATATTTTATCCAATACCGAAGCTGGTAAGGCATCTACCTCAATACTAGCAATTACAATTATCGGAGGTAATCTTTCTTTCTGAACCACCCAGAATTGATACCATTATGAGAATGGTATTAATTCTGGGTGGTATTTGACTTGTCACTAGAATCAGCAAGCCCCTTGAATTAAAGGAAACCTGATTCACTAAAGCAACATCAGAAAAACTAATTTGCAAAAAATAAAGAGAAGCTACTTATGATTGAGTAACAAACTTGATTATAAGTAACTTCTCTTTGTTATTTTTTACTGGCAGCGTCTTATGAGTTCTTTGCTTCCGAGGATATTCCTGACTCATTTTAGGTTATAGGCTAACCAAGGACAAAGAGACCTCTGCACTGACGGAAGCTTTTCTTTTCGTAAGAACATTCTTTAATTTGCTCATTACTAATTTTTCTTCCATCTTCGGTGATAGAAGTAACAGAAGGGGTACACCCTCGTTTCATTTTAGATTGTTTCTCTGACACATTCCTTTTTGACTTTATTTTATAAGCCGTCCTGTTCATTGACCATATCAGCAAGTTCTTCTTTAATGGGTTGCACCACTATAACACGATCATTAAACAAATTTTGTTGATTTAATAAACGAATCATCCAATCAGCAAGAGCTCTTAGAAAAATTCTCTTCAACGAACTGTATTACACGTTCAGGCAAATCCCCTGGATATTTTTGTACTTTTAAATCATTTGTAAATGAAAAATCCCCATTTACTAATGAACTATTTAATTTTTCCACCATTAATTCCCCCTAAAATATATGTTTTATAAACCGCGAGCAACACGTACTTTTCCAATAAATTGTTTCGCAATCTCCTCAATAGACTGATAATCACCAGTTTTAGCACCCGCTGTCAAATTTCCGCCGATGCCAACTGCGACGCAACCGGCTTTAATCCATTCTCCCACATTCTCTAAATTCACGCCGCCAGTTGGCATGAGTGGTGCTTGTGGAATTGGTCCTTTAATGGCTTTAATAAAAGATGGTCCAAAGGCATCACCTGGGAATATTTTTACGATATCAGCACCCGCTTCCATGGCGGCAATAACTTCAGCAATGGTCATAGCTCCAGGCATGACAGGAACTTGGTAACGATTGCATAACTTAACTGTCTCCAGGTTTAGTGATGGGCTGACAATATATTGAGCGCCTGCTAAAATGGCAATTCTAGCTGTTTCAGGATCAAGCACCGTTCCTGCCCCAATAATCATTTCTTCCGGCGAATATACCTTCCGTAAATCCGTAATCACTTGGGCTGCCTCTGGAATAGTAAAGGTAATTTCAATGGCAGCAATACCACCCTTCATACATGCCTCAGTGATCTTAATGGCCTGCTCAGAATTCTGTGCTCGAATTACAGCAACTACCCCTGACTGCATCAATTTTTGCAATACATTAATTCTAGGTATCAAGCTAACCCCTCCTCAAATAATTTTTAGCTCTATATCATGACTACATAGCAAACTACTTA
>NZ_FOTS01000076.1 GCF_900114615.1 Pelosinus propionicus DSM 13327 | reverse complement strand
TTTCATTCTCGTCTTCTTTAAAGTAGCCAAGGATAAAAGTTTTGATAGTATCAGTAATGATTTCAGGTTCTCTTTGGTAGTTTTTTCGCACTTCTGGATGAGTAGCGCCTTCGCAGTATTTTTTAACAGTCTGTCTTGATACGCCAAGGTCTTTTGCGATGGCGCGTATGGATTCTCCATCTGAATAACGGGCACGAATCGCTGAATAAATGTCCACCTCAATAATCACACCTTTCATTCCTCCCTGCAAAACATTTGATAATATTCTACAGGATTTTTATGATAGGTGGTAAACTAATTCAATATCAATATGACTTGAAGTGGTACACTTTTAGAATATCATTCACATACTGAGAAGCCAGTAATGATAGGATAGTTCCATTGCCTAAATCCGTGATCTGTGAAAATGCATATAATATGTTTAACAAAAAAATTTATCATAGAAAAATTAAACCAGGAGGAGATAGAAATTGATCAAGCAGAATAATTTTCAAATTCTTACTGATGAAGCGGCATCGCGATACAAGTTTAACTTCTGTAAATTATGTAGATTCTATGAGTGTGAGCTTGTTGAAGAATATATGCTGTTTAAAAAAAACAATCCAGATATGGAATTTCCATCGTATGACAAAAACGAATTAGTGAACGGTTGTCCTATGAAAAAATTTGTTCAAATAGAATGCGGCAGAAAAAGGGTCGCCGATAGTATTGGAGACGCTTTCAAAATAAATACAGGATATAATTCCGAGATAGAAAGCAATACGGATAAATGGGAACCGAATCAACCCGTGTTCATTTCAGCGCAAACAGGTCAGGGTAAAAATTACTTTGTAGAGAACACTTTGCTTCCATATATAAGGGAGCTTAATCATAAAAAACGTACTGATCAAAAAGTCCTCATTATAAGCAATCGTATAGCGCTCCGTTTGCAGACGGAAAGTCGGATTAATAATATAAATGGTCAAGATTCTGAAGAAAATGTAATGTATTGCTATGGGGAGTTTGCTGATGTTATATCATATCAAAGCATATTAAATAGAGTTGATGATTTAAAGAAAAAACAAGAAAGACAAACTTCGAAGTATATATTCGTTATTTGTGACGAAGCCCATTTTTTCACATCTGATGCTATGTTTAATCCAGATACTGATAAGATACTATCTAAGATAGTGAATATATTCAGAGACGCTATTAGAATTTATATGAGTGCAACTCCCTATGAATGTATCGATTATATCAAGGACTGTGAGGATAGATACTCTGTTCAACCTCAGTTGGGTGTGTTTTATCATTTCAAACGCGATTACAGCTATCTTGATGTCAGATATTATTCTTCCAATAAAGAATTAACGGATATAATCATTAATAGTGGAGATGAACGTTGGTTGATTTTTATTGACAACAAGGACGAATGTAAACGCTTTAAAGGAAGATTGGAGTCTGTTAATAAAGGAAGTAATGAAGAGAGTAAGGCGAGCTCTCCTTGTCTGAAAGGAAAAGTTTTAACTGTAAAAGCCGAAAGTAAAAATAATAGTGAATATCAAAAAATGATACTCAATGAAAGCTTCGATAGTGAAACTAAGGTTCTCATTGCTACGTCTGTAATCGATAATGGGATAAACTTTAGAGGCATAAACAACATTGTTGTTTCCGATATTTCTAAAGTGAAATGTTTGCAAATGGTCGGTCGTGGCAGAGTAGATAATAGCAATGATAAAATTACCCTCTATATTAAAAGGTTTGATGAAGATCAGATTGAAAGTAGGCTTTCTTATTTAATGAAGCAACAGGACGCTTATTATAGTTATGATCTGGCTTATGATGGAGCTCCGGAGGATAAAAAATATAAACATGAAGCAGAGTTCCTTAATAAATACTATAACAACAAAAGCGAAGATTGGAAAACCGCCAAGCGTTTGTTTGCGAGAGATCGAAACATTCCTACGCGATTATTTCCAAACCGAATAGCTAGGTCATTAGTAGGAAAATATGAGTCTAGGTATAAAGCTATTTTAGAAGAAATGAAGAGAACTGATGAAGGATTGAAAGTTAGTGGACAAAGCTACTTAGAATATCAGTTATCTTGGTTCGGGAAAAAGTATAATGAGGAAAATGATATAACCATAGCAGGTAAGAGCAAGGAAGAAAAAAAGTTGATCGAGTTCCTTGAAGCATATGTTAGCAATGAAGGGCCACTGTTTAAAGATGCTCAGGATAAATTCAGCAAAGAGTTTACGGAGTTGCATGATAAAGCATTTCCAAGACAAGACCCTAATAAGGAGAGAGTTTACGGAGTTTCTAAAATCAATACAATTTTTAAAAAACATAAAATGAATTATGAGGTAGAATCAAAGCGTGAAAAATTAGAGGACAAAAAAACATATTGGAAAGTAGTTAGAGCTAATCGAGAAGCTGATGAATAAAAATAAGAAAAATATCAGAGTATGTTCATATCATTAAATATAAGGAAGAATGTATTGTAATGAAGGGAAGAACGTTGAAGTATATAATAGATAAACCATGAGTGGAAAGTGAGAGCAAAAATGGATGGTGTAAATAAATTAACATATGAGTTATCACATACTGCGCGTATTATGGAGCAATTCAATGATGCGTTTAAATGGATAAAAGATAAGAACTTGAAAATTGAACTTTCTAGATATTCAAGGTATAAGAGATATATTGATGATTTTTACAATAAGGGCAATCCTGAAGACATATTAGATTTAGAAGCTAAATTTGCAAAGCTAAATGAAGCGGCACAAGAGTGTATTCAAATGGTTCAAGTCTATGAAGCATTTAAAGAGGTTGAAAGTAATAGTTTGGATGAGAGAATAGAGAAAATAGTTTCTGGACAAGATTTCTATAACTCCGTTAATAGAGACGATCAACCGCGTGATTTTCTTTATGAACTTTTAGTCGCTGCAATGTTTAAAAAAAATGGATATGAAATAGATTTTGAGCAATTAACGGATGTCGTGGCCAAAAAGAATAACAAGACAATATATATTGAATGTAAAAGAATAAAATCTGATAGTAAGTTAGAACAAAATTTTAGCAAGGCCTGCAAACAATTAAATCAGATTGATAAAACTGAAAACACTTATAGATTGGTTTTTATTGATGTGTATAATTGTTTTGCTGATAAGTTAAAAGATTACGAGTACAATGATGTTTTTGAAATAACTAAAGAAGTAAAACGTGTAATGGCTGAACATTTTGGGAAGCCCAATAATAGACTGATTAACAGAATTTTAGATGAGAATATTGATAATATACTGGGAGTAGTATTTACATGTACAAGGTGCTTGTGGTTGTCGAAGGTAAGCCCACAATTCTATATAGAAAAAAAGGTAATTACACCATCTAAAATTTCAGACGAAAATTTTCAAGCGCTAAATAAAATCTTAAGCGCTGAATGAGGCTGTATGTGCTTCTGTGATAAGTTGTTTTCTTGTAATTTGAATGGGGAGAGTCTATAATAATTGTAACAAGGTCGAGGATACTATGTCGTGGGGCACTGCCATTTATTCGCCAAAGGGCCAAAGTGGCTAACCCGCCGACATAGACAAAAAGACCTTGCATAAAAGCTTTTAACGAAGCTAATGCAGGGTCTTTTTTTATCCTCAACCCGCGTAAATACAGGGATTTCTGCTTGCTGAAAGAGAGCGTTCACCATGGAGTGGCGGGCATAACTGGCAAAGCCAGAGAGAATAAAGAAAAATGCCCTTTGCAGAATAAACGGCAGTGCCCCGCGACATAATAATATGCCTGTGAATCCTTGTATAATCAAGGTTTCGCAGGCATATTTTTCATTAAGCGTACTACAAACGTACTATTTATTTAAATCATCAAGTTTTTGAGCTACTTCGCTATGCTTATTAGGGAAAAGGTGTGAATGGGTTAGAGAGTAGTTGGCTGCTCTTTTAGTAAGAAACAAATTTACGATAATATTCATTTGGGTAAGGACAGAGCAAATGAGGCTAAACACCATTTTAAGCAACCTCGAATAGTCTATAATGAATATGTAAATTTGATAGGAGGTTTTGTCATGTACGGCAATACTGAGTGCTGTTGTGATCCTAGACTTGTACAATGTTCGCTTAGTCTTATTATTGAAGCACTAGAAGATGAAGCTCATGATCGTATGTTTTATCAATGCTTGTTACAGATGGCACCTGATAGAAAGCAGTGTAAAATTATCGAGAGCATTAGGAATGACGAGATGAAACATTTTAAAATGTTTCGAATCATTTATGAGGAGATAACCTGCAAACAACCACCTTGTAAACAGCCAGGCCAAGAATTTGAAGAGCCAGAGAGTTACTGTGATGCAATTGAGACAGCCTTATTTGGAGAACTAAATGCAGTAGAAATGTATAGGAGAATTATGTTTGGGCTATGTTCACAAAGACATAGAGATATGCTATTTGAAATAATCACAGATGAAATGAAGCATTCTGTCAAATGGAATTTTCTTTACAATATAAATAGATGTACATGTTGTGATTAATATTTACCTTCTGGCCAATTGAAAAAAATAGTTATAGCACTGTCACTATAATTTGTGATCGATGATTTTTTTATAATTGGTCGGTCTCGATTCATTTATCCTCTTCTTGAATACTCGTCTCTTAAGTGATATGACTCCAAGATAAAATAGGTAAGCCGCTCCAACATATTTGACGATAGTCCAACTTTACGCCCGTTTGTTAAAGTTGTTTTGAAAGCGTTGGTATAATAAGGGGATAGACGGGAGTTCTTCTGTTAAGGAAGTTGTACAAGATTAGCATTAAAGATAGAATTAAAGTTACAGAACTACATCTACACGACATTGTGTGAATGCAGTTTTATAAAAAAACGTAAGGACTGCTGTTTGCACGGCGGTCCTTAAAACAGTTACTTCTTTTCCCATCCATGTCCATTTTCTTGAGTAGGTGGAAGTCTGTCGCCTGGATCAATCTCTATGGTTCTAGGATTAGATATAGAATTACCATGAGAGCCTACTTCAATATAAGTCCCAGCAAGTTCATTATCGGTACCTGGCTTAATTGGTTTAGGCATATTTTTCTCCTTTTATGGATTAGTCGGCATCAAAGCACCGCTAACAATAGTATAACCACTAAACTTCATTTAGTATTATTGAACATTAGCTAGCAACGCAAATAAAAATTGATTAGATTCGGTTTAAATGAAGTCACTGAAAAAAGAATGCTATGTATAGGAATTGGATGATTAAAGAGCTAGAGATTTTGGTGATATATATAGATTATAAACAAAGTGTAGTAGTAAGATCAAAAAAAAGGTTACTGAATGAAAATAGGAAAATAAAGTTCGCTGGATGACTGTACTTCGACAAATTTTGTATTAATGCATACATTATAATGATTAATGTATAAAAAATAGAAAGGAAATTGTCATGAAAACTTTATGGTATATCATAGATCACTTACGTGAAGAGATGCACGCAATGGCACTTAAAAAAGGAATATCCCATCCAGATGTTTTAGTGGTTAGTCAAAGGCTTGATGAGGCAATCAATCAATATTACAATGACGGCTTAACTCAGAGAGCGGGATAAAACGAAGTAAGTGTTTCCCTTAGAGAATGGTTGAGTAAACGTAATTAAGTATGTCTATAAGCTTTATAATGATTTTAGGCTGATATAAGGTATATGGACTTAGAATTGACAGACGTAGTATAGTTTAGAGAGGTTTGTTAAGGAGGGGACTATTATCGATGTAAGAGAAATTTCTGCAGCAGAGACATGGCATCTGAGACATAAAGTCATGTGGCCAGAAAAAGATATTGAATATGTAAAATTAAAAGATGATCATTTAGGAAAGCATTATGGGTTATTTTCGAATGGGAACTTAGTTTCTGTGATTTCCCTTTTTGAAACGAACAATATAGTCCAATTTCGAAAATTTGCAACCTTGCAAGAATTGCAGGGCAAAGGATATGGAAGTAAGTTATTAACTTTTGCAATAAAGGAAGCAGAAAAAAAAGGGGTAAGATCCTTTTGGTGCAATGCAAGAGTGAATAAAATTGCTTTTTATAAAAAATTTGGTCTTGAAGTAATTGAAGATCCTGTAATAAAAGATGGGATGAAATATGTGAAAATGAATAAGAATTTTTAAAAACGTCACAACATAGAGGTGACGTTTTTATTCATAGCTAAGATGGAAATATCGTAAGAATTATTATATAATATAGCACATGATAAAAACCTGAAGAATGAATGGTGTTAGATCGAGTGGGAAAAAATTAAAATAGAGGTAAGATATAAAATGCATGCGAAAGTGTATGAATTTAAATTTTTATGCTAGAAAAGTAGCGAGTATCAAAAATAGATATTTTATGATGTTGATCGTTGTTGATAAGGGGAGATAATTATGATTAGTGATAGTAAGAGAATCACTCCAGTACAGTGGGGGACTCTTTGGAAAGATTGTATTTTTATATTTTTTATATTTTTGATTGGCATGGTATCAGTGTTATACATATATGCGAAATCTTTATTGATACTTTTATTTGTTACAGGATTGTTATTTATTTTGCTCGATCCGTTAGTGATTCGACTTTCTCGCTCACTTTCTCATGGCGTGGCAGTACTCTTGGCTTTATTCGGTTTTTTTGGTTTATTGGCAATGTTAATGAGTGTAATCTTTCGTACGATCTTGCCTGACTTAGCAGGTTTTATCCGAGAATTTCCTAGTTTTATTATTCATTTTGATTCATCCATTGTTGTTAATATGCTGCCCGCAGAGTTTACAGAGTACGGCAATCAGGTGCTGCGTGATACGGTTGTTTTTGCTGTGGATATTGTAAAAGAATCAGTTATACCTTTAATTCGTACTTTTTCAGGTGTTGCAGAAATGATTGCAGTGCCGTTCTTAACTTTTTATTTATTAAAAGATGGGCGAAAAATTGCCTCTTCTATAGCAAAATTTTTGCCACCTTTGCATGTTAAACGTTTTGCTGCTTTTTTTGGTGATATTAATATTGTTCTGGGCGGTTATATTAGAGGGCAGATGTTAATTTCTATTTTTTCTGGCTTTGTTGTATTTCTAGGAAGTTATATTTTTGGTCTTCCATATGCACATGTCTTGGCATTAGTATCTGCATTATCGGAGTTTGTACCTGTCATTGGTTCTATAGTAGCTACGGTTCCAGGTACTTTGGTTGCCTTATCCTACTCTCCCTTGTTAGCCTTTAAAGTACTGCTATTTTATGTTGTTTTATTAAAGGTAAATCATAATATTATATATCCTAAAGTAGTCGGCAAAGCGATTAAGGTTCATCCTGTGTTTATCATGGTTACCATTTTGCTTTTTGGTCATTTATTTGGAATTACCGGAATGTTGTTCGCAGTACCAGCGGTTGCGGTAGGTCGGGTGTGGCTAATTCATTTACTTGACAAATCTAATATTCTTCATGAGTAATCACGATGCCAAGATTAAAGAAACGAGACTTATTACCTAGCATTAGGTAATAAGTCTCGTTTTTTCAAATGATGTCTATACAAAACTTAGAAAGAGCTGATTTGATGATAGAACAGGATGATTCTGGCAAGTACAGAGCAGCTGAATATGAAGATTTTCGAATCAATAGGAAGGTTCTGGATGAAAAATGGCGAAAGATGTATAAAGGATAAAAACGTTGATGCGCAGGAGGAAATAACTGTGAAATATGCAGTTTCTTTTACGTTACTAACGGTACTGATTATTACATTTTTATTAGGCGGGACTTTCATTCTGCTCATTAGGCAAGAGATAGCAGGAGAAATGATTCCTTGGTCAAGATATAAGGATGGCAGTATTGCGCTTTCAGCGGCTAATGACAATGAAAAATTATATCATAAAGACAGAAAAAAGATTTTGGTACTTCATTCCTACCATTCGGAAATGCCTTGGGTAAAATTAGAAGAGCAGGGTATTAAGTCAGTCTTGCAGCAAGAGAAGCAAGCAGTACTGTATTTTGATTATATGGATACGAAGCAAAATATTACCTCTGATTATTTAGAGAGTTTATATAAGCTTTATGAACAAAAATACAAGGGAAGAAAATTTGATGCGGTCATTGTGACTGATGATGCTGCTTATAATTTTGCATTAACACATCAGCAGACTCTGTTTTCCTCTACACCGATCATTTTTTGTGGTGTAAATTATTTTAACGAAGCTGCTATACAAGATAAAACATGGATAACAGGTATTATAGAAGATGTTGATATCAAGAGTACGATTGAAGCGGCATTAGTGCTACAGCCGCAGGTGACAAAAATGGTTGTTATCAATGATGAAACGACAGTTGGTAAAGCCAATAAGCAATTACTTGAAAAAATCATTCCTAGCTTTGATAGTAAAATACAATTTATTTTTTTAGAGAAAATGGCAATGTCTGAAGTATTAGAGAAGATTGCTGCTCTTTCTGATGATACAGCAGTCTTACTGATGACTTTCAATGTGGATAAAGATGAAACTATTTTTAGCTATGAAGAAGCAGGGGAACTCATTGGATCAAATAGTAAGGTGCCCGTATATTGCTTTTGGGATTTTTATTTAAAGTCTGGTATGTTGGGTGGCAAGGTAACCAGTGGGTTTAATCAAGGAAAAGTAGCTGGTGAGCTGGCACGAAAGATTGTCTTTGAAGGAATCCTTCCAGTTGATATACCTGTAGTAAAAGAAAGTATTCAACAGTATATGTTTGATTATCATGCATTGCGCAAGGCTGGTATTAAAGAAGATTCTTTGCCTGCCGGCAGTATTGTTGTAAATAATCCTGTTACTTTTTATGAGACCTACAAATATTTAGTGTGGTTCTTAACAGTGAGTTTTATGATCTTGTTATTGTTAGTTAGCATACTGGCAGTGAATATAAACCGTCGCAGAAAAGTAGAAGAAGAAATTCGTCATTTGAATAGGGAATTAGAAAATCAAGTCTCTGAGCGAACTAAGGCATTACAGGATACGAATTCGGCTCTGCGACATACGTTAGAGGATCTACAGCAAACTCGAAGCTATTTAGTCGAGGTAGAAAAGATGGCTTCATTAGGCGAGCTAGTCGCTGGTGTAGCACATGAAATTAATACGCCAGTGGGGAATAGCATTACGGCGATTTCGCATTTGTCAGAGAAAACAGGCGAATTGGATCGGAAATTGTCAGGCGGACAGATGAAAAAATCAGATTTGCAAATGTATTTAGAGTCTTCGAATCGCGTAAGTAAGATTATTTTTACCAATCTGGAACGGGCTGCTGAATTAATCCGTAGTTTCAAAAAAGTGGCAGTTGATCAATTGGTGGAAGAACGACGCAGTTTTCAATTGGAAGAATACATACAGGATGTATTGTTAAGTTTAAAACCGCAATTAAAAAAGACTCATCACAGGGTAAAGGTGATTTGTCCAGCGAAAATTAAAGTTTATTGGTATCCAGGGGCTTTTTGGCAAATCATTTCGAATATGCTAAATAACTCTATTATGCATGCTTATGATCCAGATGCTGCTGGTACAATTATAATTGAAATTTCTTATGCCGATGGACTCATCACATTAACCTACACCGATGATGGAAAAGGTATGACACCGGAGGTGCAGAAGAAGATCTTTGATCCTTTTTTTACCACTCGCCGGGGGACCGGCGGTACTGGTCTTGGTATGCATATCGTATACAATTTGGTTGTTTTTAAAATGGAGGGTACGATTGAATGTGTCAGTCAGTTGGGAGTTGGTACTACTTTTATAGTAAAGCTTCCTGAACGTATCCAAGGAAAAGGAGAAACGAATCATGTATGATGAATTACTTTTTGCAGATGAGACCGATGCAGCAGAGTCAAAGAGTGTTGAAACGATAAAAGTTTTAATCGTTGATGATGAAGAAGAAGTACATATTGTTACGAAACTCGTGTTAAATGATTTTGTTTTTGAAGGAAAACAGATTGAGCTGCTTAGCGTCTACTCTGCCCGTGAGGCAAAGGAAATATTACTTGAGCATGAAGATATTGCCCTTATTTTATTAGATGTAGTTATGGAAAGGGCGGATGCTGGTTTAGAGCTGGTGAAGTATATTCGTGAAGTGATGGGAAACAGCCTAGTAAGGATTGTGTTACGCACAGGACAGCCAGGGGAAGCGCCTGAGGCAAGAGTCATTGTAGAATATGATATTAATGACTACAAAGAAAAGACAGAGCTTACAGCACAAAAGCTGTTGACAACTTTGATTTCTGCCTTGCGTTCTCATCGTGATTTATTGACAATTGCTATGAATAAAAGAGGCTTAGAAAAGATTATTGAGTCTTCGCCGGAAATCTTCCGAATGCAATCAATGCAAAATTTTGCAACGGGTGTATTAATGCAGCTGATTGCGATGTTGAGGCTAAACAAAAATAGTTTGTATTTGAAAGTATCCAGCTTTGCTGCTACTCGTAAAAAAGATGGTGAAATTAAAGTGTTGGCAGCTACTGGTGATTTTCACATACAAAATTATGAGAAGCTTTCTAAAGAGATACATACCAAGTTGGATTATGTCTTAGCTACAAAACAAAGCATATTTTTAGAGGATTATTTTATTTTATACTGGCAAAGTGCTGATGAACATGTATATTTGATTTATATGGAGGGGGATCAAAGACTTAGTGATCTAGATCAACGCCTACTAGATGTCTTCTGTTTAAATGTCTCATCTGCTTTTGAAAATTTGAAATTGCATTTAGAGATGTATGATACGCAGCGGGAAGTCTTTTTCCGCTTGGCGGAAGTCGCAGAAACAAGATCTAAAGAAACGGGAAATCATGTTCGGCGTGTAGCAGAGTATGCTCGTCTTTTAGCTATCAAATACGGATTGCCAGAAAAGGATGTAGATACTCTTCATTTAGCTGCTCCCATGCATGATATCGGTAAATTGGGCATACCTGATGAAATTTTAAACAAGCCGGGAAAATTAACCAAAGAGGAGTTTGAAATTATTAAGCTTCATGCTAACATTGGATATGATATGTTAAAGGGATCTCAGTTGCATATGTTACAGGCAGCGGCGGTTATAGCAAAAGAACATCATGAGAGATATGACGGAAAAGGTTATTCTTCTGGCTTGCAAGGTGATGCGATTCACATTTTTGCTAGAATAACGGCCATAGCGGATGTGTTTGATGCGCTGAGCTGTGATCGAGTATATAAGAAAGCTTGGCCATTAGAAAACGTGTTATCTTATTTCCAGGAAGCTAAAGGAGGACAGTTTGATCCTGAATTAGTAGAGCTGCTTTTTAATAATTTAGATGAGTTCTTGCAGGTGCAGAAAAAATTTGCAGATGATTTTCATCATACAAGTGTTTAAAAGTAGGTAGAATATTAGTAGCTCATCTGCGTTAAAACGATAGATAATTTAGTGAAGCTTTTTTTGACCTGCAAAGCGTCGACAAAAAAGCAGGAGGGAAAAAACGCTAAAACAGCAAAGCTTTTAATGTAGATGAGGTACTAGTAATATGTTTAATTAAATGGAGGTTGAAATACAATATGAGTCTACATATTAATGCAAAACAAGGTGAGATTGCCAATACGGTGTTAATGCCCGGTGATCCTTTAAGGGCTAAATTTATTGCTGAGAACTTTTTGGAAGATGCAGTTTGCTATAATGAGATTCGAGGTATGTACGGTTATACTGGATTTTATAACGGGAAAAGAGTTTCAGTGCAAGGTTCAGGCATGGGGATTCCTTCCATATCGATCTATGCTAGTGAATTAATGACGAGTTATAATGTAAAAAATATTATTCGTATTGGTACTTGTGGTTCTCTTCAAGAACATGTGAAGATCAAAGATGTTGTTTTGGCTATGGCAGCATCTCATGATTCTAATATCAATCTTCAACGTTTTGCAGGTATGACCTATGCACCGACTGCGAGCTTTCAGCTATTAAAAAAAGCATACGATGTTGCTGTGAATTTAGGGATTGAAGCAAAAGTAGGGAATGTGTTAACTACGGATACGTTCTATCATGATGATCCTGAAGATTGGAAACGTTGGATGAAATTTGGTGTTTTGGCGGTAGAAATGGAGACGGCAGGGTTATATACGTTAGCTGCCAAACATGGAGTAAATGCGTTGACCATTGTTACAGTGAGCGATAGCTTAGTAACAGGTGAGGCTACATCGGCAGCAGAACGCCAAACTACTTTTACGCAAATGATGAAGATTGCCCTTGCAATGGCAGAATAAAAACATTGCATATTAGAGATAACTGTATTATACTTTAGTCAATTGAATAATAATGCTGGGGGAGCCGTTTGGCAGAGCGGGAAGAAATTCCTGACCCTTTGAACCTGATGTGGTTAGTACCAACGTAGGGAAGCTGTTTTATATTTAAAGCAATTGATATAAGCTTATCCCTTTTTGGGATAGGCTTTTTTGTTTAAATCTTTTTTTAGAAGTAGTATTATGTGATTCGATAATAATTGAATAATTGGCTGGGGGAGCCGTTTGGCAGAGCGGGAATGTAAATTCCTGACCCTTTGAACCTGATGTGGTTAGTACCAACGTAGGGAAGCTGTTTTTATATATTTTATATAAATATTGATAAAAAGCGTATCCTCTTGGATAGGCTTTTTTATTATAGTGAGGAGGTGAATGGGGTGGAGGTAGTGTTAAATGGAGTAGTCACGGATGTAGATCAGGAGATGAATTTGTGGGAGTTCTTGCTTTCAAAGGAACTCAATCTTGAAACCATTATTGTAGAACATAATGAGGTGATTGTAAAAAAGCAAGAATGGAAAACAATGATTCTGCAAGATAAAGATCGTTTAGAAGTATTGAAATTTGTTGGCGGAGGTTGATTGAAATGACAGATCAATTAGTAATTGGCGGTAGAAGTCTTCAGAGTCGTTTATTTATTGGTACTGGTAAATATTCAGCAGATACGTTAATTCCTGAGATTGTTAAAAAATCTGGATCGGAAGTTATAACAGTGGCGTTACGCAGGATTGATTTTAATTCTCCTACGGGGAATGTGATGGATCATATTCCTTCCGGCATGCAGTTATTGCCCAATACTTCTGGAGCCAGAAATGCTCAAGAAGCAATACGGATTGCCCGTTTAGCAAAAGCTGCGGGGTGTGGTAATTGGATTAAGATCGAAGTTATTTCAGATAATAAATATTTGCTGCCTGATGGCTATGAAACCATTAGGGCCACAGAAGTCCTGGCTGGAGAAGGGTTCATTGTATTACCCTATATCAGTCCGGATTTAATGGTAGCTAAGCAACTGGTTGAAGTGGGAGCAGCAGCAGTTATGCCCCTGGGGGCGCCTATTGGCAGTAATCGCGGATTAAAGACTAAGGAATTGTTGAAAATTCTGATTGAAGAAATTCCTTTGCCTGTGATTGTTGATGCAGGTATTGGTAAGCCCTCGGATGCTTGTGAAGCTATGGAAATGGGGGCAGCAGCTTGTTTGCTAAATACTGCCATAGCTAGTGCTCTTCAGCCAGAATTAATGGCGGAGTCATTTGGCATGGCTGTTGCTGCTGGGCGAAAGGCTTATTTGGCAGGACTTGGCCGTACTGAAAAATATGCTAGTTCGTCATCACCTCTTACAGGATTTTTACATAATTGAGGAGGAGAATATGAGCTTTTATGATGAGTATTTACAGTATTCAGATGCTGGTATGGAAGCAGTCTTTCAATATACAACTTCTACAGACATCGAAAGAATTATTGGTAAAGACAGATTGACTCCAAAAGATTTTCTTGCCTTACTGTCACCTAAGGCAGAAAAGTATTTGGAAGAAATGGCACAAAAAGCAAATCAATTAACGGTTCAGAACTTTGGACGTGTCATTTTACTTTACACGCCAATGTATTTGTCGGATTACTGCACGAATAAATGTACGTATTGTGGTTTTAACGTAACCAATGCCTTTACTCGCAAGCAATTGACCATGGAAGAAGTGGAAAAAGAAGCGCAAATGGTTGCAGCTACAGGAATTCAGCACATTCTAATTCTTACAGGTGACGCTCCTGCCATTGCGGGTGTTCCTTATATGAAAGAGTGTGTGACGATCTTAAAACGCTATTTTTCATCTATTGCGATTGAAGTCTATGCTATGAAAGAAGAAGAATACGCTCAATTAATGGAGGCAGGGGTAGAAAGCATGACGATGTACCAGGAAACGTATAATCCGCTTCTGTATGATCGTCTTCATGTAAAAGGCCCTAAGAAGGATTATCGTTACCGTCTAGATGCACCGGAGAGAGCTTGTAGGGCTGGAATGAGAGCAGTTAATATCGGTGCTTTATTAGGTCTTGATGATTGGCGGAGGGATGGTTTCTTTACAGGACTGCACGCTCATTATTTGCAAAGTAAATATCCAGGAGTCGAAGTGAGTATTTCCTTGCCTCGCATCCGTCCGACTATGGGGAACTGCGAAACGGGAAATAGTGTAAATGATACAAGCATCGTGCAATTTATGACGGCTTTTCGCTTGTTTATGCCAAGGGCAGGTATGCCTCTTTCTACCAGAGAAAATGCGGAATTCCGCAATCACGCAATTAAATTAGGTATTACTAAAATGTCTGCCGGTGTACAGACGGCCGTAGGGGGACATATTGATAGTCAGGAAAACCCTGGTCAGTTTGCTGTTTCTGACACTCGCAATGTAAAAGAAATGTCAGATGCGATCCTGCACTTAGGATATCAGCCTGTGTTTAAAGATTGGCAAGCTATATGACGAAGAAGCAAAAGGGGGAGTGTGCGATATGAACCGGAAGAATGCTTTAGCTGCCGATTTATATTGTATTACAGCAGAAGACTATTCATTAGGACGCAGCAATATTGAGATCGTAAAACAATGGATTGCTGCGGACATCAAAGTAATTCAATATCGTGAAAAAGAAAAGGATATGAAAAAAAAGTATGAGGAATGCAAGATTATACGGGAGCTAACTAAAGAGGCTGATGTTACCTTCATTGTGAATGATGATATTGATTTGGCTATGATGGTACAGGCAGATGGAGTACACATTGGTCAAGATGATTTTCCTCTAGAAGCTGTACGGCAATTAGTTGGTGATCAAATGATTATTGGCATTTCTACACATTCTCCAGAGCAAGCACAAAGAGCAGTCAAAGCTGGAGCTGATTACATAGGGGTAGGGCCTATTTTTAAAACTTCTACCAAGAAAAATGTGTGCGATCCAGTTGGTTTAGAATACCTGAAATATGTAGTTGATAATATCTCCATCCCCTTTGTGGCGATTGGAGGGATCAAAGAAAGCAATGTGCTTGAGGTTGTTCATTGTGGTGCAAAATGTATTGCTATGGTAACAGAAATTACTCAGGCGCAAAATATTGGCAAAAAGATTAATGACATCAGAAAAATAATAAAAGGTATGGAGGAGAAATAATAATGGCTTATACCACACAAATGGATGCGGCGAAACAAGGTATTATAACGAAAGAGATGACTGCGGTAGCTCTTAAAGAAAACGTAGACGTCGCTGTATTGCGGCAATTAGTCGCTCAGGGGAAAATTGCCATACCTGCAAATAAGAATCATACTTCGCTTGACCCAGCAGGAGTTGGACAAGGACTAAGTACAAAAATCAATGTTAATTTAGGTGTATCACAAGATTGCTGCGATATTGAGCAGGAAATCTGTAAAGTAAAAAAAGCGATCGAATTAAAAGCAGACGCGATAATGGACTTAAGCTGTTTTGGTAAAACCCGGGAATTTCGCCGTAGGTTAATTGAATTTTCACCAGCGATGATTGGTACGGTTCCTATGTATGATGCTGTTGGCTTTTTGGATAAGGAACTGAAACATATTACTGCGGAAGAATTTTTATCTGTAGTAAAAAGGCATGCAGAAGATGGCGTGGACTTTATGACCATTCATGCGGGGCTGAATCGTGAGACAGCAAAAAAAGTTAAGCAGGAGAAAAGGCTCACCAATATTGTATCCCGGGGCGGATCGTTACTTTTTGCCTGGATGGAATTAAATAATCAGGAAAATCCTTTTTATGAGTATTACGATAAAGTATTGGATATATGTGCTGAGTATGATGTTACGATTAGTTTGGGCGATGCCTGCAGACCTGGATGTACGCAAGATGCAACCGATGCGTCACAAATCCACGAATTAATTGTATTAGGGGAATTAACCAAACGAGCTTGGGCAAGAAATGTACAAGTTATTGTAGAAGGACCTGGTCATATGCCTTTGAATCAAATTACAGGCAATGTGATGCTGCAGAAGAAATTATGCCATGGTGCGCCGTTTTATGTATTGGGACCCTTAGTTACGGATGTGGCACCTGGATATGATCATATTACCAGTGCCATTGGGGGAGCAATTGCTGCTGCTGCCGGTGCTGATTTCTTATGTTATGTAACGCCTGCAGAACATTTGCGGCTGCCAACCATGGAGGATATGAAAGAAGGTATTATCGCTTCGCGAATTGCTGCTCACGCTGCCGATATTGCCAAGGGAGTGCCAGGCGCACAAGACTGGGATAATCAGATGAGTCAGGCCCGGGCTGATATTGATTTTGACAAAATGATTGAGTTGTCCATTGATCCGGAAAAATCAGGTAAATACCGCAAAGAATCCTTACCGGAACACGAAGACACTTGCACCATGTGCGGTAAAATGTGTGCTATGAAAACAATGAAAAAAATCCTAAATGGAGAAGAAGTAGACATTTAAACAAAGTAAGAAAATGCTTCGCATTCTTTAAGATAAAGTAAATATTCCCCTGTGCCCGTTGTAGACCTTTGCGGTTAAAGAAATCTTAGGGTACTAATAAAAGGAAGACAGCTTATAGAATTGATTTTGTAAGCTGTCTCCTTTTGTTGTTTTTTTAGAGCTTAATCCAAAATCACTTTCAAATGTTCTTCCAGTTCTTCGCGGCTTATTGAGCCGCGTACTGTTTTTTTTATGGTGCCAGCTTTGTAAAAATGCAGCGTGGGTATGGTCATTATATTGAACTGCTGAGTTAAGCTGCGATTTTCTGAAGTATTTATTTTGCAGAACTTCACTTTGCCCGCATAATCTGCTGCTAATTCTTCGAAGATAGGCATAAGCCTTTTACAAGGAATACATCGGGGACCCCAAAAATCAAGTACTACTGGTAATTTGCTCTTAAGCACTTCTTCTTTAAAGTTTTCTTTAGTAATTTCAATTATTTCTTCCATCATCTCTCTCCTCCTCGTATAATAAGTTTTGTAAGCAACAATCCGCCGTTGTTTACAAAACTTATTTTATTTTTTCAACACGTAAAGGAACCCCTTGATGCTAAAATATTTGTAAGAGAATTTAGCAAAGGTAACGTCTTATCCTCCTTGCGAAACCTTTTGGTTATTGCTTATAAAGCTTGACGCCTGCCTTATTCATCAAATACCGCTAACACAGATGTTGCGTCTCTGGGCGAAAGGTATCCAGCAAAATGACTTTCACAGATGAATGCTTATTATGCGAGGCTGCGGTCAGTGAATAAGATCAGGGTATTCCTTTTCTATCTTTCTTATTCTCAGCCAGAAAGGTGGTGAGATT
>NZ_FOTS01000120.1 GCF_900114615.1 Pelosinus propionicus DSM 13327 | reverse complement strand
CTGTCTCAAAATAGGTTTTTAAAACCTATTTGAGATAGCTCTTTCTTTGTATCCCTAACCGAATAGGGTATTTTCTCTTTTTTGCGAATTAAGTGGAGTAAAGTAGGCATAGCAAAGCTAGAGGAGCATTATGCCCCTCATAAATTGCTGTGCCTGCAACCTTTTAGGCGGTCTTTTTTTCGTGTAGCATTTTTCCGCACCGTTGTTGCTGTATTTTGTTATGTAGTTTATTTAAGTTATAGCCCATCGCCAAGAACAAGAATTCAGTCCTAACGCTTTGCTTGCCACGCAGCAAGAATCTTCTAAATCGATGGTTTTCTTTCAATATTCCAAAGGCACCCTCTACTTGAATCGATCGGTTAATTCTTAGTAGTATTCCTTTTGCGCTAGTAATATTGCGCTGTGATTGCTCCCGTTGCCATTTGAACTTCTTTGCTACGCTGAATTTGCGGTTCCCCTCCGCTTTAGTGCAGGATACTTTGTGAGGGCAACCATTGCAATTTTCACATTCGTAAACCGTAATCACACTACGATAGCCGGATTTTGATTTGCGTTGGGTAACAGACACAGGGCATACTTTCTTTCCGTTTCGGCAGGTATATTCATCTTTTGCTTCATCATACTCCATATTTTCCAAAAGACGAATATTGTTACGGTATTTAGCGGCCTTGCTCTTTTCGTAATTACTCGGTTTTATATAACAGACCTGTTTTTCTTCATCAAGATAACTGTAGTTTTCTTCGCTTTCATAGCCTGCATCGGCTATGATGTTTTCGTGTTTTTGTCCTTTTAGGAAGTTTTTCATTGTTTGAAGTAACGGTTTCAAGGTCAATGCATCAGACCTCTCCGAAGAAATATCAATTCCCACGATATATTCAGCTTCTACACCAATTTGCACGTTGTAACCAGGCTTTAGCTGCGCATTTTTCATATGATCTTCCTTCATGTGCATGAAAGTAGCATCGTGGTCGGTTTTAGAAAAGCTATTTCGTCCTTGAAAGATTTGGCCATAATCATCGTATTTTCGTTGGCGTGCCAATAGTTCCTCCAATTGTTCTACATCTCTTTGCAGTTGACTTTTTCGTTTGCCAGTTCCATAAACAAAGGATATGTTTTGTTGATACTGTTGAATGAGCAGCAGGCTTAATACCTCAGATGGATCTACCGATTCTGTAATAGCGAAATGGTACTTTTCACAGATGATTTGGAGTGTCTCTGCTAGCTTATCTTGTAATTTAGCAGCATTTTTCTCAGTGCTTTTTCGCCAGACAAAAGAATATTTGTTAGCATTGGCCTCAATCTTTGTACCATCGACAAATAAATTTTCAAAACTAATTTCTCCACACTCTTTGAGCAACTCCACTAACTGGTAAAACAATCCTTCGGCAGCAGCTAAAATCCGCTTGCTGCGAAAACGGGCAATGGTATTATGATCGGGTACTTTTGCACCTTGCAATAACCACATAAAGTTGATATCCCTGCGGCAAGCCCGCTCAAGCCCCCGACTAGTGTAGAGATTATTCATATAACCATAAACGATAATTTTGAAAAGCATTTTAGGTGAGACTACTGATTTTCTGCCTTTACGAGAATACGCTTTGTATAACAGCGAATAATCAAGTTGATCCATTATCTTACTTAACAGCCTGACCGAATCGTTTTCTGGTATGAGGATTTCGATAGGAAGCGGTAAAACTAGTTGATATGAATTTGTTTTTGTTGTAGGATTTATATGTGTAAAGTTTTTCATAGCAGTTTAATTCTACACCAAGAGGCAGGTTCTTCGGAACCTGCCTCTTGTATTTTTAATACATATAAGGGACTATCTCAATTTCTTATTGAGACAGCCCCTT
>NZ_FOTS01000133.1 GCF_900114615.1 Pelosinus propionicus DSM 13327 | reverse complement strand
TTAGCTACCCAGCCTCTTGGCAGTTACCGGGATGGGACTTTCACCCATAAGCACAGCCCAGCTTCGCTGGACACACGAAATTAAAAAGCGCATGCCAGGTTTCTTAACCTACACATGCGCTATTGTTTCGTCGTTTGTATCCAAATCCAATATCCCGGCTGATAGGGTACTCCAAATACATCACAGAATTTCCTCAGTATACATGAAGGTTCCTGCCTAACTTTCAGCCTGTTGCTGGATAAGACAAATCGATTGCTCAATGCAGCCGCTAGCCCTGCCAAAACGCCATTCTCTATGCTACCCCGAACATACCTTTGCTTGTAATCAAGAAATGTTCACGGTATAATAAATCTGTCGTCGTGGACAGTTAGCTGTTACGTGTAGGTGCTACCACACCTGCTCGTGCCTGAGAGTGGTGATGACACTCTTAGGACACGGCGACTTTTTAATTTCCACCTATTTCTAATTATAGTCCTTTTGATTGGGATTGCAAGCAAAAAAGTAACGTTGGCTTGTAATTGACTTCGCTCATTAGTTTATACTGATTGGCACTAGAATTTCAAAAGCTTCATACGATATTCATTTCCTTTCTCCGGCTTTCCAGCAATTTGTATGAATAAAATATCTGCTCAACACCAAAATATCTTCATTGTACAAGCATAATTCCCTATGTTACAATAAATTAATGGTATGAACGGGGAGGTACAGCCATGGAAAAGATCTTACAGCAATTACTAGAAGGCCAAAATAAACTATTTGAGAGTCAAGATAAGATGAGTAAGAAGCTTGATCTGATCGAACAAGCGGTACTGAAAAGCAATGATCGTTTAGATAACATTGATAGTAAACTCGCGGAAAACACAAGATTTATCTCTGCCCTATCTCAAGATGTCGCAAGAACGGCAACAAAGGATTCGATAACTAGGCTTGACACTAAAATTGATTTGATAAACAATAAACTTTTTCAAACTGAAACGGATATCGCACTATTGAAAATTGTAAAATAATCGTTAAAAAGAGACTTCAACCTGCTGAGTGAACTGGTACCTAGAAATAGGACATTATAGAAAAAAGCCTAAATTAAGCCACAATGAGATGATCCCGATATTGAATCGGGGTCATTTTTTTTAA
>NZ_FOTS01000045.1 GCF_900114615.1 Pelosinus propionicus DSM 13327 | reverse complement strand
TCAATACAAAGTAAAAAAGGTATGAATGAACATAAGGCTCTGGTATCAATGATTGAAAAATCTGAAGCAACTGGAAGTGTTATTGTTATAGCTGATAGAGGATACGAATCTTTTAATAATATTGCTCATTTTCAAGAAAAGAATTGGAATTATATTATACGTTCAAAAGAATCCTACGGTATTAAATATGAAACTCCTGATAGTGATGAATTCGATAAAGAAACCACCATCACCCTTACTCGGAGAAAAACGAAAGATACAATAGCATTGATTAAAGAAAATCCTGATAGATATCGTTGGATTCAACCTCATACAACGTTTGATTACTTACTGCCTAAAGAAAACAAGATGTATGATTTGAAATTTAGAATTGTTCGATTTAAAATTTCAGATACCACTTATGAAACGTTATTCACAAATTTACCTGCGAATGAATTTCCTGCTAAAGTTTTGAAAGAATTATATAAAATGCGATGGGGTATCGAAACTTCATTCAAAGAATTAAAATATGATGTTGGATTAGCCAGCATTCATAGTAAAAAGCAAGATTTTGTACTTCAAGAAATTTTTTCAAAGTTAATTATGTACAATTTTGCAGCTTTAATATCCTATCAAGTAGAACATCCAAAAGATAAAAGAATCAATTTCGCTAAAGCGATACGTTTTTGTTATCAGTATTTCAAGGGCAAAATTTCTGAAAAAAGTCTTTTGAAAATTGTTCAAAAATTTATGTCTCCAATACGTCCTGGCAGAGTAGTTGAAAGATATCAAAATATTAAAAAGGCTGTCGGGTTTGCATATAGAATTTCTTAACAACAACTCTTCATATCTGCTTGTTGTACAGATGGCTTATAACGCCATCTGCTTTTGGTATGTTTAAATCATAAAAATGGTGAACACTTATCATAGCGTTCACCATTTTTTGATACATTAACCTGCTCTTAACTACTTAACTTAATGACATTGACTTGGGGGGGGACCTGCAATGAGTCAAATATTCGCATGGGAAATACCGCCGTAATTAACGTAATTGCAGTATTAGAAAAGCGTACCCCTCCTAATCTAATTGCGGTGAATGATGAGGTGAATCTATGTTGAGTCCCGAGCAGGAAGCAGGCTGACATCTTTTTTATAGGATGTCAGTTTTTTTATCGAGAATTAAAAGGAATTTCGATAATTTTCGAGAAAACGAGAAAGATTAAGAAAAGCAGTAATAATATGGAACAGAAAGGACAGTTTTGATGATAAACGTATATAATCGCAATTTTATGCAAGGAATGTGGCAAATTACCAAGGCGTATTGGTTTTCAGAGGAAAAATGGAAGGCAAGAATGCTCTTAGCAGTTATTGTTGCTCTTAACCTAGGACAAGTTTACATATTGGTACTGTTGAATGAATGGAGTAATACCTTTTATAATACATTGCAGAATCATGATAAAGATGGTTTTGTGAGTGCTATTGGCACCTTTTGTATTTTAGCAGCTTGTCATATCATCGTAGCTGTTTATGTGCTCTATATGCAGCAATTTCTCGAGTTAAAATGGCGCCGTTGGCTTACACAAGAATATCTGCAAACCTGGCTGCATAAACAGGCTTATTATCAAATGCAGCTTTTAGATAATAATACAGATAATCCTGACCAGCGAATTAGTGAGGACTTGAAGCTCTTTGTTAATTTGGCGCTAGGTCTTTCTGTCGGATTCTTGAAAGCTGCCGTGACCTTATTTTCATTTATGTTTATTTTATGGAATCTTTCAGGTTCCTTGACCATCCCTATAGGGCAGACGGAAATTACTATCCCAGGTTATATGTTTTGGGTTGCTATTATTTATTCGATAGCTGGCAACTGGTTAACCGTTAAAATCGGTAAACCGCTGGTGAATCTTAATTTTAGCCAGCAGCGTTATGAAGCTGATTTTCGTTTTAGTCTAATTCGCTTGCGAGAAAACAGTGAAAGCATTGCTCTATATGGTGGGGAAGTACAAGAGCAAATGAAATTGACAGAGCGTTTTCAGATGGTATTTGAAAATTTTAAAGCAGTAATGCTGCGGCAGAAGAAACTGACTTGGTTCACGTCTGGTTATGGACAAATCGCTATTGTTTTCCCTTTAGTTGTTGCTGCTCCGAGATATTTTAGCAATCAGATTCAGCTAGGGGGCTTAATGCAGATCAATTCGGCTTTTGGCAAAGTGCAAGATTCATTATCGTTTTTTATTGAGAGTTACTCCAGTCTGGCTCAGTGGCAGTCAGTCGTTAAACGTTTACTAGGCTTTAATCATGCCATGCATCGCGTAGAACATATTGCAGATCAGAAAGTAATTGATGTAACCTATGCAGGTGAAACATCCTTACATGTGCAACAGCTGCAGATTGATTTGCCCAATGGGGAAGAACTGCTCAAGGATTTACATTTAACCATTCATCAGGGGGATTCTTTACTGATTATGGGGCCATCTGGCTGCGGGAAAAGCACTCTCATGCGTACATTAGCCGGCATTTGGCCATTTGGGCAAGGCAGTGTTCGTATTCCAGCAGAACAAAGACTTTTATTTTTGCCCCAGAGATCCTATTTACCTCTTGGAACCTTACGAGATTCTGTATTGTATCCTTATAAAGAGGATTTTGCTACGGATGAAGAAATTCGCGGCATTATGGAGCTCTGCAAATTAGAAGAACTTGCTGATAAACTTGATCAAGTTGAGGATTGGTCTCATGTTCTATCTTTCGGTGAACAGCAGCGGATTGCCTTTGTACGGGCTATTCTCCAAAGGCCAGATTGGTTATTTCTTGATGAAGCAACGTCAGCAATTGATGAAATAACAGAGGCTCATTTATATCAATTGCTGCATTCACAGCTTAAGAATACAACGATTATTAGTGTTGGGCATCGCAACACCTTAGTGAACTATCACAAGCATAAACTGATAATTGATGATACGGGCGGCTGGCGCTTTGAATAAATGGAGGAAAACATGGAAATTCGAAAATTAACTTTTACAGCCTTATTTATAGCAATTGGCGTTTTTTCTGCACATTTAGTATATATTCCAATTGGTATTGCAAAGTGTTTTCCAGTACAGCACGCGATTAATGTTTTATTAGCAGTGCTTTTGGGAACGCGTTATTCTGTCAGTGCTGCCTTTAGCATTTCTTTATTGCGCAATATTCTCGGCACCGGATCGCTGCTGGCCTTTCCAGGAAGTATTTTTGGAGCCGCATTGGCAGGGATTTTGTATAAGAAGACCAATCACATTGCGGGTGCAATCTTCGGTGAGATTTTGGGTACTGGAATAGTAGGAAGCCTTGTGGCCTTTCCTATAGCAAAATATATCATTGGTTCTGAGGTAGGCGCTTTTTTCTTTGTACTTCCTTTTCTGGTTAGTACCACCGGAGGCAGTTTGATCGCTTATGCACTGTACCATACTCCAATTAAATCATTCTTACATGGAAGAGTAGGATAGGACACAAAAATATATAAAAAGACAATAGATGACAAAAAACTCCTGTAAAGCTGCTTATACTTTGCAGGAGTTTTGCTGTAAAAAAAGAAAGGGGAATATAGAGTAATAGGCAAGCGAATTGCTTAGGAATGTGAGGGAAAGGAATGAATCACGCTACTTGGCAAAAATCAGTTCAAAAGGATAATAAAAAGATGACTGTCAGATATTGGTCTCAACGCATAGCTGGGCGGTTTTCTTTACGGCTTGTATTTTCCCTGCCGTTTATGCTGCAGTTTCTTACTGTGACTTGTTTAATTGGATTTCTCTTGTTCCAAGGTGGACAAGAAGCCGTAGGATCTGTATTAGGGGAGATGAGGCAGCAAATATTAGGACATGTCCATGAGCAATTAAAAAGACATATGGAGGATCCTTTGCATCTCAATGAACTGAATGTGAAGGCTTGGTATGCAGGACTTCTTGTATTTTCGGATACAGTTGGACGAGAGCGGCAATTTGTAAATCATCTTAAAGTTTTTCCCGATGCAGCCATGACGTATATTGGCTTAGCTGATGGGGAGTTTTACGGTGCACGCCGCAAGAAAGCAAGCGAGTTTCAAGTGGTGAGAAATAATCTGGAGACAGGTGGTGCATCTTGGTATTATAGCGTTTCTGAACAAGGGGATGGAGTACAGCTTGAAGACGTTTTTCCGACGTTTGATCCACGTACACGCCCTTGGTATCAAGCTGCTCAAGAAGCGAGAAAGCCAGTTTTCAGTGAAGTTTACCGTCATTTTGTATTTCATGAACCTACAATTACTGCTACATATCCTATATTTAATGAAGAGGGGCAGTTAGTAGGGGTATTTGGTGTTGATTATCTTTTATCCTGGTTGGGAAATATGCTTCGAGACTTATCATTAGGAGCTTCCGGACAAGTCTTTGTTGTAGATAAGGATGGTATGATTGTTGCTGCCTCAGTGCTTACGGAGCCATTTGAAATTGTAAATGGAAGAACTGAGAGAATAAAGGCTGATGCTTGTAGCGATCCGGTGCTAAAGGCAGCTGTAAAATCATTTTTGGATGGTAAAGATTCTTCCTTTCGTATCAGCCTAGATGATCACTTCTATTCTGTAAGTGTCGATTCCTATGAAGAAAATGGACTTTCATGGAAAATATATGTTGTTTTAGCAGATGAAGATTTCATGGAAAATATTTGGAAGAATTTGCACCAAACAGCAGTAGGCGTTTTTTTTATTATGATTGCTGTTTTTGGTTTAGCAGTTTGGACTGCAGGTTGGGTGACGCGTCCAATCCTAAGACTGAATCAATCTGCTCAGGAACTCGCTCAGGGACGTTTGTATCCGGTTCCTGATACGGAACGGCAAGATGAGCTGGGACAGCTTAGCCGCTCCTTTAATAGGATGGCTGAAGACCTTCTCGATTTAGTCGGTAATTTAGAAGCACGAGTAATTGAGCGAACTCAGAATCTAGCAGAAAAGACGCAAGAAGAACAACATATGCGTGAAAAATTTTATAAGGAGCTAACTAAGGCTGGTCAGCAGCAGCGGGCCATGCTGCCTGACGATCTTAAGGAATCACGTTTGAGTTTGGAAATTATATATGAACCTTATATGTTAGTCAGTGGAGATTCATGCGGCTACCGCTGGCTGAACGAGGATTCTTTATTTGGTTACATCATTGATGTTACGGGACATGGGGTAGCAAGTGCCCTGCAAGCAGCGGCGCTGAACCTTATGCTGCAGGAAATTATGCACCTGCCCCTTTCCCTTTCCGATCGGATGTTAGAACTGAATCGTCGAGTAAATAATTATTTTGGCAATGATGTGATGGTGGCAGCATTTTTCTTTGAGTTGGATTTTGTAAAACAGGAGCTGCGTTACGTTGCAGCAGGTATTACTGAATTTATTGCTGACTCTGCTGAGGTACAGGGACGAATTAAAACACCGGGTTTATTTTTAGGTGTGAGTGCCTCACCTGAGTATGAAGTTTGTTATCTGCCTATAGAAAAAGGGAATCTCTTTTGTTTCTATAGTGACGGTATAGCGGATCGTCTGATGGCAGGAAAGACCATTTCACTGAATGCTGATTATAAGCAGTTGGTCAAAGCGATAAAGCAGATAGGTGAAGAAGGCGTTCGCTGGGATGATGTGACGGTTTTATGCATTCAAATTGGTGATGTAATGAAAGAGAAATAAAAAAATGATACCTCCCGAATGCTTTTTAGGGAGGTATCATTTTTTTTGTTTTGATTTGCAATTAATAGCTTCTTAGTGATAAGCGCCGCTGTTGTTGACGGGCCAAGATAGAAAGAGCATAATTAAAGACAAAATAGATTATCGCTATGGTGGCGAAAATAGTAAAGACTTGTGCAGTGGTACCATATTGCCCCATGATGATCATACCCTTTCCTGTTAGATCCTCAATACCCACTGCCCAGACAAGCGAAGTATCCTTAATGACCGTTGTAAATTGGGAGACTAGAGGAGGTATTGTATTTCGCAGTGCTTGCGGTAACACAACATAAATTAATGTTTGTGTATAGGTAAATCCTTGGGATTTAGCTGCTTCCCATTGCCCTTTGCCTACGGAATTCAAACCACCGCGAACAATTTCAGCAATCATGGCCGTAGTAAAGATCGTCATGGCAACAATACCGGCATAAATAGGAGGAAGTTTTGTCATGAAGCGAACAGCCAAAATAAATAATAATAAAGGGGTATTTCGTACGACTTCGACATAAAAGGAAGCTGCCTGACTGAGGGGAGTATGATTAGAATGCCGGGCTATGCCTAAGATGGTACCTAAAATCATGCTCAAAACAATAGAACTGATTGCGATTTGTAGTGTAGTTAAGAGACCAGCGCCGAGAAAACTAAGCAGTTCCAATTGTAATAATTCCTCAATCATGACGACACCTCCAATTTGCGTTCCATGCGTTTAGCATAAGTAGCTAATGGAAAACATAATGAGAGATACAGTAAACCGGTGACTACATAAGAAGGGCCGTAGTAAAGGTTATTACTTGACCAAGAATCTGCATGATACATCAGTTCGCCGCCTGCAACCATAGCTAATACAGAAGTATTTTTGATTAAATTTACAGCTTGGTTAGTCAGTGGGGGATAAGAAATACGTTTGGCTTGGGGCAAAACGATATGAATCATCGCACCCCAATAGGAGAATCCTTGGGAATAGGCTGCTTCCAATTGTCCTTTTGGTACAGATTCTACACCAGCACGAATAACTTCTGCAATATAAGCACCATGGTAAACACCCACTCCCAATACTCCTACTACAAAGACAGGCAACATAATTCCTAGATGGGGTAAGCCATGGTATAAAAAGAAAATTTGAATAACCAGAGGTGTATTTTGAATAAATTCTACATAAACGCGATTGAGTAGCTTAAATAGTTTTACATGTGATGTACCTAAAAGACCAAAGAAAATTCCTAGGCCTAAAGCCAACGTTAGTCCTAGGGCTGATAAAAGAATGGTCTGAACAAAACCTTCGGCAAAGACAGACCAATCATTCATCAGCGCTAACCACTTAAATCCAGCAAAAGGTCCTGGCACTATTTAAGTCCCCATTTTTGCATCAGCTTATCTAATTCGCCTGATTTCTTCATATCGTTTATGGTATCGTTTACGATTTTAGCTAATCCTGCGTTGGCTTTTTTGCTTGCTACTCCATATTCTTGCGGAGTGAAACGATCATTTAAGATTACAGTAGTATCATCTAAGTAGCCATATAAAATAGCACCATCAACACTAAAACAATTAATACGGCCAGAGTCAAGAGCTGTTTTAATTTCTGGATACGTACCAAACTCTAAGAATTTAACCTTAATACCTTGTTTGTCTGCCGCTTCTTGAATGGCTTTTTTACTGGTAGCACTTTGTGCAACACCAATCGTTTTATCTGCTAATCCCTTAAGATCGGTAATGCCGGAATCTTTCTTGACCATTAAAGCAACGCCATCAGTGAAATAAGGATCGGAGAAATTGTAACTTTGTTTACGTTCTTCGGTAATTGTAAAAGTTGCAATGACTAAGTCTACTTCACCATTATCGAGCAAAGGACCGCGAGTTTTGGCAGTAACCCCTTGCGCTTCAAATTTTTTCTCATCGCCAAGAATTTTCTTAGCCAATGCTCTTGTTAAGTCGATTTCAAAACCGTCAATTTGCCCCGTTTTAGGATCTTTAAAACCAAATTTAGGTACATCAACCTTAACGCCAACTTTTAAGGTTCCACGATCTTGTATCGCTTTGACCTCAGGAGCTGTAGCGGTTCCACCTGCTGCAGGCTTGGAATCTGTTGCACTGCCACAACCAGAAACTGCTAGGGCAACGAACATCATCAAACTAACAATAAGAACATATAATTTTTTCATTTGTATTAACCTCCATATATTTATTATGAATCTATTCCATATTATCGAAGTATGCGGCTTAAAAATAATTTCGTGCGATCGTGTTCCGGGTTTGTAAAGAAATGCTCTGGAGAGCCTTTTTCAAGTATTTTGCCTCCATCCATAAAAATAACTTGATCCGCGACTTGCTTAGCAAAACCCATTTCATGAGTCACAACGACCATGGTAATCCCTTCTTTTGCCAGATCGACCATTACATCCAGTACTTCTTGTATCATTTCAGGATCAAGAGCAGAGGTTGGTTCATCAAAGAGCATAACCGTTGGACGCATGTTAAGAGCGCGAGCAATGGCAACCCGTTGCTGTTGTCCGCCGGAGAGCTGTGCCGGATAGGCATCTGCTTTTTCTCGCAAGCCGACTCGTTCCAAAAAGGCGAGACCTGATTCACTTGCTTCATCACGGGAAATTTTTTTAATGAGGGTTGGTGCTAATGTTAAGTTTTCCAGCACCGTCTTGTGAGGATATAGATTGAACTGTTGAAAGACCATTGCTACAGACTCCCTAACCTTAGTAATCGGTGCTTTAGGAGCGGTAATGTCTACGCCGTCAATCACGATTTGACCTGTGCTTGGCGTTTCTAGCAAGTTCATGCAGCGGATTAAGGTGCTCTTTCCAGAACCGCTTGGACCGATGACAACGACTTTTTCACCGCTGTCTACGTTGAGATGAATATCCTTTAACACATGCAATGGACCAAAAAATTTATTGACTCCTTGTACTTTAATCATCAAATACCCCCTTTCTTGAAACAAATCAAAGCCGTGCCCTCATAGGTATCCCTATAAGTGCACGGCGTCATTGCCAATATGTTTATGAAATTTGTAGTTACAGTATAACATTAAAAATAAGCGTTGTCATTACCTAAATCAGAAAATGTTTTTTGAGGAGAAACATAACTACATAATGTCTTGAAGTGCATAAAGAAAAACTGTGGAGATCAGGATGTAAAAAAATTCCTTACAGGTAAGGCCATCGGCAGGGTATTTTGCAGTGACTGGGGAATGTAGTAATACATAGACAGTCACATAGGATGTAGAAATAATATAAAATGAATTGTGAGGTGCATCTATCTATGGCGATTCACTCCATGGCGGGAAAAAAGGCTTCTAAAAGTATACTGGTCAATATTCCGCGTTTAGTTAGTGCCTATTATACGAATATTCCCGATGTCAATATTCCAGGACAGGGAGTTGTTTTTGGAACTTCGGGGCATCGAGGAAATTCACTGCATTCTGGTTTTAATGAACAGCATATTCTTGGGATTACTCAGGCGATTTGCTGCTATCGCAAAGTCAAAAATATTACCGGTCCGCTGTTTATTGGCTTTGATACCCATGCCTTGTCTGAACCTGCTTTTATCTCGGCAATAGAGGTTTTAGCGGCTAATAACATGGAAACCTTCATTGCTAAAGATATGAATTATACTCCTACACCGGCCATTTCTCATGCAATTCTCAAATATAATAAAGGCAGAAAAGAAGGGCTGGCCGATGGTATTGTCATTACGCCTTCTCATAACCCGCCGGATAATGGCGGCATTAAGTATAATCCTCCTAATGGCGGACCGGCAGATACGCATATTACCAAGTGGATTGCCGATAAGGCCAATCAATTATTACTCGAGGGAAATAAAACAATTAAACGTATGCCTTATGAAAAAGCATTAAAAACATCTTATGTACATGAATATGATTTTATTACGCCGTATGTGAATGATCTAGAGCAGGTAATTGATATGGATGTGATAAAGACCTCCGGTTTGAAACTGGGAGCTGATGCTCTAGGTGGTGCTGGTCTTGGTTATTGGGCACCCATCGCAGAAACCTATGGTCTTGACATTGATGTAATCAATGGGTATTCTGATCCAACTTTTAGTTTTATGAATGTGGATGCAGATGGGAAAATTCGTATGGATTGTTCTTCTCCTTATGCGATGGCCGGACTCATTGATTTAAAAGAAAAATATGATCTCGCTTTTGGTAATGATCCAGATTTTGATCGTCACGGTATCGTTACTCCCAGTGTTGGTTTAATGAATCCCAATCACTATCTTTCTGTAGCTATTTCGTATTTGTTTCAAGAACGTAATGGATGGCGTAAAGATGCTGCGATTGGTAAAACATTGGTTAGTTCGTCGATGATTGATCGTATTGCTGCCAGCCTAGGGAAAAGACTTGCTGAAGTGCCAGTGGGGTTTAAATGGTTTGTTGACGGACTCGTGGATGGCTCTTTTGGCTTTGGCGGTGAAGAAAGTGCTGGAGCATCTTTTCTTAGAAAGGATGGGACCGTCTGGACAACCGATAAGGATGGTATTATTCTTTGTCTATTAGCTGCAGAGATTACTGCAAAAACTGGCCGAGATCCAGGACAGCATTATCAGGATTTAAGTAAAAAGTTTGGAGCACCCGTATATGCACGTATCGATGCTATCGCCAATACGCAGCAGAAAACTATTTTGTCGAAGCTCTCTCCAGAACAAGTCAAAGCAAAAACATTAGCAGGAGAAAACATTATGGCAAAGCTGACTAAGGCACCTAGTAATCAAGCTGATATAGGTGGATTAAAGGTTTGCACCGAGAATGGCTGGTTTGCTGCTAGACCATCTGGGACAGAAGAAGTGTACAAAATATATGCCGAAAGTTTTAAAGGGGAAGGTCATCTCAAACAAATTCAAGAAGAGGCAAAAAATATCGTTAATGAAGCCTTTAGGGCAAATGGCGTTTGAATACATATCTTGCAGGTCAATAGAAAAATATTGAAACATGATAGGTCTTCGCCAGGAAGTACGCTTGACGTTCTGCCATTGTGAGCGGAACGCAGCAATCACATATATTTGGACAAAGGAGAGACAGCATGTTGCACAAAAAGAAGTTGTTTCAAAGTATTGGTATCTCTTTTACAGCAATTGTTCTTCTCATAGCTTCTTCTCTAGTGCCATTTCTAGGGCAGCCATTATCAGCAGCTGCTGAGGTAGACCATGTTACGCTTACGTGGGAGTCCGATCCCAAAACAACCCAGACGATTACATGGAGGACAGAGGAAACGGAACTTTCCGGTCAGGTGCGTTATGCCCAAAGCGAATTTACTAAGTCTTTTCCTTATAATGCCCAAACTTTGGACGCTACGGTAGAGAGAGTAGCTACGAACCTGGGAAATATGAATATCCATTCGGTTACGTTAATGGGTTTAAAGCCAGGTAAGCGTTATGTATATCAAATTAGGGAAGGCAGTGGGTGGGGAGAAATTCGAAATTTTTCTACACCTTCAGCAAAAAATGATGGTTTTAAATTTTTGGTATTTGGCGATTCTCAAAGTATTAACTATGATGTTTGGCGTACTACTTTGCAGCAGGCATTTAAGGCTAATCAAGATGTGTCATTTTTTACTAATGTGGGAGATTTAGTCGATGTAGGGCAGGATTATGCCCAATGGGATGCATGGTTTAAGGCAAGTCAAGGGGTCATTGATCGGATTCCAGCAATGCCTTTGACGGGTAACCATGAGAACTATACACCAGAGCGCCGCTTCTCACAGCCTGTATTATTTACGGCTCAACTTAAAGTTCCTGTTAATGGTCCTGAAAGTCTTAGAAGGCAAGTCTATTCTTTTGACTATGGGGATGTACATTTCGTTATGTTAGACAGTCAAATCGGTGAACAAGTTCAATTTGTTCCTCAAATACTAGAAAGCCAGAAAAATTGGTTAGAGCAGGATCTGGCAGCTACAAATAAAAAGTGGAAAATCGTTTTTTTACATAGGCCACCGTATCATAACAAGGTGGGAGGCGCTAATTCCAGTGTTAAAAGAGCTTTTGTACCTATCTTAGATAAATATCATGTAGATGTGGTCTTTTCCGGTCATGAACATGATTATGCCCGTACCTATCCTATATATAATGATCAAGTGGTAGGCAGCCCAGGCAAGGGCACAATCTATGTAACGACTGGTCGAAGCGGTACCAAGACTTACAATGATACGGCAGCAAGTGAGTGGAATTCATTTTTTTATAATCCCCTGGATGAACCCAATTATCTTGTAGTGGAAATAAAAAATCAAATTCTACATGTAAAAGCATATAAGCAAAGCGGTGCATTAATTGATGCTTGGTCCATTGATAAAAATATGGAATTCAAATAATGCATGATGTAAAGAACCAAAATTTCTTTGTGAGATTCTGGTTCTTTATTAATTTTAGTACTGGAATATATAATTTTTATGGTGAAAATATTAAAATCTATGAACCACAAAGACCACAATGCCGCTACTGCGGTACACAAAGGAGAACACAAAAAATAGATATAAAAATAAGCCCTTTATGTCCTTTGCGCCTTTGTGGTTCGATTGTTTTAGATGTTTTAAGGGGATGCCAGTGTTTTATAATAATTTGAGCAAGATAGTAAAAGAAGTGGGCATTCTATTAAGTGTTTTGGAGCAGGATATAAATTAAGATTTGGATAATCATAAAGAGAGACTTAGTCAGCAAGTTAAGTTAAGAAGAGCATATAATTGCCTTTGGCAATAGCGATAGGGAGGACAAGTATGGAAGCATATGAAAAAATTCATCAATTGCATCACTTGATCGAAACAGGAACGGCGGCTGATTTACCAGGACCTTATAAAGTGGGAGTCGATTTGGGAACGGCTGACGTGGTGCTGGTTGTGACTGACAGCCAGGGGAATCCTGTAGCTGGAAGCCTGTGCTGGGCATCGGTGGTGAAAGACGGTTTGGTTGTTGATTTTAGGGGAGCGACGACAATTGTTGAACAATTAAAGGCTGAAGTAGAAAAAATTATGGGTATTACGCTAGAGAAAGGTGCAACAGCCATTCCGCCAGGTACAGTAGGGCGAAATGCCCAGGCTTGCGGACATATTATTGCAGGGGCGGGGATTGAACCCATTTGCCAGGTGGATGAACCTGTGGCGGCAGCGAAAGCGCTAAATATTAATCATGGTATTGTAGTGGATATTGGTGGAGGGACTACAGGGATTGCTGTGTTGAAGAATGGAGATTTAGTTTTCACCGCTGATGAGGCAACAGGAGGTACCCACATATCGCTGGTGTTATCTGGAGCATATAAAATCACTTATGAGGAAGCGGAAGTTCTTAAAAAAGATGTATCCCAGCATCGGCGCATCATGCCAGTTGTTTTGCCTGTTATTGAAAAAATGGCGATGATCGTTGAGAACATGCTGGCGGGGTATGATGAGTATCAGGATTACCCCGTATACGTAGTAGGCGGTACGGCTTATCTGACTGGTTTTGGTGAAGAATTCAGCAAAGCCTTTGGACGTAAAGTGCATGTCCCTCCTCACCCTTTATTAGTTACACCATTAGGAATTGCTATATTTGGTTAAAACGACATAATATTACAAAAAAATAAGAAATGACAAAAATATGCAATGATGATGATGGAAAATTCCCAAGGAGCCTCTGTCACCTTTAGCGAAGATTATCATTAGTTAGAAGTCTGAAAAAGCAAAAAAATGGAGGCAGGATCCATGACCAAGGTGACAGTAGTAAAGCAGCCTTTAGAAGATTTGAATAAGGTCAAGTTAGTAGATATTATTGATGTAAAGTTTTTGCAGACCTTTCAGGATAACTTTGCCGAAGCTGTAGGGGTAGCCAGTATTGCGGTTGATATTGAGGGGAAACCCGTCACGAATCCAAGTAATTTCACAATATTTTGTATGACACATACGCGAGAATCAAAGGTTGGGAACAAACGCTGTATGGAATGTGACAGTAAAGGCGGTGAAGAATCTGCTAGGACAGGTAAGCCGGCGATTTATGACTGTCATGCTGGTTTAGTTGATTTTGCAGCTCCTATTATATTGGAGGGAAAGCAAATTGGAACGATGCTAGGTGGGCAGGTTTTGACGTCTTCTCCGGATGAAGGCAAATTTCGTCAGATTGCCCAAGACATTGGCGTAAATCCTGATGAATATATGAAATCGTTAAGTGAAATCAAGCAAGTTCCTAGAAAAAGTGTGGAGGCTGCTGCGCATGTCTTATATCTAGTTGCCAATACCCTATCGAAAATGTGATATCAACAAAGCAAGTTAAGAAATATGGCTGGCATTATTAATGAGAGTGTGATTCAAATATCAGCGACAATGGAAGAACTGGCAGCTTCTGCAAGCGATGTTAGTGCGAATCAAAGTTCTCTGAATGCAGAAATAAATAACGTAAATATAGTATCAGGGCAAATTAATGAAGTGATGGATTTTATTAAAGAAATTGCTGATGAAACTCGCTTGCTAGGCTTAAATGCAGCAATTGAGGCTGCAAGAGCTGGTGAAGCAGGTCTTGGTTTTGGTGTGGTGGCACAGGAAATCAGGAAGCTCTCAGGGGATTCAAAGCAGACAGTAGGTAAGATTAGGGAATTTACTACCATTATTCAGCAATCGGTAGATAAGACCGTTGCAATGGGAAGCGCTACCAGCTTAACTGTAGAGCAGCAGGCTGCTGCCATTGAGGAAGTCACTGCTAGCATTGAAGAAGTAACTGGCATGGCAGAGGAATTATATGCTTTAGCAAATGATAGGCAGTAGTTACTGATTTGAGGCTAGGTTACGACCTACTTTTTTAAGAAGAGAAAATTAGTTTATACTTGGAATTTGCTAAGTGGAAGCGTATCTCATTGTTGCAGAGATTAATGGGCTTGCATTCGAATTTTTGCAAAACTGTGTAGCTGTGCCTAGGCAATGCTCTATAGTAGCAATGAAAAGAGATAAAAAGTGAGGAGATGCGCAGAGAACACAGAGAAAAGATGAATAAACAAAGTGATGGCAGCAGTTTCTTATGAACTGCTGCCATCACTTTGTTTATTCATCTTTTACATTCTTATCTTGTTTAAGGGCGCCCGGTCCGTCATGAGCGACAGAGACCTCTGCCTCGCCAAAAGTTTTCATATCATTTAAAACATGCAGTGAAGCATTGAGTAAGGACAGTCCCAATGCAGCACCGACTCCTTCTCCTGAGGAGATGTTGAGATGAAGGTAGGCAGGAATGCCGATTAAGTCAAGGCTGGCTTTATGTGCAGGTTCCGGTGGAAAATGAGAACCAATGAGATAGTCTTTAACTTGAGGAGCTAATTTCACTGCAAGCAAGGCAGCAGTGCTGGTCGCAAGACCATCTAAGACAATGGCTGCTCCGCCTGAGGCTGCACCTAGTATAATTCCAACCAGTCCGGCAGTTTCATAACCACCTAGTTTACTTAAAACATCAATAGGATCGTCAATGTTTGGAGTATTCACGGTAATGGCGCGGCGGATGAAGGAAATCTTTTTATCTAAAAAATCGATGGAAGAATCTGCAGTCTTTCCTACCAACTCAGTCAGCGGACGTTGACTGTAGCAGGCAATGATCGCTGTACTGGAAATTGCATTGGCGACTCCCACTTCACCTAATCCTAGGACCTGAGAACCTTTTTTAATCGTTTCAGAAGCGACTCGAATGCCAATCTCGATTGCTTTTATTGCTTCTTCCCGAGTCATCGCAGGACCTTGGGTTATGTTTTTCGTTCCAGAGGCGATTTTTTCATTTCGTACTAAAGGGAGAGGGGGGATGTTGGCTATAATGCCCATATCTACAAGGACTAAATCTGCAGCAACATGATCAGCAAAAATGTTGACTGCGGCGCTGCCTCGTGATATGTTATGAATTTTTTGAAGAATTACTTCTTGTTTCGAAAAAACGCAAGGTTCTTCGGCTGCTACGCCATGATCTGCTGCCATGATAATAATACTTTTCTTTAGGCTGCGGGGTCTGGGATTGTAAGTAATACCGGACAGCTGACGTGCCAGATGTTCAAAGGAATATAAACTGTTCAGAGGTTTTGTTAAATTATCTAGGCGTATCTGGCATTTATCCATTGCGATTGTATCAAGTGGTTTAATTAAGGAAATCGTATCTTGCATCATAAGTGGAACCTCCTGTTATCAACAAATTATGCTTCTTATTTACCAGCAGAATCTTCATAGGGAGTCATGCCAGCCAGCATTTTAATAGAAGCACCCAGCATATCGACGACGATAGACGCACCAATTGCTTCTCCTAACCGAATTCCCATATCAATGCATGCTTCCAGTCCAAGAAGCTTTAGGGCAATACGATGTGCAGGTTCACCGGATAAATGAGAAGGCATAAGATAGTGGGGGACTATGGGGTGAAGAGCGTTGGCAATTAGCGCAGCGGCAGTTGTATTAAGACCATCAATGACAACTGCGCAGCGATTTGCAGCAGCACCTAGTATAACTCCTGCCAGAACCCCTGTTTCAAAACCTCCGATTTTTGCCAGAACATCCAGTCCATCTTGAGGATTTGGCTGATTCACAGTAAGTGCCTGGCGTACAATATCGATCTTAAAGGCAAGACGGCTGTCTGAAATGCCAGTGCCGCGACCTGTAGCTTGCTCGGGAGTAATATTGGTAAAGGTTGCTGCAATCGCTGCGCTGGAAGTTGTATTGCCGATACCCATTTCACCCAGACTGAAACAGTTGTATCCAGCACGCACTTTTTCATTCACAATTTCGATTCCAATCTCAAGGGCTTGAATAGCTTCTTCACGTGTCATAGCTGGACCTTGTGTAAAGTCGTTTGTGCCATAGGCAATTTTACGATGCCATAGTCCTTCCGTATCAGATAGGTCAGCAGCAACACCTGCATCCACTACGACCATATCGGCACCACTGAAGTTTGCAAAAGCATTAGCACTGGCACCTTTAGCACCCACATAATTTTTTGTCATTTGCAGTGTCGTTTCTACGGGATAGGCACTGATTTGGTTGCGTGCTACACCGTGATCGGCACAAGCGATAACCATGCATGTGTGAGGCGCTGTAGGAACTTCTTCTTTTCGAATACCAGCGTATTGCTTTACCATCTCTTCCAGACGGCCAAGACTGTCTTGGGGTTTAATTAATGTGTCTAATCGTGATTGAACGGATTCCATAACTTTTTGATCTAAAGGGAAAATCTGCGAACATGTTTCGAATAATAAACTCATTGTAACCTCCATTGTCTTTGTCACCACTAATGCAGAAAAAAGAGCTTTTTCGGAAATGAATACCAAAAAAGCCATAAGACTGTTGATTTTCGCGCTGTATATATAGCAACGCTATATTTATAATCATTGCAATTATATCAAGTAAAATCATTATTCGTCAATGCTGAGAATCGGTCACTATTAAGCGTTTTTTAGTAGTTTCAGCCCTAAATCTGTTACCGTTTGGAGATCTTTGCTAGCTCCTCGTCCTTGTGTAGTCAGATAATGACCAATGAGCATGCCGTTAACGCCGGATAAGAATCCTAGAGGAACTAATTCTCCAAGATTGTGTTCACGACCGCCAGCGTAACGAATAATTTTTGTAGGCAGAATCATGCGAAAAATAGCAAAGGTTTGCAAAATTTCCATTGGGTTTAGTTTTTCCTGGTTTTCCAGGGCTGTTCCTTTAATGGGATTCAAAACATTAATGGGCACAGAGTCAACATCTAATTCTTTTAATGTAAAGGCCAATTCAATACGCTGACGCCAAGTTTCACCCATGCCAATGATACCGCCAGAACACACTTCAATGTCAGCCGCTTTCACTCTTTTAATTGTATCTATACGCTCTTTATAGGTATGAGTGGTACAAATTTCACCAAAATGACTTTCGCTGGTTTCTAAATTATGATGATAACGTGTAATGCCGGCCTTTTTGAGAGCGGCTACATGTTGTTCTTGCAAGGTTCCTAAGGAACAGCAGCGCTCAAGAGTTGTTTCCTGACCGATTTTCTCAATTGCTGCCGTAATTTTTTCAAAATCTCGATCGCCTTCCATACCGCATCCTGAGGTAATCACACAGAAACGGTAGGCAGAATCTGCCTCTGCTCTTTGGGCTGCCTGGACAATCGCATTTTCATTCATGAGTGGGTATACATCTACTTCTACATCATGATGGGCAGATTGGGCGCAAAATTTACAGTCTTCCGTACAATTTCCTGAACGAGCATTTAGAATTTGACAAGTATCTACATAAGATCCCGTAAACTTTTCTCTGATTTTATTTGCAACGCCAAGTAATATGGGAATGTCACTTTCTTCAATGGTTGTTAAGGACAAGGCCTCATCAAAGGTAAGCTGACTGCCTTCTAATATTTTTTTTCCTAGAGAAAAAATTAAATCATAGTTGTTCATGTTCATTCCTCCTAGTAGTTGTTGTGTACTCTCGGAAAATAGCCATACAACATCCTTTGCCATTCTAAATGAGGCTTTTACGAGAGCCATTTATTTTTTACAGTAACGCTGGAATTAACCCTGCGTCTTGTACCATCTGGAAATCTGTCACTGTATTACGACCTGTAAAGGTTAAGTAATTGCCAATAATAAGACCATTCGCTCCAGACAGCATCAAGTGTCCCTGCATATCCCGCAAGTTTATTTCCCGACCACCAGCAGGCCGGATGATTTTGTTAGGAAATATAAAACGAAAAATAGCAAAGGTTTTAATAATATCCAGGGGAGAGGGGGGCGTAACATCTTCCAGAGCAGTACCTTTAATAGGATTGAGAATGTTAATAGGAATAGAGGCAACATCCAGACTCTTTAAAGCAAATGCAAAATCAATGCGATCCTGCCAGCTTTCTCCCATGCCAATAATGCCTCCAGTGCAAAGCTCCATACCAGCAGATTTTGCCGCTTGAATAGTAGCAACGTGCTCTCGATAAGAATGGGTTGTACATACTGAAGGATAGAAGTTTTCGCTAGTTTCTAAATTGTGAGCATAGCGCTTGACACCGGAAGATGCCAGCATGCGTGCCTGCTCTAGAGTAAGTGTGCCAAGATTAGCACAAACGTTTAATCTGGTATGATACATAATTGCTTGTATCGACTCTATGATCTTTTGAAAGTCAGGGTCACTGTCCATACCCTTGCCGCTGGTGACGATGCTAATCCGTTTTGCCCCTTGTTCCTGAGCTTGTTGTGCTGCTGCAGTAATTTTCTCTATGTCTAATAAGTTATGTATAGGAGTCTTGGTATCATGATAAACGGATTGGGCGCAAAATTTACAGTCCTCAGAGCACAATCCTGAGCGGGCATTCACAATGCCGCACATGTCAACGTTTCTGCCAGTAAATTTGATACGAATTTTATTAGCAAATGCGGAAAGTAAAGGAATATCCTCATTCAGTATATGAGTGAGCTGTAATGCTTCTTTATATTGAATTTGATGTCCTAATAATATTGACTCTCCCAAAGTAATGATTTCACGATAGTGCATCCTAGCAGCTTCCTTTCACTCGATATATGTATGTATTTTATAATTTACGTTAACGACAAATGAATAGTTGGTTAACGATACTGTTATTTTACTATTAATTTGAAAGGCTGTAAATGACATTTTTGTATGATAAGGGAAGCAATACAGAAAAACATAATAAAATCAGTTCGCAGATATTGACACCCAAAGGGAATTTGCATTATTATGGAAAGATAATGAGAATTATTTTCAATGAAGAAATGCAATGATCAGGTTTTCTATAAGATTTTTGGTTAGTTGGGTGAAGGATAGAATGAATATCAATCCTGGCTATTAGGCATCTATGCTTAAAGAGGAGGAACAAGTCTTGGTAAGTAAGCTTAGGTTCGTTTTTCTAATACTATTAATGATCCCCCAAAGCATTATGTTTTGGATGGCATTTGATTCACCTTTACGAGGGAATAAATATATAAATGAAATTGAAGCTTTGACGTTAGCAAGTGCATTATTCTTAATTCTGGTAATGCCTAGCTTAGTATCGGACTGGCTCATTGGCAAACATTTAAATAGTATGCGCCAGTTATGTTCCAGAGTGAAACAGGGAAATTATCAAGAACTATTGTCGCTTCCTAATGAAGCAAGAGATGAGGAGGATAATATACTCACTCTTATGCGAGATATGAATTGGATGGCGAGGCAGATCGAATTTAGGGAGAAGGCTCTTAGGAAGGCCGTTGATGATTTGCAAGAGTCTCGTAGCCGCATGCAAGTGATGGCAATGACCGATCCTTTAACTGCGATTGCAAATCGGAGATGTTTTTTTGATACGTTAGAGCGGCATTTTAAAGCGTTAGTATGTAATTATCATCCGATTTCATTGCTTGTTTTTGATGTTGATTTTTTTAAAAAGGTTAATGATAATTATGGGCACCAGACAGGTGATATTATCTTGCTGGAACTGGCAAGAATTATCCAGGAAAATAGTCGAGAGGGTGATTTGGCTGCTCGTATTGGCGGAGAAGAATATGCTCTATTATTACCGGAAACAGATTCGCAGCAGGCCGTAGGAATTGCCAGCAGGATTCATAAGAGTATTGCAAATCATGATTTTATATTAAATGAAAATCAGCAAATCTCGGTGACCGTGTCCATTGGTGTTTGTACAATTTCTCAATTTTTGTGCTACTTTGATAAAGAAAAATTATATAATTACGCGGATCAAGCACTTTATTATTCGAAAAACATTGGAAGAAATAGTGTTTCTGTTTATGATCCTGATAGCCATTTCATTCATAAGGTTGCTTGATCGTAGTGACAAAGGAGCGATGTATATCTTGTTTGATTCAGTTACATTAGAAGATTTACATGATATTGTAGATGCCTTATCAACTGCATTGGATGCTAAGAATTCTTATATGTGCGGACATTCGGAAAGAGTCGCAGAACTTTCTTTGTTAATGGCACAAACCATGGGACTGTCATTAGCGGAACAAGAGAGAATTCATATTGGCGCACACTTACATGATATTGGGAAAATTGGTATTCCAGATGCAATATTAAATAAACCGGGGAAGTTGACAGAGGAAGAATTTGATACCATTCGTCAGCATCCAGAAATTGGTGGTACAATAGTAGAGAAAATTAAAGTATTTCGTTCTGTCTCCGATATTGTTCATCATCATCATGAGCGCTTTGATGGCAAAGGATATCCCGATGGTTTGTGTGGTGAAGAGATTTCTTTGGGAGCTAGAATTGTAGCTGTTGCTGATTCTTTTGATGCAATGACAACAATGAGGACATATCGGTCGGCTTTTGGTGTTTGTGAAGCAATTGAAGAAATGGAGCGATGCAAAGGAAGTCAGTTTGATCCCACCATAGTTGAAATTTTAAAAAGATTAGCCTTCGAGAAAAAATTACAAAGCACTTGTAATCGAGATTTTGCTTATCGTCTAGTGATTGCTTAATCCTATGAGAAAACAGTATCTTGTATCATGTATTGGGAAGAATCGGCATAGTATTTACTATGCCGATTTATTTATTATAGGTGATGGAAGGAATGTGATGATTCTATGAAAGTCATCATTCTTGCTGGTGGTGGGGGCAGTCGTTTATTTCCGCTGTCTCGCACGAGATTCCCAAAGCAATTCTTAAAATTAAATGGAGAGCACTCATTACTTGCTCAAACGATTCAGCGATTTTTACCCCTGGTTAGACCGTGTGATATGGTCGTAGTGACAAATCAAGAATACATTCATCATGTTCGAACAGAGCTTATCGCAGCAAAGACCAATGAAGCACATATACTCTTGGAACCAGCAGCCCGTAATACCGCACCAGCAGTAGCATTTGCGGCAAGATATTGTCTTGATGTACTGGGGTGCGATGCAAATGAAATATTGTATGTAACACCTTCTGATCATATTATCCGTCCTCTAAAACTTTTTAATGAAAACCTTCTCCAAGCCATAAAGCTGGCAAAGATGGGTAAGATTGTTACGTTGGGTGTGCAGCCAGATCATCCAGAGACAGGGTATGGATATATTCAGGCAGGTGAAGCATTTAGCAGCGGCTTTTATGTTCAATCTTTTAGAGAGAAACCTGACCAAGAAACAGCTGAGTCATATCTTGCTGCTGGAAATTATTATTGGAATTCGGGAATGTTTGCTTTTACAATTGAATGCTTTATGAATGAATTAGCAAAATATCAAGAGGAGATACATGCACTGGTTGAAGCCGGATGGGAACAAATGAGAGAGAGTTTTGCCGAAATGCCATCTATATCTCTTGACTATGCTATAGCGGAAAAATCTCAAGAATTAGTCATGCTGCCAATTACAGCGGAATGGAATGATATTGGATCATGGGATGCGATTTATGATGTGCTGCCCAAAGATCGGGAGGCTAATGCTCTGCAGGGAGACTGCATTCCTATTGAGTGCTCCAATACACTAATATTAGCGCATAGCCGACTTATTGGCGGCATTGGTCTTGAAGATATTTTGATTGTTGAAACAGATGACGTTATCGTTGTAGCCAAAAAAGGTGAGTCTCAAAAAGTGAAAGACTTAGTAACCCAGCTAAAAGAGAGAGGTCGAATTGAGGCAGATGAGCCTAGAACGCTGTATCATCCCTGGGGATATTGCACAGTGCTGGGAGTTGGTTTAGGTTATCAAATGAAGAAAATTGTTGTCAATCCGGGAGAAATGCTCAGCTTGCAGATGCATTATCACCGTAGTGAGCATTGGATTGTGATCAGCGGCACAGCCAAAGTGATCATAGGTGAGAGTGAACAGCTATTGCATGAAAATGAGAGTGCTTTTGTGCCTCAAAATACTTTACATCGTCTTGAAAATCCGGGAAAGTTACCCCTCCAACTCATTGAAGTACAAAATGGCAGTTACTTAGGAGAGGATGACAGTGTTCGTTTTAATGATAAATATGGCAGAGTATAGGTAGAATGATTTTAAAAGTTTGAAGAACAAAAGCACAATGCTTCTAGTGTGGCATTGTGCTTCTATCTGTTTGTATGTTTTTAAAAAAAAGATTGACAGTATATGGTGCTTATGCTATTAATTAATCAAACGATTAATTAATAAGGAGGACACTATGAAAAAAGATGTTCAAGATAAGTTAATTGAAACAGCTACGTTGCTTTTTGCTCAAAAAGGATTTTATGCTGTATCAATACGTGAGCTAGCGCGAACTGCCAATGTTAATAGTGCTCTTATTTCATATTATTTTGGAGGTAAGGAAGGACTGTACCAAAAGGTATTAGAAGAGCAGTTCATCTTAATTGCTCAAATGTTAAAAAGATTTGAAGAAAGTCCCTCAAAATCACCTACGGAAGCAATTATCACATATGCAAAGAATATTTCCGCTATACATGATCAACGTCCTTATTTAACCCGTTTTATTTTGAGTGAGCTTATAAATCCGACTCCTTGCTGTGAAGCTGTAGTCAAAAAAAATATTTCGAATATCTTCGGTTTTCTTCATACTACTTTTAAAGAAGGCGTTACCAGAGGTGAATTTAAAGCAAATTTAGATCAAGATTTTGCAACTGTATCCTTAGCGGGGATTATGAATTTTTTCTTTATTGCCAAGCCTATTTTTCAGGGGTTTACTTCCTTGGAAAAGACGGGAGAAGAATATACTGTCCAGGCTCTCGAAACGTTCCTAAATGGAATTTTAAGGAGGAAAGACCATGAATAAGAAAGTCATTGCTGCTTTGCTATTTTTCTTTCTAATGGTAGCAGGAGCTGGTTATAAACTGTTTCTCAAAAAGGAAAACGGCATTACGGCGACTGGTACGATTGAAGTGACTCTTGCTGATGTTGTGCCTAAGACGAAGGGCTACCTATCACAGATGACCATTCAAGTTGGTGATAGGGCAGATGGGGGACAAATAATTGCTCATATTCATAAACCAGAGCTGGAAGCCCAGCTCTTAGCAGATCAGTCAGCATTGGCAAAGGCAAAAGCACAATTAGCGGATCTGGTAAAGGGCCCTAGAAAGGATGAAATAGAGCAAGCCAATGCAAGTTTAGCAGCAGCTCAATCACTTTATCAAAAAGCACGAGGTGATTTAGAGCGCTATCGTGCTCTTTATAGTACAGGTGCAATTGCTGCCCAACAGATTGAGGCGATTCAGTCTAGTTATGATGTAGCTTATAATTCATTGCTTTCCGCCCAAGCTCAGCAGCGTTTATTGCTGGAGGGCAATCGCCCAGATTTGATTGAAGCCCAGAGGATGGAGACCGAGCGGTATCAGGCAATCATTGCAGTAACTAAAGCAAATCTAGGAGAACGGGATGTTACGAGCCCTCTTACAGGTGTAGTACTAAACAAAAATTATCAAAATGGTGAATATGTCAGTGCAGGATCGGCAATTGCAACCATTGGTGATTTGAACGACTGCTGGGTTAAAATCTACATATCTTCAGAACAGTTAGGGCTCATTCGGCTTGGTCAGTCTGTTGATGTTAAGATTGATGCGTATCCTAATCGAGTATTTGCCGGTACTATCAAAGAAATCAGTCAGAACGCAGAATTTACTCCCAGACAGAGTGTAACCCAGCAAGAAAGAGCAAATCTGGTTTTTTATGTTAAAGTGAAAATTGATAATTTAGAGGGAATTTTAAAGCCTGGTATGCCAGCGGATGTGGTAATCCAATGATCAAGCTTGAACATGTAAGTAAAAACTATGGCAGGGTAATGGGGGTAAAGGATGTTTCCCTAGAAATTAGCGAGGGCGAAATTTTTGGTTTAGTGGGACCGGATGGTGCTGGAAAAACAACTTTGATCCGTATGATTGCAGGTATTCTTTCACCAACTGAGGGAGAGATGAGGGTACTAGGAGCTGTGAATCCAGAGATCATAAAAGAGTATCTAGGCTATGTTCCACAAAAATTTAGTTTATATGGTGAATTAACAGTTCAAGAAAATATTTTTTTACTTGGTTCTTTATATGGTCAGAGGAAAGAGGAAATTGAGGAACGTGCTAATCAGATCCTTGATTTTACTAAGCTGCTGCCATTTAAAGAACGATTAGCAGATCATCTGTCAGGGGGAATGAAGCAAAAACTTGCCTTAGCCGCGGGACTTATGCATCGACCTAAAATTTTCTTGCTTGATGAGCCGACTACAGGTGTTGACCCTGTTTCTCGTCGAGAGTTTTGGCAGATGTTATATCGCCTTAATAAAGACGGTATGACCATCATCGTATCTACACCGTATATGGATGAAGCAGAGCTTTGCAGTCGCGTGGCTTTTATGCACAATGGAATAGTGGCTGACTGCAATTCACCCCAAGGTTTGCGTCAAACGTATCCCTTCCGGGTATTGGAGTTAAGTGCGAAAGATCCAAACATTAAGAGATATTTAGCAATTCCTTCTGTTTTGGAATGCAATAAATTTGGTGACAAGTATCATGTGATCGTAAAAGATCGCGCAGCTTTGAAAGAAGTAGCGCTCACATTAGAAGCTGCAGGATTGGTGATTGAAGCTCTTAAAGAGATTCCTCCTACCTTAGAAGATGTCTTTGTTGCATTAGCAAGTGAGGTGATTTAAATGTATGCTGTGGAACTTACAAACCTTACCCGAAAATTTGGGGATTTTACTGCTGTGAATGATGTGACTCTTAAAATTAAAACAGGCTCTATTTATGGTTTTCTAGGGCCAAATGGATCAGGTAAGTCTACTACCATTCGTATGTTATGTGGTTTACTGGAGCCGACTTCAGGCAGGGGCAGCGTATTAGGCTTTGATATTGCTAAAGATAGTGAGATGATTAAACAAAAGATTGGGTATATGTCTCAAAAATTTAGCTTATATGATGATTTAACGGTAATCGAGAATCTGCAATTCTATGGGGGAATGTATAGTTTATCCGGCAGCCTGGGGAAAGGTAGAATTGAAGAAATGCTCAATTTAGCTGGCTTAAAGGACCGTCAAGATGAATTAGTTATCAACCTTTCAGGTGGATGGAAGCAGCGTCTGGCATTAGGCTGTTCTATTCTTCATAAGCCTTCTATTTTGTTTTTGGATGAACCTACTGGTGGCGTAGATCCTAAATCCCGTCGCATGTTCTGGGATATTATCTATGATCTAGCTTTACAAGGTACTACGATAATGGTGACCACGCATTTTATGGATGAGGCAGAACATTGCGATGAAATTGGTTTTATTTTCGAAGGTAACCTGATAGCCAGCAGCTCACCGGCTTATTTAAAACAGACCATTCCTGGCACGCTGATTAGAATTCCTACAGATGACCCTATGGGATTGTTAGAAATTCTCGAAGGGAGTTTACTTTCTTATCTTGATATCTATTGTTCAGGTACTAGTTTGCATCTTTTAATGGAGACTGAGAAGTTAGCGCAAATTACAGACTTTCATTATGAAAAGATAACTCCAGCCTTAGAAGATGTGTTCGTTTATCTTGTGAAATCTCATCGAAAGGAGTGAGTTAATGAGACGCCTGAAAGCCTTATTGATTAAAGAATTTCTGCAAATACGCCGTGATCGTCTTACCTTAATTATGATGCTCGGTCTGCCAGTGATACAACTCGTGTTATTTGGCTTTGCGATTAATACTGATGTAAAACATTTACCTACGATTGTTTTTGATCAATCCTTGCAGCAAGATAGTCGAGATTTATTGAGTTCATTAGAAGCCAGCGGATATTTTGACATTAAATATTTGGCGAAAAGTTATCAAGAGGCAAATTCTGCTGTAGATGCAGGAAAAGCGAAAGTCGGCATTGTAATACCACCGGATTTTTCGGAAAATCTAAAGCATGGCCGGCAAGCTGCGGTACAGGTTATTGTAGATGCTACTGATTCCATGGCAGCATCTTCTGCAATTAGCGCTGCCCAGTTAATTGGCCAGATAAAGTCGCAAGATATTCTTTTGCAGCAGATACGGGGTTATTCAGGGCACCCTGCGGAAAAGCCTTATGATATTCGTATACGTCCTTGGTATAATCCAGATTTTATCTCCGCTTTTTACATGGTACCAGGGATTATGGGAGTGATGCTGACCATGACCATGGTTATGATTACTTCTATGGCAATTGTGCGAGAGCGAGAAAGGGGAACACTGGAGCAGTTGATTGTGACGCCTATGAAAAATTGGGAGTTGATGCTGGGCAAAATCATTCCCTACAGCCTTGTAGGTTATGTACAAGTAACGGTAGCTCTATTGGCAGGTATTCTTATATTTGACCTGCCGATACGTGGCAGTCTGGCTTTGTTATATGTTCTCACAGCTTTATTTATTCTTGCTTCTCTTTCTTTAGGCTTATTGATTTCTACAGTGACTAAAAATCAAATGCAAGCAATGCAGTTATCCTTCTTTGTATTTTTGCCGAGTGTTTTATTATCAGGATTTATGTTCCCTAGAGAAGCCATGCCCATGGTTTTTAACTTACTTGGCAACTTACTGCCACTCACGTTTTATCTTCAAATTTTGCGGGGTATTATTTTAAAGGGCGTAGGTCTAAGTGTACTATGGCCACAGATCATAGCTCTGATCATTTTTATTATTATTACATTAACGATAAGTATTAAAAAATTTCAAAAAAAGATTGCATAAAAACAAAAACACAGAGGCATGTTTTTTCCGCCTTTGTGTTCTTTGTGTTTTAATAGCTATGTTTTAAAAGATGTGATCAGCGTTTTCCTGCATTGTTGGGAGATTCATGGAATAAAATAAAATACTTGTACTAAGTCTCCTGGTACCAGACAGTCAAATCCAAAGTTAATATTTTGTCCATCTATCTTGTAGCTCTGCTTATCCTGAAGGCGTCCCTTTACAAAGACTTGGAATATACAATCCGCGGGATGTTCTGTTTTCATAATGCTGGTACGTGCTGCAACGCGAAAAGATTGTTCAACAATACGCATCCAAAAACCTCCTTTTTAAATGTTATTTTGTGCAGAATGTCTCTGGAAAAAAGGATACACTTTTTTATTCCTTCTTTCTGTTAAAATTCCTTTCGGACAGAAAATTATTCCCAGGGAACAAATGAAAAAATTATTTGCGTATTTATTATTGTAAGTGTCTTTATATGTTTTGTATAGCAATTTAGGATACAAATAGCTTAATATATGAAATATTTTTTAGGATTTCGACTGAGATCCGGCCTCAAGCACGTAGCGGATGGTAATGGCAGCTAAAACGATGAATCCACCGATCGTGGAATACAATCCAGGCTGTTCGTGAAAGAGGAGAAAAACCCAGATAGGATTTAAAATTGGCTCAATCGAAGTTATCAGAGTGGCTTCTAATGCTTTTACATAACGTATGGCATAAGAATAAAGAACATAGGAAAATCCGAGTTGAAAAACTCCCAAGACCGTAATGCATATGATACTTGAGGCATCGATGACATTACTTAACCAAAAGGGAATGCTAATAGCAAAGGTAAATAGGTTACCTAATAGGACTGAACCATAAGGGGAACCATCTTTTTGCATGCGCATAAAAAGGATAAATAAATAGAGCAAAAGTGATTCCAGATCCAATGGCGAATATATTTCCTAAAATACCGCCTGCTGTAATCTTGTCAAGAAAGAAAAAAAGCATTCCGCAGCAGACAAGAAAGATAGTCAACCAATCTCGTCGGTTCACCGTTTCCCCGATCAGCCAGCCACTAAGCAATGCCACATAAATAGGAGCCGTATATTGTAATAGTATAGCATTGGCGGCAGTGGTAAGCTTTGTGGCAACTACAAATAAGGTAACGCAAGCACAATAAGCCGCCGCTCCTGCCCATTGCGATTTAGAAAAAGAGAGTTTTTCTTTACGAAAGGCGAACCCTATTATCAATGATGCAAGCAGACTCCGGCCGCCTGCAATAGACATTGGATGCCAGTCGATTCCTTTTATCAAGAAACCTCCAGAGCTCCAGAGGATGGCTGCTAGAGCCATATAAAAAATAGCTTTTCTTTTTTTTGTCATTGAATGTACCTTTTCCTGTTGTTTTTCTTTTACGTGTTCTAGAATACGGGAATAAGTTTCATAAGTTAATTCTCTTTAAATCGGTATATACCTTCTGTTGAATATTTCTACAATTTAAAAACAGCAAGTATACTAACGCGATCTTTTGGTGTGGTTAAGTATGAGCCTCCAAGGGGAAATAATATCGAGAAAATAGAAAAGATGTTACTGGGAGTTTGAAGTGAATCTACAAATGTTTTTATTGACGAGATTATAGAGCTATGATATTATTTAACCAATGTTATAGCTGATCAGATAAACTGAAGGCTGAAGAAACTCCTGAAGAGGGCTTTCTTTAGTCTTTTTCTTTTTAGAAGTCATATACCAAAATGATGTTTTGGTGTAATCTGATTTAGATGAAGCAATTAAAAAGACGTACGAGAGTATTGAGTCTCTGTACCAAGTTTATCAATCATTGTATAAATACAATATATGTAAATAGAAAGGGGTATAAAAATATGGCTTTACCAGAAAATTTACGTTTTGACTCATTGGCAGTACATGGAGGACAAGAACCTGATCCAACAACTGGTTCGAGAGCAGTCCCCATTTACCAAACCACATCCTACAATTTCCGTGATAGCGAGCATGGTGCTAATTTATTTGGTTTAAAAGAAGCTGGTAATATTTATACTCGTATTATGAATCCAACGACAGATGTGTTAGAAAAGCGGATTGCAGCTTTAGAAGGCGGTGTGGCCGCACTAGCTTTTGCCTCTGGTCATGCTGCGATTAATGCCGCAATATTAAATATCGTCCAAGCTGGAGATGAAATTGTTAGTTCATCCACTTTGTATGGCGGCACGTATAATATGTTTGCTTATACTTTGCCTCGTATTGGAATTAAGGTAACTTTTGTTGATCCTAGTGATCCGGAAAATTTCCGCAAAGCGATTACGGATAAGACGAGGGCCGTTTTTGCAGAAACCATCGGGAATCCTAAAATTGACGTATTTGATGTTAAAAAAGTAGCAGAGATAGCTCATGAAAATGGTATCCCTTTGTTAATTGACAGTACCTTTGCTACACCTTACCTTTCTCGCCCTATCGAATTTGGTGCCGATATTGTAATTCATTCTGCTACTAAATTTATTGGAGGACATGGTACTTCCATGGGAGGAGTGGTTGTTGACAGTGGTAATTTCAATTGGGCTAACGGAAAATTCCCTTCCCTATCAGAGCCAGATCCAAGCTATCATGGTTTAAGTTATACAGAAGCATTAGGTCCCTTGGCTTTCATCACTCGCTTGCGTATTCAAATTCTGCGTGATTTTGGCGCAGCAATAAGTCCTTTCAATAGTTTCTTATTGCTGCAGGGATTGGAAACCTTGCCTTTGCGTATGCAGCGTCATACGGAAAATGCCTTGGCCGTTGCGCAATATCTTGAAAGCCATGAACAAGTTGAATGGGTAAGCTACCCAAGTCTTCCCAGTCATCGGGATCATGCATTAGCTAAAACGTATTTACCAAAAGGTGCAGGTGCGATCCTAACCTTTGGTATTAAAGGTGGATTGGAAGCTGGTAAGAAATTTATTGATGCTCTGAAACTATTCTCAATCCTTGCTAACGTTGGGGATGCGAAGTCTTTGGTTATCCATCCTGCGAGCACCACTCATTCCCAGCTTACTCCTGAACAGCGTGCTACAGCAGGTGTAGCGGATGAACTGATTCGCTTGTCAGTTGGTATTGAAGATAGTGCAGATATTATTGCGGATATTGAGCAGGCTCTTGCTGCAGCACAATAAATTTATAAAGTAAAATAACTGATCAGAAAGCTGAAGGTTAAGAATTGCTAAAACAAGCGAATTCTTAACCTTTTATGCTAGTAATTTCTAAAGGTACTAAGGAGAACTTTTCATGAACAGCCAAAACATAAAAAAAGATATTATTGAATATGCAAAGAATTTAGGAGCAAATTTAGTGGGCTTTGCTCCTGTTTCTCGGTGGGAGGAATTTAATGAAGTAAAGGAAGCATACCGTCCTGAAGTGATTTGGCCTCAGGCGCAAACAGTAATCGTACTGGGGATACCTGTTTTGCTGCCTATTTTGGAGACAACTCCTTCAATTAATTATGTAGAGCAGTATGATACTGCAAATATTATGCTTGATCAAATTGCATATCGGCTGTCAATTTATTTAAATGAACTTGGGCATGCATCCATTTTTTTGCCTCGTGATGGTTATGGTGATATTAAAGTATTAGTAGAGAAGCCTGTAGCTGCATTTGGTCATGTTTATGCAGCAAAATACGCAGGATTGGGCACTGTCGGTTATAATAATACCTTACTAAATGAAAAATTTGGACCCCGGGTACGATATGTATCTGTTTTTACTGCATTAGCAATACCTGGTGATCCTTTAATAGAAAAAGATCTTTGCAATAAATGCCGTGTCTGTCAAAAACTATGTCCATCTCAAGCCTTTCTAACGCGAGATAATGATCTTGTAGCGCAAATGGATAAGGTTGCTTGTGCTAAGTATCATGATCAGCTTCGCGAGGAGCATCGCTATCCTTGCGGTATTTGTATTAAAGTTTGTCATGTAGGTCAAGATCGTAATTTATATAAAAGTACAGATATTAAATTATATCTTGATGAGAAAAAGGCACTGGAAGAAGATCCGGCAGATCCTCGCTATCAGGGCTGGGTTCATTGCCGTACCCATGGGTCAAAAGGGGACAGAATATCTTAAGATCATGTCATAACGCTTTGCTAAAGAAGGCTCTATATTAAAACGGATTTATTCCGAAAGAATTAGCCTTCTTTATGTATTTCTGTTTATACAGCAAGTAAATGCATAGTTGGGATAGTCAACATAAGGGTAGAAGAGACGATTATGCTAATTAACACGATATTTGTCAGTTTTTGATGGGGATTTTTAGAAGGATTTAAACATTTAACAGCGAAATTATCAGAAAATACTAATAAGATTTTTTTTAATGTGGGAAAGAATGCTAAATCATCTTGTTTAGTTGAACTCTGCTATTAAGGGGGTCGAAGTGTGTCTGTTCTCGCTAAGGTAACAAATCCTATAGATTGTATTGCACAAAATCGATGTAATAACCCTGAAGACGAAAAAGGTAGTAAGAACACTCTTCGTGCTCTACTTGCGATGATTCAAGAGCTGGCAAAAGTAATTACTCTTGTTCCTAATTTAAGGTGTAACCATAGAAGCTATCATGAATCCACTGCTTTGGAAGAAGCGGGATTACATGATAAAGGAATACCTGAATGTAGACGAATTTCAATAAAAAAAGCTAAGCTTATTAGATATAAAAAAAAGTTACCAATTCATAAAAATAGGTTTTGTAATAAAGCCGATCAAATGGAAAAAGCATTTCGAGAACTGTTTCATTGCAGCCCTTGCCCTATGGCGCTTATATCTGTTGATACTCAAAATATTATTACAGCCAATGATCATTTTGTAAAAGTAACAGGGCAGGATTACGAAACGATTCTCAAGTGGAATATCGATACATTGAAAGACATGATTTCGCCAATGGATTATCGTCATATACGGAAACGCTTAATTCAGCAGCAAAGTGTAGAGAATTATACATGCAGATTGAATATGAAATCACAACATGCAAATGTGATCATTTTGAATGTAAGATACCTAATGGTTCATGAACAAAATATGCTGCTCCTGGCGATTGTAGACATTTCAGAAACAATCGAATTAAAGCAGCATATTGAAAGATTAAGCTGTTTAAATCTTGTGGGGCAATTAGCAGCCAGTATCGGTCATGAGATTCGCAATCCTATGACAACTGTACGGGGATATTTGCGCTATATGCAAAGAAAAGCAATTTTTAGTACTTTTACGGAGCAGTTTTCAATGATGATTTGCGAACTGGATCGGGCAAATGAAATTATTACTGATTTTCTTACTCTGGCTAAAAATCGTGTAAACGGTTCCGCTATGCAGAATCTAAATAAAATTGTTGAAGATATAGGACCTTTGATGGAAGCCATGGGTAGCGAAGTTGGACATTCCATCGAATTTGTGCTGCAGCCAATACCGGATCTGTTAGTAGATAAAATTGACATTCATAAAGTACTCATTAATCTGGTTAAAAATGGATTTGAGGCTATGAGTGATAAGGGAAAGGTTGTTGTTAGCACCTTTAAGGATGAGCGTTACATTGTATTGCAGGTTACAGACGAAGGTAAGGGAATCTCGAAAGACATTTTGGAGAAACTGGGGACTCCATTTTTTACGACAAAAGAAAAGGGAACAGGTTTAGGTCTTTCTGTATGCTACCAGATTGCAGCTAGGCATAATGCATTTATTGATATTGAAACAAATACGACAGGCAGTACATTTTCTCTTAAATTTCCTTATAATCATGAAAAGATTTGAGCCGTTTAGGTTGAAATCTTTTTTTTTTTTGCCTTTTAAGTTCATTTTAATGAATTTTATGGCGAATAATCTCTGCAAAACTAATAAATACTTAAAAATATTCATTTTGGTAAAAGTAAATTCATTTTAATGAAAAAATACTTGAAAAACAAAATGTATTGATATATAGTATTCCTAAAAGAATACTTATTTTTTACAAACTCAAAAACAAGAAAGAGCAGGCATAAATATGAATAAAGATATTGGGAAAAAAGTAAAAGAATTGCGAACTCAGAAAAAGATGACGTTAAAGGATGTTAGTGAAAAAACCTCTCTTTCTACGGGTCTTTTATCTCAGTTAGAGCGTGGACTGACCAATATTGCAACGGATTCACTGCAAAAAATTGCCCAGGTTCTGGGGGTTGATCTAGCCTATTTTTTTGCGAGTCCCACAAAAAAAGAAAGCTATGTTTTGCGAAGCTATGAGAAGGAAGTATTCCAAGTGGTGAATTCTCGATTTATTCATTATCACTTGACGAATGGTGCACCTGATAAAACCTTGCTGCCTCGATTAGTAGAATTATTGCCAATCAACAGTGAGGAAGATATAAGTCAGTATGCCCATGAGGGAGAAGAGTTTATTTATGTTTTAGAGGGAATTTTAACTCTTTTTATCAATAACGAGCAAATCGAAGTATTTCCTGGAGACTCAGCCCATTACAATTCCTCTACGGTGCATAATTGGGCGAATTATACAAGTAAAATGGTAAGGATGCTAGTCGTTAGTTCTCCTAATCCTTTTAAAATGTAAAACCTATTTATATAGGTTGAGGTGATTACATGAGAAAAGCAGTATTATTTAATATTCAAAAATTTTCTGTACATGACGGTCCTGGTATTCGCACTACCATATTTTTCAAAGGATGTCCCCTAGCCTGTCAATGGTGTCATAATCCAGAAAGTCAGAGTTACCAGGCGGAAATCTTAATTGATAGAGATCGCTGTACGCAGTGCGGGGAATGTGAAAAGCATTGCAGTCAGCAAGCTGTCTGGCAGAAGAATCATCAGCTGTTTTATGATGCCGAAAAATGTAACGCTTGTGAAATGTGTATAGATTATTGCTGTAACAATGCTAGAGAAATAGCTGGAAAAGAATACACAGTACAAGATGTAATGCAAGAAATTCATAAAGATAAACCTTTTTATGAACAATCAGGCGGTGGGGTGACCTTATCGGGCGGCGAAGTGATGATTCAAATCGACTTTATTGAGGAGCTGGTGAAAGCATGTAAAGAACAAGGCATCACGGTTGCCATCGATACTTGCGGCTATGCGCCTAGTGATAATTTTCTGCGGATTATAAAATATGTTGATGTATTCTTATATGATATTAAGCTTATGGACTCTGGTGAACACGAACATTACACTGGACGGGATAATGCTTTAATATTAGAGAATCTAAAACTGTTGTCTAATCATGATGCCGTCATTCAATTACGGCTGCCGCTTATTGAGGGAATCAATACTAAGAATGAACAGATTCAGGATATCATTGACTTTATTGCCGATCTTAATATACATTCCATCAACCTATTGCCTTATCACCATATGGGGCAGGGAAAGTATAAAAAGCTCAACTGTCCGTTACCGGTATTAGAAAGGCCTACAGATTTGAGGTTGGAAGAGATCAGGTCCATGTTTAAGCAAGCAAATTATAAAGTGCAGATTGGAGGGTAAATTGTGGAACAAAGAGGTATGAATGAAAGAATTCGAAAACTTAGGAATCAGAGCTTAACGGTAGAGCCCCATTTGTCTATTGAAAGAGCGCGTTTGGTTACCGAGGCGTATGAAAAACATTTAGGAAAGGTGGAAACACCCATATTGCGCGCTCTTACCTTTCAGCACATTATGGAGAATAAAACGCTGTGCATTAATGACGGAGAACTCATTGTTGGCGAGAAAGGCGAACAGCCTCAATATGCACCTAGCTTTCCAGAACTTTGTTGCCATACAGAAGAAGACCTTGAAGTTATGGATCAAAGAGATAAAATTTTCTTTAAGGTAGATGAAGCAGCAAAAAAATTACAGAGGGAAAAAATTATACCCTTTTGGGAAGATCGATCTATGCGCAAAAATATCTTAGCGCAAATGTCTGCGGAATGGGTAGATTGTTATGAAAGTGGTATTTTCACAGAATTTATGGAACAAAGAGGCCCTGGACATACAGTAGCAGATGGAAAAATGTATACGAAAGGCTTTTTAGATTCTAAGGCTGAAATTCAAGAGCAGATAAAGTCTCTTGATTTCTTGGAAGATTCTCAGGCGTATGAGAAGAAAAATCAGCTGGAAGCAATGGCACTATGTTGTGATGCTATTGTAATTTATGGAAAGCGATACGCTCAATATGCTAAAGACATGGCGCAAAATGAGACAGATCCAAACAAAAAGGCGGATCTGCTGGAAATTGCAGCAAATTGCCAGGTTGTACCCGCTCATAAACCAGAGACCTTTGCCCAAGCGATTCAAATGTACTGGTTTGTACACATTGGCGTTACGACAGAAATCAATCCTTGGGATGCGTTAAGTCCTGGACGGTTGGATCAGCATTTATATCCTTTTTACAAAAAAGGTATAGAGGATGGAACTCTCACGAGGGAAAAAGCCAAAGAATTGCTGCAATGTTTATGGGTAAAGTTTAACAATCAGCCTGCGCCTCCTAAAGTCGGCATTACCTTAAAGGAAAGCAGTACTTATACGGATTTTGCAAATCTTAACACTGGCGGTGTAAAGGATGATGGATCAGATGGTGTCAATGAAGTATCCTATTTAATATTGGAAACCATGGATGAGATGCGACTATTGCAGCCTAGTTCTAATGTTCAAATTAGCAAAAAGTCGCCTCATAATTTTATCAAGAAAGCTTGTGAAATATCCCGCAAGGGTTGGGGGCAGCCAGCCTTTTATAACACAGAAGCGATTGTAGAAGAACTCTTAAGAGCAGGCAAAAATATTGTTGATGCGCGGCAAGGTGGATCCAGCGGCTGCGTGGAAACAGGTGCTTTCGGTAAGGAAGCCTACATTTTGACGGGATATTTTAATCTGCCTAAAATACTAGAATTAACTCTTAATAACGGTTTTGATCCCATCGGAAAAAAGCAGCTGGGGCTAAAAACTGGTTATGGTGAGGATTTTAAAACCTATGAAGATCTATTTAAAGCCTTTAAAAAACAGCTTCACTATTTCATCAATGTGAAGGTTACGGGCAACCACATTATTGAGCATTTGTATGCGAAGCATATGCCTGTACCTTTCTTATCCATTATAACCAGTGGATGTATTGCCAGCGGCAAAGATTATAATGCAGGTGGAGCGCTTTATAATACCAATTATATACAAGGTGTGGGTATTGGCACGCTCACAGATTGTCTGTCAGCTATTAAATACAATGTTTTTGACCAGAAACGTTTCACGATTAAAGAATTGCTAAAGGCTTTAGAAGATGATTTTATAGGTCATGATACCATTCATAACCTAGTTGCAAATCGAACTCCTAAATACGGCAACGATGATGATTATGCTGATGATATTATGGTAGAGGGATTTAATGCTTTTCATAATGAAGTTGTGGGAAGGAAGACCCGAAAGGGTGGGGTTTACGGCATTGATATGCTGCCTACTACCTGTCATGTATATTTCGGTTCGGTGATGGGGGCGAGTCCTAATGGGAGAAAAGCCTATAAGCCTCTATCGGAAGGAATATCTCCTGAAAAAGGTGCGGATAGAAAGGGACCTACAGCTGTTATTAAATCCGCTTCCAAAATGGATCACATTAAGACGGGAGGAACGTTGCTGAATCAGAAATTTACCCCTTCTGTTGTCACTGGTGACCAAGGCTTAGAAAATATGGTATCTTTAGTTCGTACCTATTTTAATTTAGACGGACATCATATTCAATTTAATGTAATTGATTCGAAAACATTATTGGATGCGCAAAAGCGCCCTGAAGACTACAAGGATCTAATTGTACGTGTAGCTGGCTATAGCGATCATTTTCATAACTTGAGTAAAGAACTGCAAGATGAAATCATAGAACGAACGGAACAGGGATTTCATTGAGAAGAGACTGTCTTACATGCAAAAGCATGGGAGACAGTCTCTTTTGTGCGCAGAATCATCCTTATGAGTTATATCTTCTGGGATGATACCAGTAAGAATTCATCCAAATTATGGTGATTTCTTGCTAATCCTAAAATTGGGAAAGGAGATAAGATTTTGATAGAGAAAATAGTAGAGTAAAGATGACTGCTTGTAGAGCCGTGTGAAAGATGGTAAGAGGGCAGGAGAATATCTTTATAGGCTAAGATGCTTGGTTTAGATTACAGTAAAAAGTAGGAGGCGGAATTAAAATGAAAAGTTATCAGATGTTCATTAATGGTGAATTTATTGCTAATGAGTCAAGAAAAATGATATCGGTCATCAATCCAGCCACTGAAGCTATTGTTTCTGAAATCCCTGCGGGAACTAGGGAGGATGTTGAAACTGCTGTAAAAGCGGCTGAACAAGCTCAAAAATCTTGGGCGAAGCTTCCGGCGATTGTACGTGCTGGTTATTTAAAAGAAATTGCTCAAGGTATACGAGAAAAATCAGAAGAAATTGCCCGTGTAATAGCTGAAGAACAAGGTAAAATATTGCCCCTTGCCAGAGTGGAAGCTAACTTCACGGCTGATTATATGGATTACATGGCCGAATTTGCCAGGCGTTATGAAGGGGAGATCATTGAAAGTGATCGCCCTAATGAAAATATATTTTTATTTAAATTACCAATCGGTGTTATTGGTGGAATCCTGCCTTGGAATTTCCCCTTTTTTTTAATTGCTCGCAAATTGGCACCTGCTTTAGTCACAGGAAATACGATTGTCATTAAGCCCAGCAGCGAAACGCCTAATAATGCCTTTGAATTTGCCAAGATTGTGGCAAAGACATCCTTGCCGAAAGGTGTTTTCAATTTGGTATCTGGTGCTGGTTCTGTGGTGGGCAATGCAATTGCTGGTCATCCTAAAGTTGGTATGGTAAGCTTTACGGGAAGTGTAGAGGGTGGAATTAAAATTATGAGAGCTGCGGCAGAAAATGTGACAAAGGTCTCCTTAGAGTTAGGGGGAAAAGCTCCTGCTATTGTAATGGCGGATGCAGATCTTGATCTGGCAGTGAAATCTATATGCGCTTCCCGCATTATTAATACTGGGCAGGTTTGCAACTGCGCAGAGAGGGTATATGTTCATGAGTCTGTTGCAGAGCAGTTTATTGCCAAAATGACAGTTGCGATGAGAAATGTTAAGTATGGCAGCCCACTAGAGGATGAAACGATTGATATGGGGCCCTTAGTCAGTAAACAGCAGTTAGAACAGGTAGAAGCTTCTGTTGCAAAGGCTGTCCAAGATGGTGCTACCTTAGTTGTTGGAGGTAAGCGGGCAGACAGAGGAGTGGGCTTTTATTTTGAACCGACGGTACTTATCAATTGCAAGCAAAGTGCTGATATTATGCAGAAAGAAACCTTTGGTCCTGTATTGCCCATCGCTACATTTAAAGATTTAGATGAAGCCATTGAACTGGCTAATGATTCAGACTTTGGACTAACTTCTTCTATTTATACGCAAAATATTGATATGGCTATGAGAGCGTGCAAAGAGATTAAATTTGGTGAAACCTATGTAAATCGGGAAAATTTTGAAGCTATGCAAGGTTTTCACGCTGGCTGGCGCAAATCGGGCATAGGCGGTGCCGATGGAAAACATGGTCTGGAAGAATATCTCCAAACCCATGTGGTATATATGCAATATAATCAAAATGTGAAATAAGCATATCCTGCTAATAGAGTAAGAGCCTTTGACGTTTTTCGCGTTAAAGGCTCTTACTCTATTAGCAGGACAAAGAAGTAAGAAAAGGGTTAAATTCGAAGGCATCAAGGATACTTACGCGTGCAAGAAGAACGCAAATGAGTTTGCTACCAAATAAGCAGATAATGTTGTACCGCAAGGGATACAATAGCTACAGCAATCCAGCAGGATAACCCCAGAAAAATCGGTTTTACACCATTGCTGATCAGTTGTTTCAAATGAGTGTTCAAGCCAATTGCAGCCATAGCCATCACGATAAAAAACTTTCCGATTTGGGCAAGAGTGAGACAAAGGGATGAAGGCAGAAAGCCGATGGTACTGACAATTGACGCAACTACAAAACCAAAAATAAACCACGGAAATATCTTAGAAAGTCTGAAAGAACTTGCGTTTTCAGCTTTTCGGGAAGCAAGTATAGCTAGTGCGATTGTTATGGGTATAATCATTAGTGTACGGGTTAATTTTACGATGGTGGCAAAGCTGCCAGCAGCTTGACTATACGAATAGCCGGCAGCTACTACAGAAGACGTGTCATTGATGGCTGTTCCTGCCCACATTCCAAATCCCATATCGCTCATATTAAAAATATGTCCAAGAAAGGGAAAAATAAACACTGCAGCGATGTTAAATAAGAATATGGTAGATATGGAGTAAGCAACTTCTTTATCGGTTGCTGCAATGACAGGAGCAGTTGCTGCAATTGCCGATCCGCCGCAAATTGCTGTTCCGACACCAATGAGTATGTTTACATTTTCCTCAAGTCGTAAATAACGCCCCACTAGACACGCTGTAATCAGTGCGGCACTTATAGTTGAAATCATAATAAGCAGTGACTGGCTGCCGACTGAAAAAACATGAAACAAGTTCATTTCAAAGCCGAGTAAAATAATTGCATACTGTAAGACTTTTTTAGCCGTAAAGGAAATTCCCAAGTTCAAAGATGCAGGTCTTTTTAAAAATGCAAGTGTCATGCCGAACAGAATTCCAAAAATCGGCCCTCCAACCAAAGGAACTGCGGTTCCAAGGTACCAGGCTGGAATCGCTATCATAGTAACGATAAAAACACCTGGCATGATTTTGCTGAGAAGATTATTTTTTACCATATTGATTCCTCCTCGTATAATAAGTTTTGTAAGCAACAATCCGCCGTTGTTTACAAAACTTATTTTATTTTTTCAACACGTAAAGGAACCCCTTGATGCTAAAATATTTGTAAGAGAATTTAGCAAAGGTAACGTCTTATCCTCCTTGCGAAACCTTTTGGTTATTGCTTATAAAGCTTGACGCCTGCCTTATTCATCAAATACCGCTAACACAGATGTTGCGTCTCTGGGCGAAAGGTATCCAGCAAAATGACTTTCACAGATGAATGCTTATTATGCGAGGCTGCGGTCAGTGAATAAGATCAGGGTATTCCTTTTCTATCTTTCTTATTCTCAGCCAGAAAG
>NZ_FOTS01000128.1 GCF_900114615.1 Pelosinus propionicus DSM 13327 | reverse complement strand
ATCAACAGTGCCGTAGATCCCACAAAAGCCATGCATAATGAGTTTAAAGGCATTGCAAGTACCGTGCTAAAAATAACGGCTCTGCTTGGTGGTTTATACGGGGCTAAAAAGTTTGTCGAGCTGGGATTCAAAACAGATAGCTATGAACGAATGCTTCAAGCGCGGTTGAGCAATAACGAGATAGGGAGTGCAGCATTTCAGCATTATAAGGACATGGCCAATCATTATGGTTTTAAGCAAGAGGATGTTTTTGCAGGTGTCAATTCGTTCATGGGCATGACAACGGTTCCGAAGCAGTTAGACGAACTCACGATGTTAGCTAAAACTCTGGCTGTATTTGACACCCAGGGGCAGGGATTACGAGGAGCTCAGTTTTCCTTGCAGGAAGCAATGGCCGGAAATTTTACGAGTCTTCAGCGCCGATTTAGTATTGGGCATAGCCAAATTGAGGCATCAGGTGCAAAGCAAGCCGCAAAAGCCGGTGATATGGAAGGTTTTGTGGCCGGAATGCAAAAATTGCTAAAAATGAGGAACATGGGTGGCGAGGCATTTGATAACTTAATGCTATCTCCGCAAAGACAGCTAGAAAGCTTTACGAATCGCTGGCATAATCATATGGCGAATATGGCGCAGTCAGTTGTACTTCGATTGCTGCCTGCAATTCGTTTAATATCTGACTTGTTTTTCGATACAGACGGAAAGATGACATCCTTTGGTGAGAACTTTATCGGCGCATTGGGGTTTGTAGCAGGAGCGCTGGCGTATTCAGTGGCAGGGGTGTTATGGTTGATAAATGCTATAGGGCAATTATGGGACGCAATAGACCCTCTAAAGCCGGCAATAGAGGTTATTTTTTGGACGCTGTTAATTACAGGAGCTTATACGGCTGCTGCCGCGCTATATGCTATGATACCACCATTATTAATCCAATTTAGCATATGGGCGATAATGAATGCGCCTGTACTTGCTGTGATCGGCGTCGTAGTAATACTAATATCTTTATTTTTAAGATTTCCTGAAGTATTTGGGGTAGTTGTTGGTGCTATAAATGCATTTGGAACTGCATTTATGAACGTACTTAAATTTATAGGTAATTATTGGATAAGTTTATTTAATCAAATTAGTAGTGATCTAAATAAATTATCAATGGGTAAGATCAATCTTGGACAGGTTGATAAGATGAGTTACGGAAATTCTCTTAATGCGTATAACACGGGCAAAGCCTGGGGCACAGATGCGGCAGCCAGATTAAGAGATACTCTTAAAAATATAACACCGTCCATGCCTACCATTTCCAC
>NZ_FOTS01000039.1 GCF_900114615.1 Pelosinus propionicus DSM 13327 | reverse complement strand
TGAAAGAAAACCATCGATTTAGAAGATTCTTGCTGCGTGGCAAGCAAAGCGTTAGGACTGAATTCTTGTTCTTGGCGATGGGCTATAACTTAAATAAACTACATAACAAAATACAGCAACAACGGTGCGGAAAAATGCTACACGAAAAAAAGACCGCCTAAAAGGTTGCAGGCACAGCAATTTATGAGGGGCATAATGCTCCTCTAGCTTTGCTATGCCTACTTTACTCCACTTAATTCGCAAAAAAGAGAAAATACCCTATTCGGTTAGGGATACAAAGAAAGAGCTATCTCAAATAGGTTTTAAAAACCTATTTTGAGACAGCTCCTTTATTTTCCCCAATTCATCTATCTTAAATTTTTGCGTAATTTCAAACCAACCGAATGTGATTTTTCCAAAGGATGACCAATGCGATAGTACATTCTTTCCGGTGCACTAAAGATAAACGGATTTACCTTTTCTAACGTTGGAACTCCCGTTTCATCAAGCACATGTTCTTCTGCCTTTACATCTACAATTTCTCCGATAAACTGTGTATGCATGCCCAGTTCAATTGCTTGTAATAACTTACATTCTAATATTAAAGGGAACTCCTGCACATAAGGAGCATCCACAAGATCACTTTTAACGACTGTTAACTTGGCAATTGAAAACTTATCTGTATTTTTTCCGCTGGCTATCCCCACAAAATCCGCTTCAACCAAATGAATACTGGAAGGTATACTGATGGTAAAGGCCTGATGTTTTAAGATATTCTGATATGTAGCACGGGGTTTCTGCAAAGATACTGTCACACATGGCGGAGCTGAGCAACAAATGCCGCCCCAAGAAGCGGTCATGATATTAGGCTCACCACTTTCACCATAAGACCCCACCACCCATACCGGAGATGGCATAGCAAATGTATTGGCACCTAATGATTTCTTCATATTTTTACCTCCTTCTTTTTCGAAGAATAACAGTTATTTATTTTTCTATACCAAAAATATTTTCCATGATATAATAATAGACAATAAAATCGACTAAAACAAGTACATACTTATTTGTAATGTAGTATCCTTTTTTATACTGTTATATTCTAGGAGTGAGATAATATGATTCAATATAAAAATATTCAATACCAATGTTCTATGGAGTTAACCTTAGATCTCATTGGCGGGAAATGGAAGTCTTTGATTCTTTGGCATCTAGGTGAAAATACCTTGCGCTTTAGTGAACTGAAAAGAACTTTGCCGCAAATCACACAAAAAATGTTAACACAGCAATTACGAGACTTAGAAACGGATGGACTTGTACATCGCTATATTTATACTCAGATCCCCCCCAAAGTAGAGTATTCCCTTACAGACGCCGGAAAAAGTCTTTTACCCATATTAGCTACTTTATGCCAATGGGGACTTAACTATGCAAACGAAGTTGAAGTCGATGGCAAAGACTTGACCTGTGAGCCGTCCGCGCCTTCCTCTCTTTCGCAATAATTATTTTATATAAACGATTAAAGGTCTGGATTTCACTATGAAATCCAGACCTTTAATCGTTTATATATCTTCTTCTCCTTCTACCTGAAAAAATGTTTACCGTAACATTTTCATTTCTTATCCATTGGCTTTCAATATCCTCTATACCAAATTTAACATTTCGCCGTGATGCATAATAATCATCATCACCATTTGTTGTTACCTCATTACGATTTAATCCACTTCTTATAGCAGCAACTACTGCTATTTCAGGTTAATATTCCAACTCAGCTTCATTAATAATTTTTACTTCGGACATTTCCTTTAACTTTTCCATTAAGGAAAATAATGCTAAGTCCTTTTCCTTTGCTTCGATCATAACATCAAAGTCACGATTACAGATCTTCGCTATGTTTAAAAATTTCAAAAACTCATCTACAGCAATATGATCCGCATGTGCTCGTTTATTTGCGTTGTCTCTTGCACTGGAAAAATGAATTTTAGGTATTCCGCTTCCCCAAGTTGCAAAAATTTCTGGCAGAATCTCTTCAAGATGTATCCCTTCATTGCAGCAATAGTCATGATGTACATCTAATACCATCGGTGCTTTTATCTCCTGGCAGAGAGTAAGAACATCCTTGGCAGTATAGGATTTATCATCATTTTCGATAATAATCCGTTCCCGAATCGTCTCAGGAAGCTGCTGAAAGATCACCTTAAATCGTTCGGTTGATTGTCCTTTGTCTTTATATAATCCCCCTACATGCAGTACTAATTTAGTTTCAGGCCCCAATTCCATAGACTCAAAAAGATTCACATGATACCGCAAATCTGCAAGGGCCGCTTCTACTACATGAGGAAGTGGACTATTTAAAATCGTAAAATGATCGGGATGAGCACTAACCCGCATTCCATGTCTTTTTACAATATCACCGATAGCAAGCAATTCTGAGCGAAAGTCCTCGCAATAATCCCAATCAAAAGCAATGGGGTGAGTTGCTAGGGGAATTAGCTGCGAAGTAATCCGGAATACTTGAATATGATGAGCTGCATTATAGCGCAGCACACGAAGCTGCGTAGCTAAATTTTCTTCTGCTAGACGCCTGAGCTTACTAAGCTGATCCTTTTTATCCTTAATTTTATTTAAATTAAAGACGGTAGTGGTTTTATTAGGAGATCCCTGAGAAATTCCTAAAGCTATGGCTACATACCCCAAACGGATTCGCATATACTTACCCCTTTCACAGAAAAACTATCGAATTTAGTCTGTCCAAAAGTACCTGACTTTACAGTTCCTTTTCCAAATAATATGCCTCAATCCTAAAAATTTAAGATATCTTTGCAATAATACCTTAAATTTAGCATAATTTAACACGATTTACTACGAATAAGATTGACTATTTCCTATTTATGTTATTATAATAGTTATAACATATTTTAATACAAAATATTTCGTCGCAATGCTGCGACAGCAAAGTACACGCTTATTAAAGCTGGCTCAATTGCCAGCTTTTTTTATATATAAATACCTTTTCTAAACGTAATATGTAACTTTTAATTTTTTTAAAAGGAGGCGCTCTCATTATGACAATCAGTAGAAAAATTTTAAGTGGATTTATGGTGATCATCGCTTTAGTGTTTATTATGAGTGCAATTACTTATTTTCAAGTGGGCGAATTAAATTCAGCTTCAAAAGAAATCATGAGAGATAGTCTCTATCAGCTTGAGCTAGTCGAGGAACTTGCCATAGACGTATCAAACGAGGCTGTGGCCATGCGCCGTTTTAATTTCACAGGTGATTTGGCTGACGTAGCTGCCTTTGATAACTATCGTAAATATGGCGATGATAAAATCAACAAGCTTCAGGCTGCATTGACCTTTCAAAACTCCCAGGCGGTCTTAGAAACATTAAAGAAAGAAAAGCTGGCCTTTGACACCATTGCAGCAAAATCAATTGAAGCAAAACGTGCCAACAATCTTGAACAGGTTGGCATTTATATGCAGCAGGCAGGCAGACCGTCTGAGAATTCCATAGCAGCAACCAAAGAACTTATATTATTAGTAAAAGGATATGTGAGAGAGCAAGAAGAAAATAGTACCCAAAAAGCCAGTGAAGTGCAGCTGCTGTTAGTTTGCGTTAGCCTTTTCGTTGCGGCAATTGCCATAGGCATTAGCATTTTCATCAGCCGAGGTATCTCTAGGCCCGCCAAACTAGTTACACAGGCTGCCTCGGAAATTACCCTTGGAAACCTCGCAGTAGATGATATTAAAACACAGTCTGCCGATGAACTGGGCCAATTGGCAAGTTCCTTTAACCAAATGAAAAGTAATCTGCGTCTTGTCATTGAAAGAGTTGCCCATGCAGCCGAACAGGTTATGGCCTCTTCCCAGCAGCTCACAGCAAGTGCCTCTCATTCTACACAAGCTGCTGGTCAAATAGCAGCATCCATTTCTGATATGGCCCAGGGGGCTGAAATGCAGCTAACGACATTTACTGAAACAACAGTTGCCGTACAGCAAATGTCTGTCGGCATCCAACAAATTGCTGACAACGCTACATTTGTAGCCGGAAAATCCTCTCAAGCCTCCGAAACAGCCATCAAAGGCGGCGAATCGATAGAAAAGGCCATTAATCAAATGGCACAAATCGAAAAAACTGTAAATACCTCAGCTCAAGTCATTACGAAACTAGGAGAACAATCTAAAGAAATTGGGCAAATTGTCAGTACCATATCCGGTATTGCTGGACAGACGAACCTACTGGCGTTAAATGCTGCCATAGAGGCTGCCAGAGCCGGTGAGCAAGGCAGAGGATTTGCTGTAGTTGCAGAAGAAGTAAGAAAATTAGCAGAGCAGTCTCAAGAAGCTGCTAAGAGAATCGCTCAATTGATTGGAGAAATCCAGGGTGATACTGCTGAAGCCGTTATTGCAATGACGAAGGGCACCGCCGAAGTAAAAATAGGCGCTGATGTTGTAGATGTAGCAGGAAAGTCATTCCAGGAAATTGCCCAGCTCATTCTTGAAGTATCCACTCAAATCAAAGATATTTCATCATCCATACAGCAGATTGCTGATGGCAGCCAAGTCATTGTATTATCTGTCAAGGAAATTGATGCGCTAAGCAAAAAGACTTCTGAAGAAACACAAACGGTATCGGCAGCCACTCAGGAACAATCGGCATCCATGGAAGAAATCGCATCCTCCAGCCAGATTTTAAGCGAAATGGCGCAAAACCTACAAGAAGTTGTAAACAAATTCCGTTTTTAACAGTATTTTTAATTGACAGATTCCTGTATGATCTGTTATAATACGTTAAAATACATATTCATTATCGATGAACAGGAAGAGTACACAATACACAAAGGGTCACAGCGAGCCAATGGCAGTGGAAGTTTGGCACTACTCGGTATGTGGAATGGGCCTGGGAGATACAGTCTGATCCGTAGTACGGGGTAGGCACTGTCGGGATTCTTCCGCCGTTATCAGGAAGCAGATATCGGATTGTACTTTGTCCTGTATCTTGTAAAGCTGAGCTTTTTTAAAAGCTAATCAGGGTGGCACCGCGAGTTAACTCCTCGTCCCTATATATGCACATGCATGTATAGAGACGAGGTTTTTTTATTTTAAAAACAAAGGAGAACGATTACGATGGAATTAGAAAAAAATGAATCCGAATTAACCATCCATGATAAAAATAAAGGCGGCCGCTATCGCTGGGTTACGATTACAACCTTACTTCTGGCGATTGGTGCCATTTTGCATTTAGTCAGTCCAAATATTGGCGGCGTAACTCCTAACTGGACCATTGCCATGTATTGTATTGCTATTAATTTAACCAAACCTACTCTTAAACAATCTTTCGGCATCGGTCTAGTTGCTGCAGCTATTAATATACCAACTTCTAAGTCCGCTTTTCCTTACGGCAATCTATTGAGTGAACCCATTGGTGCTATTATATGTACATTACTCGTCTGCCACACTTTTAATATGACATTAGGCAAGCTCAACATAAAGCCTGCCGTAACAGGCTTTATCAGCACCGTAGCTAGCGGCATGACATTCATCACCATACTCAAAGTTGTACTTTCTCTACCTTTGTCTGTGTATCTATACGCTATGATACCTGTCGTATTTACAGTCGCTGCTGCCAATGCCGCCATCACGCAGATCTTGTATTTCCCCGCAAAAAAATTATTTGACTTGAAAGGTGATCAATAATGCCAGCCATAACCCTGCAAAACTTCAGCTACGCCTACAATCATCCCAAAAAGGTTCTTGACAATATAACGCTTTCCATTGAAACAGGATCCTTTTCTGTTATATTAGGTCCAAGCGGGGCAGGAAAAACAACACTTTGCCTAGCAGTAGCAGGAGCCGTTCCCCATTACTTTGGCGGAAGTTCTGCCGGAAAAGTTTACGTTACTGGAATTCATACAAAAGAATCTTCTATGCAGCAATTGTCACTCACAGTTGGTACTGTTTTACAAGATTATGAAACGCAATTAGTGACCATGACAGTGGAAGAAGAAGTTGCCTTTAGCCTTGAAAACATGGGCATTGCTCCCCAAGAAATTACGCACAGAGTCGAAGAGGTTCTCGACAAAGTTGGTTTGACAGGATATGAGAAACAAGCCGTTACGGATTTATCCGGAGGACAGAAACAACGTCTGGTCCTTGCCAGTGTTCTAGCGACCAACCCAAAAATTCTTGTTCTCGACGAACCAACTTCCGCCCTAGATCCTGAAGGAACCCACTCATTATATAAACTCCTGAGTGATTTAAATAAGGAACATGGTATCACAATACTGGTCGTTGAACATGATATTGCCACCGTCCTCCCCTATGCAGATCAATTTATTTTATTAGAAAACGGTCAATTAATTTTCAATGGTACCCCTGAAAAAGTGCTTAGCTACATGGCAGCAAAACAAATATTTACAGAAGCGATACCGCCCTTATGGCAGTTAAAACTCATGATAGAAGAGCTTACAGCAAGACAATTTGCTTCTTGGCATACAGAGGAAGAAGCAATCGCACAATTGAGCAAAGTCCTAGAGGAGGAGGCTGACAAAAATGCTTGAATTAAAGAATGTTTACTTCTCCTATAAAGCACAATCTCACGACATCCATGATGTTTCTTTAAGGATAAATCCAGGAGAATTCTTGGCCATTGTTGGGCGCAACGGCAGTGGAAAAACCACTCTGACCCGCCTGATGATGACATTAAAAAAACCAACGAAAGGTGAGCTTTTCTTTCAAGGCAATAGTTTAGCAACCGCAACTCCTGCCAGAATGGCACATCATATTGGCTATGTTTTTCAAAATCCTGACCGTCAAATCTTTCACGATACAGTAGCGGAAGAGGTAGCTTACGGCCCTAAGCAAATAGGCTGTACTTCAGAACAAATCAAGACTTTCGTTTCTCAAGCATTAGAAGTCACAGGACTGTCTCCTTTAGCTAGTGCATATCCTCTCTCTCTGTCTAAAGGACAAAAGCAACGCCTTACCATTGCTTCAGCTTTGGCTATGCAGCCTAAAATACTCATCCTAGATGAACCTACTAGCGGCCAGGATGCCAGGGAACGTGCGCAATTGCTGCAATTGTTATTAAAACTGCATCAGCAAGGTACTACGATATTGCTAGTCACTCATGATATGGAATTTTTGTCTTCCTGTGCCCAAAGGGCTATCGTCATGAAAAAAGGGCAAAAAGTATTTGATGGCACTGTAACTGAATTATTTCATGACACAAACCAACTAGCAGATTGGGGTCTAATCGAACCAGCTGCTCTAAAGATCTCCCGCCAGCTTGCTGCTTTTCAAGTATCACAAACAACGTCTATCTCAGAACTAGGCGATCAAGTTGCAAACCGTTTAAGGAGGAATGACGACCATGCAAAAAATAGCACCCATCACTAAATTAGCGTTGACAATCTTTGTAACGATATGGTCAATTGTGTTACAATCTCTTCCTGCCTTAACAGCACTTATAGTCTGCCAATTAATTCTACTTGCGATTGCAAAAGTTGGATCCAGTGTTTATAAGGGAATTGCCAGCTTATTTGCCTTTGCTGCCATCTTAGCTGGTATGCAGTACGCCATCAATAGCGATCTACTGCTTGCCGCCATTACTGCCAGCAAAATGATTGCGATGACTCTCGTCTTCTTCATCTTATTGGCAACCACAAGAATGCAGGACTTGTCAGCAGCTTTAGTTTTGCAATGCCATATTCCTTATGAATATGCATTCATGCTAACCGCAGCACTGCGGTTTATTCCTGATTTTTTAGCAGAGAGCAAAGCAATCCAAGAAGCACAAGCTTGCCGGGGTTATTCCCCTCAAGGCAATGTATTGCAGCGTTTCTTCTCCTATATGGCGGTTATCAAACCTCTTGTTCTTAAGGCGGTTACCAAATCAGAAACCATGGCACTTAGCTTAGAATTGCGCGGTTTTGGCAGCCGAAAAACGCGAAGTTTTAAGAATAATGTTACCCTTGCATTACAGGACTATGCAATGCTGCTTTCAATGATTCTACTCACCTCTTACCTTGTGATGCAAATCTACTAGAAAACAGTGTCACTCAAATATATAAAAACTGCCTCTTCTTTTCGTAACTCATATTCTTTCATCCTAAGAAAATAGCCAATATGAAACTAAGTTTACTCAGTTTCATATTGGCTATTTTTTCAATGACTTATTTCCTCTAAGATGGTCTTTAATCGAGCTCTTTGTTCTTCTCGATCCAAGGGCATGCCATACTGATAGCAGTCAAAGACATCTGCATCTTTAACGATTTCCTCAATAGGACTGCCGACTTCTTTTTTACTGCTATGATTTTTGGCAGCTGTTGCTAGTAATTCAACCTCTTCTGTGGTAAAGCAGCCGCGTTCTTTAAGAAATAGCTTGAGAGGTTCATACCCTGCCATGGCATGATCTTGCTGCTTTCCTGTAATAATACGACCATAATCGTGCAGCGAACAGGCTATGGCACTCAATTCAGGGTCGGCACCTCGCTTCAGCGCAAGAACTCTTCCCACTGCTGCGCAGCTTGCCAAATGAATTCTCTCCCAGCTTAACGTTATATCTCTTTGCATATTTGTGCTTTCAAATTCCGCAATTTTATCCAGAATTTTTTCTTGAATCTCAAATACTCGATTCATAAAAAGTCCCTCCAACTCTGCTCCACTCTTTATTTACCAAAGAAAAATCCACTAACTAGAATAAAAAAAACTACTGCTGAAATACCAACATATAACCAATCTCTTTCTTTTAGAAATACTAATGCAGATATCCCTACACGCATAATCGGCGTACAAATCAATAAAACTAAACCTGCTAAAATAACTCCAAAAGGCTTCATTTCAAAAGCTCCTGCGAAAATATCCCTAAGCCTCGTCGGATATGTACTGCCCGGATAGCCTCCTTCTCCGCTGCTTAAAAAGAGGGTTAAGCCTAGCAAAATAACCGCACCACTCAATAACACACCAAATCGCAAGGATTTACTAACAAAAATTTCAACCTCATTAATATCTTTAGAAGATCCCTGTACATCTTTATTTATTTCACTCACAATTTAACCCCCAATCCCTGTGCCATCATTTGAATGGCTACATACATGAGAACCGGAATAAACAGTTTACGAATGGTTTTACTTTTCATGCGCTGCATAATTTTTGCTCCAATCGTAGCTCCTATTAAAACACCAATTGCTACTGGTGCCGATATAATAGGACTTATATCGCCTCTATACAAATAAATCCCCGCACTGGCAGCACCTGTAACCCCCATCATAAAATTACTGGTTGCACTGGAGACCTTTAAAGGAAGCTTCATAAAAACATCCATTGCCATTACCTTAAAGCTGCCACTTCCAATACCCAGCAATCCAGATATGATGCCAGCCCCATACATTACGCCAAAGCCACTGTAAACGTTATCAACATTATAGGAAATATTTTTCTTTAATGCCTTATCGTAATATTCCCCTTGCAGCTTTAGTGTCTTTGCTACATTATGTAAAGGTACTTCTTCAGGCAATTCTTCTTTTGTTTTTTTAAGCATGGCTAAAGCTGAGTACAGCAATAACAGACCAAAAATAATATACAAAAGCTTTGGCGAAATTAAACCTGCAATTAAAGCTCCTGTAATAGCACCTACTGTTGTCGCAATTTCTAAGAACATTCCCACTCGAATGTTTGTTATTCCATCTTTAATGTATGCAACTGCTGCACCACTGGAGGTGGCAATAACAGAAATCAGACTTGCTCCAATGGCATGCTGAATATCCACTCCAAATAATAAAGTCAAAGCAGGTGTCACAACAATCCCGCCGCCAAGACCTAGTATAGAGCCAAGTACACCTGCCGAAATAGAAACAAGCAGTATCTTAATAGCTACAATCGTCACATTTCTCACCCCAATAATTAAAATACCTAGAATAATAACTACTCCAAAATTCTTCATGAATTAAAATAAAGTTTCTTTTAACCTCTAACACAAGTATAATATAATATATACATTCGATCAATATTTATATGTTATTTTTTACGTTGTAACAAAAAAAATAATATTTGAAAGGAAGATATATACTATGCAATTCAAAAATTTAGATGAAGTGGATAGAAAAATCCTTAAATTTTTATCAGAAAATGGGCGTCTTAGTAATGCGGAGCTTGGCCGCCTTTTGAATTTAACACGTGCGGCTGTTAGAGAACGTATTAATCAATTAATAGAGCATGGAATTATTGATCGCTTTACCATTGTAGTCAATCCTCTTAAAGCAGGAAAAATGGTCTCTATGTACTTTAACATCAACGTCGAATGGTCTAAGATCGATTCCATTGCGGAAAAGCTTTTCTCTGACCAAGAAATAACAAATGTATATCAGATGAGCGGCCACCCTCACTTACACGTACATGCGCTCTTTGATGATCAGGAACAAGGAAATCGCTATATGCGCAAGCTGCAGTCCATTGATGGAATTCAAAGCGTAGATTCCGAATTTTTAATCACGCGATATAAAGAAAGAGGTGCTTTACTTCTCTAAATCAGATAATCATCTGGTAGCAAGTATCCCCTTTATACGATGAAAAATACAAAAAATCACAGGTGTATAACAATTTTTTTCGCAAACACTAAATCATAATAGCCTCATTAAAGGAGGGTACTATGATGAATCATAAAAACAAACGCCATCGCACAATTTCGCGGTTTCAGAAAAAGTTTAAGAATATAGCGGCAGCAGCCGTGGCTGGAGCAGCGATATTATCTGGAGCTATGCTTCCAGGAATTGCAGCACCTGTAGCACATGCTTCAGCTGATCCATCAAATGCAGATCAGCCAGCAGTTACCCAGCAAGTCAAAGACACTCACAGCTCAAAGACAACTGAAAAAGCAAATCCATCAAATCATAATGATCAAAAATCCAAGGATAGCAAATCCAAAGACACTTCATCCTCTGCCAAAGCACCCACTAAGTATGAAGATGTCTTAGACATCACTGCCACTGCCTATGCTCCAGGAGCACATGACAATGATCAATGGGGTGATAAAACCTATTTGGGCACACAAATACGCCCTGGCGTAGTTGCAGTTGACCCAGATGTTATTCCTTTAGGATCGCGTCTCTACATTCAGTATCCTAATGGACATGGTGAATATGCCGTAGCAGAAGATACTGGTGGAGCAATTAAGGGGAATCGTATTGATATTGCCAAAACATCCGTAGACAAGGCTCAGGATTTTGGCATGAAGGATGTAAAAGTATTTGTTGTCGAGAAAGGCGATGCATAAACTGCTAACACCCCTGTCTTCCGATTTTTGAAGATAGGGGTGTTAGCTATCACTCTGCGATCATGTTTTTTAATTCAATTTCCAGATTCGCATTACATCTAAAGGCGATGCAATTTCCCGTCCCATAGCATTGGCAATGGATGAAATACGTTCTACTAATGTCCTGTTAGTCGCCAAAACATTTTTACTATAATAAATATTATCTTCAATTCCTACACGAACATGTCCCCCTAATGCCATCGCAATCATCGACAAGTTCACATGATTTGATCCAATTATGGAAACACTCCATATTGCATCAGGCGGCAGGCTCTCAACAAGGAAAAATAGATTTTTAGCTGTGGCAGGTAATGACCCCTTTACACCAAGCACTAAGTTGAAGAGCAAGGGACCTTGAATAAGACCTGACTTTTGTAATTGAACAGCATTATGAATCATTGCCACATCAAAAACTTCTATTTCCGCCTTAATCCCATTCTCAAGCATACTAGCAGCCAAATAGTTTATTAATAAAGGCTCATTGGCATTAACCGCAGTAGGGAAATTCGATGAGCCTGTTGACAAGCTTGCAGATTGAGGCTTTAGCACTAATGATGCTCCCCGCTCTTCAGCACTTTTTCCTCCTCTTGCACCGGTGGAAATCTGCTTAATAATGGGACATGCTTTTTTCTCAAGATGCTCAAATATTTCTGCAAATCGCTTTGTGTCAGAAGTCGGCATTCCTTCTTCATCCCGTACATGAACATGGGCTACTGCTGCACCAGCCTCATAACATTCCATAATATCTTGTGCAATCTCCTCTGGAGTAATAGGAACATGAGGAGTCATTTTCTTTGTTGGCACATTACCAGTTGGTGCAATCGTAATAATTAATTTTTCCACAACGTTTCACCTCACATACTCTTTCTCAAACTCAGCAAATCCCAAAATCATACCTTCTATTAGCTCATCTGCCTGATCTTTTGTAATTATCAATGGAGGTGCTAAAAGGAATTGATCACCATGTTCTCCATCTGCATTCCCATTACCAGGATATACAATCACTCCATATTTCATTAAGACAACAGCCAGCTTCTCTGCCATCCCTTTAGAAACAGAAAATGGTTCTTTCGTTATTTTATTTTCTACAATTTCTACACCTAACATAAGTCCTTTGCCTCGTACATCTCCGACAAAAGAGAAAGGAAGCAGCTTCTCTTTCATTTGTGCCAGCAAATATTCTCCTATGTTACGAGAGTTTTCCGCTAATTTTTCCTCTGTTAAGGTTTGTACCACAGCTAATGCTACAGCCGCTGACAAAGGATTACCTCCATACGTATGCCCATGAACAAATACACCTGTTCCCTTTTGAAATGCATTATAAATTTCATCTTTGACAATCACTCCGCCTAGAGGTGAATATCCTGCACTCATACCTTTTGCCACACAAATCATATCGGGAACCACGCCCCAATCTTCAATACTAAACATAGATCCAGTACGCCCAAATCCTGCCATGACCTCATCATCAATAAACAAAATATCATGATGATCACAAATCTCCCGGATAATTTTAAAATAATCTCTGTGAGGGACAATAGCACCACAAGCTGCACCGCCTACAGACTCAGCAATAAATGCAGCAACATGCTCGGCCCCCTCTAACTTTATCACCCGATCTAGATCCAAGGCACAATCAACAGCACAAGTACCTTGCGTCTTATCAAAAGGACAGCGATAGCAATACGCTGGAGCAATATGAGGAAAATTCAGCAGTAAAGGGGTATACTTTTTTCTGCGTTTATCTCCGGTCATGGACAAGGCACCAATAGTATTACCATGAAAACTCTTCCAGCGAGAAATAATTCGATACTTACTCGACTTTCCATCTCGCTCCATATAATACTGCCTTGCCATTTTCAGTGCTGATTCCGTTGCCTCAGAACCACCAGAAACTAAATATAATTTGTTTAATGTTCCCGGTGCTAAGCTAGCCACCAAGTCAGCTAATTCCTGTATCGGTTTAGAAGTCCAGCGGGATAAATGACTAAACGCCACGCTCTGGGCTTGTTTCAACATTGCATCAATAATTCGCGGATGAGCATGACCTAAATTTGATACGGCTGCTCCTGAACAGGCATCAATATATTTATTTCCTGCCTTATCATATAAATAAATTCCTTCTCCCCGATCCACCTCAGTGTAGTGTTTATTTACATTACGATAAAATACATTACTCATTTTTACTTGCTCCCTTCTCTCCTGTAAACAGGAATACCGTCTTGTGGTAAAATCAGGCTCGCACCCGTAGAAGAAACAACTTCTCCTACAGTGGTTCCCTCACCAATTTCCAGCAGATGCAGCCCATCTGACTGAACTGCAATGACTGCTAGATCGGTTACAATTAAATCAACTTCTCCTTGCGCTGTTAAAGGTATTGTACATTCCTTGACAATTTTAGGTGAACCATCTTTATTTACATGTTCCATGGCAATAATTACTTTTTTTGCACCGGTAACTAAATCCATGGCACCTCCCATGCCGGTAACCTTTTTGCCTGGCACCATCCAATTTGCTAAGTTCCCTTTCTCATCAACTTCTAGTGCACCAAGTACGGTTACATCCACATGCCCTCCACGTATAATTGAAAAAGACATGGCACTGTCAAAGCAACTCCCATTCGGTAAGATGGTAACGGATTTTCCCCCGGCATTGATCAAATCTTTATCTTCTTCTCCCCACTCTGGCTCTGTGCCAATACCTAGAAACCCGTTTTCTGAGTGAAGAATAATAGCAATTCCCTGAGGCAGATAATTGGCAACTAAAGTCGGCAGACCAATGCCCAAGTTGACGACTTCGCCATCCTTAAGTTCTTGAGCCACTCGCCGAGCGACCAAAATCCGCTTATCCATTCCTGCCATACTCAATGTCCCCTTTGACTATAAAATCCACAAAAATACCAGGTGTTATCACATGGTCAGGATCAATTGTTCCCACAGGTACAATTTCTTCAACCTCAGCAATCACAAGCTTGGCAGCTGTCGCCATAATCGGATTAAAATTTCTAGCACAGCGGCGGTAGACTAAATTTCCGCTGGTATCAGCTTGATATGCCTTAATAAAGGCTACATCAGCAGACAAAGCAAGTTCCATTAGGTAAGTCTTATCATGAATCATCACTTCCTGCTTTCCTTGAGCAGCCACTGTCCCTACACCTGTAGGAGTTAAGACTCCGCCTAAACCTGCTCCCGCTGCACGGATTTGCTCCGCCAGCGTCCCTTGCGGCACTAGAATAACTTCAACTTCTCCGGAATCCATACACTGACCATATGCCGGATGTCCTTCAACGTACGAGGTATAAACTTTGGCAATTTGTTTATGATCTTGCAGCTTTCCAATCCCTTTACCAACAAACCCTGTATCATTGGAAATGATCGTTAAATCTTTAACACCTTTTTCAACTAATGCTTGTATCAAATTCTCCGGTGTACCGACATTGAGAAAACCACCAATCATAATTGACATCCCATCTGAAATATTCCTTACCGCCTCTTTCACTGTGCAGATTTCTGCCATACTCTTCCTCACTTCATTATTTTTATGCTATGGACTTCTTATTGCCCACAGTATATCATCTAATTAGAATCATTAAAAATCATTGGTTTATATCATTTTAATCACTTTTAAATATGATAAAAAAGAGGAAATAAAATGGAATTACGACAAATACAAATTTTCTATACCGCAGCCCAGACACTTAATTTTACAAAAGCTGGTGCAAAACTGGGTTATGCACAATCCAATATCACAGGACAAATTCGCCAGCTAGAAGAAGAATTGCAAGTTAAATTATTTGAACGACTGGGGAGAGGAATTCAATTAACAAATGAGGGGCAAAGCTTTTTAAAAAATGCAGAGCAAATACTGCATCTATGCCAGGTCGCCAAAGAAGAATTTTCGTCTCACGTTTTTCGCGGAACGATCAGCATTGGCGCAGCAGAAACGCTATGCGTATATCGCTTACCTAAAATATTAACCGAGTATCGCAAACTGTATCCTTTTGTTGAAATCCGCGTACAAACGGAAAGCTGTGACAATCTTTTTTCTTTAATTAAAGCCAATGCCATTGATGTAGCTTTGGTACTCACAGACACAATAAAATCTCCAGACATGGCAATACAAACACTCCATCAAGAAACCATGACAATTGTAACCAGTCCCTTCCACAGGTTAGCACAGCAGCAAAAAAAAATGAGCCCTCATGATTTTTCAGATGAATGCCTAATTCTCACCTCTCCTGGATGCGGATATCGCCCCTTGATTCTTTCTTGCTTAAAAAAACATAACGTAAAACCAGGGTCTATTATGGAATTCTCCAGTGTTGGAGCGATAAAAGAATGTACAATTTGCGGATTAGGCGCCGCCATTTTACCTAAAATTGCTGTAAAAGATGAATTAGAACGAAAAAAACTAGTCGAATTTGCTTGGGATGGCCCCCACTTTGACGTTAAAACACAACTTATCTATCACCGCGAGAAATGGATAACGCCCGCATTGCGTGCATTCTTAGAACTTTGCAATACCATTGCGTCATAATACCAACGTAAAAAATAAGGGATTGTAATCCATTCTTGCCTTGATTACAATCCCTTATTGATCTATTGTGCTCAATTATTCAATAATCTGTCTTACTATATTCTCCGTGGTTTACTGAAATTCCTGAATTACTTTTTTCCTATACTCATCTACTTCCTGAGTTAAACGATACTTATTATTCTTAATAAGTATTAAATACTCTGCCATAACCTTAGAAAAACGGCCGCTGCCGTTCCAGGTAAATTTTTGATAAATTTCTTTCGCTGCTGGAACCATTTGCTTATTCTCATATTGAAATAGGGGCGTATTATTCGTTCCATAAAGAGCAAAAATAAGATAGTTCTTAAGTAACTTTTCTACATCAGCTGCTTTAGGAGAATCTTTATACTCCTGCAGAAACTGTTCTTGACTTATGCCGCGCTTCATAATTTCTTCCCAGCTAATCATAAGTCCAGCATCTTTGGCAGGAGTGATATTCGATTCAACTGCCATAATATCCATATAGGCAGCAATATCTGGAGTTACATTGGCGCGATATTGCTTGTATAGAGAATAATCAATAACCGGAAAATAAAAGCCCTCTGCTGTTTCCACTTTAAAGCCATTACTTCTCGTCTCCAGTAACAATTCTCTTATATCCTGATCTTGTATTTCATGCAAAGCGCTATCCCGAAGATCTCCTTTAAAATACTTTGCCATTTTCAGTTGTATGCTATCCGCCTCGTATGTGTCTTTCATTTTAACCATTACAGTTTTTTGCTTATTTTCAAGAGCATCCAGCATGATTGATGCATTTTGCGGTGTAACGGCAGCAATTTTTTTATTAATAAATTCGAAAACATCTCTTACTTTACTATCCTCTTTTTGCAGCATTGCGTTAAATTCATCCATAGTAACCCTATCTTCTTTACCATTAGTTTCTTCTGCTGCTTGGTTTTGCTTCCCCAAATTAGTACATCCGTTTATGACCATTAACATAACCAGCATCATTATACTAAAAACTATTTTTTTATATAAATGATTTTTCAATAGCAGTCACCTACATCTTTCTTTTAACGTTTGTTCACTTTAAGCAACTGACCTATTCGTTCAATGTTTCTTACCACAAAAAGATCATACGTAACGCTAGCTAAGCATGATCTTATTATCCTTCTCCAATCGGATTGATATTCATAAAAAGTCCAACTAATTCAGGATCAAACTGAATACCTGCATATCTTTGTAATTCTTCAATCGCAGCACTATGGCTCATAGCCTTTCTATATGGCCGTTCACTTGTCATCGCATCATAGCTGTCGGCAATTGCCAGAAGACGGCATTCAAACGGAATGGCCTTCTCGCGTAATTTAAGAGGATATCCTTCACCGTTCCACCATTCATGATGCTGTAATATCCAATCAGAAATCGGCAATAAATCCGCTGCCGCGCAAGCAATTAGATACCCAATTTCACAATGCCTCTGCATCTCCTCTTTTTCCAGCTCCGTTAGTGATTCTGGCTTTTTTAGAATTTCATCAGAGATGCCAATTTTCCCTATATCATGAAATTTTGCAAATAAAAGAAGATCTGCCATTGACGATTCTGTCACACCAGCTATTTTTGCAAATGCAATCATCAATTCTTGCAAACGCTCCCCGTGACTGCCTGTAATATGATCTCGAGCCACCATCATTTCCTTAACGCTTTGAATCATTGACCGATTATTACTGGTATGATGAAACAGCTTTTCCCGATACATCTTATTTTCCGCTTCTAAAATAATTCCTTCTATCGACTTATCTATCCCCTCTGCGTAAGCATATCCAATAGACATTTGCAGTTTTACCAAAGAAGGATTCGTAAGCTCATTGTTTTTCTCTATCTCATCATAAATACTTTGATAATAAGTTTCTAAACCATTTGCAGAAACATTCTGCAGCAAGACAATATATTCATCTCCTCCGGTCCGAAAAATCGGAGTATGCTCTGGAAAAGACAATTGTAATACTTTTGCTGCTCGGATAATCATAAGATCGCCTTGGGAATGACCAATGGTATCATTTACAAACTTTAGACCATCAATATCAATTACAAATGCAGCAAATCCTTCTTTTTTACAACGTTCTAGCCTCACTAACTCCATTTCAAAAAAAGTACGATTATAGAGCCCAGTTAAAACATCATGATAGCTCAGATATTCTAAATGATTGCGAACCTCTTCGCTTTCCTTTAAATATCTTTTCGCTAATTGATGTTCTTCATCGTAATATTTCAATATGACAGTAAATAATAAGGAATTCGTAAGAATAGAAGTAATAAGTGCAATCGAAACATCCATATATTTCACCGTGACAGTAGGATACCCGGTTACCAGAAAAGGATAGACATATTCTATACTCACTAGGGTTAATGCTAAAAATGTTAAAGCTGCAGTGAGAATAAACTGCTTATACCCTTTCAGCAATGCAACTCCCATCGGTGAGAAAAGCATCATGTAAAATGGAACACGTCCTGCCGCACCACCACTTGCAAACCAAACAAAAGGCAAAACAGCTGCAACTAACAAAAGTGATAAAAAGATACATAAATCATATTTCTTCTTTATTATAGACAGATAATAAACTCCCATTAAAAAAGTACCAATCGTTGTACATGCAATAACTGATATGGAGTCTAACCCAAGGAGCCAGCTAGTCATTACACTCCAAAAAGAAATAAGAGCACCAAAAATGAGAATTACATTCAAAATTCGATGCTGCATAGAAAACTGAGATTTATCACCAATTAGTTGATACAAATTCAAAAACTCATCCCTCATTTTTGCTGCTAATATCATTTTTTATTTTATTTGAAAAGAATTTTCTTGTTTTTAATTATATCGTTTTCATTGATAATTTGGCAATACCTGTGCCATTCTCCCTCTATAACTTTAATGCTTTTCTGTTTATGCTTACTCACCCCATGGAATAGATTCGTATAAGCCTCTCATTTTTCGTAAATACTTGTTTACTAGAAAGTGAAAATAGCAATAAAGCAAATAAAACCAAAGATATAACCATTGCTAAGCTTACTTTTTAGTAAGCATCCTACCAAAAAGTGCGTTCTTGCCATTTCCTTTGATTTACTATAGACTGAACCAATAAATGCTGTCGCCTAACAGTAAATCAGTAAAGGCGATACAAAAGGAGGATATAATGAAAGTCATCGCGATTAATGGAAGTCCGAACAGCAAGGGCAATACCTTTCATTCATTAGAGCAAGTAGGAGAAGCATTACAAGCTGAGGGAATTGAGTTTGAAATCATCCATATTGGCAATAAAATCATCAGAGGATGCTTAGCCTGTGGAGGCTGTTCTAGGAACCTGGATGAGCGCTGTGTAATTCCAAACGATGAAGTCAATGACACGATCCAGAAACTCAAAGAAGCTGACGGTATTCTACTGGGATCTCCTGTACATTTTTCAGGCATTGCCGGCACCATGAAATCCTTTTTAGATCGTGCTTTTTATGTATCAAGTGTAAACGGAGGCTTACTCCGCCATAAAGTTGGAGCAACACTAGTAGCGGTCCGGCGGTCCGGGGGCGTAGCAACCTTCGATGCATTAAATCATTATATCAATTATGGGGAAATGATGATGCCAGCTTCTAACTACTGGAACGTAATCCATGGTACAGCACCAGCAGAAGTAAAAGATGATCATGAAGGACAGCAGATTCTTCGAGTGTTAGGCAAAAACATGGCTTGGCTTATGAAAGCACTAGCAGCTGGAAAAACACAATTACCAGCCTTTCCTCGAGAAGAAAAGGTATTTACAAACTTTATAAGATAAAGGATATATACAATAACAAATATATAGATTGAAAGGCTCCTGCATACTATTTGCAGGAGCCTTTCCTATTGGAATTCTAACTTCCTATCTTCTTGCCAATGCAAGCTTAATCCCTAATGTAATAAGCATGATTCCTGTGATTCTCTGAAAAATCACCTGAAAAGCTGGTCTATTTAACCATGAGCGAATATGATCAAATGCATAGGCTAAGAACAAGAACCAACATGTGACAACAAATACAGCCGTAAATCCTAAGATCATTAATTGAACAAATGGATTTTGCCCTGGAGTAACAAACTGAGGTAAGAGAGTTAAATAAAATATAGAAGCTTTAGGATTTAATACATTGGTTAATACTCCCTGACCAAAATACTCTTTATTATTTTTACTTGCTGGCAGACTAGTGGTTTTCATTACATCAGCACCTGCTATTTGATTACTTTGATTTGCCTTTAAAAAAGTAGTAATACCGATATAGAAAAGATAGATTGCACCTACATATTTGATGACATCAAATAACGCGGCAGACTGAGCAATAATCGCTGATAAACCCAAGACCACTGCTGTCGTATGAAAAATTAACCCTGATCCAATTCCAAGTGCAGTAGCTTGCCCCCCAATTTTTCCTGCAGTCAATGTATTCTTAGTCACTACTGCAAAATCAGCACCAGGTAATATAGCCATTGCTAAAGCCGTCATAAAAAAATAAAAATAATTTTCCATTGTAGAAATCCCCACTTTACACATATTAAAATAAGTATATTTACTTTAATACTAATGTGTAACAATGTCAATGAAAAATCATTTTTTTAACTGTCGAATAAAGGTTTATCCAAAAAATAAACAGGAAAAACATCTGCATGTTTTCCTGCTTATTTTTATATTCAAACAGAGTAAATTACTCTGCGAATTATTTATGTAAAATTATAGTGTCTTTTCACCGGGCTGCCAATCCATTGGGCATAATCCGCCAGTTTGGAAAGCTTTTAATACTCGCAGTATTTCATCCGCACTGCGTCCTACATTTAAATCGCTAACGATTTGATAGCGAATAATACCTTCCGGATCAATGATAAATAAACCTCGTAACGATACACCTTTTTCTTCTATCAACACATCATAATCCCTGGATACTTGTTTTGTGATATCAGAAGCAAGTGGATAGTTTAATTCACCTAATCCCCCATCCTCTTTTGAAGCTTTGATCCAGGCGCGATGTGAATATACACTGTCTGTACTAACACCAAGTATCTCTGCATTAATCTTCTTGAATTCATCTAACTTAGAATTAAATCCCTTAATTTCTGTTGGGCAAACAAAAGTAAAATCTAAAGGATAAAAGAAAAGAACTAGCCATTTACCTTGATAATCTTCAAGCTTTATAACATGCTCTAATGTTTCTATATCCTCCGTAGTAGACATAGTAAAATGCGGGGCTTTTTGACCAACTTTTACTGACATGTAACCACTCCTTCAACCAACACTGATAATAATTATTGTTATTAATTAAATATTATTATTCTTTTTATTTTTTGTCAATAGTTTTATATTCCTTTTCTTTGTACATATTGACATCAAGGTATAAAAATGCAATGTAGGCCACCAGTGAAAATTTTCCACTAGCGGCCTACAAATTATTTCGCCTTATGCTTCTTTCTCAAAATGAATCATCAAATCAATGATTTCTGGACGATTACCAATCCGTATAGGTGGTCCCCATGTACCGAAACCACAAGAGACAATTACCTGAAAACGATCCTTCCTTAGATATCCCCAGTCCATTTCAAACATACGTTTAGTTATATACTGATTAGGAAAAAACTGTCCATGGTGGGTATGACCGGACAATTGCAGATCAACGCCATTCAACTGCCCTTCTGTCAACTTAAAGGGCTGATGATCAAGTAAAATAATAGGAAAATTGGTATCAATGCCCTGCATTATGTCAGATAGATCTAAGCGCTGCTGTCCTGTTACTTTAACTGAAGTAGGGTCATCTCGCCCAACAATATAAAACTGCTGATTCACCAACTGGTATTCATCACGCAGTACAATGACATCAGACTTTTGTAACTGTTCTATTGCAAATTGGCTATCACTTCCAAGATATTCATGATTTCCAAGCACCGCAAACACACCATACTGAGAATTTAATTTTTTTAAGCCTTCCGACATCTTTTTCTTGCTGAAACGCTGAACATCTTCATCAATCGTATCTCCTACCAGAAATACAATATCAGGATTCAATTCATTGATTAAATTGACCATTTTTTCAAGGCGAGCATTATCGACAATCGTACCAAGATGGACATCTGATACCATCACTGCATGCAAATTTTGCAAATTACTCACACTTTTGGGGAGTGTTATATCATAATGCCGAACACGAGGATTACGAGCATTCCATCTCCCAAAAACCAAAAGCAATCCTACTAAAATCATCACTGTTAAGCCTAAAGGTACACCTTGAATGACCGCAGTGTGAAAAAACATATCACTTAGAAAACTTCCAATGTCAATCATGATCCAGAATAGAAATAAGTAATAGGCCGCTGCAAGCCAGTAATCGCCAATAATAATAATGATATCATTCGCAAATCCGGGAAATTTCTGTCTACCGATTCTTCCCACTAATTTAGCAGCTGCTAAAAAAGTAAAAATGCTCCAATATAACACAGCATAAGGTTCCATTATGCTATGAAAAGCTTGAAAAAATCGTAAACCGATATAATAATTACCTGCAGCGTAAATCAAGAGCAATGCACTCACTAAGAGAATAAAAGAATTCATCTATGACTCCTATTCCTTTCTGTCCAACAAAATAATTTTACTAGAAGCATGCAGAAGTCCGATTCAGAAATCAATATGAGTAGAATTCTTAGGATAACATACTTTTCACTATCTTATTCAAATTTTGCAAATCGAGATTTTTTTGCTTCATTAAGTCCTAATAACTCATCTACACTGTATTTTCCTGGCCCAACAAAAAATGCTGCAAAAAAACTTCCTGCATTTTCGAAGGATTGAGACGCCTTCAGTAATCCTTTATCACTTAACATCTGAGTAGAAAAAGCAACAAGCATGTTGAAAGCTAACAATAAAGACATCGGACGGTATAAGAATCCGATAGCAAAGAATAATCCTCCAAAAAATTCTGCAAAACCGGACATAAATCCCCAAAAAGCTGGCGCAAATGCAATACCAAATACCTCCATCGATTTTCCTAGAGCAGCCCACTTTTCAACTCCGCCAGTAATCTTAGGATATCCATGCCACATAAACATGCCCCCTAATATCAAACGAAATACTAACAAACCAATATCAATATACGAAAAGCTCCTTTGATTTAGCCATATTAAAAATTTTTTCATATTTACTAGCTCCTTTTTTCCATGTAATATCTCTGCTATGTAAGTCCCTTATTTCTTTATTTTACATGATAATGCAAAATCCTGCTACCAATCTTCTTCTAAGAGCATTTATCAAGATAAGAAAAACGTCTTTTCATAGATACTCTTCCATAGTGTCTATGGAAATTGTAAACAAATATCAATTACGTCTTGACTACATTCTAGATAAACAGTTATAATATCTATAGTTCCACTAGATAAGTGTAAGAGGTGTTTAGAATATGAACAACATTCCAGAATTATTTTGGCAAGCAACGCTAGACGAAATCAAACAAGGGTATCTATATAATGAAACGAGTGATGAATTTTTATGCCTGATCTGCGGCGAAATTATCCAAAATGGTGTCATTTATCCTGAAAATAATATCTTATATGAAGCAAAAAAATATATTGGAGTTCATATTGCAAAATGCCACCACTCGTCCTTTCATTTTTTACTTAACCTAGATAAAAAATTAACCGGGCTAACTGACCATCAAAAATTAGTCCTGGAACTTTTTTATGAAGGAAAAAGTGATAATGATGTAGCAAAATCACTAGGTACAGGAAGCACATCAACCATTCGTAATCATCGATTTTCCTTACGAGAAAAGCAAAAGCAAGCCAAAGTCTTTTTAGCTATTATGGAGCTACTAGGTGAACAGATACCAAAGAAGCAAAATTTTATTGATATTCCACGTAATGCAAAACAAGTAGATGAGCGCTTTGCTATTACCGAACAGGAAAACGCCAAAATATTGAGCACTTATTTTAAGAAAGGGCTAAACGGTCCTCTAGACTCCTTCCCTCTTAAAGAAAAGAAACGCGTAGCTATCTTACAGCATATTCTTAAAAATTTTGCTGCTAATCAAAACTATAGTGAAAAAGAAGTAAACGCCATACTAAAACCATTGTATGAGGATTACGTACTTTTGCGTCGTCTTCTTATCGATTATGGCTTTATGGAGCGAACTTCAGACGGCAGTTCCTATTGGCTTACATTGTAATTAAAACTATATTATGAAATCAAAAGGAGTTGATTCTCTTGGATAGAAAAAAAGAATTAAAACTGGCATACAAGCAAACGCCCCTTCCTATGGGAGTATACCAAATCAAAAACACTTTAAATGGCAAGATCTTTGTAGGCAGCAGTATGAATTTACCCGGAATCTTTAACAGGCATCGATTTCAATTAAATGCTGCTTCTCATCCTAATAAGGACTTGCAAGAAGACTGGAAGCAGCACGGTTCTGCTGCTTTTACTTGCGAGGTCCTTGAGATCCTAAAGTCAGAGGATATTTTAGAGGAAAATTGGTCCAAAACAATTCTAGCTCTGGAAGATAAATGGCTAAGCAACTTACAGCCCTATGATGAAAAAGGATATAACCAATTAAAAACAAAAAAGGTTTAATGAAGTAAATTCAATATTTTAGGATGCCCCTTTTTTCAAGACAATATAGTACCTTCCTAAAGATTTTTTTCTTTCAAAATGATGAGGATGCGAAATTGATTAGAAGAATGCAATGTAATATTTCTATATTTTTGCATCCTCACATTATCATTTTAAAGTAAATCATATCTACCCACATAAAGAATATTCGATACAGATGTTTCTGTTGAACTAGTACATACTATATAATAATAAAGACATGCATTAAATCAATCCATGAGGAGTGGTAACATGGCTTATTGGCTTGCGAAAACAGAACCAGAAAGTTTCAGTTATAGCGATCTTGAAAAATTAGGACAGGATCGCTGGAATGGCGTAAGAAATTTTGCAGCATTGAAACATATGAAGCAAATGAAATTGGGTGACCTCGTGTTTATCTATCATACTGGAAAAGAAAAAGCAATTGTCGGAGTGGCTGAGGTCATCTCAACTTTTTATCCTGACCCAGATGAGACTGACGAGCGATTCATCATAGTGGACGTTAAATCACGTTATCCCTTAGATAGACCTGTAACATTAAAAGAAATCAAAAGTAATGTTTTGTTTCAAGAATGGGAGCTCGTACGTCAATCACGTCTTTCCGTTATGCCTGTAAGTGAAGAACACTGGAAATCCATACTAGAACTAAGCAAACTGCATTAAACAAGATACAACAAGCCACAGAGGCCCCTCCTCTGTGGTTTAAAATTTTATAAATAATGCACAAAGCAAAAGCTAACGGAAATCCGTTAGCCTTAAAAAGAGCCCGTAATGATCTACGCTACAGCCAATACCGATCATTACATACCTATACGCAATCTTTCGACTACCCACAAGCATTACACAACCGATACTGACCTTTGCTCGACTGCCACAGATACCTACCGAACCGACCGCAATCTCTCGACAACGACCGACCCATATGATTTCAGAACCCATGGCAGTCTTAGCTCGACCGCTATACATCTCTTTCGACCACACGACAACAGTTGGGCTGCCGTACAGCCTTACAAGACATATAACGATCTGCCCGCCGACTACTGCCGAACCTTTCGACCCGACAATACTCTTTGGCCGACCAATACCGAACCGATTAAGATCCGATACCAGTCTTGGCTCAACCATTACGAACCCTTTACACCACATAGTATTGTTTTTTTTGCAAATCTAATACATGGAATTTTCTGGTTATCTCAAGGTGTCAATCATTATCCTTTACCGGTAAATCCTCGTAATTAATAGCTTCCTAATCGCAACAAAAATAAGCAGTATTACAAAATACAAATTTGGAAAAACTATGGCATAATGATCGTTAAAAGAGGTGTAAACATGAGTCAACAAACGATTCCTTATAAAGCAAGCTTCCCACCACAGCATCAAGATCAGCAGCCCGGAATTGAATCACAAATGAACCCCCGCCCAATTACCATTACTGACAGCTACTTATCCAGTGGCAAGCTAGATGGCAAAGTAGCTTTAATCAGCGGTGGAGACAGTGGCATCGGACGCGCTGTAGCATTAGCATTTGCTAAAGAAGGCGCAAATATAGCGATCTCCTATCTTAATGAACATACTGACGCAGACGAAACAAAAAAACTTGTGGAGAATATAGGCAAATGCTGCCTACTCATTGCTGGCGACATTGGCAATGAAACGTTCTGTCAGCAGGTAGTTGATGAAACACTAAAAAAGTTTGGTCAGCTTGATATACTTGTCAACAATGCTGCAGAACAGCATGTCCAGACAAGCCTGCAAAATATTTCTGCGTTACAACTGGAAAGAACCTTTCGTACCAATATCTTTTCTTATTTTTACCTTAGTAAAGCAGCTCTCCCCCATTTAAAAAATGGCAGTGCCATTATTAATACAGCCTCTATCACTGCCTATGAAGGAAATGACCAATTAATTGACTACTCTGCAACCAAAGGTGCAATCGTTTCTTTTACACGTTCCTTATCTCAAGCTTTAATCGGTCAAGGCATTCGTGTCAACGGTGTAGCCCCCGGTCCCATTTGGACACCTCTTATTCCTGCTTCTTTTAACGACCAGCATGTAGTCCAGTTCGGGCAAAATACCCCAATGAAACGTGCAGGCCAGCCAGCAGAAGTAGCTCCATCTTATGTATTTCTTGCCTCAGAAGACTCAAGCTATATGTCAGGGCAAATCCTACATGTCAATGGCGGTACCATTGTAAATGGGTAATCCACTGATCATACCCACAACTTGAGAAAAACGCTGCGCATTCTTTGTCATTGCGAACATCGTAAAGCAATCTCCTCTCGTTTAGAGATTGCTTCGCGATGTTCACAATGACATTTTTTTAAACGCACTTATAAGAACTGTACTTACATCCAATTGACATCTAAGGGGTTACGATCTACCAGTCTTTGATACTTATATTGCGGATAACCAACCATGACAGTGCCGGTTATTTCTTTTCCAGCCGGAATCTTTAGCAATTCCAGCAGGGGTTTATAACCTGAAAATGCACACATTTCAAACAGTCCAGCCCAGCAGGATCCCAGCCCCAAAGTTGTTGCATACAATTCCAGGTATGCTAGGGAAAAAACGGTATTCTCGCGCCCGCGTGGAAAACCTTTATCAGCAGTTGCCAAAATAATGTGGGGAGCTCCTCGAAAGATTGTATCTTTCTTATCCTCTCTATATGCTTTCACATGAAGAAGAAAACTCCAATGCACAGAAATTTGGCTCTCCATCCATTCAATTACTACTTCTATCAACTTCTCAATACATTCTTTATTCTCTATAATTATATACGATACACCCTGGCTATTACTGGCGGTCGGTGCAAAACGCACGATTTCAATTAGCTGCAGTAATTGCTCATGGGGCACAGACCTTTCTTTGTATTTACGAATCGATCGTCGGGACCGAAGAAATACTTGAGCTTCCTGTGCAGATAACACTGGAAATTCGGTTAACGCCATCTGCTTGGCAAGAGGTGCTTTCTCATGATCTAGCGCTTTCTGCGGACATACTGCTACACAATGTCCGCAGGCAATACAGACCTCGGAGCCAATGGCTTCCGGACCATTGCTACTCATAACTAACACCCGCGTAGGACACACATCAGCGCAAATTCCACATTGGGTGCAGTGCTCTTGGTTAACTTCAATGAATCCCATCGGGTCTGCCTCCTGCAAAACGGACCCCCATATCAAATGCCTTGCTGCAATCTATGGGAAAGACCTCTTCCCTTCGTTTTGCTTTTTCCACTGGATTAAATGAGGTTACTACATACTTGGAATAATCGCTAAATTGATAGGTATCCGTAACTAACAATGATTCTGAGCTCCCAAAGGTTCTGGCTAATGCCATTTCTGTATTCCGAAAATTATATTCATATCCTATATCTTTCAGTCGCTTTTCATCGACATTCATTGTGTAAATGAAACCTGTCGGTATTTTCTTTGGGAAGAGACTGGAATAATTCTGATCATATACTAGAAAAGGAAAAACGAATCGCTCTAGGAAAGATCTCATCTCACCAGTAGCTGCTCCTAGATAAACAGGCGAGCCAAGAATAATTGCATCAGCTTCTTCGACTTTTTCTAAAATTGGTGTTAACTCATCTTGATAAGCACATTTTCCATAACTCTTACCACCTTTTAACTTACAGGCGAAACAGCTTATACAGCCTTTAAAGTTTAGGTCATATAAGTGAATAAGCTCTGTATCTGCCCCCTGAGATGCTGCCCCCTCCAGGGCCTGCTTTAATAAAATTTCGGTATTCCATCCTTTTCTGGGGCTGCCATTCACTGCTAATACCTTCATAAATTTACCTCCATGTTATATTTCTTTACCTATACTTCTCTATTCCATTGTATAGTATTTCTCCAAGAAAGATAGTATGCACTTTTTAGTCAGCTACTACCCAAAAGGATACTTGGAATAAAATTGCAGTAACGAAAAAACATAAAGAAGTGCTACACCATTACAAGCCTGCTTTTTGTATTGCCTGCTGCAAATCATTAATAATATCATCAGCGTCTTCCAGACCAACACTAAAACGAAGATGTCCATTCTTAAATTCTTCAGGATAATAATGATTTCTTTCATCTGTCGGCCCGGTATAAACAATAAGACTTTCATCATGGCCAATGGATACAGCAGGAACAATCAAGTCTAGAGAGTTTACAAATTTATTATGAATATCTACATCGCCTTTTAGACCAAATGATATCACTCCCGAAAACATTGTCATTTGTTTTTTTGCTATTTCATGCTGCGGATGGCTTGCAAGGCCAGGATAGGCAACAAATGCGATAGCGGGATGCTCTTCAAGAAAATGCGCAATTTTTAAGGCACTTTCACTATGCTGTTTCATACGTAAAGGCAATGTTACAACACCACGCATAATGAGCCATGCATTAAAAGGGCTGATGGCTCCTCCCAAATTTACCATAGCTTGGCGTTTTATTTTATCAATCAGCTCCTTTCCTCCAATGACAGCTCCTCCCATAGCATCGCCGTGACCATTGATATACTTGGTTAAACTATGTATAACAAGATCAGCTCCCAAATGAAGAGGACGCTGCAAGAAAGGAGAGGCAAAAGTACTATCTACCGTAAGTAAAGCACCGGCAGATTTAGCGATTTTTGCGATTTCGGCAATATCACTGACTCTTGTCGTAGGATTGCCAGGAGTTTCAATATGAATCATCTTTGTATTTGGGCGTACTGCTTTCTTAATTTCATCCAAATTTGCAGTATCTAATAGCGTCACTTCCACTCCATACTTATCTGGAAAATACTCATGCAATAGTCGATATACAGCTACATAAGAAACATTCGAACAAATAATATGTGCATTTTGATCTAAAAATGTAAAAAAGACTCCTGCTAGTGCTGCAACACCCGTTCCTAGTACTACGCAGTCTTCTCCGCCTTCCAAAGCAGCTAACTTTTCCTGCAAATAAATTTGATTTGCAGAAGTATTTCGCGTATAAACAAGCTGATTGGGATCACTCCAATTCAAAGTAGATGCATCCTCTGGAAGCCTATAACTGTTTGCCATCGTAATAGGGCGTCTGATACTTCCCGTTTCTTTATCAATACCATTTCCTGTATGAACACATTTTGTCTGAAAAGCAATTTTTTCCTGATCCATTTTTTAGCACCTTCCCTTTTTTATTTTGTTTATAGTAACATCACTTGCATCCTCTATAATGCAAAAAGACCCCGCCAATTCTTTTTCAAAAAGTGACGAAGCCTTTGGTTTTCCAATCAGCTTACTTATTATTTCTGTTATCGTACATCAATTCATTTTTTGTGTCAACCGCAACTTCATAAGATAAAATGAAATCTTTTACATTTATATTGGGAGCATGATACCTACGGAAATATCGCGTATGACTAAGCTTGCTAAGGAACATGCTGAAAAAACGCCAGCCAAGTGCAGTATGCAGCAACCGATATGCTAGAAAGACAGAAATTAAAATATAGATATATTGTATAATTCCACTCCAACTGATCGGCAGCCAAGAAAGAGGAAGGGGAACAAAATGACTCAGTATGTAAGTTGAAATCGGTATTGTGCCTATAAAATAAAACAGAATTCCGATAATTGGACTTACCTCTACTGCTCCATAAGGGCAGTAATTCATACATGCCATACAACTGTCACAGGAGTAAGTCCAGTAAGGACGTTTTCTGTTTGATCCGGCCATTATAATAGCCTGTTTCGGACAGAGCTTTGCACATTTTCGGCAGCTTATACACTTGTCTGAGGCAAAGAACAATTTACTAAGCATGAGCTGTCCCAAAAGCAAATACATGACAGAAATAGGAGCCAACCATAAGCCAATCAGGAAAGGGACAATACCATCAAAATATACTTGTCTATTTAAAATCACGTTTGCAAAATGCTTCACTTTTGGCTCTGCGGCTGCAATAATAAACTCTGTATTTTCTTTACTTAATCCCCAATGGACTGCAGTCCAGTTGCTAGGCATATCAATACCTAAAACACCTTTTACCCTATAGCCTTTCCAAAGTAGTAAACAAGCTGCTAAATAACCAGCCGTTCCCTCCATTCCCGGAAATGAGATTCCTTTGATCCTAGTTCCAGCCCGTAAAGGAAGAATCGCAGCAGCCGTCCCCTTGCCTCTAGGGAGACATAAAATCTGTTTTAACAATAACCAAGGAGCTGTAAATCCATGAGTAGGAAATGCAAATACACACAGCGTACTACGTTTAGGTTCAAGAGAAAGATTCGCCCTTTTGATTTGCTGCATTTGTACTTCTACGCCGAGTGCAGCTGCTTTCTCTGCAAACCATGCAGCTACCTGATATGAATTTCCTGTACCAGTCATAAAAAATAAAACGATTGTTTCAAACACGCACTTCACCTCGTGTACTGCTTTTATCTCATTCTATTTACCATTAAAATACAATAATCCTGCAAATTAATATATTTTGCAGGATTATTATTCTTATTACCAGATAAGGTTATCTGAGAAGCCCTAAATACCCTGTAAGCTTATTGACTGTTTTCTTCGGACCATATATACAGATTCCTAAATAGTCAATGGCTGCACTTTTAAGATTTGCTACTAATGCAACATATGTCTCATAATCAAGCGATCTCTGCGCTGCTTCACTAAAATCAATGACAGTCGTTCCTATGTGATCTTCCCCATATAAGCTATCTCGTATCGATTTAATTTGTGCTTTGGTACCTGATAAAATGGGGATTGTTTTGGTAGTAATACCAGCATGCACATTTCCATCTGAATCAGAGTGATCCAGTCCCACAATTTCACCACATAATTTTCCCGCAGTAATTCCTAAAACGGCTGCAGTATTGGCAATTAAACCGATTGGCAATTCTTTATCAATAATCATTACAATTTTCACAGCTCGAATTCTCCTTTGCTTTTACTGAATCTATATTTACTGCAATTATCGCTAAAATAGTCAGCATCCCGCCCATCATTTGAATAGGAAAGACACTTTCTTTTAGGAAGTAATGGCCGCTTACCACTCCAATAACAGGTACTGCGCTCAAATAGATTGTGGTAATAGCAACATCCAGATGTTTCAAAACATACATATAGAATACATAACAAATAACCGAGCAGCCAATCGCTAAAAATAAGACATGCCAGAATGCCAACAAAGAAAATACTCTCCAATCGCTATATTCTAAAATGGATACAGGCACTAGACAAAGTGTTCCAATAATGGTTTGATAGGTTGTCATACATATACCTGAATACCTGCCTTGCAAAGACTTATTGATTAAAGTATAGAGTGCCCAAGATATCATGGCACAAATCATAAGTATATTGCCGAGGAAATGATTTGAATTAAATTCAATCTTTCCATTGGCTGTTATTGACAAATACGTTCCTAAGACTGCAATACCAACTGCCGCTAACTTCAATGGTGTTATCTTACTTTTAAAGAATAAGACATCCAAACCAATGGCAATAATCGGGACAATGCTTACAATAAGAGATGCATTCGCAGCTGTCGATAATTGAACACCCATATTCTCAAAATAAAAATAACATGTAATGCCTAAGACCCCGCCAGCTGCCATTTTAGGAAGATCATTCCTGGAAATCTTTGCATTAGGTTCTACTTTTTTTAATAGAATGCGAAGAAATACGGAAGCAATGATAAAACGCAGCAGTGCCATCGTTGTCGGAGGAATTTCCGATACGGCTATTTTGATGCTGATAAAGGAAATCCCCCATAATACGACAACTACAATCATCACTAGGTTAGCCAGTAACTGTTTTTGCTTATTAAAGTGAATACTATTTTTATACCATAAAAGATATTTCTGCATAGTTCCCTCCTGTTTTTCACATTCTAACAAACCAAACAGCAGGCGTCTTGTAAAAAATTGATAGGACCCAATTGGATCCTATCAATTCAACTTATATTTTTTCGTACTTTTCTGGAGTAATCCCTGTATGGCTTTTAAACACTTTATGGAAATGACTTTGATCATAAAATCCTGCTTCTAAAGCTACCTCGGTAATTTGCCGCTGCTTGCGAAGCTGCCTTTTGGCATAATTGATTCGTAATAAGGTTTGATACATATGAGGAGGTATGCCAAAAGCATCCTTAAAAAGGCGAATCAAATGAAACTTATTGATTCCTGAAACTTGCTCTAAATCATCTAATGTGATTTTTTCACAAAAATTACTGTGTAAATACTCTTTAACCACTCTTAATTTCGAAAGCCCTTGTTTGCTATTTATATTTTGTACCTGATCTGCATGGACGGCCATCTTATCAAAAAGAGCAATGATGTTGTCTTCTTTTTCTAAAGGACTTGCATGTTCCATTAAATTTTCCATCATGCTGCTGGTCATTTTAAAGATTTCTGGATCAGAAATCGCCTCAACAATTGGATTCCGAAAAAGAACTTTTTCTTTACTATCCATAAAACGATGTATCCATGCGGTATTGATAAACAGCATTTTATATTTCCATTGATCCTCCTGCTGCGGATTACAAGAATGCACTAAATTGGGAGGGATAAACACAATTGTTTTCGGATTTACCTGTTCCCACTTACCTTCATACCAAAATGAACTCGTACCTTTATCTACAATACCTAATGAATATTCTTCATGAGCATGCTTTCTATAGGAAAGCTGGCTGGTATCACATAGCTTTAATTCAAAATACGGCAACTCTTCATCACGGTAAAATTGTACTCCATTCATCATCCTGTCTTTTCCTTCCCTTCAAATCCATCTACATTTCTCCTGATCACTGCAACAGCGACGGTAGTGATGGCTATGCAGACAGCAATACTATAATAAGAATAATGTACACCTATAATATCATTCCCTATCCCCATCAGCATATTGACAACCATTGCGATTAACGTACCGCACATTAACATCAAACCAGTAACATAAGATGCAGCTTCCTTAAACACTCCATGGGCAGTCGTGATGATCGTGGGGTAAATAATAGAATAAAATAAACCTGCTATCGAAAAGATAAGTAATCCTGCCTCTCCCAACCAAATCCCAACTGCAGATAACAAAGATGCCGCACAGCCAAACAGCAGCATGCTTTTAAAAGATCCTAACCGATCTACGATAAATCCTCCAAATAACCTGCCCACTGTTTCAAGACCAAAGAACAATGCAGCATAGAATGCCCTTTTATCTGCATCTAGGTTAAATTCTTCTCCCATGTAATTTACAAACCAGTTGCCAATGCCATACTCTGATGCCAAGTAAAAACCTAAAGCAGCAATGTACAAATACATAACTTTATTTTTAAACAGATCTTTTTTATTATACTTCACTTTTTCACTGGCAGGTACATAGGGTATTTTAATGAGCAGTAAATAGACCAGCAAAGCCCCGCAGCACAGCAGCATGAAAATGTAAAATTGAGTCCATGGTATTCCTTTGTTTAGCAGAGTTCCTACTATTTTTTGTATTGCTGTATTGCTGGCCCCATAAGAAAAATTTACAAAATTCATGAGAACGGCAGTGGAAGCAACCGTCAATACCGGTCCTAATGTGTTGACCCCCACATTAAACATAGCCATGCCAACATTTAATCCAAATAATCCAACGATTAATATGATATAGGTTTTGCAAGTAATTAAAAGAGCCAAAGAGGCCATCCCTATCATGAAGCCAGTGGCTATGACTTTCTTATAACCTATCTTCTCGATAAAAATACCACCGACATACTGAAATACGGCATAGGCTAAAAAACCTGCTGTCAGGACATAACCAACCTGCGTATTATTAATACCAAAATCATCTTTAAAAAAAGGTACAAAAATGCCTTTGAAATTATCACTCATAGCCACGATTACATACATAAGAACTAATAAGATAACAATAGGAGTATTACTAAATTGTCCAGTCTGAAGGTCTTGCGTATTTTTCATAAATAGCTCCTTTACAATTTCAACTTCCTATTTTTTCAAGGCTTCCTATATTCTTCTATTTACTATAAAAATACAAACTCCTGCAAGATGTCACCTTGTAGAAGTTTGTATTTGCATTTATTATTTCTATTTCTCGTTGTCCAGCTAAAATTCAGCGATAACTCTGCAGGATAAACCTGTGGAATCCAAAAGATTTAAAGGAAAACAATAGACCGTAAAGCTATTGTTCTTTACCTTTTCATAAAGAGTATCAATATTGCACAAATTCTCAATCACGAAAATATTATGATCTGCACAATGCTGATCTACTTCCCCATGTTTGGAAGCTTTCTGCAATCCTGGAGCATCCACCCCAATCAAGCTTACTTTTTTTTCAATTAAAAAATCAATAACTGAATCGGATAATTCTGCACTTTTTATTTGATATTCTTTTGCTCCATATCCATTTATCTTCAGATGATCTGTTTTAAATATTACAAAATCATTTTTTTCAATTTCAATATTGATATCCGTAATATTGACTTCTCTGTCTTTTATATTGCTAATATCAATAATTTTACCGGCTCGTTTAATATTTTCTAACAGAAATTCCTTATTCATAACATCACAATGCGTACCAAAATGCCCTAATTTTCTTGATGGATCATCTGTGATAAAATCAGATTTACTCATCTTAAGTGTCAAGTCAATCAACATTACTTTTTACCTCCTGATTTTGCAGCGACAAATGAAAAACATTCAATTTGTCATAAACTCCTCCATCCAAAATAAGGATGAAGAGACATTTGAATTATTGTGTATATTCCACACAAACACTAACATTTCCTTGTCGGCATGCAGTAAAGAAGCTTTTTCTTCAGAGATTTTTGTATTTTAATAAAAGCAAACTATATTTAGTTGAATTTTATACGTATTTTTGATAAGATTTGGTTTGAGTCAAATCGTGGCTAAATCAAGAAATCAGCCTAGTTGGTTAAATATTGATATGAAAAAAGGGTGACAATATGCTACATCAGTTCTCTAGAACCGAATTATTAATCGGAGTAGAAGCCTTAGAAAAATTGAAACAAAGTAAAGTAGCTGTTTTCGGTATTGGTGGTGTAGGCTCCTATACCGTGGAAGGTCTGGTTCGCGCTGGTGTAGGCAAGCTGGTATTGATTGATGATGACTGTGTATGTCTTACAAATATTAATCGTCAACTACTTGCTACTAGAAAAACTGTAGGTAAAGCAAAAGTCGAAGTCATGAAAGAGCGTATTTTAGAAATTAATCCAGATGCAGAGGTTACGATCTTTCAAACATTTTACATGCCAGACACTGCTGATGAATTAATCTTTGACGACTACGATTATATTGTAGATGCCATTGACACCGTAACAGGGAAAATTGATTTGATCGAAAAAGCCAAAGCTAAAAACATTCCTATTATTAGCTGCATGGGAGCAGGCAACAAGCTTGATCCTACAAAATTCGAAGTAGCAGATATTTATAAGACATCCGTATGTCCTTTAGCAAAAGTCATGCGCAAAGAACTAAAAAAACGCGGCGTAAGCTCCTTGAAGGTAGTGTACTCCAAAGAGTTGCCCGTAACCCCAATCGAAACAGAAGGTTCTAATTGTGCAACAGGGTGCATCTGCCCCTCCGGCACTACTCGAAAATGCACCATTCGCCGCCAAATTCCCGGCAGCATCTCTTTTGTGCCATCTGTCGCCGGATTAATCATTGCCGGCGAAGTCGTAAAGGACATTGCGTTTAGTAAAAAATAATATAAAAACTAAAAATAGTAAGAACCACCCGTTTAGAACGGGTGGTTTTTTGGCAGGATTTACCTCTCGATCCTCGAATAAAAAGCTATAGAATGTACAGCAAAAATTTGATTACAAATTGTAGGATGTGGTTCTGATGACTGCGATTCGCTGGATGTTAAAAACAGGCGACCGTATTGGAATGATTCAAGAAGTAGCCCAAGTTTTTTCTCAAGAGGGAGTAAGCATAAAGTCTATGGAGGTATCTGCCGGACAAATTTTTATTAAGTTTCATTTAGATGGTGCCCATTTAAATAGTAAAATTGCTGAAGCACTAAAAAAAGAATTGCTGAATCATAATGATATCCATGATATCACGAATATTGCTTTACAGCCCTATGAACAGCGAGAGAAAGAATTGCAGGCGGTATTAGAATTTGCAAATGACGGGATTATCGGTTTGGATTCAGAAGGGACAATTCGTTATATCAACTCCACTGCTGCACAACTTCTGCGAATCGACAAATGGTCATCTGTAGGAAAAAATATTACCCAAATCATCGGAACAAATACACATTTTAGCGGACTTCTTTCAGGAAAATCTTTTGATCATCAGCAAATGCTAATTGATACTTCTCGAGGTACTCTCCATTATTTATGCTCCGGTCGTCCTATACAAGATGAAAATAATCAAAATATCGGATCGGTAGCTACGCTAAAAAGTATGAACTCCGCCAAACAACTTGTTAATTCCATTATGAAAAACCAAAAATTTAAGTTTGACGATATCATTTATGTCAGCTCATCGATGGGACAGCTAATTACTACTGCACAACGGCTGGCAATAAACAACTGCAGTATTCTAATCAGGGGTGAAAGCGGGACAGGTAAGGAAATGTTTGCCCAAGCCATTCACCATGCCAGCAGTCGGTGTCTTAAGTCCTTTGTGCCAATCAATTGCGCTGCTCTTCCCGAAACCTTATTAGAAAGTGAATTATTTGGTTATGAAGATGGCTCCTTTAGCGGTGCCAGAAAAGGCGGTAAGAGCGGACTCTTTGAAATCGCTCATGGCGGAACCATCTTTTTTGATGAAATCAGTGAGCTGCCACTTGTCTTACAAGGCAAATTATTAAGAGTTCTCCAAGAAGGAGTGATCCGCCGTGTAGGGAGCACGCAAGAGATCCCCATTGATGTACGAATTCTAGCAGCTACTAATAGAAATTTAGAAGAAATGATCGTAAGCAAACAATTTCGCCAAGACTTATATTACCGCATTAATGTGATTCCCCTTCAAATTCCTCCTCTAAGACAGCGGCCTGAGGATATTCCCATACTTTTACGGCACTTTCACGTTAAACATTGTTCAGAACTAAACAGGCAGCTTGAATTTTCACCTGCTGCAATTGAATATTTAATGCATTATGAATGGCCTGGCAATGTACGAGAATTACAAAATATAGTTCTTCGGTCCATACACCTAACTTTAGGTAAAGAAATTGACATTTCTGATCTTCTAATACAGAATGACTCACAGGTTATTGAAATTCAAACAAATGTAAATAATAAAAATTTGAAGCAAGTGATAAATCATACTGAAAGAATGATCTTAGAAAAAGCGTTAAAAAAATGTGGAAGCGCAAGAGGCGCAGCCCGTGCAATTGGCCTTTCCCATACAACGGTTTTAACTAGAATTCGTCGTTATGGACTGGAGCACTTACTTGGCAGCCATTCACCAGACACATCAAAATAACAGCAACATACCAATTATGCAGCTGCCTTGAAGTCCTGATCCCATTATAAGGTCAGCCTTCATTGGGATCTGAAGTATGCATACTCCCTTTTTTTATCGCTTGATCTAGGTCAGCAATGATATCATTAGGATCCTCCAGCCCTACAGATAAGCGGATCAATCCATCACTAATCCCTGCCTTTAGGCGCTCTTCACGAGGTATCGGTGAATGGGTCATCGAGGCTGGATGTTGAATTAACGTTTCCGTATCACCAAGGCTAACTGCCAGCAAGCAAAGTTTAACACTATTCATGACCTTACGTCCGGTTTCAATGCCCCCTTTGATTTCAAAGCTTAACATACCGCCAAAACCCGACATCTGCGTTTTGGCTAGCTGATGCCCTGTGTGTCCCGGCAAACCAGGATAATATACCTTCTCCACATTTGGGTGTTTCTCAAGAAACATCGCAACCTGCAAAGCATTTTTGCAATGTCTTTCCATACGAACACCAAGAGTTTTTAAACCGCGCAGCGTCAGCCAAGCATTAAAAGGGCTGATACATCCACCGGTAACATCTTTTACGCCAACAAATCGTACCTCATTGATGAATTCTTTTTTCCCTAAGACAATACCCGCAATCACATCACCATGTCCATTAATATATTTCGTAGCACTATGCACTACAACATCTGCACCTAATTCTAACGGACGCTGGCAATAAGGGGACATAAATGTATTATCTACCATAAGCTTGGCATTGTACTCATGAGCTAAATCCGCAGTTGCCGCAATGTCAAGAATCGTAAGCGTTGGATTCGCAGGAGTCTCAATATATACTACTTTCGTATTTGGTCGTATCGCTTTACGAATAGTTTCTAAATTAGAAGCATCAACAAAAGTGACATCAATACCAAATTTAGGCATGCTGTGAGATAAAAGAGCGTGCGTACACCCGTATAACGTATCCGATGCTACAATATGATCACCATTGCCGCAAAGTGTCCAAAAGGCGGCCGCGATTGCCGTCATTCCAGAAGCAACTGCCAAAGCTGCCTCTGCATTTTCAAGGGCCGCCATTTTTTCTTCAAGCGCATGCTGCGTAGGATTTCCCAGACGCGTGTATATATAACCTTCTTCTTCTAAGGCAAATCGTGCTGCTCCTTGTTCAGCATTCTCAAATACAAATGTAGATGTTTGATGAATTGGAGTGGCAAGTGCACCGGTAGCGGGATCTGGAGCTTGGCCCGCATGAATGATTGTTGTATCATACCCTAGATTGTAATGTCCTTTCATAAGATAACCTCCCATCATTCTTTTGTCTCATTACTGCAAACTTAAATTGCAATTTTTATGCCACAAGAAATCGCAACCCGTATCTACACAAATACCACTCTTACCTGTGCACTCTCTCTTCAGCAGCTATAACAATGTGGCAAATTTACTTCCAATCCGGAAAGAAAGTTGCCACATCTGGAAATTATCTTTACAAAAAAAGCACTAGCTGCGATTTTCGCTGCTAGTGCTTTTATACATTATAAATACTTTCTTGGATCAACGATCTTGCCTTCTAAAGCCGCTGCAGCAACGGTTGCTGGAGAGGCGAGAAAAATTTCCGACTTCGGACTGCCCATTCGTCCTAAGAAATTACGATTATTCGTGGCGATTACCCGCTCACCATCCGATACGATCCCACCGCTCCTGCCGCAGCATAAGCCACAAGCTGGCGGATTCATAATCGCTCCGGCTTCCACTAAAATTCCAATAATACCTGCCTTTGCAGCTTCTGCATAAATACTCCGGCTTGCAGGTGTAACAATTAATTTCGTAAAAGGAGCTATCTTTCGCCCCTTTAGGATCTTGGCAGCTACTTCTAAATCTTCAAACCTGCCATTGGTACAGGAACCGATGAATCCTTGATCAATTTTTGTTCCTAACAGTGCTTCTACATCACTGATGTTATCCACATTAGATGGACATGCAACCACAGGCTTAAAATTGGAAGCATCATAATGAAATACTTTTTCATAATTGGCATCTGGATCACTCTTAAGATCTTGGAATTGGCTGCCCTCTACACCGCTAAAAGCAAAAGTCTTCTCATCAGGCTCAATCAGCCCAACCTTGGCTCCCGCTTCTACTGCCATATTGGAAAGAGTCATTCTGGAAGATATACTCAATCCTTTGATGGTAGAACCGCCAAATTCCAGCGCTTTATACGTACCGCCATCAGCACCAATATCACCAAGTATCCTAAGAATGATATCTTTAGAATAAACACCATTCGGCAGCTCGCCATCAATAGTAAACTTAAGAGTCGGCGGAACCTTAATCCACAATTGTCCCGTACCAAAAATCGCTGCCATCTCCGTATATCCAATCCCAGTTGAGAAAGAACCAATGGCACCATAGGTTGTAGTATGGGAATCTGTCCCAAAGACTACTTGACCGGGAACTACATAACGTAACTCAGGCATTAATTGATGGCAGACCCCATCTGCACGATGAACCGCCTTGATATGCTGCTCCGCAGCAAAGGCATCTGCTATTTTATGATGGCGAAAATCTTCAATAAAACTAGTGGGAACCAAATGATCATAGACAAATACGATTTTATCCGGATTCCAAACTTTTTCAAAACCCATCTCTCTAAATTTTTCAACAACAAAGGGAGCAAAGATATCATGAACCATGACCTTATCCACATTCACATTGAGCAATTCCCCGGCTGTAACGGAACTTCTTTTTGTATTTCTCATGATTATTTTTTCAGCTAGCGTATAACCCATATTGCACTTCCTTTCCAGCAAATTTATTTGCCATTGCGCTTTCTCATAAAAGGAACTAATCCTCCCGCCTCTACCATCTGCAATAAATCCGTTGGAATGGATGCCACCTCAAAAGATTTTTCTCCTAGCAAGACTTGGCTGTTTTCTAACTGAACAGAGACCTCATCCCCTTCCCTGCAGCAATCATACAGCTCATTATTTTCAAGCAGCAATAAACCATTATTAAATGCATTGCGGTAGAAAATTCTAGCATAGGACTTGGCAATAATGCAGCTTATCTTCAAAGCTGCCAAGATCTCAGGAGCCTGCTCCCGAGACGAGCCGCAGCCAAAATTTTTACCTGCCACAATGATATCTCCTGGCTGAATTTGCGCTGCAAGCTCCGGTCTTAGCGGGTTAAATGCATATTTTTTCATATCTTCTACAGTCTTTAAGGCAAGAAACTGTGTTGGAATAATAATATCTGTATCTATATCATCCCCCAGTTTCCACACTCGCCCTTTAAAAGCTTCTTTCATACCACAAACCCCCTAGGGTCGGTTATTTTTCCTGTAAGAGCAGAAGCTGCCACTGTTGCCGCAGAAGCAAGATAAACACTCGAATTGGGATGGCCTGCTCTGCCCTTGAAGTTTCTAGTTCCAGTAGAAATCAGGGTTTCGCCCTCACCAATTACCCCCTGGCAGCTTCCCCAGCAAACACTGCAATTAGGATTCAGCACCATAGCGCCGCTTTCTACAAAGATATCAATCAATCCTTCTGCTAATGCCTCTAAATATACTGCTTTGGACGCAGGTGAAATCAATAGTTTCACATAAGGATCAATCTTCTTTCCCTGCAGAATTTGCGCTGCAGCACGCAGCTCCTCGATCCTGCCATTATTGCAGGAACCAATAAAGCCCTGATCGATTTTCACTTCCCCAATCTGGGTTACGCCTACTACATCATCGACACAATGCGGAATGGCAATCATCGGCTCCAATTCATCAAGGCTATATTGATATGTGTTTTCATACACTGCATCTTCATCGCTTGTATATAGGTTCATGTCATGACGTCCTCTAGTCTTAACATAGTCGATCGCAATTTGATCCGCCTCAACAAGACCTGTTTTTGCCCCTGCTTCTACAGCCATATTACACAGCACAACTCGATCATCAACCGTAAAATTCTTCACTGCTGGACCGCCAAATTCCATAATTCTATAATTTGCTCCATTCGCTCCAATATCACCAATGATCTTTAAAATCAGATCCCTGGCATATACTCCTGCCTTGAAGCTGCCCTCAATTTCAAACTTTAACGTTTCCGGAACCATTAACCAAATTTCTCCCGTATTCATGACGGAAGTAAAATCTGTACAGCCGACCCCTGTACCAAAGGCACCCAAACCACCATAAGAACAGGTATGAGAATCAGCAGCAATAACCAGCTGTCCTGGTACAACGAAATCCTCTATCATAATCTGATGACAGACTCCTGTACCTTCATAAAAGGGAATCTCATGTTTTTGCGCAAATATTCGCATTTTTTTGTGTACCTGAGCCGTTTTTGCACTCTCTGAAGGAACGTTATGATCTACAATAAAAATCACTTTTTTAGGATCAAACACCTTTTCTGCTTTCAGCTGCTTTTCAAATATATCAATATTCAAATGGGTTGTACCATCGTTACTCATGCATAAGTCAACTTTTGCTGTAATGATCTCTCCTGGCTTCACAAACTCCTTACCGCTGGCTCTGGCCAAGATTTTTTCTCCCATTGTCATTCCCATTATGAGTACCTCCCTTACTTTTTATTTAAAAAACCGATTAAACCGCCTGCTTCTAAAATATTCATTACATGCGCAGGAAGTTTTGTCGAGGTAAAATTCTGATCCTTTGTAACATTTTTAATCGTACCTTTTAAAACATCAATTTCCAATGTATCTTTTTGTTCGACTGCATCATATACCTCTTTGCAGATCACAACCGGCAAGCCAATATTAATAGCATTTCTAAAAAAGATCCTGGCAAAGGACTTCGCTACTACAGCACTTACTCCCAGAGCTTTTAACACTAATGGAGCCTGCTCCCGTGAGGACCCTGATCCAAAGTTTTCGCCCCCTACGATAATATCACCTGGACATACAGTCGAAGCAAAATTTTCATCCAAAGGCTCAAATGTATACTGCTTCATTTCCTCAACATTAGGCAGCAGCAAATACTGAGATGGAATAATCTGATCCGTATCTACATCATTCCCAAACTTCCATACCTTCCCTGTAATCACGTTTATCATCTCTCTTCCTAAACATTCTTTTAGAGTCTAGCCGTATTGTGACTGCATTTGAAACACGTTCTATCATTATATTATAAAATTTAATGTGATATAATAATAATACATATTAATTATATTTAATATAACGAGGAGTTATATCATGCAGGAAGATTTAGCACTTTATAAAATTTTTCATACAGTGGCCTTTTACAAAAATATTTCTCATGCAGCAGAATCCTTATATATAAGCCAGCCAGCCGTTAGTAAATCTATCAAAAAGCTAGAAACTCTCCTAGACGTTAAATTATTTTCTCGTGGTTCCAAAGGAGTTACTCTTACTGCGGAAGGCAAAATTTTCTATGAATATATTCAAAAAGCGTTTCATATTATTGCGGATGGTGAAAATATATTAACCGAACTTAAGAGTAAAAAACAAGGCATGATTACCATAGGTGTCAGTACCGTGCTATGCAAGCATTTTCTTTTATCACACCTTAAGCCCTTTATGAAACAATATCCTGAAATAAAAATCAAGATCATGAATAACACAACCTTTGATACCCTCAGAAACATTGATCAGGGAATGATTGATTTCGGCATCGTTAGCCGCCCCTTTAACATTACTCCTTATACCTTTGTTAAATTAGCCGATATCCAAGACATTTTTGTTGCCGAAAAGGAGTATTTGAACTCATTGCAAATTCTAGCACCGAATGATATCTTTTCAAAAGGTATCTTTATGCTCTTGGAATCAGATAATATTACAAGACAATATGTAGATCAATTTTTATTAGAAAATAATATTTTTATCAAACCAGAAGTAGAAATCAATACGATGGATTTTCTTATTGAGTTTGCTAAAATCGGACTGGGTATTACCGTTGCGATTCGAAACTTTATTGAGAAAGATCTTTCCGAAGGAAGTCTCATTGAAATTCCTATATCACCACCTATGCCCACCAGAACGGTCGGCATTATCTACAATAAGAAAAAAACGTTATCCATTGCTACTCAGACTTTTCTGTCGTACCTTCAGTCCCGTGTACTTAACTAAAAAATGCCTATTTCCTCAGAGATGGAAATAGGCATTTTTACAAACCCTATTACTTTACTAGCCGTGAGATCGTCCTAAATGCATCGGAACCTGCCTGGTAGCAAAGTTCAAATAAAATGGATTCTACGGTAGTAAGAATAGCACCTTCATATTTCATTCGCTCCAATGCGATTTCATAATCACTTCTGGCACGAGACCCCACAGCATCTGCACACACAATTGGCTGAAATCCAAGAGATTTTAAGTCAACTACTGTCTGCAGTACACAAATATGAGCTTCAATTCCTGCGATGATAACATTTTTGCTGTTCCGCTCATGAAGTTCCTTGACTAAGGCTTCATTGCCGCAGCAGCTAAATGTGGTTTTATCATGATAATTTGAAAAATAGGGACGCAATTGTTCAATTGTGTTTCCCAATCCTTTCGGATATTGCTGAGCTGCCATGATCGGAACCTCTAAAGCTTTTAGCCCTTCTATAAGAGTTATTATTTTCTTAACGATAAGCTCACCGCCAACAATATACGGAAACAGTTTTTCTTGCACATCCACCATTAAAAATTGAGATTTTTCCTTTTCCAAACGCATATTTCTTCCCCCTCTTCTTTATTAAAAATGATTGATCTAAATTCTATAACTAAAAATAAATATGATACCACAGCAATATAATCAATATACCTATAAACCATTATCTATGATGCTTCTAAATAAAATCATACTCTCATATTAGCTATTATTTGAAATAACTCCTTCATTAATACTTCAACTTTTCAAAAGTCGTAAACTTTTTCAGTACTATTTTCTACACTTTTCTATATCTTGTATTAAAATCTTAACCTTTTGTATAGAAAGATACAGAAATCTAAAAGGAGCTGACAAACATGAAAGTAGTCATTATCGGAGGTGTTGCTGGCGGTGCCAGCGCAGCAACACGTCTAAGACGTTTAAATGAAAAAATGGATATTATCCTATTTGAAAAAGGCGAATATATTTCATTTGCCAATTGCGGTTTACCTTATTATGTCGGAGAAATCATTCAAGAAAAAGAACAGCTTGTTATACAAACGCCTGAAGCAATGAAACTGCGATTCAATATCGATGTACGTATTTTTAGCGAAGTTATCGAAATTGATGCTGCAAAAAAAGAGCTCAAGATTCACGATCTTAAGAACCAAACGCATTATATAGAGACCTATGATACCTTAGTTCTTTCTCCGGGTGCTACTCCTATTAAACCTGCTATCCCTGGCTTACATGGTAATATGGTGTTTACACTGCGAAATATTCCTGACACCTACGCAATAAAAGATTTTATTGATCGTCACAACCCCAAAAGAGCCATTGTTGTCGGAGGGGGATTCATCGGAATTGAGCTGGCAGAGAACCTGATCGAAAGAGGTATCAAAGTAACCTTGGTAGAGCTGGGAAACCAAGTAATGGGTCCCCTTGACTTTGAGATGGCAGCCTTACTACACCAGTATTTAAAAGAAAAAGGTATGGAAATTTATTTAGAAGATGGCGTAACATCAGTAAGGCATGAAAAACACTATTCAATCATTTCATTAAATGAGAAAACAGAATTAAAAGCAGATATGATTCTACTTGGTCTTGGTGTAACCCCTGATACCACATTGGCAAAAACAGCTAACCTGATCATCGGAAAAAGGGGCGGCATTCAAGTCGATAAACATTTAAGAACTTCAGATCCTAATATTTACGCTGTGGGAGATGCGATTGAAGTTATTGATTTTGTGAATGGCAGTCCGACACTCATTCCTCTGGCAGGCCCTGCAAATAAGCAAGGACGAATTGCAGCTAATTCGATTTGTGGAATTAAGGATGAATATCGGGGTACCCAGGGAACCTCTGTCCTAAAAGTATTTGATCTCACGGTATCGTCTACTGGAAATAACGAAAAAACGTTGAAAATTTTAGCTATCCCCTATGAAAAATCTTATACTCACTCTTTATCTCATGCAGGCTACTATCGGGGAGCCACTCCAATCTCCCTAAAAGTTCTTTTCTCACCAACCGATGGAAGAATTTTCGGTGCACAAGCAATCGGCTATACGGGAGTAGAAAAAAGAATTGATGTAATTGCTACTGCCATTCGTTCCGGCATGACAGTTTACGACTTAGAAAGCCTGGAATTATCCTACGCTCCTCCTTACTCATCAGCCAAAGACCCGGTTAACATGGCAGGTTATGTTGCCTCGAATATCTTAAAACGCCAACATGAAATTATCCATTGGCATGAAATCAGCATGTTAAATAAAACAAACGTCCTACTAATCGATGTACGCACTCCCCAGGAATATTGCCTGGGTACGATCGAAGGAGCCATAAATATTCCTTTGGATGAACTACGAAGCAGAATGCAGGAAATCCCTAAGGATAAAGAAATCATTCTCTTTTGCCAAGTAGGGCAAAGAGGATATCTGGCCTACCGCATACTCATACAAAATGAATATACCAATGTAAAAAATGTAAGCGGCGGTTACAAAACCTATTTAGCTGCCGTACAAGAACAATCGAATCGAGATGTTTTCCGCTATGAGGAACTGCATAACGACAACTCTTGATTTTGCAGTAATGATGATCGAAACAGCTAGGTCTTTTGAATAAAAAAAAGTTCCGTTTTCACGGAACTTAGCTGCCCTTCCCAAGACAACTCACAACATAGCAAAGGATAATGAAAGTTTGGATCATATGTTAGCTATTCCGTACCCAGATACGAAACAGTGACATAACAAGTAAAAAATCTCCTGACCACTGCTGGTCAGGAGAAACAATTAAGAGCATCATAGCTATACTTATAAAAAATCCTAGCGAAAAATTGCGCTAGGATATAAGTACATACAAAAATTGCGGTGCACTTAATCCCCTCCCCATCTCTCGTGGGTAAAAAACGGTGATTGTCAAATAGGCAGTTCTCCTGGCTCTGGCTCATCGTTTACCCAAACCTTCCCAAGACAATTGTCTCAGTGGTATACCTTGGGTTCACTCCTCATTACAGTGGCGGGACCGCGCCGGCATTAAACCGGACTTCCCTATTAAGCCCCTTGGGGCACCTATCTCAACATATGGAATTTTATAACATTCATATTGGTAACTGCTTCTATAATAACACTTTATTTTACTATGCACAAGTCTCTAAATTTTATTTATTACATTTTCGAATTGATAAGATGCAAAATTACCATACTGAAAATTCTATTTTAATTCTTTTTATAGCGAATCCAAGTAAATAGCAGCAACGGTTTCCCGATTTCCTTCAACGGGCGCCATACTTAAAAGCAATTCTAAGCTAGGAGTTTCAAAAGCAAGATCTGTTAGCCGTTCTACATCGCTATCTACAAATCCTTCTTCCCGCAGGCTTTGCTTCATTCCATGCTTCTTAAGCCACTGCTTTAAGCCTGCATATGCCGTTTCTGCTTCCGCTGCTTCTCCTTTTAGACCAGCTACAATCGGTGACAGAATATCCGCTAAAATGGCTGCTTTCGCAGGGTATATATGTTTTACTACTGCAGGCAATAAGACCCCCAAACCCGAACCATGGGGCAAATCAGGCTTCACACCACTTAAAGGATGCTCCATAGCGTGAGTAAAGTGCAGCAATCCATTATCAAAAGAAGCCCCTGCAATCATTGAAGCGTATGTTAAATAATAACGGGCTTCCAAATTCTTCGGATCTTCTTGGGCCAATGGCAAGTAATGAGTAACCAGTGAAATGACTTCGCGAGCTAACGTTACAGCATATACATTGCCTAGCTTCGTAGTAGCTGCTTCAATGGCATGATTAACAGCATCAACGGATACATAGGCAGTCTGCTCTGGCGGCAGCGTAGTCATAAGAGCCGGATCGTCAATGGAATACATCGGATATAAGCACTCATAAGCAAGTACTGGCTTATATTCTTTCTCGGGTATGCTAACAACCGCAAAGCGATTGGCCTCTGTTCCTGTTCCATGAGTCAAATTAATAGCAATAATCGGTACTGCCTTTTCTGGTAAAAAAGTATATTCATACAGCTCTCGTGCCGTTTTACCCGGATTTGCTATTAAAGCTGCCACGCTTTTTCCTGCATCAATAGGGCTCCCGCCACCAATAGCAATAACGGCTTGTGCTCCAAATTCCAATGCTGCGCTTGCCGCTTCATCTACTTGATCAACAGTTGGATTGGATGTAACTTTACTATATAACACAGGAAGGATATTGAAGGCATCCAATGCTTTTTTCACATGCTCCCAAGCACCTGATTTGATATGAGAGCCTCTGCCGGTAACTACGACCACCTTATTAATTCCTTGTTCAGATAAAGTCTTTGCAATGTCGGTCATTTTAGTAATGGCACCAATACCAAAATATACAGTTGTTTTAGTCCGAATTTCTACAATTTGAGCTAAATCAATTTCTTTCCCCCACATGTACATCCCCGCCTTTTCTGATTTTTCAGTTTATGTATATTGCTAGTATATCGTACCCCTAATGCAAAAACAATCCTTTTTGTGAAAAAAATAACGATTTTAATGTAAATAGAACTCTTCACCCAATGCTGTGCACCCCGTCAAGAGGACAATGAAAAAATAGAAGAATTTGATTGCTGTCTACCGAAATGGTGGGCAGCATTTCTTTATGCAGCCTTTGCGTACTGTTGGTGGAACTCCATCGGTGTCATGACAGACAAACGACGCTGTAAACGCTGGTAATTGTAATAGTAGATGTAGTCAGAAATAGTTTGCGCAAGCTGTTCCCGGCTGGTGAATTTGTACCCATAATACATTTCACGTTTTAGAATGCCCCAAAAACCTTCCATCGGACCGTTATCAATACAGTGCGCCACTCTAGACATGCTTTGCTTCATTCTTGCGGCTTGCAGC
>NZ_FOTS01000098.1 GCF_900114615.1 Pelosinus propionicus DSM 13327 | reverse complement strand
TCTGTTATGGGGTGTACAGCCAGTGCTGCGATCAGCAACGAAGAATAGTGATGAAATGGTTCAAAATGATATTGACAGCGCAGTTGCCTCTGGAATTGTTAGTGAAGGTGACTTAATTGTAATTACGGCTGGAGTTCATGCAACAGGAACTGGTACAGGAACGACCAATATGATTCGAGTGCATGTAGTAGGAAATATTATATTACGAGGCGTTGGTATTGGTGCAACAGCAGTAACTGGCAAAGTCTGCGTAGCTCATTCCATTAAAGATGTGCAGAATAAATTTAAAGAAGGCGAAATACTAGTAGTTTCTCATGTAGATGATGAAACGGCAAAATATGCAGCCAAAGCGTCAGCCGTGATAGCAGAAGAAGGTGGCTTGACCTCTCATGCAGCAATTGTAGGCATTAGTGCAGGCATTCCGGTGATCGTGGGTGCAGATGGTGCTACTGAACGCTTAACTGATGGTGCAGTTGTGACAGTCGATGCGGCTCGCGGATTAGTTTACAGCGGTGAAATTAACGCAAGATAATAGTTTGAAAATTATATACAATTTTTATCATAATTTTTGCTAGAACTAGCAGGAGTTACTTATTGTATGGCGAAGTTAGTATATTAGAAATAATATACGTTACGCTTATTAGTATATTTTTTTGACAAGATGGGACAAAATTTGTGCCAGAGGGACGTAAGATGTCCCGGAGGAAGAGGTCATGTGGAAGAAAGCTGTTCAGCTTCAACGTAAAATTGCTCCTGAACTTATTGCAGCCATTGAAGAACGATATGATATCTTGAGATCAATTCAGCATAGTGAACCTGTAGGGCGAAGAGCATTAGCTGCCATGTTAGATAAAGGCGAGCGAGTAGTGCGTGCTCAGGTGGAATTTTTGAAGAATGCTGGTCTGGTAGAGTTCTCTCAAATGGGCATGACAATCACAGTGGAAGGTCAGGTCCTGCTGAAAGATTTATCTGAATATATTAAAGCCCTTCATGGACTGACGACATTAGAAGATGAACTTTCGGAAAAGCTAGGACTTAAACAGGTCATTATCATTCCTGGGGATAGCGATAGTGATACTGCTGTACGCAGGGAATTAGGGCGTGCTGCTGCTAATGTATTGGCTCAATATTTAAATGAGAATGATATGATTGTTGCGGTAAGCGGTGGAACCATTATGGCCAATGTTGCAGAAGCGATTCATTTTACTCAGCCTTCTGTTACCGTTGTTCCTGCCCGCGGCGGGCTTGGGGAAAAAGTAGAAAACCAAGCTAATACCATTGCAGCGGCTATGGCTACTAAATTGGGCGGCAAGTATCGTATGATTCATGTGCCTGAGGGTATCAGTGAAGAAATGCTTGGTGTGATGGTGGCTAATAATAGCAATATTCTCTCTGTAGCCGATATGATTAAACATGCAGACGTTCTAATACATGGTATCGGCCAAGCACATGAAATGGCTGTACGCCGAGGATTTGATCATGAGTTTGTTTCTGAACTGATCAACAGTGGTGCTGTTGGTGAGGCATTAGGGCATTATTGTACCTTAGAAGGTAAAAATATTTATGTTACAAGCAGTGTTGGGTTACATCTGGATGATTTGGCGGACGTTGGTGTAGTAGTAGCTGTAGCAGGAGGCCAAAGAAAAGCAAAGGCCATTGTAGCAGTTACGAATGCCGGTGGGCAGGATGTACTGATTACAGATGAATCTGCAGCCAAAGCTATTCAGAGTATTATATAAGTCCTAATAGCATATCCTATGGAATGGGTATTAGGCGAAAATAAAAATATAATTGGGAGGTATTTTTAAATGGCAGTAAAAGTAGCGATCAATGGTTTTGGACGTATTGGACGTCTTGCATTTAGGCAAATGTTTGGGGCAGAAGGATATGATGTTGTTGCAATCAATGACTTAACAAGCCCTAAAATGTTGGCACACTTATTGAAATATGATTCAACTCAGGGAACTTATGCTTTAGCTAGCAAAGTGACCGCAGGTGAGGATTCAATTACTATCGATGGCAAAGAAATAAAAATCTACAAATCAGCAAAAGCAGAAGAGCTACCTTGGGGTGAAATTGGTGTAGATGTTGTTCTTGAATGCACAGGTTTCTATACTTCTAAAGAAAAAGCTTCTGCACATATCAAAGCTGGTGCTAAAAAAGTTGTTATCTCTGCTCCAGCAGGAAATGATCTGCCTACTGTTGTTTTTAATGTAAATCACGATATATTAAAAGCTAGTGATACAGTTATTTCCGCAGCTTCTTGCACGACAAACTGCTTAGCTCCTATGGCTAAGGCACTTAATGATTTGGCTCCTATTAAGAGTGGTATTATGTCCACAATCCACGCTTACACTGGTGATCAAATGACTCTTGACGGCCCGCAAAGAAATGGTGACCTCAGAAGATCCCGTGCTGCGGCAGTGAATATTGTTCCTAACTCTACTGGGGCTGCTAAAGCAATCGGTTTAGTTATTCCTGAATTAAACGGTAAATTAATTGGATCTGCACAACGTGTACCAACCCCTACAGGTTCTACTACGATTTTAATATCAGTTGTTGAAGGTACGGTTACTAAAGAACAAGTCAATGCAGCAATGAAAGCTGCAGCTGATGAATCCTTCGGCTACACGGAAGATGAATTGGTATCCAGTGATATCGTTGGTATCAGATATGGTTCTTTATTCGATGCTACACAAACAATGGTAGCTCCTATGGAGAACGGATTGACTCAAGTTCAAACTGTTTCTTGGTATGATAATGAATGCAGCTACACAAGCCAAATGGTTCGTACCATTAAGTATTTTGCTGAACTTGCATAATTTTTAAAAGATCTTATGGCCCGGCCTTTGTGGGCCGGGCAATATTTTTAAGGAGAAACAAAAATGTTGAATAAAAAGTCGATTAGAGACATTGATGTAGCCGGAAAGAAAGTCTTTATTCGTGTGGATTACAATGTTCCCATGGATAAAGACGGTAATATTACCGAAGATACTCGGATTCGTGCTACCTTGCCAACATTGAAATATTTATTGGCACAAAATGCTGCAATCATTATTGCCAGCCATTTAGGACGCCCAAAAGGTGAAGTTGTGCCTGCCTTTTCCTTATTGCCTGTGGCAAAACGACTTTCCAGTTTACTTGGCCAGGAAGTAGCTATTGCTTCTGATTGTGTTGGTTCCGAGGCAGAAGGAAAAGCGAAATCCTTAAAGCCAGGTCAAATTTTAATGTTAGAAAATCTTCGCTATCATAAAGCAGAAGAAAAAAATGATCCGGAATTTTCTCGTCAATTGGCAAGCTTGGCGGATGTTGCTGTCAATGATGCCTTTGGTGTATCCCACCGGGCACATGCTTCTGTAGAAGGAATTACGAAATATCTGCCTGCAGTGGCAGGTTTCCTAATGGAAAAAGAAATCTTGTTCGTAGGTCAAACTGTGGCTAATCCTACTCACCCTTTTGTAGCAATTATCGGTGGTGCGAAAGTTTCTGATAAAATTGGTGTGATTGAGAATTTATTGAAAAAAGTAGATACACTAATCATTGGCGGTGGTATGGCTAACACATTCCTGGCTGCCCAAGGTTATGATATTGGAAAATCGCTGCTGGAAGCTGACAAGGTAGAATTAGCGAAAAGTCTGATTGCTGCTGCTAAAGAACGTGGCGTCAACTTACTCTTGCCTACTGATGTTGTAATTGCAGATAAATTTGCTGCAGATGCTCAGCATAAAGCGGTAGCGGTTGCTAATATCGATAGTGAGTGGATGGCTCTTGATATTGGACCTGAGACAGCAACAGTCTATGCAAAAGCCGTAGAAACTGCTCAAACCATCGTATGGAACGGACCGATGGGCGTATTTGAAATGGATGCTTTTGCAAATGGCACGGAAACAGTAGCTAAAGCAGTTGCAGGATCAAAAGCTACGAGTATTGTTGGTGGCGGTGATTCCATTGCGGCTTTGGAAAAAGTGAGCTTAGCGGATAAAATTACGCACATCTCTACTGGCGGCGGAGCATCCTTAGAGTTCCTGGAAGGCAAAGTGCTTCCAGGCATTGCAGCTTTAGCTGATAAGTAAACTGTAGTTTCTTTAAAAGAGTAGGAAAAGATGATTGAACCGCAGAGAACACAGAGAGCGCAGAGGGGAAATTCGTTTCATATTTAATTTTTCTCAGCGTCCTCTGCGCCTCTGCGGTTAGAAAAGACTTGTGTTTTAACGTGTTACAAAAAACTAGATGGAGGAATTTAATAATGCGTAAACCAATTATTGCGGGCAACTGGAAATTACATAATACAAGCAGCCAGGGTGTGGCGTTAGTGCAGGAACTTGGCAAATTGACTGCAGATGCAAAAGAGGTTGACATTGTAGTTTGCCCTACCTTCACTACATTGACTGCTGTAGCAAATGCATTGCATGGCACGAATATTCATTTAGGTGCTCAAAACTTGCATTGGGAAAAGAAAGGTGCTTTCACAGGAGAAGTGACAGCAGAGATGCTGCGTGATGTCTGCTGCGAGTATGTACTTGTAGGACATTCAGAGCGTCGTCAGTATTTTGCTGAAACAGATGAAACCGTGAATAAAAAAGTGAAAGCCGCTTTGGAAGGCAATTTAGTACCCATTGTGTGTGTGGGTGAATCCTTAGAAGAACGTGAAGCGGGAACTACTGAAGTTCTTGTCGGCAAGCAAGTAAAAGCTGCTTTAGAAGGTTTGACAAAAGAGCAAGTCGCCAGCTTAGTCATTGCTTATGAACCTATCTGGGCAATTGGTACTGGACGCACTGCAACTGCTGACCAAGCAAATGAAGTATGTGCCTTTATACGTCGCACAGTAGCAGAAGTCTTTGGACAAGATACTGCAGATAAAACCCGTATCCAATACGGCGGCAGCGTAAAAGCTGATAATATCGCAGAATTAATGGGCAAAAGTGATATTGACGGCGCATTAGTTGGTGGTGCAAGTCTTGATGCCGTAGGATTTAGTAAAATAGTTAAATTTTAGGAGGTGTTTTGGTGAGTAAATTAAAAGCACCAATTGCACTAGTAATTTTGGATGGCTGGGGCCTTGGAGATGAGAAAGACGGATATAATGCAATTGTTCGTTCTGAGCCGCCTCATATGAAACTGCTATCAGAATTATATCCGACAACAACATTAACTTGCTCTGGCGAAGCGGTAGGATTGCCTGAAGGACAAATGGGTAATTCAGAGGTAGGTCATTTAAATATTGGTGCAGGGCGTATTGTATATCAAGAATTGACCCGCATTACCAAAGAAATTAGGGAAGGTGAATTTTTCACGAATCCAGTTTTGGTCAATGCTGTTGAACAAGCAAAAACTAATGATAGTGCGCTGCATTTAATGGGTCTTGTATCTGATGGGGGCGTACATAGCCATATCGACCATTTATATGCTCTATTGGAAATGGCAAAACGCCACGATCTGAAAAAGGTATATGTTCACGCCTTTCTAGATGGTCGTGATGTACCACCTTCTAGTGGAATTGAGTATATCAAAGCCTTGGAAGAAAAAATTAAAGAAATTGGCGTTGGTCGCATTGCAACAATTGCTGGACGCTATTATGCCATGGACCGTGATAAACGTTGGGAACGTGTAGAAAAAGCGTATAACGCTATGGTTTGCCGTACGGGAGAAGAAGCTGCTTCTGCTAGCGAAGCTGTTGAAACATCCTATAAACTTGGCAAAACAGATGAATTTGTGGCTCCAACGGTGATTGCAGGATGTGGTGATTGCGGTATTAAGGCTAATGACAGCGTTATTTTCTTTAATTTCCGTCCTGACCGGGCTCGGGAAATGACTCGTGTATTTATTGATGAAAAATTTGATGGTTTCATTCGCTGCGGAGGACTTTTACCAATTCACTTCGCAAGTATGACCCAATATGATGAGACAGTGGTTGTACCTGTGGCTTATAAACCTCAATTCTTAAAGAATACATTAGGTGAAGTATTGGAGAACAATAGTTTAACCCAGCTTAGAATTGCAGAAACAGAAAAGTACGCTCATGTAACGTTCTTTTTTAACGGTGGAGATGAAAAGCCTTATCCAGGTGAAGAACGGATTTTAGTTGCTTCACCCAAAGTAGCTACTTATGATTTAAAGCCAGAAATGAGCGCCATTGAGGTGACTGATAAGTTGGTAGAAGCCATTAAAACTGGCAAGTTTGATGTGATTATTTTGAATTATGCTAACAGTGATATGGTAGGTCATACTGGCAAACTAGATGCCGCTATGAAGGCTGTAACTACTGTTGATAATTGTGTGGGCCGTGTTGTAGAGGCTATGCGCAGTCAAGGGGGGATCACTCTCATTACTGCTGATCACGGTAATGCAGAAAAGATGCTTGACCATGTTACTGGTGAGCCATTTACTGCTCATACGACAAATGAAGTCCCTTTGATCATGGTGTCAGAAAAACACCGTGGAAGAACAATGAAAAAAGGGATTTTAGCAGATATTGCTCCAACTATTCTCGATTTGGCAGGTATTGAAATTCCTGCTGAAATGACTGG
>NZ_FOTS01000100.1 GCF_900114615.1 Pelosinus propionicus DSM 13327 | reverse complement strand
GAAAGAAAACCATCGATTTAGAAGATTCTTGCTGCGTGGCAAGCAAAGCGTTAGGACTGAATTCTTGTTCTTGGCGATGGGCTATAACTTAAATAAACTACATAACAAAATACAGCAACAACGGTGCGGAAAAATGCTACACGAAAAAAAGACCGCCTAAAAGGTTGCAGGCACAGCAATTTATGAGGGGCATAATGCTCCTCTAGCTTTGCTATGCCTACTTTACTCCACTTAATTCGCAAAAAAGAGAAAATACCCTATTCGGTTAGGGATACAAAGAAAGAGCTATCTCAAATAGGTTTTAAAAACCTATTTTGAGACAGCTCCTTCTTTATGCTGTTTTTGACTTTGGTTTTCTAGGTGGTTTCTTCTTGGATTCATTTTGTTTAATTGTTGCCATGCTTGCTTCTAACGCTGCCATTAAATTAACGAAACTAGACGATGTATCGACAGGCTTAGTAACAATTTCTTCTTTTTCTGCTTTAGCTTGGATCATTGCGAGCACTTGTGCGTGATACTCGTTTTTATATCTGGCAGCATCAAAATTGGTAACTAATGAATTGATTAGAGTTTTAGCCATTTTCATTTCTTTATCAGTTAGCTCAATATTTGCTGGCAAATCATTTTCAATTTCACGCACTTCTACCACTTCATCGGCAAAACGCATAGTCGTAAGTGTAATCGCTTGTCCAGTTGGGCGAATAGCTGCAAGATACTCTTTCTCACGAAGTACAAAACGAGCTATGCCGACTACATTTTCCTCTGCCATGCTTTTCAGAAGCAAGGAATAAGCTTTACCTGCTCCCTGATCAGGCAATAGGTAGTACGAGGTATCAAAAAACCTATTATCAATTTCTTCGATCTTAACGAAATCAGATATTTCTATTATTCTGCTAGATTTGGGAGCGATTGCTTCTAGATCGTTTTTTGATATAACAACATAGCGGTCAGGTGAAACTTCATATCCTTTAACAATCTCAGACATTGGAACCTCTGCACCGTCAACTGCTGCTACTTTTTTATATTGAATTTTACTAAAATCACTTTCTCGAAGTTGATTGAAAGAAATATTTTTAGAGCGAGTAGCTTTCACCAGCGAGACAGGGACATTTACCAATCCAAAAGACAATAAACCTTTCCACATGGTTTTCATGATCCCACCGCTTTCTATAATAAAGTTTACATAATAATAGTTATTATATCACAAATGTTAATCAAATAATTTAAAAATATTTAACAAATATGGAAAATAAATCTTATAACTACTTGATATATATCAAGTAGTGTGATATAATTAAAGTATAGAAAGGGGGTGACAAGAGATGTGGACTTAAACACGACAAAGGATGTAGCTACTACGGTAGCCGCCATACTCGCATCAATCAAGGTAATAGTTGATCTGGTAGAGAAATGGAAAAACGCTCCCCCGCCTGGTAAGCATAGGAAGCGTTAAATGGTAGGGAGGGTAAAACCTCCCTCATCCTTAAATATAGTGTAACACATCTCGATAAAATTATGAAGAAAATATCAACTATGGATATTATTTTATTGGTTTTGTTTATCGCGTGGGTGGCAGCTCTTGATATGAATAACCTTACTATAATTCAGGAAATAGGATTAGGGGCAACATTGCTATATGGTGCGTTACTAGTCATTAAGGTTGTGAAAAAATGAAATACGTGTTTGATAATAGAGAGGCATTGGAGAAATTTATTCAGGAAGAGTTAATTAACACTGCCGATGTAATGCAGATACTAAACTGCTCTAGGCAGAATGTATTTGACTTAATTAAGCGTAAGAAAATCACACCAGTTAAAGAAACATCAAAAGAAAGATTATTTTTAAAATCAGATATATTAGCACGTCTTAAGCAGTTGGAGTAGCATTGTCCACATAAAGGTACCATCTGACTTTATAACAGACGGTACCTTTTTATTTAGATATTGATTTGTTGCAGCATAAAAATATGATTTTTATTAAATATAATTTAAAATGGAGAAAAATTTTTACTGAACCAAACTAGGCTAAGATGTACGGATAAAGGATGAGGAATAAATTTACATTTATCAGTTTAAATTAGAGTTGTTTTAGAATATATCTTTTTGAGGACGATGTTTTCTTTTTAGCTGGAATATCCTATTAAGTTTATAGGGTATCATAACGATACTATAAGAAATGTATGTATTTTCTAATTCTTTAAGGAATGTAGATGTGTTATGATAAGGTAGGTATACACATTTATGATGAATAGTTTTTTTAAAAAAACTATTGAAATTAACTAGATATAAAAGTAAAATATACAAATAATGCTAAAAATAAATACAAATATATCCATTTGAGTTTGCCGTTATAGATTGATTATGTAAAGTAATTAGTAAAAGTCTAATTAAGATTACATAACAACTGAATTTTATTACAATATCTGTAAAAAGTTATTAACATGTTGATAAAATGTTAATAACTTTTATGAAAGATGTGGATAACGTGGAAGGTATTTCCAATCGCTATAGAGAAGTAAAAGCAATACTTAAAATAAAAGATAAGAATCATCATACATCATTTGTGTGATGATTTATAATTATAGAAAGTTTTTAATCAGAGATTAAAAATATTATTTATGGGCAGACTAATTTTTAATTATGAAAGCATATACTGTTATTATTATTGCAGTTATGCCCTGTTCCTTGAAAGGGGGATTATTGTGAATGAAAGTGTTGTGTGGAAATTTTTAGGAGTGAAGAAGAGTGTTGAGAATGATGCAGAGAGGGTATTGCAAGAACTAATTGAGCTGTTTTTTGTTAATATCGAAAGTTTTTCGGGTATTTCTTATTTAAAGTTCAATAGCGTTGAAGACATGATTGAAGCAGCGATAATGCAAAATGACAAGCAATATGGTTATTTCTGGGATTGGTTTAATAAACATGGTTTGTTAAAATTAAGGAGAATAGGATCGTTTAAATTTAAGAATACGGACGAAGAGTTAGATTTTCTTGATTATCGGTTATATGTTCTTGAAGAAGATTCTAAAAACCAAATAATGCAAAGCTTAATTGCATCATTAGCTGATGTTATCGGTGAAGTCCACAAGTATTGTTTAAAAAAGGCATCGTGTTTGTATGAAGATATGATGGCACAAATTATAGAGAAATGCACGTTTTCTTTCAAAACAATCCCGCTAGTAAGTTCTAGCGGGATTGTTTGTTAAAATAATATAAAATATAAAGGAATGATTACTATGAATGAGAAAGAATCTAATACTTATAAGGAGTACAAATTTTCCCGAGATAATATACAGCTTATTAATGCTCATGTTGTACAAATTACTTTAAACAAAAAAGTCGACACATGGGAAGAGGAATGTATTAATAATTTACAGGCTGCAATAAAACTTGAAGTTGTTGATTTTGAAAATATACTCGCTTATCTAAAAGTGAATGTTAAAGTGAAAGGTAAAAAAAACAGACGCGTGATGGGAGATATATTGGTCGTCTGCAAGGGTTATTTTATTGGTAATCCAGAAATTGATAATGATGATTTAGAAAGACTGGTTAAGCTACAAGCATTTCCTCAATTGCTGCCTTATATAAGAAGCGCAATAGCAAATTTATCAACCATGATGGAAGTGCCTACCATTGTTCTTCCTACAATAGACATTATAAAAACAATACAAGTGAACTCTGATCTAGAAGAATAGGAGGCATTGATATGATAGATCGAATCAACTTTGAACCTAGTGATTATAGATATGACCACCTTGAACCGACTGCAGAAGAAATTGCTAATTTTTTAATAAAATTCCAAAGTAAATTTAGCACCTTTTGTGAATTTTTAAGACTTAGTGCAAAATGGGAAAAAGCATCATATCGGAATGAACTCAATAAATGGCAAGCGGCAATTAAAGGACGTAGAAAGCCTGTAGCGTTCGACACACAATTATTTAGTGATTTGATTGAGGCATTCTTTGGGGTGTGTTTAAACGATAATGATATTAAAAAAATGAGAGGTTTAGTTCCAGAAAAATTACTTAATAAGATATTTCAGGACAGGCATAATGGCAAGGAGATCAAAGATGGTTATGGATGTATAGTCGCTATTGATGGTCGCAGAATAGAATATATCTGTGCAAGCCCTTTTAATGATCGAGAAGATAGTGATTTAAATAGAAAAACTGTAGATGTAGGAACTTGGGATGGAAATAAGGCGGAGTTTTTAGAGGTGAAAGTAAGCCCAATGGGGTTCCATACTAAAGATATTAAGTATCTTAATTTGCTAGCTCAAGAAATGAAAAAAGTTGAATTGGGATATGATGTTTATTTGGTCGCGTTGGATGATAAAGAACTGACAAGATCACGCTTAAATTGTTTATCTGACTATGTGGAAAATAGTTTTTCTTTAATTGGAAGAGAAGAAATATTCAGTTTACGTGAAGCTATATAAGTATTTGAGTGTTTTATACAAACGATGCGAAAGGTAAGTTATTATAAATAAATTTTACATAAGTAATATGCAAAAAACTCCCTAGTATTAAATTAGGGAGTTTTTTGCATATTACTTATAAACTTCCTCCTTTTCTCAATTAATCTCTTAGCTGCTCTCATCAATATCCTCATTGCAATTTTTTCCCGTTCTTCTTTAGCTTTCTTCATGGTAAAATCTATGTATGGGCATTATAACACCTCTTTATTAGTTTTATTATAGCCCTATGTAGTGCAAATTAATCCCGTATTATTATAATGAAGAAACTTTTTTTAAAAATTTACTCATTGGTGGTAACCAAGATTTATAGTGGTGCAATGTGGTGCAAAAAGTGATAATACATATAACGTTTTTAACGTAAAATAACACATTCGCAATACAATAAATTAATTAAGGAATGAGGAAACTAGCGATATATCTAGGTGGTGCAATAGTTTGCGGGATATATTGAAAAAAGCATATCCGATAATTCGTAATGAGTAGGTCTGCAGTTCGAATCTGCATATCGGCTCCAGTGAAATCAAGCAGGTGTGCAGCCTGTTCAAAATGAAGGCGTGTAGCTAAAACTACGCGCTTTTTTTATGCAATGAATGAGATCCTTTACCCATTCAGACTTCTGCTTATGAAGTAGTCCCCAAAAATATCTTGTTGGGGTGTTATCCACAGTAATCCACATATTATTCACAGGTTTATCCACAGAAAAAGGGCGTGTCGCAAAACGTTTATTGAAATCGTTTTGCGGTACGCCTCTTTTTTAATAAAAAAGCAGAAATCTCTTGTTGATCGGAAGAAAAAAAGAAGTCGTAGCTAGATTATGGGCATAACAAAACAGAGGAATCGACTTCCCTTCAAAAAAATTATATACCGTTATCAGGACGCTTTGGGAATATGCAAATAACTTCCACAACGACCGTTTTGGATTTTGTTGTGGAGTTTCTTTAGGTTGTATGCCATGCACAGCAATAGAAATTCAGTATGCACTTTAACTTGACTACGCATCAAAAATCGCCGAAAGCCCATGTCCTCTTTAAGAACCCCAAAAGCTCCC
>NZ_FOTS01000101.1 GCF_900114615.1 Pelosinus propionicus DSM 13327 | reverse complement strand
CGTCTTCTTTAAAGTAGCCAAGGATAAAAGTTTTGATAGTATCAGTAATGATTTCAGGTTCTCTTTGGTAGTTTTTTCGCACTTCTGGATGAGTAGCGCCTTCGCAGTATTTTTTAACAGTCTGTCTTGATACGCCAAGGTCTTTTGCGATGGCGCGTATGGATTCTCCATCTGAATAACGGGCACGAATCGCTGAATAAATGTCCACCTCAATAATCACACCTTTCATTCCTCCCTGCAAAACATTTGATAATATTCTACAGGATTTTTATGATAGGTGGTAAACTAATTCAATATCAATATGACTTGAAGTGGTACACTTTTAGAATATCATTCACATTATGCCGATAAGCGCTGAAGCTGAAGTTGAATCAGTGAAGACTATGCTGGAACATTACCTCACTACTAGAGGCACGATGCCGGACTTGTCGGTTGAGTTGAAAAGCCGTCCAGAGGCAGTGGATCTCTAAAGGGCAATTTGCATAAATGACAGGTCTGTCCAGCGCAACGATTGCTAAACTATCCGGCATAAGCAAGAAGTGCCAGAGTGTAGAGCGAAACTGGAGTATACCATGTGATGCTTCGAGGCAATGAGCGGAAGGATGTTTTCATCGATGATGAAGATAGGAGGAGATTCTTAGACGTACTATATGCAAAGCGAGAACAGGGAAGTTATTATCTTTATTCCTATTGTTTGATGGATAACCATGTTCATTTAGTACTTAAGGAAGCTAACGATAGTATATCTAGGATTATGAGACGGATTACTACGAGCTATGTAGGCTACTTTAATCGAAAATATAGACGATCTGGGCATTTGTTTCAAGATCGGTACAAAAGTGAGAACGTTGAAAGTGATAGTTATTTGCTTACTGTCATACGGTATGTGCATCAGAATCCAGAGAAGGCAGGGATTGGTAAGACGGAAACGTATCCTTGGAGTAGCTGTTCAGGATATTTGAGGGGAACTGGAGATAGCTACTTACCAGAATTTGCTGAAATCTTAAATATGTTCTCTGAAAACCGTAATGTAGCGATAGAGGGGTTCAGAAGATTTCATATGGAATTGAGTCAAGAGGCATGCATGGACGTTATGGAAGATTGTAAATTGGATGATAATCATGAAGCGCAGATTCGAAAGTTTTTGCAAATTAGAGGAATTACATTAAAGGACATTTCGAAACCAGAATATCTAAATACGCGTAAAGAATTGATTATTTGGCTGCAAGAGAATACTGCCATGTCAGGAAGAAAGCTGGCGGAGGTAACGGGAATTAATAGGGAAACTATTAGAAAAATCCTTGCAAATAAATAGTTGATGTGACAGAACTACAAGTTTTGAAACATACTGACTTATGATTTGTTTTGTGAGATAATGAAAGTAATTAAAAGTTTGTATTTGATAGGAGGTGTATAATGTGGAAGAAATATTACGGCAGTTGTTGGAAGGACAAAAGCAATTATTTGAAGGACAGAATCGGGTAGAGTCTCGATTGGAAGGTATGGAAGGACGTTTGAACGGCATAGAAGGACGCTTGAGCAGTATGGAAGGACGTTTGGAAGGTGTCGGATCCAGATTAGAAAATCTTGAGGGACAAGTTGAGGAGAATAGTGGTTTTATTCAGGCATTAGTACATCAGAGTGAATATCAGAAAGTACAAATGGATCAATTAGTACACGCCACTGCTCGGATTGAAGGAGAAGTTAAAAGTATTCGCACTGATTTGGGTGCCGTAGAAGCCATTACGGCCAAGAATTGGAATGATATTATTCAATTAAAGGTAGCCAGGTAAGGATAAAACATCCTGTTGCATGGAATGAAGAGAACGATTTTGGCAGCTGTAGCTTTGCTATCGCTGCTTTATTGTGTAAAACAAATACCGAGAGGAGCCGTTTCATTGAAAATCATAATTCTAGCAGGTGGTGGAGGTACACGTTTATTCCCATTATCCCGCACTTGCTTTCCTAAACAATTTATGAAGCTCGGTGCTGAGCAATCTTTGCTGGCACAGACGATTACTCGTTTTATGCCTGTAGCCAAGGTGGCAGATATGGTGATTGTCACCAATCAGGAATATATTCATCATGTTAAGGCAGAGTTAGCTGCTTGTGGGGCGATGGGCGCCCATATTTTATTAGAACCCGTAGGGCGTAATACGGCTCCAGCCATTGCGTTGGCAGCAAGGTACTGTATTGATGAATTGAGTGCTGGGGAAGATGAAGTGATGTTTGTGACACCTTCTGATCATATTATTCGCAAAAATGATCTTTTTATCAAGTCTGTAAGGCAGGCTGAAGAAATGGCACGGCAGGAAAATATCGTCACCTTTGGCATAAAACCGGATAAACCTGAGATCGGGTATGGCTACATTGAAGCTGATGAGGAATACGGTTATGGTTTTAGAGTGAAGTCTTTTAAGGAAGAACCATGTCAGGAAGTCGCTGAAGAGTATTTGGCAGCAGGGCGGTATTACTGGAATTCAGGGATGTTTGCTGTTACTATGGGGCAAATCATGAGAGAGTTTTCTACCCATCAACCTGAGATCTATCAATTAGCATCTACTAACTATACGGATGCATTGGTCCAGTTTGAAAGCATGCCTAATATTTCAATTGACTATGCGGTGGCGGAAAAATCGGATAAAGTAGTGACGATTCCCTTATTAGCTTATTGGAATGACATTGGTTCCTGGGATGCTATTTACGATGTATTAGATAAGGATCAGGATGGGAATGCCGTTAAAGGAGACTGCATTCCTATTGATTGTACAAATACACTCATGTTAGGACGAAGTCGTATGATTGCTGGTATTGGCCTCGAAGATCTACTAGTAGTGGAAACGGATGATGTAATCGTGGTAGCTAAGAAAGGTGAATCACAGAAGGTCAAGGATTTGGTAGGCGAGCTAAAGCAACGTGGCCGCAAAGAAGCAGATGAACATACGACGATGTACCGTCCTTGGGGAAGCTATACGATCCTTGGTGAAGGTCCTGGCTATAAGATGAAGAAGATTGTGGTGAATCCTGGGCAGCGTCTCAGTCTACAAATGCATTATCATCGTAGTGAACATTGGATCGTGACTGGTGGTACGGCTGAAGTAACTCTTGGCGAGGAGGTAAAGCTGGTTCATGAAAATGAAAGTATCTTTATTCCTCTATCCACGAAACATCGTTTAGAAAATCCAGGACGAATACCATTGGAGATTATCGAGGTGCAGAATGGTAAGTATCTGGAGGAAGATGATATTGTACGTTTTGATGATGTGTATGGGAGAGTGTGAGGAATACACCAGTGAGGGAATTAATTCTAAATTGTGCTCATTATAGTTGACAAGAAGAAACTTATCACCTACAATAGTTCTAAGCTGATTGGGAAAACCAAAGGCATAGAATCTCTATGAGAATTAGAGATTCTATGCCTTTTTGCTATTTGTTAAGAGAGATAGTAGAGGTGTTTGGCAAGAGTAGGGATAGTTATCTTTAGGAATTTTTCAAAATTCCTATAGCTATAAAATAATACATATTGTTAGGAGTGTTCAAAATGAAAAAGCGTTTTTCTACTTATCTTTTATCTGGTATTTTAGCAGGGGCTTTGCTGCTGGCAGGTTGCTCCAGCCAAAAAGGTGCAGATCAGGCTTCAGGAGCCGCAGCAAATGATACGAAACAGGTTAGGCAGGTGCTAGTTGGAGCTGGATCTACATTTGAACCCTATGCATATATTGACAAGAATAACCAGCCGGCAGGCTATGATGTAGCAGTATTAAAGGAAATCGATGCAAGGCTTCCCCAATATGAATTTAGATTTCAATCCATCGAGTTGAAGAATCTCTTATTGAGTTTGGATGCAAAAAAAATCAATATTGCGACGCAGCAGTTTGAAAAAAATCCAGACAGAGAGGCAAAGTATCTGTTTACGAATGAAGGTTTTGCAAATTATGATAAGAGAATTGTCGTAGCGAAAGGGCGCACGGATATTAAAACGATTGATGATTTAGTCGGTAAACGGGTGGGATGCTCACAGTTATAAACGTCAATGAAAAAGTGAGCCACTCGCTCATGAAATTTTGAGCCACTTGTGCTCACGAATATTTGAGCCATCTAGTCGTTAGCAATAGCATTAGTCATTCTGTATGAGGAACCGTTCATGTCCAATAAATGAGACTTAAAGGTGAGCCGATCAACAAGAGCTGCCACCATTGTTTCACTCTCGAACATCTCCGTCCAGCGTGAAAACTCCAAGTTTGTGGTAACAATTATGCTGGCTCGTTCTGAACGCTCAGAGACAACTTTGAACAGCAGATCCGATTGGTGACGGTTGAAGCTTAAGTAAGATAGTTCATCAAGTATGAGTAAATCTGCTTTTTCAATAGTCGTTTCTAATTTAGATAATCTGTAGGCATCTTTGGCTTCACAAAGTTCATTTGCTATCGTTGCGGCAGTGCGAAACAAAACTCTGTAACCGCAAGCACAGGCCTTCATTCCCAAGCTAATGGCCAGGTGGGTTTTGCCTGTTCCTGGTGGTCCAATCATTATGATGTTTCTTCGCTTTTTAACAAAGTCACAGGAAGCTAGCTGCTGAATAAATGTAGGCTTTATGTTTTCAAAGCAAGACATATTTAACTCTTCCAATGTTTTTGTTACGGGGAAACGAGCGGTATGAATTCGTCTTCGTAGTTGGTTATCTTGCCTTGAAAGACATTCCTTTTTCATGAGCTCCAAGAGCACTTCATCCAGCCCCATATTGGGTTTTAATTGCCGAATCACGTCTTGGTATTGCGTAAACGTTGGCATTTTTAATATTTTAGCATAAAGTTTAATACCCTCGTAAATAGCACT
>NZ_FOTS01000103.1 GCF_900114615.1 Pelosinus propionicus DSM 13327 | reverse complement strand
AGCTGTCAGTCCTGCCAGTCCTGTAAGACTTGCCACAGCTGCCATTCCTGTAAGACTTGCCACAGCTGCCATTCCATGAAACGGGAGAAGTAATGCCTATCCGCTAAGATGTTGCGCCGACACGGCGTAATGTCGGCCCTTAATCAGGAAAAGTAAAAGCCAAAGCTTTACGGCTTTGGCTTTTGTGTATTTACATCAGCTTCTTGAGATCATTTTGATCTATTCTGCTGGCAGCATACTGCTCCTTGAGTATTTTGTAGACTCGCTCCATTGGCGGATAGAGACACTGACTGGAAAATTGGCAGTTCTCGCAATTCCAGCAGTTTAATTGTCCTTGGTAACTAATGACTTTCCCTGGCGAGTTGAATTCAGCCACAACCCCCTGGATTACCTCTTTCGGATAGAACACACTTAGTGTGCTCACGGCGTCCTTTTCCGTAAGCCCTTTAATCTTAGACGCCAGAAAATCCCGTACGCACTTATAATAAGTTATCACTTGGCGTTGCGGATTCGTATGTTGGATATAACTCAAGAATTTTGTGAAGCTCTCATAGGCTTTATTGGTGTCGCCTTTCCAGTAGTTTAGGGCAGTGACAAACAAGTCGGCATTACTGTAATACCACGGAAACGCTTTATCGCGCACTGGCAGATTGATGATATCCATGACCGAGACCCCAGGCGAGTAGTTCATGTTTTGCAGAAAGCCGATGATCGTAGCGGCACCAGCGTCGTCGAGGCAGTCGATGTTCCTGACAAGCCTTTTGAAGGTGTTGAAAGCAGCATAATTGGTAATGGGTCTTAGGTCATCAAACTCCTCGATTTCACTCAAGCCGGGAACGATGATATGAAAACTCGGAAAGCCCAGGAACGAAACATCACGTACATATGTCTCGCAGCCTAGTTGAGCCAGTCGGTCGACCATATAAGCCAGCATTTCTTTGTTTGTGTTTATCGTGGTTTCTTCGAATTCGTTGAATGGATAACTGAAGTTACGGCTGAAAAATTCCGTAGGATAAAACCCTGAGCCGGTCACTAGTATGCCCATGTAGTTTTCCGGATCGTCCGTTGGGCTGTGGAGACAAAACTCTCTGACCCCCGTCATCCATTTTATATCCTGTCCCTGAAGAAGTTCAGTCAATGTCCTTTCTGCGGCAATTTCAAATTTGGGATGAGCACCAAATTTTACAAAATAACTCTGATCATTTTTATTTACCAGGATAATCCCGACAATCGGCAACTTTTGTCCCAATGAGCAGTCTTTGAGTATAACTTCAAAATTGCCGCTTTTTTCAAGTGCGGCAACCATCGCCGCAATCTTGGGAAATTTCATGATGTAATACCGCGGTATAGTAGGCGGTACGATTCTCTCCCTAAGGATTCTTTTGTTGGCGTAGCGCTCCATGATTTCAGATATTCCCTGCACCAAAGCCTCTTCAGGCGAATTGCCGGCGCACATGCCATTTGACATATACATCATCGAGACCATTTTTATCGGGATATGGGAAATACGCTTGCTGTTGAGATTGCAATAAGGTAGAACGACAAAATCGGCAGATACCTTCTCATAAGACATTGTCTGCCAACTTTTCAGGAGTTCCCGTTTATCCAGCGAAGGTTTGACTCTGGACAATTGGGTTTTGATCCAATCTTCTTCACTGGCAAGGAACTCATCGATACTCATCGGTTTCTCATCAGGGGCGTAATTAAAGCCCAGGTATTCCATGATCTGGGGTTTTACATCCAAACTTAGTCTGTAGTGGCAGAGATTTTGCAGGCGTTCCATCATCTCACCGTAGGCGCTGGCCAGGGCAAATTCGACAGAGGTTCCTTTTCCATTGGTCAGCAGATCAGTATTTTCAATCGCCACGCTCACGGAGTAAAAACCATTCACCGAATTTTTCCATGAGCTTTCTACCGTTAGAAGGCCCATATTACCAAGAATATCTCTTATTTTGTTAATCGTTTTGATGGGCGTTTCATCTTTGTATTTCATATCAGTTGAATTCATGCATTACACCTCGCACCATAACATTTTACGCTGATCATGTTTAATTTTTAGTTCTTTTTAATATATGACCAAGTGTCAAGGTTTGTGATTGCTATGAACCATGACTTTAGCAACCGATAAAAAGATGTGATTGTCATGCTCGAACACATGAATGCTAAAAGTGATCACCGTGGGATGTCACAGGGATGGGTTGTCGACGATACAACTGGTTTGAAGGTAAGTGTCAATAACCCCGTACCCTTGGCATTAGACATATGGGTGCAGCTAGAGGTCTTGTATAACATCAGGACATATGTACTGAAAAGAGCAAAAAGGGTAAAATTGAAAGTGATTTTTACGGACGATTTCTTTTGCGTCAAAGCTTATACTAAAAACAGAAAGATGAAGTACTGCTTGCCAGTGAATGTCTAAAAATCGCTATTTACATGTATATGGCAAGTTAATCTCTTTCTCTATACCCATTCGGTTATGTACTTAAGGTACATAATAATTGATGAAAAGAAAGAAGGTTTTAAAATGGCACGTTTTACAATTCCACGTGATGTGTATTATGGACCCAATGCAATAGAAGAGCTGAAAGTTCTCAAAGGACATAAAAAAGCCATCATCGTATCTGGAAGTAACTTTATGATTGAGAATCAAAGCCTTGAAAAACTGACCAACGTTTTAAAAGAAAACGGAATGCAGGTTCAGTTGTTCGATAGGGTGGAAAGCAACCCAATGATTTCTACGGTTTACCGCGGCGCGGAAGTAATGAGAAACTATGAACCTGATGTAATTGTGGCACTCGGTGGAGGTTCTCCGACTGATGCGGCAAAGGCAATGTGGGTATTCTATGAGAACCCCGAGCTAAAATTCGACGATATCAAGACACCATTTAGCTTGCCAAAATTGCGCAAGAAAGCGATTTTCGTAGCGATTGGTACAACTTCTGGCACAGCAACGGAAGTAACCTCATTTTCTGTTATCACGGATGATGAAACCAAAATCAAGCATCCTATCGCTGATTTTGAAATTACACCAGATATTGCAATTGTGGACACAGAAATTCCATTGTCCATGCCCAAAAAGTTGACTGCCGACTCCGGTATGGACGCGATTACTCATGCAGTGGAAGCATATGTTGCTACTGCGCACACGGATCTAACCGATTGCCTGGCAATTAAAGCAGTGCAGATGGTTTTTGAAAATCTTGTTGACTCTTACAATGGAAGCGCAGAAGCACGGAAAAATGTGCATGTGGGCCAGAATTTGGCGGGAATGTCTTTTTCTAACGCCTTGCTTGGAATCGTTCATTCCCTTGCGCACAAAGTAGGCGTTGTCTATGGTGTTACGCATGGGCGTTGCAACGCTATTATGCTGCCGTATGTGATTGAGTACAACCGTGCAGTTGCGGAAGACCGGTTTGCGGACATTGCACGTGCACTTGGATTGAGCGGTGCAACCAACAAACAATTGACCAACTCTTTGATTGAGGCTATTAAGAAACTGAATGGACAGTTGGGTATTCCACTTTCCTATCAGGCTGCCGGTGTGGATGAAAAAACATTTCTTGATACTATAGATACGTTGACTGAGGCTGCAGTTGGCGATCCTTGTACATTATTCAATCCTCGTGAAACGAAATTTGAAAACATGAAAAGGGTACTCACTTGCAGTTATTACGGAACTGACGTAAATTTCTAATGTCATAAACCCCCGGCAGGCTGCTGTGCACCCCGTCAAGAGGACAATGAAAAAATAGAAGAATTTGATTGCTGTCTACCGAAATGGTGGGCAGCATTTCTTTATGCAGCCTTTGCGTACTGTTGGTGGAACTCCATCGGTGTCATGACAGACAAACGACGCTGTAAACGCTGGTAATTGTAATAGTAGATGTAGTCAGAAATAGTTTGCGCAAGCTGTTCCCGGCTGGTGAATTTGTACCCATAATACATTTCACGTTTTAGAATGCCCCAAAAACCTTCCATCGGACCGTTATCAATACAGTGCGCCACTCTAGACATGCTTTGCTTCATTCTTGCGGCTTGCAGCTTCATGT
>NZ_FOTS01000104.1 GCF_900114615.1 Pelosinus propionicus DSM 13327 | reverse complement strand
AAAAAAAATGACCCCGATTCAATATCGGGATCATCTCATTGTGGCTTAATTTAGGCTTTTTTCTATAATGTCCTATTTCTAGGTACCAGTTCAAAGGGGTTAATTTTTGCCTTTATTTTTAATAACCTTACTGGAAAAACTAGAAATCATTTTAAAAACATTACACAACTAATAAAAAAATGAATGTACTTATAAAAAGACACAGCCTGTCCATTAAAGAGTGGATCGTGCTGTGTCTAATGCTACCTATGATGCGTTATATAATATGCCTGAGAGTAGAGGTCTTTGGATTTTTTTTACCTTATTCGATGCTAAGCAAAATTAAATGTTTATTCAACAATTAATTTCGCTGCTGCAGCTGCCATTCCAATATCACTATGCCCAACTCCTGGTACAGTAATCAATTGCCAGTTGAATGGTACACCCAATTCTGCTGCTTTTTCTTTTGCTTCATAATAAAAACGGTTTCCACGTTCAAATCGATTTAAGCCTTGTGCATCAGCCTCTAAAGTATGACGAAGTACTTTATTATTAGGATCATTATCCTTTTCACCTAATAAAATTGTCACTGGTTTGGCAAATGCCTTTGCCAGATCGTCCTTGCTCATTGACATATTTTTAATACCATAAGGGAAATCGACATTTGTGTCCGTCATGGTATACCAACCTGCATTAGCAAAAATGATTCTTTCTGCCTGTGTTTTTTCGGCGAAAAGTACATACCGGTGAACGAATTGAGCACCAGCTGAATGTCCAAATAGTGTAAAGGTATTGCTTGTAGCTCCCGATCTCATCTGTATTTCATTAAAAACATGGTTTATGACTGGGAATATCCATTCACTTTTAGGCTGTAATTGTCCTGTATTATCATCGGTGTCTGATATATTACCTGTATTATAGTAACGTACACCTGGGTATTTATCTTTAGAGAATTCTGGGCATACCACCAAAAGATTGTATTGTTCGGCATACTTCTTCCATCCATCACGGTACTCTTCCGCATTGCGCTGTAGACCATGCTGTACAATGACAATGGGCTTGTCTGGAGTCCAGTTCGCTGGACGATAATAAAAGACTCGAAGATTATTCGTATTTGCACCTGTAGTTTCTGGCATAGCAAAAATTCCAGAACCAACATTTAATGGCTCAAATCTTTGCGAGCTGGCTGCGCAACCGACTACCGCGTCCAGCAAAAGAAGAAGACAAATAAAGAATATATACAATTTTAATGAGCTGTTTTTCAAATAGGAGACCTCCAGTTAGTTCACTAATTGTTCTTAACTTATTATACGATGATATTATCTTAATTCAACTTACTAAAAGACAAATTCTGTCCAAATTCTCATTCAAAACAAACGAGATAATAGAACAGGGGATCTCATAATTAGCCATGCTAATTATATGCGGTGCTTCTCTACCTTCTTTTCGTAAGAAAAGACTATTAGAGATCACAAGGTAAGTTCGAAGTCCTCTAATGAGTGTTCTAATATTTTATAATATAATAACAAGGACAATCTTCGTCGATGAATAGACAGAGATTGTCCTTATATTTTGAAGATCAATGATCCATACAAAAAAATGGCTGAGAATTGGAAATCGTGAATTGTTTTTGCGTTGCAGTTAATTAGTTTGTATTAGATACACACCAACAATAAGTAAAGCTACTCCGATAAGCCTAAATGGAGTAACTAGATGGACTGGGCTGCCTAAGAGACCAAAATGGTCGAATATAATTGATAAAACTATTTGTCCTGCTACAACTAGGCTAAACATATTAGCAAACCCAATTTTAGGCGAACAGAAGATTGTTGTGAAGATATAAAATGCTCCCAATAATCCACCTGTCCACATCCAAGAACTCGTTTGAGAAATAGCATCTAACGTTGGTACCGGTTGTAGTCCATAACAAGCAGCTAAGATATAGACGATTGCCAATCCGATAGTGCCTACAGAGAAACTAATAAGTGAAGCTAAAACAGGGCTCCCAAGATTGGATAATAATTTCACATTAATACCCACTTGAGTTGTTATTGCTGCTCCTGAAATAAGTGCTAATAAATAATAATACATCTTCGCCCTCTCCTTTAATTTGATAGATTTATTGATTAATGTTCCGTTCTTTATTATAATCGTTTTATTGATATACTGAAAATTGATATTTAATATATCGGATATAAGGTGTGGTTATATGAATGTTAATTTAGAACTTTATCGTGTCTTTTATGTGGTGGCTTCGACAGGGAGCATATCAAAAGCTGCCAAAGAGCTTTTTACTTCTCAGCCGGCGGTTAGTCAGTCTATTAAAGTATTAGAACATAAACTGGGTGGCCAGTTGTTCATTAGAACTCCTAAAGGAGTTAAATTAACTGTTGAAGGCGATGTTCTTTTTAAATATATTGAACAAGGATATAGTTTCTTTAAAACAGCAGAGCAAAAATTTTTAGAAATGCAAAACCTTCAGGCTGGACAGCTAAGAATTGGTGTAAGCGATACACTTTGTAAGTATTATCTTATTTCCTATTTGGAAAAATACACAGCAGCATATCCTGAAATCAAAATTCATGTTACAAATCAGACTACATTTGAAATTATTGATTTATTAAAAGGGGGAAAAATCGATTTGGGAGTTATAAATCTTCCAATAAAAGATGATTGTTCTCTTGAATTGACACAAACCCTTAAAATTCAGGATTGCTTTATTGTAGGGAAAAAGTTTAAGCATCTTAGCGGATTGCCGATTTCATTAAAAAAATTAGTGGAGTATCCAATGGTGTTACTAGAAAAAGATAGTAATTCAAGAAACTTCATTGACAACTATGCTGAAGCAAATGGTATAAAATTAGTTCCTGAAATTGAACTAGGGACTGTAGATCTTCTAGTTGAATTTGCTAAAAAAGGTTTAGGAATTTCTTGTGTAATAAAAGATTTTATAAAGGAAGAACTAGCAAGTGAAGAAATCTTTGAGGTGACTGTACAAGAAAAAATACCTCAAAGAACAATTGGGGTTGCTCAGTTGAAAGGAACTCCAGTTTCTACAGCTGTAAAAAAGTTCATTGAAGTTTTAATTAATTAAGAATGGGAGAGTAGCGTCATATATGGATAATAATGTTGCATGGTATATAGACAAACAAATTGAAAGAACAATTATCAATCTTGAAAAACATAATATTAGCGGTTTTTATGTTGCTGATGAAACACAGCTGCAAGAAAAAATAAAGGAATTGATACCTGAACATTCAGTAGTTGCTGTGGGAGATTCTATGACGCTTTTTGAAACAGGCATAATTAATCTTCTTCGTAGTGGGAAGTATAACTTTTTGGATAAATATAGAGAAGAAATTACCCGTGAAGAAAAAAAGGACATATATAGCAATCTGGTAATATGTCAAGCCCATAAAAAATAAGTTTTGTAAGTAATCCGCAAAAAATGGGTGCACTAAACAAGCCTCTTCTTCAAGCCG
>NZ_FOTS01000105.1 GCF_900114615.1 Pelosinus propionicus DSM 13327 | reverse complement strand
AGCCGCATAAAAAAATGATGCCAACCACAACTCAATGATTGGCATCATAAAACTTTTTGTTTTTATACTGTCTACTTGACAGGGGGCACTTCAAATTGGTAGGACGGTATTTCCTTTTAGAAAAGATGGTGATAAAATTTTAAAAAAGGGTTGCATTTCCTGTAATTGAAACATATAATTTAACGTATATTCCAATATGGGAATATACGAATATCATTCTGAGTAGGTGAAATATGAAATACATTGATGTTTTAAAAGCTCTTGCTGACTATAATCGACTAGCAATTATGTGTTATCTCCGAAATGGTACGCGATGTGTTTGTGAAATCGAACAAATCTTATCAATATCTCAATCAGCTACATCCAAACACCTGAACAGATTGAGAATTATCGGCCTAATCGATGCGGAAAAAAAAGCCCAGTGGGTACATTATAGTATTCCTATTAGAGTTTATATGGAATATCCATTTCTAGAAAAACTCCTCTCCGATGCGAGTATGCAGTATGTATTTGATCCTAGTAAAGTAAAGAAACCCAGCGATTGCTAAAAATAAATGTAGGAGTGGATATAGTGAAACGAGTCGCATTTATTTGTGTTCATAATTCTTGCCGTTCCCAAATGGCTGAGGCTTTTGGCAAAGTTTTAGGGCTTGATGTATTCGAGTGCTTTTCTGCTGGAACGGAAAAGAAGGAGCAGATTAATCAAGATGCCGTACGAATTATGAAAGAAATTGGTATTGATATGGAAATTTACCAGAGATCAAAGCTACTGCAAGATATACCGGAAGTAGATATTGTTATAACGATGGGGTGCAATGTTAGCTGTCCTATGATTTCCTGTTTACACCGTGAGGATTGGGGGCTAGATGATCCCACAGGAAAAACGGATAAGGAATTCAGGATTACACGTAATACGGTAAAGTCCAAGATAGATGATCTTATCTATCGGATAAAATCCGATTTAATCTAATGGATAAGAAAAATAATATGGAGAGTGATACTATGAAAAAGATAGCGATTTACGACCCAGCTATGTGCTGTTCTACTGGTATTTGCGGAGCAAGTATTGACAAAGAGCTACTAAGAGTAGCAACTATAATTGAGAATCTTAAACAAGACGGTGCAGATATCAGCCGGTTTAACCTTTCTGGTGAACCAAATGCCTTCGTGGAAAACCAATTGATCAAGGAACAATTAAAACAAAATGGACCGGAAATATTACCAATTACTTTAGTAGATGGTCAAATAGCTAAAACGAAAAACTATCCTACCAATGAAGAATTTGCGCAATGGACCGGATTGGAGATAGACAGTGAGCCTAAGAAAGCTGCTTGCTGCTGCGATGAGAGCGGGTGCTGTTAACATGTCAACCGGAGACATATCAATTACGGCTTATAATCCTTCCCATATCGAACTTACAAAATATTTCTTTTTTACAGGCAAAGGAGGCGTTGGCAAAACCTCTGCCGCTTGCGCAACAGCTGTCAACCTGGCCGATCATGGGAAAAAGGTTATGCTAATCAGCACTGATCCAGCCTCCAATTTACAGGATGTATTCGGTGTAGATTTAGACAATAAAGGCACTTTAATACCGGAGGTTCCCCTCCTTACAGTGGTTAACTTAGATCCTGTAGAAGCAGCCCGTGAATACAAAGAGAAAGTAGTTGGTCCCTACAAGGGAGTATTACCGGAAGCGGTTCTTGCCAATATGGAAGAACAACTATCAGGATCATGTACCGTAGAAATTGCAGCTTTTAATGAGTTTTCTCATTATCTAACTGATGAAAATATTAAGGATAAATATGACCACGTTATTTTTGATACAGCCCCTACTGGCCATACGCTTAGAATGCTTCAGCTTCCGTCTGCATGGAGCAACTTTATCAGCGAAAACACGCATGGAGCCTCTTGTCTGGGACAGCTATCCGGATTAGAAGAAAACAAGCAGATGTACAAAAATGCAGTTGAGACACTGGCCAATCCAACTATGACAACGGTTATACTTGTGAGTAGGCCGGAGAAAACGCCACTTCTGGAAGTAAAACGGGCATCGGAAGAACTTGGGGATATTGGTGTTAAGAATCAGACCATGATTCTTAATGGGGTTTTGGAACTTGATACACTCGAAGATCAAACGGTGCAGAGCTTGTATCATAAACAGCAGCAAGCATTGAAAGCTATGCCGGAATATTTACATGACATCACAACCTACTATATTCCTTTGCGCGCTTACAATGTATATGGCGTAAAGAATATCCGTAAAATGTTAATGGATAAATATCAGGACGAAACCCAATCAACTACTAAAATTGATACCGTATATTCTTTAAGTACATTAATCGAAGATATGTACTCTACTCATAAGAAAGTTATTTTTACAATGGGCAAAGGCGGTGTAGGCAAAACTACATTGGCGGCGGCCATTGCGTTAGGATTAGTAGAAAAAGGAGTAAACGTACACCTTACTACCACCGATCCAGCCCATCACTTGGATTTTCTGCTTAGTAGCAATACCAATTTAAAAATCAGCCATATTGATGAAACCAAAGAACTTGAAAAATATAAAGAAGAAGTGCTTGCAAAGGCCCGTGAGTCCATGGGGGATGCTAACTTAGCTTATATTGAGGAAGATTTACGTTCACCATGCACTCAGGAAATTGCCGTTTTTCGGGCATTTGCTGGCATTGTAGAGCAGGCAACAGATGATCAAGTAGTTGTAATTGATACAGCTCCTACTGGCCATACCTTACTATTACTCGATGCTACACAGAGTTATCATAAGGAAATCCAAAAAAGCCAGGGAGACATACCGGAAAGTGTAAAAAACCTACTCCCCAGATTGCGAAATGCGGCTGAAACAGAAGTTGTTATTGTAACGCTTCCGGAAGCGACACCCGTCCATGAAGCTATGCGGTTGACTGATGATTTAAAACGGGCAGGTATTAATTCCAAATGGTGGGTTGTTAATTCAAGCCTCTATCTTACAAATACCAAAAGTCCATTATTGAAAGCCAAATCGCAAAGCGAAGTGGAATGGGTCAATAAGGTGGTTAAAATCTCTCAGGGGAATACTGTGCTCATCAAATGGCATAGTAAGGAACTACAGGGAAATGCCCTTTTCGATTTAACTAAGTAACGTATTTGCAAATCCATTCCTGAAAATACGCAGGTTACAAAAAGTTTACAAATTTTGATTGAAGCTTTAGTGATAAGAAGATTCTAAAATATATAAAGCAATCTGGTAATATGTCAAGCCCATAAAAAATAAGTTTTGTAAGTAATCCGCAAAAAATGGGTGCACTAAACAAGCCTCTTCTTC
>NZ_FOTS01000107.1 GCF_900114615.1 Pelosinus propionicus DSM 13327 | reverse complement strand
ATTCCTGATCGAGTTGGAGTATCAAAATTCGGTTGGCGTAACAATGACACGGAATTTATTTGTCCAGGCATGAGCAATAATTATGTATTAGATACCGATGATATCGCCCCACAATCAGTAATTGACGGGTATTCCATTGCAGGGGATCATGGAGCTTGGCTGCAGGCTATGGGTGAGTTGCGAAAGAATCCTAAAGCTAGATTTATATTAGCAGCCTCTTTCGCAGCTCCATTATTAAAAATAACAGGTCAGCGGATCTTCGGCATTCATAATTGGGGTGATTCCAGGGACGGTAAGTCCGCAGCGCAATACGCAGCGTTATCCGTTTGGGGTAAACCAGATACTATTAAAATATTGGCCAGCTCGTCCGAAACAGGTATCGAGAGAATGTCCGCATTATGCTCTGATCTTCCCTTATGTGTTAGCGAGCTAGAAACCCTTGACGAACATCGAAGGGCAGAATTTGAGAATAAAACAATTTATATGATTACTGAGGGCAGAGGAAAACAGCGCGGTACCATCAAAGGACTGCAGCAATCATCATCCTGGCGTACGATCATGATCACGAATGCTGAATCACCAATTGTTAAGGATAATTCCAAAGGCGGTATTATTACTCGTATTATTGAGATCAATGGAGGACCATTCGTTAATAATCAAGAGTTTGCCAGTTATTTATACGGTGTAATGGAACATCATTACGGCCATGCGGGGAGAATTTTTCTGTCCCATATACTGACTGCTAACCATGTTGAAATTAGAGATATTTATCAAAAATTACGTATGGTATTAAAACAAAAATATCCTGAAAAAATTGACTCTCATATTGATGCTGTATCGCATACCGCTTTAGGTGATCAATTATCTAGTATGTATGTCTTCGGTGAGGATAAGGATACTGCCAGTCGCGGAGCGTTACAGACCGCGGAGTATGTCATCGAAAATCATCTGATAAATAATGGTGATGCTGATGAGTCAGAGCGTGCTTGGCAATGGATGCTGGGATGGATTGCCGCGAATAATGGTAGGTTTGCGCTGAATGTAAAAAGCGCAATGCCGATATTGGGATACATTGAGGATGAGTATATTTGTATCTTAAAAACTGAACTTGCAAAAGCCATGAAAGATCAGGGATTTAGTCCGGATAAGATATTCCGCAAATGGGCTGATGTGGGCAGGATACCGATAACCAAGAATGGTGAAAAGAGAACATTTGCCGTAAGAGGTAAAAAAATAAATGGTGTTAAGCCTTGGATATTAAAAGTAAAGGAAGAATCTGATTTATTTGGTTAGTCCAGATAGTCCTGAGATAGTCACTCAGATAGTCCGCAAAAACATAGTAAAATAGCACCTTTATATATATAAAGACTATCTGGACTATCTAATATACATATATGATACGTTATGAATTTTATTTTTCTTAAATATGGACATTGATTATAAATGTATTCTCATGATGTACATTTATGAAAAAATAATATTTATATAAATTATATATGTGTACCCCCTGAAATGGATAGTCCAGATAGTCCAAATACCAGTGAAGCCATATAATATCTATGTTTTTGCGGACTATCTCATGGACCAACTTAGGACTATCCTGGACTATCTTAATAAAAATAGGAGGTAAAACTTCATGGAAATCTACGATTATGTACAAAAACAACCTACACCACCTCCACCTATAGGAAGTGATCTAGGTTACTCATATAAAGACTCCTATGAATTCTCGCCCAATGATAGCTGGTTATGGCTAGAATTATTTATTATCACTGATAGGTATAATCGAGAACTAGCGAAACAGCTTGAAATTATAAGGGCAACAGGAGCAATTCTTGTCATTAGTAATCAACACGGCTTTGCTATTCAGCCAGTGATTGATCCAGCTAGTAAGAAAGGTTGGACGTGCGTAGAGCAGTATAATGCTGAACGAAAATATTTGTTTCCATATTCAAACATGTTAATTGAGTCATTAAAGCAATTACGAGCATTTTATGAAAATTATTTTAATACGAGGAAGTGATAATATATGAATAGAGAACAAATTGCAAAGATAGCAGGTGAAGCAGGAGCGAAGGCAGCTTTAGAGGCTTGGGATAAAAAATGGCAAGAACAGAAAAAAAAGCAGAATACCACTAGGTTGTGGAATACGCGTATGCTGCTAAAACATTATACATCCTTAAAGGAGTATTGCGAGAATGCTGTTTATAGTAGAAGTGCTGTAGATTCAAGTGAAAAGCCAGTTGAAATATTAGAGTCATTAGGTGAATGCACTAAGGAAGAATATATTGAATCTATAAAAAGCAGCACGATAAGAACAATCACCATCATGACTCATGTGGAAAAAATGCTAAAAGTGTATAAACTTTATTGTGAGACTTCAGATAAAGCGGAGGATGAAAGGCGGTATAGAGTATTACATGCTAATTATTTTGATAAACTTAAAATTGCTGACATATGTGATGCTGAAAATATTGACAGAAGCACCTATTATCGAGACAACCGTGAGAGTTCAGAGATGCTAAGTGCTTTAATATTCGGGGCTGACGGTCTTTCGGCAATGCGACAAAGATGAAATTGACGTAGGATTTCTGCCGTGATAATATGGTATTGTGAAATAAATATAATGAATCGAAACCGCTTACAAAATGTGTAGGCGGTTTCTAATATTAATCAATTGCGATCTGTAATACGTAAACAATCTTGACATACAGCTACTTCTTCACCAGATTCATATTGTGAAAAGCATTTCTTTTCATGACCACAGACATCGCATGTTGTATATTGAAGTTCATTATTTTCATAACTCATAACATTACCCCCTTTTTAATTTAGTATGTAGCATGGCTATCGAAATTATTGAAGGATAATATTACCTTTTGCCGAATAATGTATAAAAATGGCAGGAGGTATTAGCTGTGATTGATCTAGAAATTAAAAAATTATGGGAAGAGATAGAGCAGCTACGTGATAAACTTCATGATGTTGCCAGTAAAAAAGGAATAAAATCTCCACAAGCAATTCGTGCAAGTCATATGTTAGATATTAAAATGAATGAATATTATCGTTTAAAAAAATAAGTCACTTCGGTGGCTTTTTCTTATACCAAAACCAAGGAGGTGTACACCACACATGCAACTAAACTGTAACAATAAACTCTGCGAATATAACGATCCAGATAAACTGCTGTGTGGTGCTACAGCCGTTTACTATG
>NZ_FOTS01000108.1 GCF_900114615.1 Pelosinus propionicus DSM 13327 | reverse complement strand
AGGACGTCCATAATTATCAGATAAAAAAGGCAAGCTATCAGTTGTACAATTAGGTAAACCGCAATTAAACTTTCCACCTGTTTTCCAGCAATCACATACAGTTACTAGCTTTGCTTTACATAGTGAACAAAAATTGCCTTGCGGGACTGCTGCTTTGCAATGAGGGCAAATTACTTTATTCATGTTTTTATGCTCCTTTCGATATCGCCTATTGTTGAGGGCTATTTTTTTTCACCTTTTCCTGCTTACGGGCATTTATCCAGTTTACAAAATCGACCTTATCAACCCGTTTTGAAAATCCAATATCAAAATTTGCTATACCGCCTGCCGCCGGCACGAGTTGAAACAATTCATATACACGCCTTCTTGAGATTGTAAGATACGTTGCAATGTGCTGGGCAGTGAGTATTTCTGGTAAACTATCTAGCGATTGCTTGTCCATTTTTAGCTCCTTTCTTTAATGATTTAGCTTAATTTTATAGGTATTAAATATTTTAAACTTGTATATCCGTCATTTTTAAAATATTTAAATCTATATCTAAACAAACTGCAATCTTCGATAAAGTTTCAATACTGGGACTATACCTACCATTCTCAATATCTGAAATATAACTACGGGAAAGCTTAGTAATATCAGCAAGTTGAGCCTGCTTTAACCTTTTATGTTTTCTCGCTTTTTTAATAGTTGTGCCAAGCATATTTTTCTCAGTCATGATTTTTGCTCACCTCCTATGTATATAAATATACGGTATTCACGTCATTTTGTAAAAACCCATTTTAGTTTAAATAAGAGCATTTTTAAGCTAAATCAGCATAATGTAGTGTTTTTACGTCATTTTGCTTAATATTACTTGTTATTCCGTCATTTTATGTATTGTATTCACGGAATAATTACATTATAATAAACATAAAGTCGGATCTACCGACAAACGGAGGTTGAAATAAGTGTCAATTGGAGAAAATATCAAACATTTCCGCAAACAAAAAAAGCTAACTCAAGGCCAATTGGCAGAATTAGCTAATATGTCAAGATCATATGTTGCTGACATTGAACGCGATAGATATAACCCAAGCGTCGACACTTTAAAGACAATAGCTCAGGCACTGGAAATTGGAACTAATTTACTATTGGGAGAAAATATATCTACTGGAACACCTCAATCATCGCTATCACCAAAAGAAGAGCGCGACATTGCGCGTGACTTAGAAAAAATGCTCTCTAATCTAGAGAGTCATGAAGCTATGTCTTTTTATGATGGTGAGCCTTTGGATGAGGAAAGTAAGGAGTTATTACGTATCTCTTTGGAAAACTCCATGCGCCTCGCTAAACAAATGGCAAAGAAGAAATTTACTCCTAAAAAATACAGAAAGGAGGAATAGATACTAAATGCGTAAAGAAAAAATGGCGGCAGAAAGAATAATAAAAAAATACCACACAAATTGCCCTTTCCAAATCGCTAGGGAAATGGGCGTAGATATCCAATTTGAGAGGCTGAAAGATACCTTGGGATATTTTAATACTTATAAACGCATTAAGATCATTCATATCAATCAGGAACTTAACGAACAAGATCAACGCTTTACATGCGCTCATGAACTAGCCCATTCCGTTTTACATGTAGCAGTGAATACTCCATTCCTTCAAAGAAGCACACTGTTTTCAGTGTCGAAAATTGAGCGCGAAGCCAATACCTTTGCAGTGGAGCTCCTACTACCGGATAGCCTTTTCCAGCAGTATACTGGTACAACGCTTTTTGCTCTTGCTGAAATGTGTGGCGTTCCACATGATTTAGCAAGGTTGAAAGATATAAAAAAATTTACCCGTTAAACCAAACTTATGTTCGATAAAAAAAAGGGGGGGTGATTAATACCTATTTGGGCAGAAATATTCAAAAAGGAGAGTGATTTTATATGGCATACTTCCGTAAGCGGGGAGAAAAATGGTCATTCACCGCCGACATTGGACAAGACGCCGCTACTGGAAAGAGGAAACAAAAAACCGTGTCTGGATTTAAAACAAAAAAGGAGGCCCAGCTCGCGGCGGGAAAACTAGAGCAAGAAGTAAACCATGGAACTTACATTGAAGAAAAAAATCTTACATTTGAAGACTTTTCTATTGAGTGGCTTAAGCTATACTGCGATAATGTAAAGGAAAGCAGTGCACGTGCTAGGCGCTATGAAATTGATTGCCTGGCCTTCTATTTTAGAAATATTAAATTAAAAAACATCACAAAAAAAACGTATCACGATACGTTAATTGATCTTAAAGACAGAGGTTATTCTGACAATACAATATCCGGAATTCATGGTACCGCAAGAATGTTTTTTAAGAAAGCAATGGAATTAGATGTTATCAAGCTTGATCCAACTGCCTACGCTCGACCGCCTCGATCACAGCGTGCTATTGATGAGGACGACGCTCCTGCAAAATACCTAGAGAAAGATGAGCTAAACGTATTCCTCAAAACCGCAAAAGAAAAAGGATTGGATGGAGATTACCTTATATTTATGACATTAGCCTACAGTGGCATGAGGATAGGTGAGTTATGCGGCTTAAAATGGACAGATGTTGATTTTGAAGCGCATACTATTAATATCATAAAAACTTATTACAATCCCAAAAACATTACCACCGAATACTTATTACAAACACCTAAGACTAAAAGTTCTAAAAGATGTATCGATATTGATATTGATGTTATTAATGAATTAAAAAAGCATCAGGAACAGCAAGATATAATTAAAAATAGAATAGGGGATTCCTACTATGATAAAAATTTTATCTTTGCTAAAATAAAAAACAATCCTGGATATCCTCACTATCTCAAATTTATTGAAATTAGAATGAGTCGTTTATTAAAGATCGCAGGACTTGCCAAGGAGCTAACGCCTCATTCATTAAGACATACTCATACATCATTACTGGCAGAAGCTGGTGTAGGGCTTCAACAGATTATGGAGCGGCTAGGTCACATTGACGACAGCACTACTAAAAATGTATACATGCATGTAACGAAGACAATGAAAAAAGAGGCTTCCCAAAAGTTCAGTGAACTAATGAGAAACCTCTAAAAAATACCCTCTATTGTGGTCAAAATGTGGTCATTTTGCTATTTAGCAATCTATTTTCCTTTTAAAATTAAGGTCTGGGGCAGCTTATTACAATATTTTAACTATA
>NZ_FOTS01000109.1 GCF_900114615.1 Pelosinus propionicus DSM 13327 | reverse complement strand
CTGAGTAAATTAGTTAATGTATTAGCTCCCGTAACTGCTGTTACGGTATCGGTGATGGTTCGTGTCCCAATTATAGTGTCTGTCGCTGATCCTGCCGTATTTGGCAATAGGCCATCAAAGGCCGTATTAATATTATTGATAGCAGACTGCGAATCATTAATTCCTTGACCCCAGTTATTAGCATCTGTATTTAAAACGGTGTCATTTAATGCCCAGCTTGTTTTTTGATCAGATGCTAATGTTGTCGCAACCGGTCTTTCTGCCATTTAACTTCCCTCCTTAAATGTAATTGTATGCGTCATTCGTACACCCAGCGGCACGGGGACATATACAGTAGAGGACGTAAGAACTACATTACTAGAGTTTAACAGCTCTACTAGCGTAATTGTAGACGCTTGTGTAGGGGTTACGTCATATTCCACTGTGGTAACTGCTGCACTTGATGTCTTTATTTCAAAAATGGTAATTAATACCGATCCGTTGATTCTTACTTTTACTATATCTGTCGCGGTAAATGCTGCGACATCAGCCAATAATCCGGGTTGTACGCTTCCTGATGCTGCCACTACAATGATCCCTCCATCTGAAAAACTTAAAAACGGTTTTTGCCCTAAAATCCAGGACGTTCCAAGATGATAATTATAAACATATTCACCAAGACTTACGCTTTCATTTACATACAATCCATGAGGTACTAAAGGCTGATTCACAAATATCATATTACAAGGTTTAACATAGGCAATTGTCGCTACTACTTCGGTATAATAACTTTGATTTTGTGCAGAACTAGCAAGATAAATCGTGTAATTTCCGTGATCAATAGTAAGTGTATATAGCCCTGCGCCTATCAAATTATCAAGTTGCTGTGTCAACCAGGGCACCGTAAAAGGTGGATGCTGGCTAAACCGATTTAAAAGCCGCGTCCTCCTGAAAGCTAATGTTTCTGTTGTGGTATCTGCCAATATGCCAAATAAAGCTTCTAACTTTGTCAGTTTGCCTGAATCTGATGTCTGAATGAATTGATTATCCATTACACCACGGTTTGCTAGACTATCAGGGTCTGCATTGTCCATCGTTGAAATATTACTCCATAATGTATCAATGTCCGGCTGCTCCGCATCCATTAAAGCGTCCGTATCCGTGATATCATCATAATAATCCGGCAAATAATCTTTTAAATCATGTGCCAAGAGTTATCGCCCCCAGTATAGGCAATTGCTGTATTGTTTCATTTTGCGTTAACTCCAAGTCAACTGCAGCACCGTTGATTATCAAACTATTAATATTTAAAACTCCGGATACAGATACCATAGCCGCTATTAATTGGCTGCGATAAACGTACACGCTATAGATGTTTTCCGTGGTGCTTTGCATGGTTCCCCACGCTTTGCGCACAGTCAAAATATATGCAGTCACCGCCGTTTCGATAGCGGATTGCACTTGCGTGATACTATATCCACTAGCTAGTGTTAATGTTGCATCTATGTCTACATCAACAGCGGTCGGTGTAGTTATTGTAACCTGGTGCCCTATTGGAGCAGTACCAAGGCCTGTACCTGATCCGACAACGGGGTCTACCTCTTCCTGGACGGTTTCTACTAAATCATCTGCCGCCACATCGTACGACGTTGTAATAATGCTACACTTTACTGTACCACCGCCATTCCATACAGGATAAACCTGTACAGCTCCTACGCCATCAATAGCTAATATTGTTTTGCGATAATCTTCAATATTGCCACCAAATGCTTGATAGTTAATTTCCTCCAAGTATCTGGCTAATAATGCGTCGTCGTCTTCCTCTGCTGATCCGCTAGTTATTACATCAGACAATACCGCGCTGGCCAACCCCGATATATAAGTAATTGGAGTTAGTACACCGGTGTAATCATTTCCAATTGTGCCTGCTGTTTCCGCTGTTAGCAGATATTTACCATCTACTGTATTACCGTCTGTATCCGTATAGGCGCTAGTGACTTTAAATACAACGCTGTCTGATCCTGTCGGCGTGGAAAATCGACTGCCAATCGATACGGCAAAAGCGGCTGAATTGGAGTCCGCAAAAATACCAATTCGTACTGCTGCAATTGCTTCTTTACGTGTAATCCCTGCTTCAGCTACACGATAATCTAAATAGGTTCCCGTAGCAGTAAGGACGTAAGTCTGCGTCATAATATTCTGCATTTCAATATAAGCCTGTGCCAGTTCTGCACAAACAGGCGCAAGAGCATCATAAATAATACTGCCCTCGCGCTTATCTAGCGTGGTTGGTACCCTGCTTAAAGCATCTGCTAAAATACTATCATAAGTATAACTCGTAAAATTCAGCATTACGTACTCACCTCCGTCGTGGTAGATACAGTTCCATAGGTGGTGTTAACATTAAAAGTACAAGTTAAATTATCGGCTTCGGTTTGCGTAAATACAAAATCAGTGACACTTTCTACTCTGTCGTCTTGCAGTAGAGCTTCAGACACACGCCGTTTAAATTCACTCGTTACATAGTTTAGATCCTTACCAACCAAATCATTTAATTCAATCCCATAATTCCATGTATAAATAAGCCAGTGATACCGTTCCGTCCACAATATTTTTTTAACGGCTTGTTTCATAGCCGCTAATTCATCCACAGTAGTAACTACCCTGCCAGTGTCACGATTCACGTAATAGGTTTTTGTCGGGTAGGTTGTTACTGTTATAGTTGTACTAAGATCTGTAGAGGTAGGAGTTAACCCCATCAGCTCACCACCTTAGATAAAATAATATATTGTTGCCCTCCCATAGCCCGCAGCATAACCACTTTATCACCAGCAGCTAGATCACGATTAATAACAGTGTAAGGAGCTGCTGGGGTGTTATCTCCGGCAGCTCCGTTTACTGTTACACCGCTACTAAGTCCTGGTGTTGTGGTGCCGCTGCGTGAATCAATGTGCGTATGAGTAAGATCTACCTTTTTATAGCAGACTGTTTCGGTTAAATTCAGTACATCTGCTGGCAATAGGATCTGTGGACTAATACGCACTGTCAAAGGACTGGCTGTTTCTACCGTTCCTAT
>NZ_FOTS01000110.1 GCF_900114615.1 Pelosinus propionicus DSM 13327 | reverse complement strand
CTATGTTCGGCGTGGTCACCATGGGAAAAATTAAAGCGGGCTACATTCATACCGGCATCTATTAATTTTTCCATGATTTCTTGTTTTCCTGTACTCGGACCCATTGTACAAACAATTTTCGTCTTCTTGATCATAAATTCACCATCCCATTTATTTTTATACCTACTTTAACAATAAGGCAAAGCCGCTTTGTTGCCATTTCAATGAGTTCTGCTCCCCGTTCCATGCATTCTTCCAGATTCATCGGACCTGGAACCGTACTCATCACCCCATCTATACCATGCTGTAATACATCCTCGTATCCCTGACCTAAACCGCCAGATAGACACAAGGTAGGGACATTATATTTTTCTGCCAATTTAGCTACCCCTACTGGAGCCTTTCCAAAAGCAGTCTGAAAATCCGTTCTTCCTTCTCCTGTAATCACTAGCTGGGCAGATTCAACCAAAGACTCAAACCCAGTAGTCTCCAGAACAATTTCCACACCAGGTCTAAGGGTCGCATTCGTAAAGAACAATAAACCTGCACCAAGTCCGCCGGCAGCACCTGCACCAGGATACTCTGCTATCTCCTTACCAGTCACTTGGCTCACTTTATTGGCAAAATGCTTTAATGCTGCATCAAGCTCTTGCACCATTTCTGGTGTTGCTCCCTTTTGAGGACCATATACAGCAGTGGCTCCTTTTGCGCCGCATAGAGGATTGTCCACATCACAGGCAACGGTAATCACGGTATCCTGTAGCCGTACATCAAGACCAGAAAGATCCACTCGATCTAGCTGAGCCAAAGCTGCACCTCCATAAGGCAGTTCCTGTCCATCAGCATCTAAAAACTTTCCCCCTAAGGCCTGAGCCATTCCGCATCCGCCATCGTTCGTAGCGCTGCCGCCAATGCCAATAATGATTTTTTTCAATCCTTTTGCCAGAGCAGCTTGTATTAATTGGCCAGTTCCATAAGTAGTGGTAATGCGAGGATCCTTTTTGTCATTAGGGACAAGGGGCAACCCAGAGGCAGATGCCATTTCAATAATAGCAGTTTTTCCATCGCCTAAAATTCCCCAATATGATTTTATCGTATTACCAAGGGGTCCCACTACATCTTGGTATATAACTTGCCCAGCAGTAGCTGTGACAAGGGCTTCTACAGTACCTTCTCCGCCATCAGCAATTGGCACTTTAATTACTTCTGCATTAGGAAAAATCGCCTTAATTCCTTTTTCCATGGCGTTAGCAGTACCAACTGCTGATACACTCCCCTTATAAGAATCAGGGGCAACTACAATACGCATGTTCATCCATCCTTCCTCTTTTACACTTTGGCTGTTTACAGCTGTTAGTACTATTGTATGTAAGAAAGTAATCCATTACAATGATCAAAATGTATAACAGATCTCTCTTGATTCTTCTGAATATTGTATAAAGTGTCTAATTTATGAATAAATACAAATTCGACTGTCAAGTCAAGATCCTAAATAGGTAAATCCTTAATATTCTTGATCTAATAAGAGTTTTTCACTATAATAAATATGATCAAAAGATTATTTTTCTAATAATTATTTCTCAATTATTTATGATAACATTGTACATTTTAACTAATCGAGGTGAACACATTTGTTACTAACAAGCAATCTAGCCCAACCCATTGTCGATCACATCATGCCGATTGCCCAGCAAAACATTAATATTATGGATAGCAGAGGTGTGATTATCGCTTCTGGGCATAAGCACAGGATTAATACCTTTCACCAAGGTGCAAAAGATGTAATCACCAGTCTACAAATCGTAGAAATTTTTCCTGGTGATCTTGATCAATACACAGGATCACTGCCAGGCCTTAATATGCCGATTGTACTACATGAACAAATCATCGGTGTAGTTGGTATTTCTGGTCATCCAGACCAAGTACGTGATATCGCCAGAATGGTGAAAATGGTGACCGAGCTAATCTTAGAACAAGAAGTCCTGCAAGAAGAGGCCCGCTCCCAATTTCAATTGCGGGAAAACTTTGCAGCTCTCCTCTTATCTGATCATGCAAGCGCCAATTATGATAAATTACTAAAAACCGCTAAACTGCTAAAATATGAGATGTCCCTTCCCCGCTTAGTACTTGTGGTAGATATTGCCCCACTACTTAATCATGCCTATCGAAATTTTGGACTTAATGATTTAGTATCCTCTAGAACACGAGAAAGCATCATGAAATTGTTATCCACTCCCTCTCATATTGATTATAATGATTTAGTGGTTTTCATCGAAGATAAACTCATTATTCTTAAATATTTTGAACAAACGACATGGGAACACTCTTATAAAGACTGGGCCTCTGCAGTATTAAAACAATTAAAAACTTTGAACCTCCCCCTTTCCTTGGGTTTAGGGAGCCTTGCGATGGAGTACACGGCATTAGGACAATCCTATCAAGAAGCTTTGTTTGCTCTACATATGTCTACGACTCAAGCTTCTTTAGCGTCCATACATGATTTTGATATTTTATCTTCTTATCTCGTAAAGGAAATGAATGCAAAATCCCCTTGTCAGCCCTTACAACTCATCAAAGCAAAACTAACTGCCGATCTGACACGAAAGTATGATATGAAAAATACCATTGTTAGTTTACTCAACAATAACATGAATATTACCTGTACAGCAAAAAATCTTTACATCCATCGTAACACCTTATTATTCCGCTTGAAGAAATTTAAAGAAATCACAGGACTTGACCCATGCGGTTTTTTCAATCATGCGTTATTGTGTAAAATATTATTTGAGGATTAAAAAATAAAATATTTTGAAATGCCAAGACACGAAGAGTATGAAGAACACGAAGTAAAGATACCGAACCGCAAAGGCACATAGAACACATTTGCTCTGTTTGTCATTGCGAACGTCAGCGAAACAATTTCTTGGCAAGAAGTGGGATTGCTTCGCTGGCACTCGCAATGACAGGTAGATAGGATTATATAATACAAAAGCACCGAACAGACAGCAGTGCAGGCTGCTGACTGTTCGGTGTTTATTTTTTAATAACGATTACTTTAA
>NZ_FOTS01000112.1 GCF_900114615.1 Pelosinus propionicus DSM 13327 | reverse complement strand
ATTCCTGATCGAGTTGGAGTATCAAAATTCGGTTGGCGTAACAATGACACGGAATTTATTTGTCCAGGCATGAGCAATAATTATGTATTAGATACGGATGATATTGCCCCACAATCCGTAATTGACGGATATTCCATTGCGGGGGATCATGGAGCCTGGCTGCAGGCCATGGGTGAATTGAGAAAAAATCCTAAAGCTAGATTTATATTAGCAGCCTCTTTCGCAGCTCCCTTATTAAAAATAACAGGTCAGCGGATCTTCGGTATCCATAATTGGGGTGATTCCAGGGATGGTAAGTCCGCAGCACAATACGCAGCGTTATCTGTTTGGGGTAAACCAGATACCATTAAAATATTGGCCAGCTCGTCCGAAACAGGTATAGAGAGAATGTCCGCATTATGCTCTGATCTTCCCCTATGTGTCAGCGAGCTGGAAACGCTTGACGAACACAGACGTGCAGAGTTTGAGAATAAAACAATTTATATGATCACTGAGGGCAGAGGAAAGCAACGGGGAACGATCAGAGGACTGCAGCAATCATCTTCATGGCGCACGATCATGATTACAAACGCTGAGTCACCGATTGTTAAGGATAATTCTAAAGGCGGTATCATAACGAGAATCATTGAAATCAATGGAGGACCTTTCGTTAATAATCAAGAGTTTGCCAGTTATTTATATGGTGTCATGGAACATCATTACGGTCATGCAGGGAGAATTTTTCTGTCCCAGATACTAACTGCTAATCATGTTGAAATCAGAGATATTTATCAGAAGTTACGTATGGTATTAAAACAAAAATACCCTGAAAAAATAGACTCTCATATTGATGCCATTTCTCACACCGCCTTAGGTGATCAGTTGTCTAGTATGTACGTTTTTGGCGAGGATAAGGATACTGCCAGTCGTGGAGCGTTGCAGACCGCGGAGTATGTCATAGAAAATCATCTAATAAATAATGGTGATGCTGATGAATCGGAACGGGCATGGCAGTGGATGCTGGGATGGATTGCCGCGAATAATGGAAGGTTTGCGCTGAATGTAAGAAGCGCAATGCCGATATTGGGATACATAGAGGATGATTATATTTGTATTCTAAAGACTGAACTCGCAAAGGCCATGAAAGAGCAGGGATTCAGTCCAGACAAGATATTCCGCAAATGGGCTGATGTAGGCAGGATACCGACAACAAAATTTGGTGAAAAACGAACACTTGCGGTAAAAGGCAAAAGAATAAATGGTGTTCAGCCGTGGGTGATAAAGATTAAAAAGGAATAAAATGAACCAACTCGATAATTAAGTTGGTTCATGGTTGGTTCATAAGTTGGTTCGCTATAAACTTAGTAAAAACGTGCCTTTATTATATATTGAACCAACTGAACCAACTTATTTATATATATAGTACATTATGGATTTTATTTTTGTTAAATACGGACATTAGTTAAATTTGTATTTATACAGTGTACATTTATGAAAAAATAATATTTATAATAATAATATATATATACCCCCTTGAAATGGTTGGTTCAGTTGGTTCAGTGGCAACAAAGCCACGTTCTATCTAGGTTTAAGTGAACCAACCAGTGAACCAACTTTGAGACAACTTGAACCACCTTAATAAAAACAGGAGGTAAAACCTATGGAAATTTACGATTACGTACAAAAACAACCTACACCACCTCCACCTATAGGAAGTGATCTAGGTTACTCATATAAAGACTCCTATGAATATTCCCCTAATGACAGCTGGTTATGGATTGAATTATTTATCATCACGGACAGGCATAACCGTGAACTAGCCAAACAGCTTGAAATTATAAGAGCAACAGGAGCAATCCTTATCATTAGTAATCAGCACGGTTTTGCTATTCAGCCAGTGATTGATCCAGCTGGTAGGAAAGGTTGGACGTGCGTAGAGCAGTATAATGCTGAACGAAAATATTTGTTTCCATACTCAAACATGTTAATTGAGTCATTAAAGCAATTACGAGCGTTTTATGAAAATTATTTTAATACGAGGAAGTGATAATATATGAAGCGTAAGCAGTGGTTTTGCTTAGATTGTAGAATTGATATGAAGTACGATACCAAATATGATTTCTTTAGATGTCCAATATGCGGAGCAGAGGCACATTTCCCTCAAGATGATAAACCGAAAGATGAGATCATTAACTTAATGTGTGATATGGCACCAACGCATAGACAGACAGAAGTAAAACCAATGGGGGCTATCGTACCAGGTGGAGGAAGTAAAAATAATGGAGTCAAGAAGCCGAAAAGTAAAAAACTATCGTTATCTGCATTAAATAACCAGCTATATCATAATAACTGATAATTAATACTTGCATATAATTTGACGAAATGATATAATCCAGTTAATTGCTACTAACTCTACGAAGTTTACATAATATGATAAACAGACTCACCTTTTACGGGTGGGTCTTTCTTTATGTCTAAAATTAATTAACAGGAGGTGTACACCACACATGCAACTAAACTGTAACAATAAGCTCTGCGAATATAACGATCCAGATAAACTGCTGTGTGGTGCTACAGCCGTTTACTATG
>NZ_FOTS01000113.1 GCF_900114615.1 Pelosinus propionicus DSM 13327 | reverse complement strand
CAGCGTCAGGATTAATAGTCCGTATCCATGCCAAAACGTGATACAGGATTTGATCGGTATTCGATGGATCTACAACAGGGAACCATCTTTCAGGACTCACAATTGTTAAACAGCCTTGTTTGCCATTGGAATAAATCTTGAATACTCCATCCCCAAATCTAGACGTATCAATGACAGCCGTATAGATCTTATTGTGCAGTCCTGTATTATCAATTATCGTTTCAATAGCACTGTTTTTACTCTCCTGTTTGCACGTGATATTTGGCGGTTCACCACATAGTAAATCAGCAGTTTTAATACTGACTAATTGCTGGTAACTAAGGTTGGTTAAAATGGAAAAGATCTCTTGATAATCACCGACAACACGATTAAGGCGATTGATCATTAAAAAGTAGGGATGCATAGAACTAAAATTAGACGTAGCAAAACCCCCAGCCATTGGAATGGCATAAGGCGGCACACAGTCAAATATTAGCTTATTGTCACGGTATTTCTCTAGCCTGTCCCTTTCACTTTTAGGCGGGAATTGCTTACCAGTCCCCAGCCAGTTTAAGTCATATAACATTATCGAATTCCCACCTTCTTCTTATTGACGACCTTCACGCCTCTGCCTGTCATTTCGGACTCCATAGCATACCGCGTCATATCAATCGTGTGATTGTTTTTATCAGGGTATTGGCTTTTAAAGCCACCTTTACCATCTGGTTCTAATTCATAGGTTAAAAACTCCCTGGCTGCGTTCGGACAACGTTGATCATCAATAATTATGGCATCAAGCGAAGCAAGCCACTTAATGCCATGATCAACACTTCCAGGACCTTTTCTTGCTTTTTGAATACGCATGCCAAGCTCCTGCAGTTCATTGATACTGCGCGGCTCTTCGCTGTCCGCTGTGGTCATATCACGGTGATAGCCTTTATTTCTAAGAGCGTCATATAGCTTACCGTTTGACAAGGTAAGTTTATATATTTCATCGTAGATATACAGCCTTTTGCGAGTCTTGTCATAATACATACGCCCCCAAGCTAGTGGATCAGGAGTCCATCCAAAGTCTAGACCTTGATAATTTTTATCCCAGCGCTTAATAACTTCATCCGAGATAAGGCGTATAGACACGTTAGAGAATATTTCTCCACCCGTACCAGTTACGGCGCCCATATATTCATGTTCATAGGCAGCAAGATTAACTTTTTTCAAGTGCTCTGCTTCCGAAATAAACTGTTCTCCTAGCCAGTGGCGCGGAACCTGTAAGTACGTGGAATGATGGATAAACCTGTCGTCCCGTGTGTAAGTAACCTCAGTGTTGATCCATGATTGTATGCTTTTGGGCGGGTTATATGTATAGAAAACGAAACTATGAAACTCTGACCTCATGAGTGTTTGTAGTACAGAGCGTATTGCTTCCATGCCGCTAAACTGATCAGCCTCTTCAAACCAAATAAATTTAAAATAGCCTTTTGCAAGCTTAGTTGATTTTTGCTTCTTAGGATCATCAAGACCTTTAAACAATATCTTTTGCCCTGTCGGTATATATGTTAAACGTAAGGGGTTAAGATTTACCTTCCAATGCTCAGATACTTCTAATTCATTGATCGCCCAATTTATTTGTTCATACACTGAATCATGTAACGTAGAGCCAAACGTCCTGTAAATAATTGCGTTAGCGTCTGGATCTCTCATAATCTCTGTAACGATATATAAAGACACGAAAGAGGATTTAGTTGATCCGCGACCACCTTTTAGAAAGTAATGCGTGTGAAGGCTATCTTGCAAGTCCCAAAACAGATCATGGAAACCAGGTGAGATAAGGTCAGAGAATTTAATCTGTTTTGTTTCTAGGGATATCGTAGACAACTTGTACAGCTCCCTTATGGTTTACGTCCAACTTATCAGTGAACATGCCAAGATGCTTTCCTGCCAACTCTAAGGCTTTTATCTTATCTACCACTTTTACTTCACGCTCGATACTATCACCATATTCTGTGGGAACTTTTTTTACTTTTATGGAGGCAATAGCGGCAGTATCATCCACGGAAGCACATGACTTAATCTCTGCTGTCTCAGGATTAACAATATCCATTATATTTACTCGAGCAATACGAGCGATTTCCTGCAAGATTAAATCCTGATTAATTCCTGTTCGCTTGGATCGCTCTGCCTTTGCTTTATCTACGCACGCGCGAATACTAACATTTGTTAACAATCTTGCTCCTTGTTCATTTGCAGTATGTGACGAATAACCTGCCCTTATCGCTGCTTGCGTAGCATTTAGGTCAATTAGATATTCTTCTACAAACCGTTCTTGCTTCGGCGTTAACTTTGCCATACTATCACCTCACTTTATAATCGATTTTTTCACTTACCTCCTGACCTAATGCAATTCGGATTATCTACCCGCATAAGGTTTT
>NZ_FOTS01000114.1 GCF_900114615.1 Pelosinus propionicus DSM 13327 | reverse complement strand
TTTCATCATTTAACAGCCATATACAAAAAGGCTGCATATCCGATATCACGCTGTAGTTTTAATTTTTTAGTTTCCTTTTTTACCTCCTGCTCGAATATCTGAAAGGATTCGTTGGCAGTCTGCAATGAGGATTGCGCTGTCTGTTGCTGTTGTAATGCTAGTTGTGTTTGTGTCTGAAGCGTGATTAATTGTGCTTTCAATGTTTCCAACTGATTTGACGCTGTTGTCAAGTCCTGCTTCGATTGACTTAGTTGTGTCAATAGCTCCTGATTGTTGATCGATAGCTGTGCCAAGTTCTGATCTAACTGTATTAGCTGTTGTTCCGTTATTTGGTAGGTTGGTTCCGCTAAACACATTCCAGGCAATGACAGCAGCAACAAGAAGCACAGCAGCAATGATATATTTTTTGTCAATGTTAATCATCCCCTTTTACTACCGCAAATACTTTACTTATACCGTCATATTCTGTGACATCAATATTGCCATTATCAACTAGGGTAAAATCAACAGAGTTACCGTTAATAATTACTGATTCTACAATCCCGACAGGAGGCGCGAAGACTCCTGATTTATCAATACGCATTAATTCAACCATGTATATCCCTCCTAAATAATATTAAATACCTTAAGCAGCAATGCAGCACCTGCGCCATACTTAATAACTGGCAATGCATAGGTTTTAAAATTTGTAGTGATTGTTTCAATTTTAGCCTTAAGTATTGCCTTTTCCTCGGCTGCTTTAGCTTTTAACGCTACCTCAAATGCTGTTTTAAATTCTGCCCATTCTTCTGCACTGAGTGCTAATAGTTCATCTGCGGTTGGAATTGCTGTGGTAGTTGTAGATTCCGTAATTTCCTCTACTACTGCCTCTGTGGTTACGGTTGTTTCTTCCATTGCCTCTGCACTTGCCTCTGTTACTACTGTTTCTTCTGCCATTTTACATATCCCCTTTTATTTTATATTTAATATAAATCACACGCTTTAATAGTTTGCATAACCTTATCTGCATAGTAAATATCAGTAGCGTATACACTGCCAATACCACGTACAAACGCTTCTAAATCTTGATCATGGATATATTGGTCAGAATATTGTTTATATGGCCCCCATATCATAAGCTGGCACCAATCGTTAATAGCATCGCCAATGGACGGGTAAGACACGAATCTTGCATTGATAGTATACCAACTACCAGTTCCATCATCTTCCTGTGTTGGGACTTCTACATAATCAAACTCACCGCCGTATTTACGCCCAAAGATGTTGTAACCACCATTGCCTATACCATACTTACCCCATTGGCTTTCAATCGCTCCTTGCGCCACACAACAAGCATACGGCAAACCATAATTACCGCATATCTCCTTTGCTTTGCCTGTAATCATTTCTAAATATTCGTCTGGTGTCATAATTTTTTATTCACCTCATTTTGTATAAAATTAACAGGGTTTCTCTGCAATGAATTAAATTGACTGTCTGTGCTATACTTCGTCCACGCTGCTTTTGCTAATGCTGCAACGCCTCCCAGACCAGTAACCACAACGCCCACGCCTGTCCAGCAAGAATTTAGGTCAAATTTTGTGCTGTATAGCGCATTTGCCCAATATCCTATTAGCCACGACATCAGCACTAGGCATAAGAATAAAAGCATCAGTACGACCATAAAAATTACAAGCGCAAGCCAATTAGCCTGCGCCCAGTTGCAAAAAGATATTAATTTATTTTTCAACCGTGACTACCTCCTTTACCCCAAAATGACGAAATAAAATTGACTACCGCACCAACAGCACCGCCCAATATACCTGCGCCCCAAAATATACCATCAATTCTGTGATGTGCTGATCTTGCCCTTGAATCAGTATCCTTTATTGCAACGCTGTGCTGATTAATACACTTCGCATGATCCGCCACAGTTGCCATTGTTGCATCCTGTTTAGTTTCCATACGTGCCAGGCGGTCAATTACTTCATGCTGAAAATCAACTTCCCCCATACGTCACCCCCAAATTAAAATTTAATCTCATAACAAAGGCTACCTGCTACGGTAGCCGCTAGATCACCACTATCAAATTTTTCATCTGCCCATTTTTCTTTCGCATAGGCAACGCCACCTACAACCAAAAAACGCTCCAAAGGTGTTAAACAGGTATGTCGCTTTAGCTGGTCATTAAGCACATACCCAACTCCCATATGTGCCCATTTATCCATTGGCATACTATCTTCGATTTTGTGTACTACGTTTTGAGCACTACATACGGATACTGACAAAGTAATAAGCAAGCATACTATAAATATTCTCATACGTTTTCCTCCCATAAAAAATAGACGC
>NZ_FOTS01000118.1 GCF_900114615.1 Pelosinus propionicus DSM 13327 | reverse complement strand
GGGGCTGTCGCATTAAGCCAGCCTCCAAAAGCAACAAAAAACGGCAACTGACAAGAGTCAGAAGCCGTTTTTTGTTGTAAAATCAAATTTATGACGAAAAAGAATTTACAACCAGATTATACAGTAAACGAGGATACCTATCAACTATTTCTTCTGCCCATGGATATTGGCGAAATGATCCCGGCAGAAGATTCGGTACGCTTACTCAACGCGGTAATGGAAGGGATGGATTACAGAAAATTGTACGCCGCGTACTCTCGCATGGGGAGAATCGAGAAATCACCGAAACGGTTGTTTAAAGTTCTCGTGTATGGATACATGAACGGCATCTACTCCAGCCGTAAACTAGAACAGGCTTGCCGACGGGATATCAATTTTTTGTACCTGTTGGGTAGAGAGAAAGGGCCGGATCACGCCACAATTGCAAGGTTTCGCAGCGATCGGCTGACGCAAGTAATAGACGACTTGTTTAATCAGTTAGTGCAAGCATTAGCCGATGCAGGAGAATTGTCGCTAGTGAGCGCATTCATCGATGGGACCAAGTTAGAAGCCAACGCCAACCGCTACAGCTTTGTATGGAAAAAAGCGACACAAAAGAATGAAACAAAGCTACAAGAAAAAATGAAAGCAGAACTACCTACGCTAGCAGCAGAATTGGGGCTTCGCTTTGCTGTTGGCGATAAGATCAAAGCCAAGCATCTAAAAAAACTGCGTAAACGCCTTAAAACCTTACAAATAAAAAAAGAAATAGTTTTCGTTCATGGTAAAGGACCACGCAAAACACCGCTGCAGCGAGGGATAGAGAAGGTGCAAGACTATCTTGCCCGGCAAAAGCAGTATGATGATTATAATCACAGCTTCGGGGAACGCAATAGCTTTTCCAAAACAGATAGAGATGCCACTTTTATGCGGATGAAAGAAGATCACATGAAAAACGGACAGCTTAAACCGGGCTACAATGCTACGATAGCAGTAGATGCAGAGTATGTCGTAGCCGCTATGATTTCCAAGGAGCGAAGTGACAGTCAAACGTTTATTCCGATGATGGAAAAACTCCAAGGTCTAGGATATAGCAAACCGGTGGCGGATGCAGGGTTTGAAAGCGAGGAAAATTATACATGGTGTGAGAAACAAAGGCTAACAGCATTTATCAAGCCAGCTAATCACCACCTGGCAAAAACTCGCAAATACAAAAGCGACATTGGCAGACGGGATAACATGCCCTACGATGCCCAAATCGATAGTTACCTCTGCCATATGGGTTACTCCATCCAAGCAGCCTACGAGAAGAAGACCAAGTCCAAAGCTGGTTATTCTATCGTAACAACGGTATACACCTGCACAAAATGCACTGGCTGCCCACATAAAACCAAATGCATCAAAGGAGCAAGTAAAAAGCCGCTAGAAGAACGAAGCAAGAATCTGCATGTATCCAAGATTTTTCTCAGACAGCGCGAAGAAATGCAGGCACGAATTCAAAAGGAAGAAGGCATCTTATTGCGCATGAATCGTTCGATTCAAGTCGAGGGAGCTTTTGGGGTTCTTAAAGAGGACATGGGCTTTCGGCGATTTTTGATGCGTAGTCAAGTTAAAGTGCATACTGAATTTCTATTGCTGTGCATGGCATACAACCTAAAGAAACTCCACAACAAAATCCAAAACGGTCGTTGTGGAAGTTATTTGCATATTCCCAAAGCGTCCTGATAACGGTATATAATTTTTTTGAAGGGAAGTCGATTCCTCTGTTTTGTTATGCCCATAATCTAGCTACGACTTCTTTTTTTCTTCCGATCAACAAGAGATTTCTGCTTTTTTATTAAAAAAGAGGCGTACCGCAAAACGATTTCAATAAACGTTTTGCGACACGCCC
>NZ_FOTS01000123.1 GCF_900114615.1 Pelosinus propionicus DSM 13327 | reverse complement strand
GTGGTGGATGGGGCTGGATTCGAACCAGCGAAGGCGGAGCCGGCAGATTTACAGTCTGCTCCCTTTAGCCACTCGGGAACCCATCCATTTTAATGAAAAAAATAAAATGGAGCTGGAAACAGGACTTGAACCCACAACATCCTCATTACAAGTGAGGTGCTCTACCAGTTGAGCTATTCCAGCATTTCCTTTGACAAGATTAAATTATATCACACTTTTCAACTATTGTAAACAGCATTTTTCATCTTTAATTAGTACGACAACTGCTGCTTAAATAATATATTACATTTTCATTGCTCTGTCAATGTTTTTCCTTTGTTAAAACAATCCAACTCACACTATTTTTCCTTTTAAAAGAAAAAATAATAATAAGATATGGCTGCCACTATAAAGCGGTAGTAGGCAAAAGAAGCCAAGGTAGACTTATTTAGAAATTTAATAAACCAAACAATTGATATGTACGCTACAACAAAAGCAACTACAAATCCAATGGAAAACATCTGTATATCAGCTATATTCAACTTATCCCAAACTTTTAATAGATCATATATACAGGCTACTGCCATAAGAGGGACAGCGATAATAAAGGAAAATTCAGCGGCTGCACTACGGCTTAACCCCAAAAGAAGCCCTCCAGATATTGTAGAACCAGAACGAGAAAAACCAGGCCATAGTGCAAGCACTTGAAACAACCCTACAAAGAACGCTTGCCGCAATGTTATTTTATCAACATTTGTAGTTATAGGACGCTTTGCTATTTTTTCAGCAACTAACATAAAAATGCCTCCTACAACTAAGCCAACAATAACTGTATACGGAGAAAACAGATATTCTTTAATTGGCTTATGCAGTAAATATGCAATACCCATAACTGGAATAATACCAGCCATAACATGTTTAATGGATAAACCATTTCCATAAATACTTAACTGTTGCGGTTTTAACATACGAGAAAATTTTTCTTGATATAAGAAAAGTACTGATAAAATAGCACCTAACTGAATAAACACCTCAAAAACACTAGCTTTTTCTCCTTCAAACCCCAGCATACTTCCTGCTAAAATCATATGTCCAGTAGAGGAAACGGGCAGATACTCTGTCACACCTTCCACAATACCAATTATCACAGCAATTAAATTTTCATTCATTCCACCACATCCTTATCAAAATAATCATAAAGATTATTATATCGCAAAACGAATGTAAAACCTACCTTTTTAGGTAAAAATTAAATATATTATAGATTTCTATACTCAAAAAGCTTATAGTTTCTCCTATTAAGCACAAGAGGGGGCTGTCGCACTAGCCCTAAAAAACAAAAATGGCAACCGGCAGTAGCCGGGAGCCATTTTTTTGTGTAAAATCAAGTTTGTTGGAACATGAAA
>NZ_FOTS01000119.1 GCF_900114615.1 Pelosinus propionicus DSM 13327 | reverse complement strand
AACCTTCTTAGAAGCCCAACAAATTATGTTTGATTTCTTTGGCGGTACGCCAAAGCGTTTAATTTTTGATAACGCTAAAGTTGCCGTTAAAGAAGGGTTTGGTATTCAGGCAAAACCGCAGGACAAATATCTTTCTTTCAGTGCACATTATGCATTTTCCTTGGACTTTTGCAATCCAGCTAGTGGTAATGAAAAAAGCCTTGTAGAAAATTTAGTTGGTTATTCCAGAAGAAACTTCCTTGTACCGGTTCCCAAAGTGAATGACATCGAGGATCTCAATCGTAAACTTTGGAATGATTGCATCAGTTATCGCAAGAAACATAAAGTAGCTAATCGGCAACAGCCCGTTAATGTCATGTATCAGGAAGAAACCAGCTTTTTAAAACCAATTCCGAGGTACCGCTTCGATACGAGTAAAACGGTCATGGCTAAAGTAGATGATTTTTCTACGGTTCGCTATGAGAAAAACAATTATTCGGTCCCCACGAAATATCTGAGAAAAGATGTTACTGTGAAAGGCTACGCAAATAACATTCGTATCCTACATGAAGGATTAGTGGTTGCCACTTACTTGCGCCAATATGGCTTTGGACATACTGAGTATCGTCTAGAACATTATATTGATTTGCTGGAGCGAAAGCCGCGCTCCGTATCAAATGCCAGACCAGTTAAAGAGACGCTTACCAAGGAGCTGTTGGACTGGGGAAATCAGTTACCTGGTGGGAATAAAGAGATGGTTAAATTACTTCGCTTATGTGTCGATTATGGGGAAGAACGAATTCTTACCATCAAGCGTCGTATTTCAGGTTATGTTATCCCTACAGTTGATATGGTTAGAACCTATTTGAATGAGCCTGTTACCTCTTCTATCATATATCTTAAAAATGAAATTGAAATTACCAAAACTGATTTACAAAAATATGATGAAAAGTACGGGGTAGCAAACCAATGATCAATACAAATGCGCACACCATTGAGCTATATGCAAAGCAACTGAGATTACCAACATTCAACTATTACGGTGATATCATTCGTCAACTGGCAAGCAATAAAAGCTATGAAGAATTTCTTCTCTCCCTAATGAGGATGGAACTTGATTCCCGTACAGAAAGTAGCCAGAAACGCAAAATTAGAATCGCAAACTTTCCGTATATGAAAACGATTGATGAACTTGATTGCAGTCGTTTTGAGCACATTACTGAAGCTTTTATTCATGAACTTGCCAGTTGTGATTTTGTCAGCAAGCGTCAGAACATTGTTATGATCGGAAACCCAGGAACTGGCAAAACTCATCTTAGTATTGCCATTGGTATCAAAGCTTGTATGCAGGGGATGAATGTAAAGTTCTATACGGCAGCCAATCTTTCCAACGAACTTATTGAAGCCCAGGAATACAAAAAGCTTATTAAGATAGAGAAGCAACTTTCTCAAATTGACCTATTGATTATTGATGAACTCAGTTACCTAACTTTTAACCGCCATCAATCAGAATTATTATTCAAAGTCATTGCTGACAGAGCTGAACGGCGCAGCGTTATCGTATCCACAAATTTAAAATTCTCGGATTGGATTACGATGTTTGAAAATACAACAATGGTAACAGCCTTAATTGATCGTTTGACATTTAGATCCCATGTATTAAACATGAACTCTGACCATTCTTACAGAGCAGATTATTCTAATCAAGGAAATGAAAATTAACTATAGGGGAAATACTGCATCATCAGTGTTTCCCTATATGTAAGAGCAATGTGGTAAACTTTTTCACTGTCAAAACTACATCGGTGGTAAACTTTTTCGATATCACTACTGGTAAACTAATTCAGTATCAAGTGGTAAAGAAATTCATTGACATTCACA
>NZ_FOTS01000121.1 GCF_900114615.1 Pelosinus propionicus DSM 13327 | reverse complement strand
GGTGATGCATCCCCAGAAAATCAAATCCTTCCTTACCTCCCCACATAGATACCAGCTTTGTTTTCTCCGGATGTAGCGTCAGTTCCAGTCTTTCTATGATTGCTCCCACCAATTTCAATGCTTGTTCGGCACCTTTCTTAAGCCTGCAAATAATCACGAAATCATCTGCGTATCTTACGAGTTTTCCCAGGTGAGTGCCATACTTTTCCCACATACTGTCGAGGTAGTGAAGGTAGATATTCGCTAACAGCGGTGATATAACTCCACCTTGCGGACTTCCCTTTTCACTTGCTTGATAACCATCTTCTTGCATGATACCAGCCTCCAGCCACTGCCTGAGCAACTTTAATATCCGTCGGTCATTCACTCGCATTTCCACTAGTTTCATGAGTTTGTCGTGGTTAATGGCATCAAAATATCCTTTAATGTCCGCGTCGATTACCCATATTTCCTTTTTATCACAGGCTTTTCGTATCTCTTCCAATGCCTGATGTGCATTTCTTTTGGGGCGAAATCCATAAGAACTTTCTTTGAAATCAGCTTCATAAACCGGCTCTATGACCATCTTTACTGCCATTTGTACAATCCGGTCTCTTATTGTCGGGATTCCTAGCGGGCGTTTGGTTCCATCCGCCTTTGGAATGTGCACCCTTTTCACTGGTTGGGGGCGGTATTGTCCTTGTCTCAAGGTTTCTTGTATTTCTCCTAGGAGTTTGCCAACTCCGTAAAGTTCTACCGCCTCAATACTGATTCCGTCTATCCCCCCAGTTCCACCGTTGGCTCTCACCCGTTTCCATGCTTCTCTTAGTATATCTTCTCGATATACCTTATCATAAAGGGCATGAAATTTCCGCTTATTGTTTCTCTTTGCTGCAAGGTATAGCTTTCTTTGGAGTTGTCGAGCTTTTTCTATGGTGTTGTTAGCCTTTAGAGCATTCACTCGCTCTTACCTCCTCCAAAAACTTGAATGAAGCAGGGTCCCTTCCCTAGTTACGTTTTTGTTGCCGTAACATTATTGGTACTATGCACCCCTCTGACTCCCTTCCTGCATTTCAGCAAATTCACATCTTTGTTTACATGCTCCCGTGCAGGGGAGGGTCTCTCCAGTTCCAGACTGTACTTTCGATACATACCGCCTCCTCTACACCGGAGGGTTCTTTGACGGTGCTTTCCAAGCTCTTCCCGTCTTCCATGGCCTTCGCCTAAATTCCCAAGGCTCGGCTCCCTCTACATTCCTCGTTTCCAAGGGGCTTTTTAACGATGCGACAGAGTTCACTTCATGTTGCAGTCTATATCTTTGCTCGCCCTGTTTCCAGGTACTTTATCCTCCCGCTCAGCACCCCGCATTTCTGCGACGCACCGGGATTAGCTACCCAGCCTCTTGGCAGTTACCGGGATGGGACTTTCACCCATAAGCACAGCCCAGCTTCGCTGGACACACGAAATTAAAAAGCGCATGC
>NZ_FOTS01000122.1 GCF_900114615.1 Pelosinus propionicus DSM 13327 | reverse complement strand
GTCGAGTAGAGGCAGACCTCACGATCTAGCCCCCCTCACGGAACCGGACGTGCCCTATTAAGGCATCCGGCTCTTCATAATAGCATTCACCTATGTTTAGCCATATATATTGATATAAATTCTTGCCCTAGCAAGTGGAAATCGTTTCTCAAGTTTTGCAAAGCCTTCCCAAGTCAGACTCTTCTTCTGACTTCTACGGTTGAGCACTTCAAACATTTTACGGCGTATTCGATAGCCAAACGCACGTATTGCGTTACTGTTGTCGGTCACTCCATAGTAGTGGTAGTGCCCAATTAACTTGGCATTTACCTCTTTGATTAATTCTCCTATCTCCGTATGCATATTATGGTAAAGCCATTCAGCGAAAACTTTTAGTTTTGCTTTGAATTTCTTCCGAATGGTTTTCCTCTTTACACGAAAATTACCTGTCTTGCTTTTGCTACAGTAGTGCGTGAATCCGAGAAAGTTAAATGTGTCTGGTTTGCTACCTCCTTGTTTGGCTCGATTGTCTGCGGCGAAGCGTCCAAATTCAATGATCTTTGTTTTCTCCTCAGCTATCTCTAGGTTGAATTTCCTCAGTCTCTCTATCATTTTTCCGTAGAAAACTTCTGCATCGGATTGGTGTTGAAAGAAACAGATAAAATCATCAGCATATCTGATCAGATATGCTTCGCCTCTGCATTCCCGCTTTATCTTCACCGTAAACCACAAATCCAGTACATAGTGCAGGTATACATTCGCTAGTGTCGGGGAGATAATTCCTCCCTGTGGCGTTCCTGTATCTGTCTCGTATTCTATGCCAGCCTCTATGATTCCAGCTTTTAAAAACCGCTGTATCAGTCGCAATAGGCTTGGATCTTGGATTCGCTCTTGTAAGAACTTCATCATCCACTCATGGTCAACATTATCAAAGAATCCTTTGATATCCGCATCCACCACATAACTAACCTTCCTAGTTTCAAGGATTCTAGCAACCTCTTTCAAGGCATCATGGCAGCTCCTTCCTGGTCTGAAACCGTAGGAACATTCTAGAAACTCCGTTTCGTAGATAACAGTCAAGATTTCATTAAGGGTTCTCTGCACTAGTTTGTCCTCATAGGAAGGTATTCCTAGCGGTCGCTTCTTACCATCCGATTTTGGGATGTAGACTCTCTTTACGGCTTGTGGTCTATATGCTTGCCGCCTCATTCTTGCTAGAAGATCTGTAATGTTTTCTTGTAACTTTTCTCCATATTTTTCTTTCGTCATTGCATCAACACCGGATGCTTTTCCTGTTGACAGGGCACTATGAGCTGCTTTCAAGCTTTCTTCGTCAATTGCATGGATTAGGGTTTGCAACTTAACTCTGGGCTTTTGTTTGGCTAATTCGGCTATCCTTGTCAGTTTTGTTTCCA
>NZ_FOTS01000124.1 GCF_900114615.1 Pelosinus propionicus DSM 13327 | reverse complement strand
CCCTTGTAATAGACAGTTGAAATAATAAAACTGTCTATTGCAAGGAAGGAGCATATTTTTTATGGGAAGCAAATTTACGGTTTCATATGAAGAACGCATTGATGCAGTTGAAAAGTACCTACGGAATGAATACTCCATGAACGATCTGTCAAAGCAATTAAAGGTAGCTAATACAAGCATTAGGCGATGGTTAGCAAGGTATCAGTCTTTAGGACCAGAAGGGCTACAGGAAACCTCGAAAAACCTATCCTATTCTTGGGAGTTGAAAGAAACAGTCGTGATGGATTATCTATCTGGTAGTGGTTCTCATATGGATCTTTGTAAAAAATACGGAGTAAAATCAACTCGTCAACTGCGAAGCTGGATTTCAAAGTATAATAGTCATGAGAAGTTAAAATCTTCTGGAACGGGAGGAGTACCTATCATGACCAAAGGTCGTAAAACCAACTATGAGGAACGAGTGGAAATCGTTAAATATTGCATCGAGCACCAGAATAACTATGCACAAACCGCACAAAAATATCGGGTGTCCTACCAGCAGGTTTACAGTTGGGCAACCAAATACGAAATAAATGGCGTAGAAGCGCTGCAAGATAAACGTGGTAAAAGAAAGACGCTGGATGAAATGTCTGAGATTGAAAAATTGAGAGCTGAAAATAAACTTCTTGAAGCTAAGAACAAAAGGCAGCAAATGGAGATCGATTTTTTAAAAAAGTTGGAAGAAATAGAAAGGTGGCGGTTCTAAGCCAAATAAAATACGATGCAATCTATCAGGCAATCCAGGAGCTTCATGAGAAGGAAAACTATCCAATACAGAAGCTATGTGATATTTCAGGTATACAAAGATCGTCTTACTACAAATGGCGAAATAGACAAGTGAATGCTAACGCGCTATTTAATACAAAGTTAATCCCACTGATCAAAGAGGCCTATCAAGAACGTGATGGTATTCTTGGATACCGTCAAATGACTATCAAACTCAACCGTGAATACAACCTTACTTTGAATTACAAACGGATTTACCGATTAATGAAGATTTTACATATTCAGTCCGTATGCCGCAAAAAAAGAAAGGCATATATCCATTCCACACCTGAAACCACTGCCGAAAACATCTTGAACAGAGAGTTTTCATCCAATAACTTTGGAGAAAAATGGCTTACTGATGTGACAGAGATGAAGTACGGCATTGGAGGAAAAGCATATTTAAGCGCAATACTGGATTTAGGAGACAAAAGCATTGTCGCCTTTGTTCTTGGTCATTCGAACAACAATGAACTTGTTTTTAAGACCTTTGATATCGCTCACAAAGAATATCCGGATGCATCCCCTCTCTTTCATAGTGACAGGGGATTTCAGTATAC
>NZ_FOTS01000129.1 GCF_900114615.1 Pelosinus propionicus DSM 13327 | reverse complement strand
TAGACCGCATCCCAAGAAATAGACATTGAGAGAAAACGCCCCCTGTTGTAGGATAGAAACTACGACAGGGGGCGATTGCATGAAAAGGGAATATACGCACATCAAAATAATGGAACCAGAGATAATCGCCATGCGTGAGCAAGGCAAAACACGCCAGGAAATAGCAGATGCACTGGGGCTCACAAAGGTACAAATCAAAAATTGGGTTCGGCGTTATAACAGGAAACCGGAAGTTTGCATACCTAAAAAGCGGGGAAGACCGCGCACGTCACCATTCACAAAACAGCGTGAAATGGAGCTGCGCATTAAAGCATTGGAACGGGAAGTGGATTTGTATCGGTCTTTTCTTCAAGCTGCTGGAAGGATGTGAATGCAGAAATCAAATATGCAGCGATGGAAGCAAACAAAGAGAAGTATCCGGTTGCGTTCATGTGCAGGTTTTTCGAGGTATCACGCAGCGGGTATTACGCATGGCGAAAAAGAAGGGACCGACCGGATCGGGACATGCTAATGAGCAGGCTGGTCGCTCAGTGCCAGCAGGAAACAAAAGAAACCTACGGTTACAGACGTGTCAGGTTGTGGCTGTTACAAAAACACGGCCTTGTTGTCAATCACAAGGCCGTGCTTCGGGTGATGCGTAAGTATGGCCTGCTTTCGTCCATTCGCCGCCCTCGTCCACTGTACCAACGGCAACAGCGAATGAACATCTATGAGAATAAACTGAACAGGGATTTCCATGCAGACAGGCCAAACCAAAAATGGGTAACAGATATTAGTTATATACACACCGGCGAGGGGACACTCTACTTGTCGGCTATCAAGGATTTGTATGACGATTTCATCGTTGCCTACGATATGGGAACCATACAAGACAATGCTCTGGTTTATCGAACCATTCAAAAAGCAAAAAAGGAGGTCGCTGATGGACTGATCCTCCACAGCGACCAAGGGTTCCAATATACCTCGCACGGCTATTTGAACCTAACCAAACAGTACGGCATTCTGCCGTCCATGTCAAGAGCGGCTACACCTCTGGATAATGCCCCTGCCGAAAACTTCTTCGGCATTCTAAAAACCGAGTGTATCTACCGCCAAAAAATTCAGACCATTCACCAAGCACGTCATCTTATTGACCAATACATCCACTTCTACAACTTCGAACGCATCAAGACAAAAAATGGCCATACTCCCTTTCAAATCAGGAGCATGGCCGTGTAATTCTAAGCTATCCTACGACAGGGCGTTTCCTGCCTGTCTATTTCCACGGGAGCGGTCTA
>NZ_FOTS01000125.1 GCF_900114615.1 Pelosinus propionicus DSM 13327 | reverse complement strand
TATTGTGGTCAAAATGTGGTCATTTTGCTATTTAGCAATCTATTTTCCTTTTAAAATTAAGGTCTGGGGCAGCTTATTACAATATTTTAACTATATTATACATAGAATCCCTTTCTACTGGAATACGACCAGTTTCGCGAATGGTCTTAATGATCGTATCTTTGTTCAAAAATGTAGCAGATTTTGCTCCTGCTGCATGCATAATTTTCTCTTCGCTTACTGTACCATCGATATCATTTGCACCAAATCCTAATGCAAGCTGAGCGATCGGCAACGTGAGCATTACCCAATAAGCCTTAATATTCTTAAAGTTATCTAACATCAAACGAGATATAGCCATCGTCTTAAGTTCATCCCATACTGAAGTTCTTTCGATACGTTCACCAAGTACCGTATTATTGGGATGAAAAGGAAAACAAATAAATGTTTGGAAACCACCCGTTTCATCCTGTAAATTACGCAAAGATAATAAATGATCTACTCGTTCTTCTACAGTTTCAATATGACCATATAACATACTGGCATTACTGCGAATCCCTAGATTGTGCGCAGTACGAGCTACCTCTAACCATTCAGCAGCAGTAGCCTTTTTAGAGCAAATTTCATTCCTTACCCGATCTGATAATATCTCAGCACCACCACCAGGCATAGAGTCTAAACCAGCATTTTGTAGTTCAATTAATACTTCGGAGACAGACTTTCCAGAAATACTTGCAAAGTATATAATCTCTACTGCTGTAAACGCTTTTAAATGAATATGTGGCAGTTCCCTTTTTAATGTCTTTATTACATCGACATAGTATGAAAAAGGCCAATCTGGGTGCAGACCACTGACAATATGCAATTCTTTAAGATCTGGGTCTTTGGCCGCCTCTTTTGCAATTTCTAACGCATTCTCCTTACCCATTGCATATGACTGAGTACTATCTGCATCACATCCAAAAGCGCACAATTCACACCGAGCAGTACAAATATTCGTAAGGTTAATATGGCGATTTACATTATAATATACATAGTCGCCACTCACACTTTTTCGGACTATATCTGCTAAATAACCTAACCAAGTTAAATTATTGCATTCAAATAAAGCAATACCATCTTCTCTGTTTAGACGAATTCCCTGCATAATTTTTGTCTCAATTTGTTCTAGAACTATACTCACGTAATGACACTCCTTCCATTTTGTATTCTTCCCCAAAAAGACATCGCCTTCCTGCAAAATCTCATAAAAAACTAAAGAAATATAATCTTTTCCTAATATACTAAAACAAAGGGCGTGTCGCAAAACGTTTATTGAAATCGTTTTGCGGTACGCCTCTTTTTTAATAAAAAAGCAGAAATCTCTTGTTGATCGGAAGAAAAAA
>NZ_FOTS01000126.1 GCF_900114615.1 Pelosinus propionicus DSM 13327 | reverse complement strand
ATCAACAGTGCCGTAGATCCCACAAAAGCCATGCATAATGAGTTTAAAGGCATTGCAAGTACCGTGCTAAAAATAACGGCTCTGCTTGGTGGTTTGTACGGGGCTAAACAGTTTGTCGAGCTGGGATTTAAAACAGATAGCTATGAAAGAATGTTTCAGGCGCGGTTAGGCAATAACGAGATAGGAAGTGCAGCGTTTCAGCATTATAAGGACATGGCCAATCATTATGGTTTTAAGCAAGAGGATGTTTTTGCAGGTGTCAATTCGTTTATGGGCATGACAACGGTTCCGAAGCAGTTAGACGAACTCACGATGTTAGCTAAAACCTTGGCTGTATTTGACACCCAGGGGCAAGGGTTACGAGGAGCTCAGTTTTCCTTGCAGGAAGCAATGGCTGGAAATTTTACGAGTCTTCAGCGCCGATTTAGTATTGGGCATAGTCAAATTGAGGCATCAGGTGCAAAGCAAGCTGCAAAAGCCGGTGATATGGAAGGCTTTGTAGTCGGAATGCAAAAATTGCTACAAATGAGGAATATGGGTGGTAAGGCATTTGATAACTTAATGCTATCTCCACAAATGCAGCTTTTAAGCTTTACGAGTCGCTGGCATAACCATATGGCTGATATGGCGCAATCGGTTGTACTTCGATTGCTTCCTGCAATTCGTTTGATATCTGACTTATTTTTTGATGCAGACGGAAAGATGACATCCTTTGGTGAGAACTTTATCGGTGCATTGGGCTTTATAGCAGGAGCGCTGGCGTATTCAGTGGCAGGGGTGTTATGGCTAATTCATGCTATAGGGCAATTATGGGACGCAATAGACCCTATTAAACCTATTTTAGAGTATGTATTTTGGACTTTGTTAATTGGAGGAGCAACGATAGCAACTATCTCTTTATGGGGAATGGTTGCGCCGATATTGGCTGTAGTTTGGGGCATCGCCTCTGGGGTTCCCGTTGCAACGGCTTTTGCTGCTGCAGGGTGGGCAGCAGCTTCTGCTTGGTGGTCAGTAAACTGGCCCATATTGGCAGTTGTTGCTGTGGTCGTCGGCTTGCTCACCCTATTTCTAAAATTTCCGGAAGTCTTTGGTGTAGTCGTCGGTGCCGTATATGCTTTTGGTGCGATATTTCTGGACGTGCTTGGAAATATCGGCAACTACTGGATTACTCTATTTAATCAGATTAGTAGTGATTTAAATAAACTTTCAAAAGGGAAGATTGATCTTGGTCATGTAGATAAGTTTGATTATATAAACCCAACTTACGCGTATAACACGGGCAAAGCCTGGGGCACAGATGCGGCAGCCAGATTAAGAGATACTCTTAAAAATATAACACCGTCCATGCCTACCATTTCCAC
>NZ_FOTS01000130.1 GCF_900114615.1 Pelosinus propionicus DSM 13327 | reverse complement strand
AATTCTACACCAAGAGGCAGGTTCTTCGGAACCTGCCTCTTGTATTTTTAATACATATAAGGGACTATCTCAATTTCTTATTGAGACAGCCCCTTATTGCGTAGCATGCATTTATTTTTAAAAAATCACATAAAATCACCAATCATAAATCGCGGCTCTATTTTCCCGAAAAGTTATCTTTTTTCCTTGGTATATGAATTGCGATATTTATTGGGAGGCATACCAACGTATTTCGTAAAGAGAATATTAAAATGATTTGGATTATCATAACCAACGATATTGGCAATCTGTGTAATTGAGTATCGTGTAGTAATCAGCAGGCTCTGTGCTTCACCAATGCGGCGGCGCATGGTGTACCTCATGGGGGAATAACCAATTGTATCTTTAAATACATGTGCCAGATAATATGGATTGATATGCATTGCATCACTGATGGATTGCAGCGTAAGCGGTTCATCATAATGGGTGTCAATATATTGCTTGATACGAATTCCCAACAGTTCATAGGTGCTTTTTTTCTTAGCCGTGTCTTCCATTTCAGTTTTATGGATGATTTGCATTAACAGTGCTACTAAGGAAACAGCAAGATAAGAGCAAGTTTCTTCCATTTGCTCTATGTCCGATGCCAGCAAAAAGTAAATCATCCCCATCAAATTTCCCATCGTTTCAAACAATTCATTACTGTGAACAATCGGGCAAGCTGTTTTATGGATCAGACAGTTTTTATCAAATCCCGTAATCTCTACATTCGTCAATGTACAGCAATAAGTATTCAAGTTTTTGCTCTGAGTAGGGTCTTCATCATGCAGAACATTGCAATTGCAAATGATGATATCACCTTTTTGAATGGAGTAACGCTTTTCATCCACAATGTATACACCACTGCCACTGCGTACTAACATGATTTCCAGCATGTCTTCGTGTTTATGCAAGATACGTGGATATACGCTGTAACTAGCATCTATCTTACTGGCTGAAAATAGACGAGGCAATTTCCCATTTTTAAAATGGGAAATATAATCTGGTTTCATAAAACATTGTATCACAGCAACACCTTCTAACACTTTAAAGAATTCCTATGTGATTTTCAATAATCTTTACTACATTCTCGCTACCATGTCACCGTATTTTTCCTTGCTTTTTCTGATAAATTCTGTTACTTCCTCAACCGTTGGCATTGCTTCGGAACAGCTATGGCTAGCCACCAACATAGCAGCTGAAGCACTGCCAAATTCTAAGCAGTCAATCATGTCCCAACCTTCCAACAA
>NZ_FOTS01000131.1 GCF_900114615.1 Pelosinus propionicus DSM 13327 | reverse complement strand
TGTGGACTAATACGCACTGTCAAAGGACTGGCTGTTTCTACCGTTCCTATAATTGAGTCAGTAGGGCTTAAACTTTTAAAAATATTTTGTACAATGGTCTGTATTACTTGATATAAGGTACCATTTGGATTTATATCCATTAAATTATCACCCGCATTCCTACGCTCATTACGTGTTTACCATTTCCAAATCGATGGTCCACCGAATCTAGGAGCAATTTTTTACTTAAACTAATATCGCCAATGTCAGGAATATCAATTGTCACCATATGACCAGCCTTTAAACCAACTACGCCTAAACAATTATCGAGTTTTAAAGTTCGCAACACTCTGTTGTAGTATGTTAGGCAAGTTTCAGCCTGGGACTGGATTTGAGCAGCATTTAGATTTTCGTCAACGACTTCATATTTTTGGAGGGTTCCCCATTTTTTCATAGTCGTACTATCTTGCACGATATAAACATCACCCTTGCCAGTCTTTTTATTCGGGTGCACTAACTTGATTTTATTATAGGTATCCTTATCAATATCCGTTTTGTAGCTATAATCTGTCACCAGGCTGCTTGTGCCTAAAATTACGTCCACATACATATTAGATGCTTTCGTCAAAGTCAGAGCACCAAAATCATCATAAAAAATATACAGCTCACCTGTATTTAATTGTGTTTGTTGCAAACCATAGTAAATGATATCAAAGAGGCTCTTATTGTCCTGTACCATTGTTGAAGATATGGTATATCCCGTATCTTCAATAACACCTATCGTAAGACTGAAATCTTGTGCTATATTTTTTATCACAGATGTTGCAGTTACACCGCTAAAAACATAGCTTTCATGAGCTTTTAGATAGCGCAATTGATCATAACATACGGTCTTAATCCTACCCCAGCGATCAATATCCTTAGAAAACACGTACCCATAAAAAATAGGAGTGTCGTTAACTTTAAATCTTACAACATCTCCTTCGTGATATTCGATGATAGCATCCTTTATCAGTTCAAATTGAAATTTACCTGCCTGGCCACGAATCACCGTATGATATGACGCCTCAACAATTAGTTCTGAGGCGTCATACATATTTCCTGTTTGCTTACTTTCTATTAAAAATTCATATTTAATCATGATGGTAATTTCAACTTCATTCCAGCAGTAATCGCATTCACATCACTTAGCCCATTT
>NZ_FOTS01000132.1 GCF_900114615.1 Pelosinus propionicus DSM 13327 | reverse complement strand
AAAAAAAATGACCCCGATTCAATATCGGGATCATCTCATTGTGGCTTAATTTAGGCTTTTTTCTATAATGTCCTATTTCTAGGTACCAGTTCAAATATAGCTCATAGGGGCTTTTTTCATAGGCTTCATGACGTAAATAAAATTTTTTGCCCCTATATAATGATAGAGTGTAAGAATTACAATAAGGATATAGCAAATCCTGAATTAGATCAATTAGCTGGGAGATTTAGTTTTAATAAAGGTAAATTTGGTATACTTATGTGTAGAAATATCATTGACAAAGAATTACTGTATCAAAGATGTTCTGATATTTATAACGATGATCGTAAACTAATAATTCCACTAGATGATAATGACCTTATAACTATGCTTGAATTAATAAAATATAATAAAGAATGTGAAATGGTCTTAGAAAATATTAAAAAGAAGATTATCTTGAATGGATAGTAATGACTTAAACATATTAATGGTACATATTAAAAGCAAGAGTTGCTTGTAATGGAATTAAAAGGTATCAACAATACAAGTAAATCGAAATACGAGGATATATACTTTTAGTTAGAAAATGCCCTTTAGTTAAAAGCGCAGTAATTTATTAATATAGGATTAAACATTGCAAAGAGATACTGTTCTAAGAGTAGCAGGGGATTTTGAGATAGGACTAACTTGTTGCTAGAATGATGTTTTTCTCAAATTATATTTAGAGCATCCATAAATATAACTATCATTTTCTCCTGCTACTTAATCTGTAGCAGGTTTTTCATTCCATGTTTATAAAAATAGGTGAGATTTTATCATTACAAAGAAAAGTTTGAAAAAAACATCGAAATATGAGATACTGGCTATTATATTTGTTATACTTCAAATACTAAAATAAAAAAAGTAAGTAGTATATAGCAATACCCACAGCTACTATGGAGGAATCATTTTGAAAAAGTTTGCATTTGTATCAGATTTCGACGGGACATTAACGGAGAAAGATTTTTATCATATTATTATAGATAATTATTTACAGGATTGGGGAAGACCGTTTTATGAGGTGTGAATGTCAATGAATTTCTTTACCACTTGATACTGAATTAGTTTACCAGTAGTGATATCGAAAAAGTTTACCACCGATGTAGTTTTGACAGT
>NZ_FOTS01000134.1 GCF_900114615.1 Pelosinus propionicus DSM 13327 | reverse complement strand
ATTGAGTCAGTAGGGCTTAAACTTTTAAAAATATTTTGTACAATAGTCTGTATTACCTGATATAAGGTACCATTTGGATTTATATCCATTAAATTATCACCCGCATTCCTACGCTCATTACGTGTTTACCATTTCCAAACCGATGGTCCACCGAATCTAAGAGCAATTTTTTACTTAAACTAATATCGCCAATGTCAGGAATATCAATTGTCACCATGTGACCAGCCCGTAAGCCTACTACACCTAAACAATTATCGAGTTTTAAAGTTCGTAACACTCTGTTGTAATATGTTAGGCAAGTTTCAGCCTGGGCCTGGATTTGTGCAGCGTTTAGATTTTCGTCAACGACTTCATATTTTTGGAGGGTTCCCCATTTTTTCATAGTCGTTTCGTCCTTTGCAATATAAGCATCACCATATCCTGTATCCTTGTTAGGACGCACTAATTTAATTAAGTTATAGGTGTCCTTATCAATATCCGTTTTATAACTGTAATCGGTTACTAGGCTACTTGTACCCAATACTACATCGACATACATGCTAGACGCTTGCGTTAACGTCAAAGCGCCAAAATCATCATAAAAAATATACAACTCACCTGTATTTAATTGTGTTTGTTGTAAACCATAATAGATGATATCAAAGAGGCTTTTCTCCTGTAATATCATGGTAGATGCTATAGTATATCCAGTATCAGCCAGCGTACCCGTTGTAAGACTGAAATCTTGAGCTATCTTTTTAATTACACTTGTTGCTGTCACCCCACTAAATGTATAGCTCCAACGAGCTTTTAGATAGCGCAATTGATCATAGCATACGGTCTTAATTCTACCCCAACGATCAATATCCTTAGAAAACACATACCCATAAAAAATAGGAGTGTCGTTAACTTTAAATCTCACAACATCTCCTTCGTGATATTCAATGATAGCATCCTTTATCAGTTCAAATTGAAATTTACCCGCCTGCCCACGAATCACCGTATGGTATGACGCCTCAACAATTAGCTCTGAGGCGTCATATATATTTCCCGTTTGCTTACTTTCTATTAAAAATTCATATTTAATCATGATGGTAATTTCAACTTCATTCCAGCAGTAATCGCATTCACATCACTTAGCCCATTT